>CAXNMQ010000003.1:0-152500 GCA_964203605.1 Opitutales bacterium
TATTCGACGTCGGTCGCGGCGACACCCCAAAGCAGCTGGTGCGAAGAGGTCATCTTCATCCCGGCACCCGCAGGCTCCATTTTGAAGGACCAGATACCGGAGGCGCCGGCGGAGCCACGATAGTCGCAGATAAGGAAATGGCCGGCTTCGGATTCGAGGAAGCCCGCGCCCGGGTGATAGGTCAGGCCGGACGGACCCGAGCTGATGTAAGCAGAAGGCGGGATGATAAAGGCCGGCTGGGCCGGATTCTGCAGCTCCCAGACCTTCTCGGTCATCCAACGCGACAGCGGACGCTGTTCGAGGCCGATCGAGCGATGGAAGGTGTGCATGGCCTGATGCTCCATCTCCCAACCGGAATCAGCTCCCTCGACGACATACACCACGCGGGCGGCGTCGCCTTGGTCGGAATTATTATCCACGGAGAAGCCGTTACCGAAGTCATCAAAAGCGATCTCCTTCGGGTTACGCAGGCCGAAGTGGACGACCTCGAAGTTCGTGCCGTCCGGTTCGAAACGGAAGACCGCGCCGCGGTTGCGGGAATCGTACTTCTTGCCTTCCTTGGTGGTGAGATTGAAGCCGCGGTCGCCGATCGTGCCCCAGACACGTCCGTCCGGACCAATCGCGAAGCCGTTCATGTCGTGGCCGGAGAGCGAGATGCGCACGCCGAAGCCGTCTTCAATGACCTTACGGGCGGTTTCGACGCCGTCCTGCTTGGCGTCCTGCATCATCCAGAGTTTGGGGATACACGCGAAATAGACCGTGTCATCCCAGGCCATCACTCCGGCGCCAGTGCCATCCAGCACGTCATTGAAGCCACCGGAAAAGATCTTGTTGGTCGTGAAGGTGCCGTCGGCCTGCTCGCCCCCGACATGGCGGATGAGCTCGGACTTGGCCGTCATCCACTCGTGGGAACGCTTGGCCTCCCACTTCTTATGCAGAGCCAAGCGATCGGCGGTGGTCGCCGCGGCGAGGTCGTCGTGGTACCAATAGAGGTGGTTGCGGTCATCTTCGATGCCGAAGCGGAAGCGGTGCGATTCGGCTACGTACACGGAGCCGTCGTTAGCAAAGCCGATGGCGGTGGGCGAGGTGACGCCGGTGACCTTGCGGTCGGCAGAGACTTTGAAGGTGGCACCGGGGACAAGCGCGGCACTGCCTTCGCCGGCGACGCGCACGAGGCTGGCGTCAGCCTTGGGCTTGGGGCGGCCGCCCTTCGGGAAGGCGGGCTTGGCTTCGCTCGAGAAGACGAAATGGTCCGCCGCGATGAACCCCCAGGCGCCGACATGGTTGTCGATGATCCGGATGACACCGCTCTTGCCCTTAAACTCCGCGATGTCCCAGACAGTCTCGCGTAGGGTCAAGTCGTTGGCGCCGGTCGTTTCGCGGACGACCTTGCCGCCGACGAGGAGTTGGACGGCCGTCTTGCCGGGATGGTTGCCGCCGGCGACAAGGAAGCCCAGGGTGGCGTGCGTGAGCTTCATCTCGGGCGAGGTCAGCGTGCCCGTGGCGGCGTCGCCGCGCAGGCCGGAGCAGACGAGCGCGTTACCCCCATAATTGCGGAACTCGCCATTGACGCCGTCGACCTTGCCGGCGATCGGCGCGAGACCGAAGCCGGTGCCGGTGGCCTGCCAGCTATCAAAGCCGTCGCCTTCGAAGGCTTCGATGACCTTGGTGTCGGCCTGGAGGGCGACAACGCCGAGGCAAAGGGTGAACGTGGCGAAGAGGGAGGACTTCATGGCGGAAATAGGGGTACAGCCCAGAAAAGGGGTTGTTCCCTTCAGGTCGAGCGTCCCTTCCAAAAACTTCCGATTAACCCCGGATGGCGTGCAGGACCTGGAACTTCGCCCCAAAATGAGCCGGGTGCGTCAAAGCCCGCAAGCGGCCCGTAGCCTCGTGGTCGCCCGACAGCGCGATGCGCTCCATTTCACCGCCGGCATATTTGACGAAAAAGGCTTCCTGGCGGTCCAGGCGAACACTCCTGAACCCAGCCGCCACCAAGATCGGCTCAATCCGATCCCAAAGCACGTGGCACGTGAGGTCCTGGGAGCCGAGGTTCTCCAAGATCGCCCCCGAAAGCTGGTGACTGCGATACGCGCGCGCCGTACCGGCCGGCGAAGACTCGAGGCACTGCGCGATGGTCTTGCCGTAATCGAGCAGAATGACGGCGCCAGACCAACCGCCAGACAAGATCTTGGCGAGGAGTTCCTCCGCGGCTAACGGCGCATCGATGATCCAGCCCTCTTCCGCGACGGGCAGCGAGAGCGCAAACTCCGCGGCGCGCGGCGTGGAAAATTCTCCTAGCGGCCCAACGGTGAGTTCAGCCCCGTCGACCCGCACGCCGAGTTCACGCCAGATTCCGCCTTGGCGGACGAACCGATGGAAGGGCTGCGCGTCGAGCAGCTCGTTGGCGACGAGCACACTGCGAGCCGGGAACTGCGGCTCCGCACCAAAACGAAAAGTACGCAGCTCAGCGAACTGCGAGGCGACGCCCGCATAATGCGCCTGGCCAGGCTCAGCGCCGATTTCGACGAGGGTATGCGACTTCAAGTCGCCGACCAACGACTGCGCCGCGCCCGCGATCAGCTGACCGAACATCGGTCCGAGGGCCGCCGCGGTGGTGAAGTCGGTGCCGGCGGACTTGCCGACGCGGGTACGGTCCGCGACGTAATATCCGAGCCCCGGGGCGTAAAGGGCCGCCTCGACGAGGCGCGCGAACGAGACCACGCCGCCGCGGGCTTCGCGACGAAGCAAGGCGACGATGGCGTCATGTCGGGCCGCGGGCTCCACGCAGGAAGCGTTATGCGGTCTTTTCCGCTCCGCCAGACGAATCGGGATTGAGCCGACCTCCGAATTGACCTGACTGCAGGCAGATGATCCTCGCGATCGAAAGTTCCTGCGATGAATCGGCCCTGGCACTCTTCGACCCGGCCCGTGGACTCGTGCGCGAACTCATCAGCTCGCAGGCGGCAGAACATGTGAAATATGGCGGCGTGGTCCCGGAACTGGCCAGCCGCATGCACCTCTCCGCCCTGCCCCTCCTGCTCGCCGATTTCCACACCGAGCTGTCGCAGGCCAAGACGATCGCCGTCACCCGCGGTCCGGGACTCCTCCCCTGCCTGTCGATGGGCGTGACCCTCGCGCGTTCGCTCGCGCTGGCCCGCGGCCTCCCGATCGTCGGCGTGAATCACCTCCGCGCCCACGTGCACTCGCCGTTCATCGCCGTACACGCACAGAATCCGGCCGGCTTCGCCGCCGCCCGCACCGCCCTACTCCCGCACCTGGCCATCGTGGTCTCGGGCGGCAACACGCTACTCGTGAAACTCGACGAACAACTGCGCCTCACGGTCGTCGCCCGCACGGTCGACGACGCCGCGGGCGAAGCCTTCGATAAAGGTGCGAAGCTGCTCGGGCTGCCTTACCCAGGCGGCGCGCTCATCGAGAAGCAAGCGTTGCAAGGCGACCTGAAGAAATACCCTTTTCCCCGCGGCATCCCGGAGAAGGCGGACCTGCGCATGAGTTTCTCGGGCCTAAAGACGGCCCTGCGCTATCAGTTGGAGAAGATGTCGGACGACCAGCTCGCCGCCGAGATGCCCGACCTGTGCGCCGGCTATCAGCACGCAATCATCGAGCAGCTGGCGTCGAAGGCCGGCGCGGCGCTTGACCTTTCCTCCTATAAGTCGGTCGGGCTTTCTGGTGGCGTCGCTAATAACCGCACGCTGCGCACGCGCCTGGCCCAGGTTGCCCAGCAGCGCAGCCTACCGTTGATGGTGGCCGAGCCAAAGCACTGCGGCGACAACGCCGGGATGATTGCCTTCGCGGCTTGGGCCGACGTCGGCCTGCCTGTCGACGCCGCGGCCGTACCGGCGGCGAGCCTGACGGTCGACCAAGTCTAAGCGGCCTGCTTGACGAGTTCGGTGAACGCGCGGAACTGCGGGTGCGTCGCATCACCAACCATGGCGTAGAAGACCGTCTCGGTTGGCAGGACATGCGCCCCGGCCGCCCGCAGAGACTCCAGACAGGCCTGACCGTCGGCGGAGCGCCGGCCCGTCACGGCATCGGATAAGATCGTGACCCCCATGCCTTCACGGAGGGCATCCATGGCGGTCTGGTAAACGCAGACCGGAATTTCTAAGCCGCAGATGAGCAGCTGACTGACCTGCATCTTGCCGAAGGCCTCCACCAGCCCAGGGGCGCCAAAAGCCGAGAAAGCCGTCTTGCCGAAGACCGCCCGCCCCTCGCCGGCGGCGAGCAGGAGATCGGGATGGGTCGGGCCGAGCTTGGCCGGGACCTGTTCGGTGAAGAGCACCGGCACCCCGAGGAGCTTGGCGGCCGAGGCGGCCAGCACGCAGCGGCGCAGGCAGGCCTCACCCTCGGGCATGGCCTTGAGGAAGGTCGGCTGGACGTCCACGACGAGCAAGGCGATGCCGGTGGCAGGGGTGTCGGACATGGCGGTCAGACTGCCCCGACTGACCAATAAGTCAGGTGTAAACCATCTTGAATGGGATTGCCCGCCCCGCCCTGCCCGACATCTCATATCGGTCATGGACTGGCAGGTTAAACCCATCGCGCGCATCTGCGCCGCTTCCGGCAACGAACTCCACGTTGGCGATCTCGTGACGTGCGTCGTCTTCAAGCCTCTCGGCGGCAACATCGAGCGCTGCGACGTACTCCGTGACCACGCGACCTCGTTCAAGCCCGACGGAATCCTCCTCGGTCGCTGGACCCGCGAGGTCAAGGAACGCGGCGAAGAAGAACAGGCCCATCGCGCCCAGCTCCTCGCCTCCCGCGAAGAGTTCTTTCTTTCTCTCTTTGAAGACGACGCCGATCCGTCCGGCGACAAAGGCGTGCTCAAGCACATCCTCGCCATGCTCCTGGAGCGCAAGCGCATCATCAAGCAGGTCGGCGTCGCCGACCAAGGCCTGATGACCTACGTCCACGCCGCCAGCAAGCAGACCTACCTCGTCCCGGTGCTGGACCTCCAGCCCGCCCACATCCTGCAGGTCGGAGCCTCGCTCGACCTGCTCGTCGGCTGACCTTTCCATGACCCTCTTCCGCCTTGCCGTCGCCCTCAGCGCCCTGCTCCTCGCAGGCTGCAAGAATAACGATATCCCCGACGAGATCGCCTCCATCTTCGTCGAAGCCTCAGCCGCTTCGGGTGGTTCGATGCGGCAGGATGTCCGCCTCCCGGTGAGCCAGATTACTATCACGGTGATGACCAAGCCGCTCGTACCGGCCGAAGAAATCCTGAATACCGACGCGATCACCAGCGGCGACCCGGATCTCCGCCAAGAGTTCCTCCTCGTCCAGCTCGACCGCAAGGCCGCCATCGACGTGATGAACTACACCAAGGAGGCCAGAGGCCGCCGCTTCGTCCTCATCATCAATGACGCCGCCGTCGGCTTCATGCCCATCGACCAGCAGATCGTGAACGGCAACCTGATGTTCCACGTCGAGAAGAAGGGCCTTTCGAACACGGAGGCGGTGATGGATATCAGCAGGCGCCTCAACATCTCGGCGCTCAAGCTCCGCAAGCTCAAGGAAGACGAACGCAAGTGAGCCTGCGGAACAGCCTCGCCCTCCTCTTCCTCTGCCTCACGGCTCTCCCGCTGGGCGCGACGGACATCGTCTGGCCCACCACGATGGATCGCGCTTCGATCCGCACCCCGCAGGATTACCTGCAGCCGACGGTGTCGGGCAAGATGGAGTCGGCCCTCTTCGGCATGGTCCGCGAGGACGGCAAGCGCTTCCACGAAGGCATCGACATCCGCCCGGCGAAGACGAACGCCGACGGCGAAGCGCTCGACCTTGTGCTGGCGGCGATGGACGGCCAAGTCGCCTACCTGAATGCGAACGTCAATGGTCCTTACGGCCGGTACGTCGTGCTCCACCATGCCGCCGCGGAAATTCCCGTCTACACGCTCTACGCCCACCTCGCGAAAATCGAACCGAGCCTGAAGACGGCCCAACCGGTCCGCCGAGGCACGGTCATCGGCCTGATGGGCCGCACCTCCGCCGGCGCCAGCCCCATCACGAAGGATCGCTCCCACCTCCATTTTGAGGTCGGGCTGATGCTTTCGAGAGGTTTCAACCGCTGGTACGCCGCTCAGCCCGAGAACAAGCAGAGCCCCAACCTCCACGGACTCTACAACGGGCAGAATCTCATCGGTATGGACCCGATGCTGATCCTCGGTCAACCGAAGGTTGATATCCTCGCCGCCCTCCGCAGCCAACCTACCGCTCTCACGGTCGGATTGCGCACGAATAAGATGCCGGACTTCGTGCAAAACTATCCCGCCCTCATGCGCGGCGATGCCTCGCACGTCGCGGGCTGGTATGTCGAATTCTCCTGGCAAGGCATGCCCGTCCGCTGGACGGCCCTCGACGCCAAGAGCCCTCAGCTGCCGGCTGGCCGTTGGCGCCTCCTGGAGATCGACCAGACCCAGCGCACGCGCCTGATCCAACGGAAGATGCTCGGTGCCGATGGGCGCACCCCCGGCGAACTGCTCACGCAGAACCTCGAGGTCCTCCTCTCGACGGCCCGCTGACGCGAGGACAGCACGTGGTGCTGTCCCTACCCAGTAAGCAACTGTTTCGCAGCAGTTCCCCCATGCCAGCCGATCCCCGCGACGCGTAGCGTCGCTTAAATCAGTTCAGCCCCGGATTCTCCGGCGAATCCGCCTCGAGGCGCAGATCCGGCCGATGGCGCTCGAGGAGTTTCTTCCATAGCTCGACGCCCTCGAAGTCGACGCAGAGCGCATCGAACGGACAGACGACCCAGGTGTTCATCTTCAGTTCGCTCTCCAGCTGCCCAGGAGACCAGCCGGCATAGCCGATGTAGGCGGCCAGCTGGAAGCGTCCGTCCGCGGCCAACTGCGCGGCCTCTTCCTGATCTAATCCGAAGCGCACCTCGGGCGAGCCTTGGGCAGGAAAGAGCCAGCCACCGAAGGCCAGTCGATCGGTCGCCACCGGGCCGCCCTCAAAAAGGGGCACGTCGTCGAGTGGCTTGAGTTCCGCCGTGGAATCAATCTGGCCGAACACCCGGCCGAGCGGACGGTTCACGATGACGCCCAGCGCGCCCTCCGCGGCGTCATGGGTATGGAGCAACAAGACCGTCTCGCGGAAATGGTCATCACGCAGCTGCGGGTGCGAGACCAGCAATTGCCCCGCCAAGGTCTGCGGAGCGCGGGCCATCAGCGTTCGAGGTGCGTGACCAGCACGCCGGCTTGGCCGAACATCTCGGCGACCAGCGGGTCGTTCTTATAGTCGTGACGGTAGCGCACCTCGGTGATGCCGGCGGCGGCGAGGATTTTGGCGCAGTTGACGCACGGGAAATGGGTGACGTAGCAGATCGTACCCTGCAGCGAGACGCCCCGCTTGGCGGCATCGGCCACGGCGTTCTGTTCAGCATGCACGGTGGCGAGCTCATGGCCGTCGCGGATATGCGAATCATGCGGGGCTCCCGGCAAAAAGCCGTTGTAGCCCGCGGCGACGAGGCGGTTCGGGTGCTTGCCGGTCGAGACGATGATGCAGCCGACATGCAGACGCTCGCAGCTGGAACGCGAGCTGACGAGCACCGCGGTGGCCATGAAGTATTCGTCCCATGACGGACGAGAACCCCCGTTGACGAGGGCTTCCAGCTGTTCGGCGAGTGACTTGGGTTGGCTCATCGCATCCACAGGCTGTCAGCCGGCACCCACCCGAGGCAAGTGGCAGTTACGCACAGGATCGTCGCCAGGAGCATCAGTACCGCCGCCCGACCCAGAAACGGCAGGAAATCGGCCGGCTGGGCGGCCTTACGGAAGGCAAGGTGCTGCCAGAGGGCCAAGGGCAGCAAGGCCATGGGCGCCCAGCCGAACACGTGCCCGAGGCAAGCCAGGCCGAAGATCGAATTGAAGCCGTGCAGGTTACGCGCGAAGCCGCGACCGAAACGCACGACCGTGGTGCGCTTGCCGACGGCGAGGTCGGTCTCGTAATCGCGTGCGTTGTTCGCGACCAGAATGTTGTCGGCGAGCAAACCGAGCCCGAGGCCGGCGAGGAGCGCGGGCGCCCAATGTCATGGGCGGCTTGTTGCAGCCGCAGTCGCCGATATCAGGCATACAGACCGCCAAGGCGGTTAAGACGGTCGCCTGCACACCGAAGCAAGTGACGACAAAGACATCACCGAGTCCGCGGTAGGCCAACGGGAACGGTCCGAGCGTATAGGCGAGCGCGCAAGCGATCGCGAGGAAGCCCGCCAGCAACAGCCAAGGCGAAAGCAACGCGACGGGCGCGCCGAGGACGAGGGCAAGGACGCAGGCGATCCAGATGCCGCGACGCATGGCGGCGGGTGAGATATCGCCGGCGGAGACGGCGCGACGCGGGCCGACGCGCGCGGCAGTGTCGGCGCCGCGCAGGGAATCCCCGAGGTCGTTGGCGAAATTGCAGGCGACCTGCACGCAGAGCGCGAAGCCGAGGCAGCTCAGCAGGGTCAGGACGAAGACTTGATGAGCCCAGAGGCCGGGCGCACCCGAGTAGGCCACAACGACCGCGCCGCCGAGCGCGATAGGCGCGACGGCCGCCACCAAGGTCTTGGGGCGAGTCGCGGCCAGCCATGCGCGTAAGGTCGTCATGCGGAGGTGAAGGTGGCAGACGCGGAACGGACGGAAACAAAAAAGCCCCGCTGGGCGGGGCTTTTCGGAGAGGTCGCGAAGTCTTACTTGGACTTCAGTTCCTTGACCGTGGTGGCGGTGACAGCGTCCGTCCAGCTGGCGGTCGTCGTGCCCGGGGTCTTCTTCGAAGCGAACTTGTTTTCAGTCGTGCTGGTGTCGGCGCGCCAATCGACGTGTGCGTCACCGAAGGCGATGTGGCCGCCTTCCGCACCCCAGACGCCGCTGGCGGTATCCCACTTGCCGGCGACGTTCAGGCCGCGCGTCCAGAGGAGGGGCACCTGTTCGTTGAGATTCTTGTTGGTCGGGGTGTAGGTCGTCCAGGACTGGAAGCCACTGGTAGCACTCGGAGTGATGAAGGCCGGGTCGATAGTTTCGGCACCGGCGGCGCCGAGAAGCACCTGCTTCGGGAAGGAGGCGCTTTCATTGGCCGGGTCGGCGTCGACATACCAGATCTCACCGCTGTTCAGGCCGGCGTTGAGGGCGAGCACGGCGGCGAACTGCGGCAGCGTGGTGGCCGAGGTCGGGGCGGTGGCGGTGTTCCAGGCGGCGTCCTTGATGAACTTGCTGCCGGAATTGAAGGTGATGTAGGACTGGGCGATGTTGCGCAGCTTGGTCGAAGCGGCGGACTGCTTGGCCTTCTTCATGACGCCTTGGACGCCGGGGAAGAGGACGGCGGCGAGGATGCCGATGATCGCGATCACCGTCAGGAGTTCGATGAGCGTGAAGCCCTTACGGTTACGGGAGTGAGGTGGGGAGATTTCATGGGGTGAAGATAACAGACTTTTAAAGAATACCCCTTAGGCAGGCAAGCCCAGAGAGCCCTAAAGTGTGTCGCTATTGTTACAGCTTAAACCAACAAAAAAGCCCCGCAGAACGGGGCTTTTCGGAGAGGTCGCGAAGTCTTACTTGGACTTCAGTTCCTTGACCGTGGTGGAGGTGACAGCGTCCGTCCAGCTGGCGGTCGTCGTGCCCGGGGTCTTTTTCGAAGCAAACTGGTTTTCAGTCGTGCTGGTGTCAGAGCGCCAATCGACGTGCGCATCACCGAAGGAGATGTGGCCGCCTTCCGCACCCCAGACGCCGTTGGTGGTATCCCACTTGCCGGCGGTGGTCAGGCCGCGCGTCCAGAGGAGGGGGACCTGTTCGTTGAGATTCTTGTTGGTCGGGGTGTAGGTCGTCCAGGACTGGAAGCCAGCGGCAGCGCTCGGCGTGATGAAGGACGGGTCGATGGTTTCGGCACCGGCGGCGCCGAGAAGCACCTGCTTCGGGAAGGAGGCGCTATCGTTGGCCGGGTCGGCGTCGACGTACCAGATCTCACCGCTGTTCAGGCCGGCGTTGAGGGCGAGCACGGCGGCGAACTGCGGCAGCGTGGTGGCCGAGGTCGGGGCGGTGGCGGTGTTCCAGGCGGCGTCCTTGATGAACTTGCTGCCGGAATTGAAGGTGATGTAGGACTGGGCGATGTTACGCAGCTTGGTCGAAGCGGCGGACTGCTTGGCCTTCTTCATGACGCCTTGGACGCCGGGGAAGAGGACGGCGGCGAGGATGCCGATGATCGCGATCACCGTCAGGAGTTCGATGAGCGTGAAGCCCTTACGGTTACGGGGGGAGGAGGTCATAGATTTAGTGGGGTATAGTTAAGGGTAGGAGATTTTGTTCCGTTGGAAAGGCAAAAAGGGCTTTCTTAAGGTTAATAAGGGAGCGGAAAACGGCTGGTCAGGGAGGCCACAATACCCTGCGCCTCTTCGATTTTGGCAGGATTCTGAGGGTCGGACAGGACAATGGCGATCGCTTGGGCGATTTCCCGCATCTCGGACTCCTTCATGCCACGAGAAGTCACGGCTGGCGTGCCAACGCGGATACCGCTGGCCTGGAAAGGACTACGGGTCTCGTCCGGCACGGTGTTCTTATTGGTGGTGATGTGCGCGGCGTCCAGAGCGAGCTGGGCATCCTTGCCGGAAACGGTCGGGTGGCTCTTGCGGAGATCCAGCAAGCTCAGGTGATTGTCAGTGCCACCGCTGATCAGGCCGAAACCGAGCTTCACGAGCTCGTCGGCGAGGGCGCGGGAATTGGCGACGACCTGCTTGGCGTATTCCTTGAACTCCGGCGTAGCACACTGCGCGAAGCAGATCGCCTTGGCGGCGATGACGTGCTCGAGCGGGCCACCCTGGGCGCCAGGGAAGACCGCGGAGTCGATGGCCTTGGCGTGCTCGGCCTTGCAGAGGATGAGGCCACCGCGCGGACCACGCAGGGTCTTGTGCGTGGTGGTGGTGACGAAGTCGGCGTAAGGCACGGGCGACGGGTGCACCCCACCCGCGACAAGACCGGCGATGTGGGCGATGTCGGCGAGCAGGAGCGCTCCGTTCTCCTTGGCGATCTTGCCGAAGCGGGCGAAGTCGATTTCGCGAGCGTAAGCGGAAGCGCCGACGGTGATCATCTTGGGCTGCTCGCGCTTGGCCATCTCCTCGACTTCGTCGTAGTTGATGCGGCCGTCGGCGCCCACGCCGTAGTGAACCGCGTTGTAGAGCTTGCCGGAGAAGTTGGCGGAGTTGCCGTGCGTGAGGTGGCCACCATGCGACAGGTTCATGGTCAGGATCTTGTCGCCGGGCTTGATGCTCGCGAAGTAGACGGCGGCATTGGCCTGGCTGCCGGAGTGCGGCTGGACATTGGCGTGGTCGGCGCCGAAGAGGGCCTTGGCGCGGTCGATGGCCAGCTGCTCGATCTGGTCGACGTTCTCGCAACCGCCGTACCAGCGCTTACCGGGATAACCTTCGGCGTACTTGTTCGTCAGGATGCTGCCCTGAGCCTCCATCACGGCCGGAAGCGTGAAGTTCTCGGAGGCGATCAGCTCGATGTGCGTCTGCTGGCGCTTGAGCTCGGCCTTGATCAGGCGGTCGATCTCAGGGTCGAGCTGGGCGAGAGGGATGCGGCGAATGGCGGTCATGGGTGGAATGGTGAAAGGGCAAATCGTGCGAGGAATCGTGGCAACGGCAAATCGGCGGGGTTATCCACATGGGGAGTCCAGCTTATCCACGCGCCGGGTATGCCGGCCGGCTTCGAACTCGGCCGCCAAGAAGGCCTCGACGCACGCCAAGGCGGTCGGGAGGTCGACGTATTTGGCCCCAAAACAAAGGACGTTGGCGTCGTTATGGCGGCGGCTCAGGCCAGCGGCGTCGGCGCTCTGGACCAGGGCGGCCCGGATACCGCGCACCTTATTGGCGGCGATGGAGATACCGATGCCGGTCGTGCAGACGAGGATGCCGAACTTCGCGCTACCGCCGACGACATCGGCGGCCACGGCATGGGCGTAGTCCGGATAATCGCAGGAGGCCTCGGTCTCGGTGCCGCGATCGAGGATGGCGTAGCCCTTCGCCTTCAGCGCTTCGCTCAGGCCACGTCGCAAGGCGAGTCCGCCATGGTCACTGCCAAAGGAAAGCGTAAGCGGGCTGGTCATCGGGAAAGATTCTGGCGCAGAAACTCCACCATCGCAGGGATGGCTTCAACCATGGAATCGCGGCACTCCTCGTAATCGCGATAACCGCCGCCGAACGGGTCGGGAATATCCCGCGGGACATCGGTTGGCAGGACGTCGCGCAGGAGGAGCACGAAAGCGGGCAGGACGTCGAAACGAGAATGCAGGGCGGCGAGGTGCGACTCGGTCATGCCGAAGATCACGATGCTGCGGTCAACATCGGCCTGACTCAGCAGCCGGCTGCGGTGACCAGAGACATCCAAGCCGATCCGCTGCATGGCCTTGACGGAATTGGCGGACGGCGGCTGACCGCCCTCCGCGGCGAGCCCGAAGGAGGCGACCTTCAGCTTCTCGAGCCCCTGCCCTCGCTTGACTAGGGTCGCCCGGAGCAACGCCTCCGCCATCGGACTGCGACAGGTATTACCTGTGCAGACAAACGTGACGGTGTCTCGTTCGACGGCCATGCGGTTCAAGATGAGGGATAAGCCCCTCGGTTCAAGTGTTCAAACCGCCCCGTCGCGACGGAGCTGGCGATAACCGATATCCCGACGGTAGTGACACCCTTCGAACTTGATCTGGGGGACGACGGCGTAGGCCCGGCGGGCGGCTTCCTGCAGGGTCGGGCCATGGGCCACGACGCCGAGGACGCGGCCGCCGGAGGTGACAACCCGTCCGTCTGGCAGGCGCTTGGTGCCACCATGAACAATGTCCACGCCCTCCGGCAGGGACGCAGGCAGGGTAATGGGGTCGCCCTTGCGGATCTCGCCGGGATAACCGCCAGCAGCGAGGACGATGATGATCGTGGCGCCCGGACGCAGCTTCACGGCCGAAGGACGGAAGCGGCCATGGGCAATGTCTTCCATGATCTGCACGGGGTCAGTCTCGAGCGAAGGCATGAGCACCTGGCACTCGGGGTCGCCGAAACGGACATTGAACTCGACGACCTTGGGTCCGCTCTCGGTGACCATGATGCCGACGTAGAGCGTGCCGCGGTAATCAATGCCGTCGGCCCGGAGGCCGCGCAGCGTGGGCGCGATGATCTCCTCGCGGAGACGACGTTCGACCTCGGGCGTGACAACAGTGGTGGGAGCATACGCGCCCATGCCTCCGGTGTTCAGACCCGTGTCGCCTTCGCCGACGCGCTTATGGTCCTGGCTCGGCGGCAGCATGAGGTATTCGTCGCGACACACCATCAGCATGATCGACGCCTCTTCACCTTGCATGAATTCTTCGATGACGACCTCGTCGCCCGACGCGCCGAAGACCTTCGTCTCCATCATGTCGCGCAACGCGGCTTCGGCTTCGGCGTGCGTGGTCGCGATGACGACGCCCTTCCCTGCCGCGAGACCCGAAGCCTTGATGACGATGGGGACGGGCTGCTTGCGCACGTACTCCAGCGCGGGCGCGAGCGAGCGAAACGTCTCCGAAGCGGCGGTGGGTACCTTATGGCGCACCATGAAATCCTTACTGAAAGCCTTGCTGGCCTCGAGGCGGGCGCCGGAAGCGAGCGGACCGTAGGCTGGGATGCCGGCGGCTTCGAGGGCGTCGACGACGCCAGCGGCGAGCGGGACCTCGGGTCCGACGATCACGAAGGTCGAGGCCGTGCGACGGACGAGATCCAGGACGGCGGCAGGGTTGGCGGCGTCGACCTCCAGGCACTCGGCCTCCAGCGCCATGCCGCCGTTGCCGGGGGCCACGCGGACCTTGGCCACGCGGGGGCTGCGGAGGCAGGCCTTGAGCAAGGCATGCTCCCGGCCGCCGGAGCCGAGGATGAGGACGTCGAGTTTTCCCTGCGTAGCCATGTCCCTACTACTGCGGGGTGTCGGGAATGATGTGAACCAAAAACAGGGCCGGCCCGTTTCCGGACCGACCCAGCCTAAATTGGTGCTCAGGCCGGGACTTGAACCCGGACACCTTGCGGCACATGCACCTCAAGCATGCGTGTCTGCCATTCCACCACCTGAGCAATAAAGGAAGGTGCACGCTGGAACTCCTGACGGCTGGTGCAAGTAAAAAGCGATTGTGCTGATGCTTGCCAAGCGGTCATCTTTCCAAACGCTCACTTCCTCAATGTCCTCCGACTCGGCCGAAAACAACCCTCCCAAGGAAAAGTCCTTTGAACTGGACCTCTCTTCCCTTGGTTTCGGGCCCTCCTGGGTCAGCGGACCCTCCGAGAAGGTGAGCTCCGGCAACGGCGGCCCCCGCCGCGATGGCGATCGCCCTCGTTTTCGTGATGGACCCGGCGGTGACCGCCGCGGACCGCCCAGCGGCGGACCTCGTCGTGACGGCCCTGGCGCCGGACCTGGCGGACCCCGTCGTGATGGCCCAGGTGGACCTCGGCGCGATGATCGTCGCCGCGATGACCGCGGCCCTTCCCGCTTTGAAGACGCACCGGTCTTCCGTCCTGTCGTCGCCAGCGCTTTCTTCCCGGATGACGCGAAGTTCGAAATCCTCGGTGGCGCGATGAAGAAGAGCAAGATGACCTACGAGCTCTTCGAGGTCGCCCGCCTGATCCTCGACAAGGAAGACCGTCTCTCGATCGTCATCCGCCACCTCGAAGCCGAACAGCGCCCCGACGCCCTGCTCGCCGTCTCCGTACCCGACGGCCATCCCTTCCTCAGCGAAGGCGACGCGGTCTCGCACGTGATGTCCCGTCACCTCGACAAGTTCTTCGACGTCGTCGAAGTCGAAGTCGAAGCCCCCAAGGGCTCTTTCCTGATGGTCGCGAAGTGCTCGCAGACGGGCAAGCTGCTCGGCGCGCCGACGCACCACAGCTACCAGCGCAACCTGCGCGAACACCACGCCCGCCATTGCCCGAACGTGCCGTTCGACGCCTTCAAGGGCCGCCTCGAGATGGTCCGCGAACAGGAACAGATCGACGCCTGGCTGAAGTCGATGTCCACCCGCAGCGAATACGCTCCGAAGGACCGCAAGGAAGGCGAACCGGAGCGCCTCGAGTCCCTCGACGCCGCCCGCGGCTTCCTCCAGGCCTTCCGCAAGGACCTCGTGGTGAAAACCCATCCGTGGGTCCGCTTCGCCGGTCGCCTGCTCGAAGAACTCAATCCCGGCCCGCTCCGCGATTCCGTCCGCTACGCCCTCGAACAGCAGCGCGCCTTCCCCCTCGACACCGCCAACGGTATCCGCGGCCGCCTCCGCAAGGAAGGCTTCCACCTTTATAAGAAGGGCTCGAAGGGCATCACCTACGCGTGCTCCGTCCGCCGTCGCTGCCGCGACCCGAAGTCCACCTTCAGCGATCCGATGGCCAAGCTCTTCGACTCGCTCGACCGCAAACCGGCCCAGCAGGCGAAGGACCTCGTCCTCGCGCTCGCCGGCGAGAAAGCCGAAGACGCCGCCAAGACGCAGGTGCTCACGGACCTTTCTTTCCTCATCGGCGAAGGCTACATCGCCAACCTCCCCGACGGCCGCCTCTTCGCCCAGCCCATCCTGAGCAGTCAGGCCCAGGCCAAGGAAGAAGCCGCCAACGACGAGGCCGCCGAAGAGAGCAAGTAAGCGCGAAGGCGCTCAGCGCCTTCGAGGGGACACGTGGGCAAGTTGGCACGTGGACAAGGGGACGATGCCAGACCGGAAACCGGGAAGTTAGCTGAGGGCATCAACACCCCAGCCAATCATCCGGTCTCCCTTTGAGTTATCACTCCCCCTTGTCACCGTGTCACCTTGCCCACGTGCCCCCTGGAAATAAGAGCTCCGCTCTTATTTCCAATTCTCCCCGATCCAAGCCGTAGGCAGCACGCGGCGATACCACTTACCGCTGCGGCCGACGAGCGCGTCGGGCGGATTGGGGAGACCGTGGAAGACGACGATCTTGGCGCCTTCGGGAATCTCGGGGGTCTGCCAGAACGAGAACGGGAAATATTTCACGCAGTGCTTCTTGAAGCTGCGGCACCAGGTCTCCGGCCAGTAGCTGACCTTGCCCTGCGCGCTCAGATGTGCGGTCAGGAACTCCTGCTCGTTGCGGTGACGCTTGCGCACGGCGTCGAGGTTCGTGCGGAAATATTCGAGGACGTCGGGATAGGTGCCGGCGCGCCAACGGTAGACCGACGAGTTGCCGGTGTAGTCGCCCTTCTGCCAGTCACGGATGATCAGGAAGTCGCCAGGCTGCGTGAAGAACGAGTCCATGTTGCCGACGATGACGATGTCGATATCGAGGAAGAGGATGTCGCCTTTGAGTTCCGGACCGCCGGGCGTAGTCAGCGCGGGCGAGAACGAGACGAGCTTGGTCCAGCCGCGCTCCGGGGCGCCAGCGGGTAGCTCGAGACTGGGAATGGGGAACGTCTCAATACCGGCGTTGAGGCCGGTCTTGTCGTCCGTCAGGCAAACGAAGCGATACGGGATGGTCAGGTGACGGCTCACCATGGAGTGAAGCCGGTTCACGTATTCCGGGCCGTATTTCTTGCCCCACTTCATGCAAAGGATGGTCGCCATGCTGCCGTCAGCGTGGGGATTACCCGCCGATGCTCCAGCCTGTTATGACGGGCCGCCCCCTTGCGTCCCCCCTGCCCTTGGGCATACCATGCCCATATGAGCGACGATAACGACGACGAGAACTTCACCTCCGACGACGAATACGGCGAGGGCGGCATCCCGCCGGACCTGGAAGCCGACATCGAGGAAAAGATCCAACGGGAGGTCGACGAGCGCACCAGCTCACTCTACGACGATTCCCGCCCCCGCTCCGGCGGCTGCCTCCTCATCCTCGCCCTTCCCCTTCTCAGCCTCTGGCTCCTGAGGTAGGGGCAGCGCCTTAACGATCAAAGGGAAACCGGAGACCGGATGATTGGCTGGGGTTATCATGCCCTCAGCTAATATCCCGGTCTCCGGTCTCCCCTTGAGTGAGTCCGTCCGGCCAACTGATCAACCGGTCAACGAATCAACTTATTTCAGCGATCGCAGATACGCCACGAGATCGACCAGCTCCTTTTCAGAAAGCATGCCGTCGAGACCGGCGGGCATGAGGCTCGTGGTGAGCTGGGTCGAAGAGGCGATGGCCTCGTTGGGTAGCAGACGGACCTGCCCCGAAGCCTCCTTGACGGTCACGCCCTCGGCGGAGCGCGCCTGGATGAGCCCGAGCACGCTGGAGCCGTCGGTGAGCTGGAACGAATTGAGGTCGTAGTCGCGGGCGATGTTGTAGCTCGGGAAGAGGATGCTCTCGACGAGTTCCCGCTCCGCACGGATGCCACCGATCTTGGTCAGGTTCGGCCCGAGCTCGTTACCTTTGTCGCCGATCTTGTGGCAGGCGAGGCAGGCGCCGCGTCCGGATTCATAGACGGCGCGGCCGGCGATAGGGTCGCCTTTCTTCACCGCGGCTTGGGCCAGTGGGACGAGACGTTCCTTCTTGGCTTCGTTGGCCGCGAGGGCGGCGTCAAACGACGGCTCGAGGACTTCATAGATCTCGCGTGGCAGGAAGCCGAAAGCTTTGCGCACAAGATCTTGGCGGAACGTACCGAGCATCGAAGACTTACTGAAGGCGACGGCGATCTTTCGTCCGGTGTCCTTGGAGATACGCTTGTAGTTCTGCGACACGGCGAGCGCGACGAGGAGTTCACTCTGCTCGAGCGGGCCGGCGTTCGGCAGCAACGCGAGATAAGCGTCCCACTGCGCCGGGGTCAGCTTCGTGTTGGCGAGACGAGCCGCGGCGTCCATGCGCAGTCCCGGATTCGCCGGATCGACGAAGAGGTCCGTGAGCAGCTTGAACGCGGCGTCGCTAAGGTCTTCGCCACCGCTAGAGAGGGCGAGGAGCGCCTTGAGGCGGAGCGACGAAGGTTTCGTCGTGTCAGCAGCGATCGCGTTCAAGGCCTCGTCGAAGCGCTTGTCCTTCACGCGGGCAAGGGCGTCGAGCAAGAGCGGCGAGGCACCCTTGGCGAGCTGCGCCTGGAGCGGCGCATTCCAGAACTGGGCGTCGACCTTGCCCGGCTGGGCCGCGATGGCGCGCAGCGCGGCCTGACGGACGGCGGCCTTCTCATGACCGAGCATCCGGGCGATGCCCTTCGCGACACCGGGCTGGCCGGCGAGCGCGCTCGCCAGCTTACCCATGGCGGCGACCTGCGTGGCGGTCGGCGCGGGTTGCGCGAGCCACTGGCCAAAGACCGGCGCGAGGATCGCATCGGCGTCAGGCGCCTTGATCAGGGCGAGATAAGCATTCTTGGCGAGGGCGTCGTCAGCGGAATCGGCCTGGCTGAGCGCGAACTTCAGGACGTCGCCGTAGTCGGACTCCTTGACGCGAGTCTGCGAGACGATGCGGAGGAGACGGGCCTGCGCGATGGGACCTTTGACGGTAGCGAAATCGGCGGCGGTGAAACCGGCGAGACGCATACCCGCGGTGAGAATGGCGTGCTCGAGCACGAGGTCAGCCTCACGTGCCAGGAGGCCACGGATGGCCGCGGTGACGGCCGGCGACTTGGCCTCACGGAAGGTCAGACCTTCGAGGCCGCGACGGACGACCGCTTGGTCGGCGGACGAAAGTTGGGCGAGAAGTTCGGCATCGGTCTTCACCGGGGCGGGTGCAAAGGGACGGTGCGCCTTGGCGACGGCCTCATGGGCGGCCTTCCCTTCGGCGGTGCGACGCACGCGGTAGATCGCGCCGGGGACGTTCGCCACGCCCTGCAGGCTGGACGGGCAATGCGAATACCAAGTGCCGGTGTCGAGGATCAGTAACGAGCCGTCGGGGGCCTCGATGACGTCGGAGAGGTGCGCGCCTTTGCGGTCGAGGGTGAAGAAATCGTGCTCCGTCGCCTGATAAGTGGAACCCTCGGGCTTGAGTTCAAAACGGACGATCTTCTGGGAATTGTAGTAGGAGACGAGAAGGTGGAGGTTATCCGGACCGGAAGAAAGGGGATGGTCGGCGGGCGCGATCCGGTCTCCGCTCTTCCAGAAGGCGCAGCCGCTGGGGACGACGTGACCGAGTTCCTTGAGGATCGGCATACGCTCGTGGGTGCGCGGGAGATCGGCGATGATACGCAGGAAGTCCGGGCGCTCATAGACGCCGCCGAGCTGCCACTGCATCAGGGTGTCGACGCGCGGGCTGCCAAAATAGAGGTCGACGGTGCCCACGACCTCGCCGGTCGGGGTAAAGTCGATGCTGGCCGGATTATCGGCGCAGCCTAGGGCATGCCAGCGGATGTCGGAGCCGTCGGTCTTCATCGACCAGACGCCACTGTTGAGGCCGGCGTGCACGAGCGTGCCGTCCTTCTGCTTCACGGTGTGGCCCTTGCGGCCATGCGTCCAATAGAGGCGACCGTCGGGGTGCAGGCGGGGGCCGTGACAGTCGGCGCCGTTGGCCGTCCAGGCGAAGCCGTCCACGACGAGCTCGCGCTTCTCGGCGACGCCGTCGTCGTCCGCATCGGTGAACTTCCAGATGCCGGGAGGCGAGGCGACGAAGAGACTACCGTCGGCCCAGCAGCCGCCCTTAGGCACGGCGAGTTTATCCGCGAAGACGGTGCTGCGCTCGAATACCCCGTCGCCGTCCCGGTCCTCGAGCATGAGGACGCGGTTCGGGAGGACGGCTTCGAACTTCTTCGGGCTCCAATTTACGCCAGCGGAGTCGCCTACGAAGAGGCGGCCACGGTCATCGACGCATCCCATAGTGGGATTGGCTACCATTGGAGAGGTGGCGGCGACGACCATTTCAAAACCCACTGGGAGCTTATGCTTCAGCCCGCCCTGCGGTAGCTGATCCTTGCTCAACTCGAGAAACTGGGGGCGATAGGCGTAGGAGGGAAACTCCTCGCCGTCACCGTGGACGGCCGGCTTGGCGGCACCCCACTTCTCCTTGAACTCGCCGAGCGGGTAGAGTTCGTAGCGACGCACGAACATCTCCGCGGCTTCGACCTGCAGGAGGATGCGGCCCTGGCTGGGCTTGCACTCGAAGGCTTCGTTCACCTTCACGCCATTGACGAAGTACTGGAGCGTGTCGCCCTTGGCGATCACCTCGAAACGGGTCCACTGGCCCATCGGCGACTCGACGTCGTCCTTACCGCGGAAGCCGATGGTGTCTTTCCAATCCACGTCGCGTTTCTGCCAGTTAAGGCGACCGCCCTTCATGGTCTGGCGAGGAGCGCCTGGGGTCCAGACCTTCTCCTTGTCGCGATCGAGTCCGATCTCGGCGCTGAGCGAGGCCTCGAGCACGGTGCCGTCGGCGAGCTTCGGCGCGAGGACGAGGATATCGCCCACGCCGCCTTCGATGATCTGGGCTTCGATGCTAGCCATCCAGCTGCCGCCCACGGTGCCCTGCGGGCCGTAGCAATGGACGAGGATGCCGTTGTCGCGCGTGGCCTTGGCGCGCTTGCCCCAAGTCTTGTCGCCCCACTTGAACTCGATGACGAGGTGGTAATCCTTGAAGCTATCGTTGGTGGTGATGCCGCCGTAGCCGTTGCCACTCACGTGGAACAACCCGTCCGGCTCGAACTTGAAGACGTTCTTAGGGTCGTCGACGATGTCAGCCTTGGGGTTGATGTGCATCTCGGCCTTTCCTTCGCGGAAAAGATCGAGGATGTTGACTTTCTTGGTGACGGCCTGCGCGACCGGTTCCGGTGGCAGGACGATCTTAGCGACCGGCTCCTTGCTCTGCGCGGCCAGTCCGATGACGGACAGCAGCGCGAACACGAAGGCGGCGATGGGGTGGTTTTTCATGGGGTGAAGGAAGAAGACTTTGAAAGGGACCCCGATGTTCCAAACCGCCCGCCACTCTTCAATCCTTTCGCATCTATTGAGCGGAATAGGTCATTATCGGAGCGGAATAGGATAGGTAGGGCGGCCATTGCCATGGCCGCCGTTCGGGCGAGAGCACTCAAAGGGAAACCGGAGACCGGATGATTAGCTGGGGCTTCTTATGACCGAGGCATTCTTTCCGGTTTCCGGTGTCCCCTTGAGCGCTGCCCTCCGCTCAACCCTACCTCGATTCCGCCTGACTGACGACCCGACGACCGGCCAAGCTTTCGTAGAATCGCTCAAGCGAGATACCCATGGCTGCGCTCTTGCTACCGAGATAAGGGAAGTGTCCGTAGTAGAGCGAAAGCTGGTTCTGGGCGTCGTGATAGGAGCCGCCATGCGTTGCGACGTAGATCGCACTGGCCAGGCCAGTCCGATCGGAGCCGGCCCGGCAATGAATGAGCAAAGGTTTCGGAGCGTCACGCAGGGCGTCGGTCAGCTTAGCCAGCTGCGCCGCATCTAATGCCGTATTAGCCGACAGGGCCATGTTGACGAATTTCACGCCCCGGCGACGGGAGACCTCGACTTCACCTTCATACCACTCCACGCCAGGCTGCTCGCCGCAAAGGTTCAAGACCGTCTTCACGCCGAGTCGGTCAACGGCCTGCTCCAATTTCTCCGAGCCAAGCAAAGCCGAACGATAGACGGTGCCCTTCTCCACTTCATGGAAGTTACCGCCCCCATGCACCCACGTGTACGCTCCGACCAGAGCCAGCAGCACGACCAGAAGCGTCAATCCCACCGCGCGTGCGAACCTGACTAAGAAAGTGGGGCGCTGGGGAGAAGTCACCCAGCCATCTTGCCATAGGAATACGCCAACTTGGCGTCACCTCAGTCACAAGGTAGGGACGCCTTGAGGCGGCCCAGGCACCGCATCCCCACCCTTGGTCAGCCGCGGTTGAGCGAGGGCGCTCAACCCTACCTAAGCCCTTCGCCTTCGTCTATTCAGTCCTCTACGCAGCCCTCGCATTCATCATGGCGATAGCGACTAGTGACGTGCGGCTTTCCGCATCAACAGACAGGCGATCGCTGCGAGCAGGATATTCGGCACGAATACCAGGACCTCGGGATGCCAAGCGGGATCCTTCACCCAGCTCGCCATCGAAGTCAGGAGATAATAAGTCAAAGCGACACCCAAGGCCAAGCCGGCGCTCACGCTGGTCTCTGATCGACCGACCGAGACCGCCAACGGCACGGCGAGCATCGCCAGGCTCAGGACGGACATCGCAGTCGAAACCCGGAACATGAATTGGACGGCCAGCATCATCCGGTCGGCGGCGCGCTGTTCTGCCGTCGGATGCTCCGGCAACCTCCAGCCGGTCTCCATCGCGGCGAGCAACTCTCCCCCCGTCATCATCCGGAGCCTCTTCACGTAAGTCCCCTTCTCATCTGGCCGCTGGCCGAGCGGCATCTCGAGAATGGTCTGTCTCGCAGACACGAAACTTTCAGGATGATCGAGCGTGTCCTTTCCTCCGGGACGGGTGGTCATACTTACATCCTGCATCTCAATCCGCAGGACGGATTGCCCCGCCGGGTCCGTCAACTTACTCAGCTTGGCTTCTTTGGCGCGGACGGACTGCACCACCTGCCCACGGTCATCCACCTGCCAAAGATGGAAACGCTTCAGGGTCTCCCCTTCTTTATCTTCGGCACGTATCAACAGGCCCTTGAATTGCCGGTTCAACTTACCTGGCTGAATGAGGCCGGCTGGCGTCAGCTGGGCGGAACCAAGTAGCACCTTCTGGAAGTCATCTTCTGAGGCCGGTCCAGCCTCGAGATTCAACCAAAGCGCCCCGAGCGACACCACGGCCGCCACAATCCACACGGGAGCGGCGATTCGCCAAAGGCCGATACCAGACGCCTTCATGGCGGTGATTTCCCCGTCGGCCCCCATGCGCCCAAAAGTCAGGAGCACGCCCGTCAGGATACCCATCGGTAAAGCGTAAGGGAGCACCGTCGGAAACAGGAGGAGGATCAGCTCGCAGGCCTCCCAAGGAGTGACCTGTCTGGATGAGACCGCGCCGAGCACCATCTTGATGACGTTGCCCGCCAGAAGCACGAAGACAAAGGCTCCGGTGGCAAGGGCGCTGGCAATGGCGCACTCGCGCAGGATGTGTCGGTCGAGCAGGCGCACGCGGCCTTAGTTGTCGCCGGCGGCCGCAAGCTTTCGCACGGAAAGACGCTGACTCTCCCCGTAGGCCTGAAGGCTATTGTCCATCGCCCCCGACCGACTCCACAAATAAGGGAAATGACCGAACCGGAGCGAGAGCTGGTGAGCGACGGCCTCAGGAGGATGGCCCGCCTCCAGCAAGAATAGCGCACAGGCTAACCCGCTCCGATCAGAACCCGAACCGCAATGGATCAGCACCGGCTTCGGGGCGTCACGCAGCATCTGCGCCAGCTCGGTCATCTGCTCGACGGTCAGCTCACGATAGGCGCTCATACGGTAGTTGAGGAAGCCCACGCCAAGTTCCTTCGCGGCACGATATTGGGCGTCATACCAGTCCCGGCCGACGTTCTCGCCGCGCAGGTTGATCACGGTCCGCAAGCCAGTCTGCTTAGCGAGGCTGACAAATTCCCCCGCCGGAAGCTGGGCCGAACGATAGAGCAATCCAGGCACGACCTCATGCTGGTTATGATTGGAGTGTAAGAAGCCGTAGAAAGAGAGGGGCACCCCGACGACCGCGAGCAAGGTCCAGCCGCAGATTCGAAGGAGACGCCAACCGAGGGCGAATGGCTTTGGAGTCGTCACTCACCCATCATAAGAGCCTATCAATGCGTTCAGGGCCGCTTCTGGTGACAAGCAGGCGACAAATACGGAGTATCCATCATCGCATAAAGGAAAAGCCTTAGGAAAACACCTCAGAGGTTGTCCTTTGACGGTGACCCCGCGGCCGGGAGGCTTTCCCCATGCCTTTCCGCCTCCTTCGTTCTCGCTCCGAACGCCCTGCCACCGTCGCTCCTTACTCCCGCTTGCTTTGCGTCAAGGTGAAGTCGGGCAAGACGTTCATCCTCAGCACCGAACTCTGGCACCTGCTCCCCCAGGGCGACGAAGTGGTCTCGATCCTCAGCGCCAACGGCCGACCGATCTTCGCAGCGATGGAACCAGTCAAGCACGTGGAGCTGACACCAGAAAGATAGCTAACCCCAGGTAGGGTCGGGACCGCGTCACGACATAGGCTAACGCTTGGTCGAGACTAGGGCAGCACCGCGTGCTGCCCTAGTCTCTCCATGGTCCTTCTCTCCCGCCCGATACTCCATACTCGATACTCTATACTCTCATCTCAGGCTTCAACGCATCGACCGCCGC
This sequence comes from Opitutales bacterium, assembly GCA_964203605.1. Taxonomy (GTDB): domain Bacteria; phylum Verrucomicrobiota; class Verrucomicrobiia; order Opitutales; family UBA953; genus UBA953. The sequence continues at coordinate 24,146 of CAXNMQ010000003.1, forward strand.
CTTTAACTCTCTCGTCCGCACCTTCACATCGCCGGCGGGATCCATCGGGGCGCCAACGATAATCGTGACGCCTTGGCGATAGAACGGCCAGAGGCAGACGAGGAGGATGTTCTGCACAGTGATGGAGAACGGTGTCACCCAGCGGCCAGGATAACTGCCGTAATGGAAATACACCGGGACCATCGGCACACCGGCCTGCTGGGCGATGCGCACCGCACCGGTCTTAAACGGCAGCTCCGCCTCGCCGAGTGCCTCGACCACTCCGGTCGGACAGATCGCCACCGTCTGGCCCTGCTTCAGTAACGCCACGGCGTCATCGATGGACACCTGCACAAAGCCCCAGCGCAGCGCATACTTCTTCAGGAACGGAAACGAGAACACCAAGCGGATGCACCAGCAGGCGCGCCGACGAACGGATCATCCCGAAGAGAAAGACGTCGCGATAGCTGACATGATTCCCGCAGAGCAACACGGGCCCCTCCGGCAACGTCCCCACGACCTTTGACTCCCCCACCAGCATCCGCGACAGCGTGGTCGCAGGCCGGGGACTTATCTGCAAAGGGTCACACGCTGGCATAAGATTAGCATACCCCTCACGGATGCGTTAGCAACTCGTCAGCGGCCTCTTCGCCATGATATTCGACAAGCCAGCGAAACCGCGACAGGCATGGTCAGCTACGCCGACTTCGCCCGGGACTACGCCGCCAGGAAGCCGAGCGACCATGATGCTCCCCTAGGGCCGCTGCGGCCTGTGGAGAGATGACTCCTTCGTGACTTCGTCAAGATCGCCCCACCCTTAAGCACGACAGCTGGACGACGCTGACCGCGAGCCAGCACGCCGAGATGTCCGGGAAGAAGTAAACTGCGGAGCGAGGAGGGCTGGACTGGGGTTAAATTTGTCAGATAAAGCCCCCTCAATGCGGTTACAATATAAGGCATAAATAGTAGTAAAACCTAAGGAGAATACCCCGCTGTTACTCTTGCACTAGACATAAATTACGCTTTTAAATTCCTAAATGCTAATGAAAAATTTCTTATTGGGACTAATTTGCCTCGTCGTCCTAAACCTGGCCTCACAGGCGCAGACATCGAAGACCTCGATCGGAGGTCAAACCATCGACCAGTATTCAGGCTACACCGTGCCTTCCTATGGCTACGTGACGCGATACTACGAGAACGGCGTCTGGCGTTATTACGTCAACGGTTCGCTACTCGACTCCGGCTACTTCGGAAACCTCAAGACCGTGACCAAAAACGCTACATTCGACCTCGGAAAAATCGGGCATGTCGGGCGGATCATCGAGACGGATCAAAATTTTGCGCTCATCTGGAAGACCTTCCGCGAAAGCCATTCTCTCAGCACCGGAGGAAGATTTGTTCCGGCCAACTCGGCAAATACTCCCGCCCATAAGTTAGCCCTTCATGAATTCGCGTATTATGTTTCCGAGTCACGGCCGGCCATAACCATCAGCTCCATTGTAATGTGCGAACGCTGCAGCGGGAAACGACTGCGGGCAGGGATAACTCCTTCGGGTGCCGTGGGTGTAGTTCCCTGCGAAGACTGTAATGCTCGCGGCAGTATCGCTAAACAGGATAATTACGCGCTCATCGTCACCGGGCCCCTCCCCCCGAGACCGACACTCGATGAACTGATTAAAGAAGGCCTTGTGGCGGCACCCGCCCCGAAGGCCCCCGTTCCGCCGCCCGCCCCTGCCCCTGCAGTCGCGAAGGCCCCCACGCCGCCGCCCGCACCGAAAATGCAACCCCCCGCTCCTGTCAGGGAACCCGAGGTCGTCGTCAGAGAGCAGACGCCCGAGGGTCGCTTCAGGAGCGCGAAGGCGAAAGCCGAGGCCGGTGACGCGCAGGCCCAGTACGAACTCGGACTGGCTTACTCCCAGGACTACGAACGCGTCATTGCCATCGACTATTTCGAGGCTTTCACCTGGACGCAAAAGGCCGCCCAGAAAAACCACCGGATGGCCCAGCGCCTTCTCGCGAAATTCTACGAACAAGGCCGAGGTACGGACAAGAACCTGGAATCGGCGATTAAATGGTACAGGTCGTCCGCCCTCCTCGGCTGCAAGCAAAGCCAGCGCTGGATGGGGCAGATGTATCACACCACCTTCCAAGGATCGAAGATCTACGACGACTTCATCAAGAAAGAAGAATCCAACCTCTCCGAGGCCTACGCCTGGTTCCTGCTTGGCGCAGAAAAAACCATCCCCACCCGGACCGACATCAAGACGGCGACGCCTGAAGAGCTTTCGTTTGGCCCAGCTCTCTTGGCTAGGGACTACGATTTCGAGACTTCCACCCAAGGAACCTGCGAAGGCGAAAGAGACAATGTGGCCAAGAATCCCAGCTTCACCCGGGCGATTTCAGATTCGGCAAAAGCGAGATTCCTGAGCCTCAAGGACGAATCAAAGGAGTACCGGAACAACAACAAGCCTCGCTGAACAGAAACTGGCGGAGAGGGAGGGATTCGAACCCCCGGAGCCTTGCGGCTCGGCTGATTTCAAGTCAGCTGCAATCGACCACTCTGCCACCTCTCCGTAAGAGGGATTCAACGGCGGCTGGGGTCTTCCCTCAAGCCGATTCGGTGCGTTACCCTTGGGCTTTCTCCTGATTTCCCTCGCGAAAGGGATTCGCCCTTGATGCGCGCATGAGCACCTGCACCCGCGTCGAGGAGATCGACGGCCCTTACGGCCCCTTCGCCATCGGCGAACGCGCCATCCAACGTCTCTGGGCCTCAGGCGAAGTCCGGGGTCCGATGGCCGCCACCTCCGGCGCGAAGATCGAGATCGTCCACCCGGGCGATTGGAATCGAGGCGCGGGCCCCGACTTCCTGGGCGCCGAAATCCTGGTCGACGGCAAACGCCTCCGCGGCGACATCGAGATCCACCTGCGCTGCGCCGACTGGCACGCCCACGGCCACGACCGCGATGCGAACTTCGGCGGCGTCATCCTCCACGCGGTGCTGCTGCCGGGCACGAAGGACGTCGCGACGCTCGCTGGCCATCGCCCGGAGACAGTAGTGCTCCTGCCCTACCTGCCGCGCGACCTCGAAGACCTGGCCGAAGAAGACGCCCTCCTCGAACTCCGCGGTCGCTCAGGCGAAGTCGCGAAGCGCGTCCTCGCGGCGGAACCGAATCTTTCGCTGGGCCTGAAACGCCGCGCACTCGAACGCTTCCGCAATAAGACCAAGCACGCCCGCGCCCGCATCAAGGAAGTCGGCTGGGATGCCGCCTGCCACGAACTCTTCGTGGAATCGCTCGGCCTCGGCGGCAACCGCGCTCCGATGTCGGAACTGGCCCGCAGCCACTCGCCGGAACAGATGCTCATCCTCGGCCTCGACGCGCTCTACATGGAAAAATGCGGGCGTTGGCGCCTTCGCGGACTTCGCCCCGCCGGCCACCCTCACCGCCGGCTCGGCCAATACCTCGAGCTCTATCGCCGCCGCCCCGAGTGGCGCGCCCACCTCCGCGACTGGGCCCTCGCCCTGCCCTCCTCGCCGCTGGTCTCCGCCCGCCGGCGACTCATCGACGAGGTCTTCGCCTGCCTGCTCTCCGACGGACGGGCCGACACGCTCTGCGTGAATGCGCTCCTACCCCTACTGCAGGACCCGCGGCACGCCCTTGATCGTAGCTGGCTCGACTGGCCGCCCGGCCATCACCCTGACGACATCCATGAGGCCCGGTCCCTCATCGGGCTATCCGGGTCTGCCCGAAACTGGGAAGTCCAAGGCATCCTTGATATTCTACGCCGTTCGATGGCGTCCGCCGAACCGAAGACGGCTTAGGCCATCATCTTCCGCGCCTTCTCGAGCGAGACGGCCAGACGATCCACTTCCTCGAGCGTGTTGTAGAACGCAAACGAGGCACGGGCGGTGCCACTGAGCCCGTAATGCTTCATGAGCGGCATGCAGCAATGGTGACCGGTACGAATGGCGATGCCGTCCGCATCCAGCAACGTGCCGATGTCATGCGGGTGCCCGCCTTCGATATTGAAGGAGATGACGGCGACCTTCTCGGGCGCCTCGCCGACGATGGTCAGGCCCTTAATGGCCTTGAGGCGCTCGGTCGCCGCGGCGAGCAGGGTCTGCTCGTGCGCGTGCGCGGCGGCCTGGATGGGCATGAAGTATTCCAGGGCAACGCCGAGGCCGATGGCTCCGGAGATATCCGGGGTGCCGGCTTCGAAACGCTCCGGGGCTTCGCGGAAAGTGGTACCGGCGAAGTCGACCTTGCGGATCATGTCGCCACCGAACTGATAAGGCGGCATGGCGTCGAGCAGCTCCGGGCGACCCCAGAGCACGCCGATGCCGGTCGGACCGAAGGTCTTGTGGCCGGAGAAGACGTAGAAGTCGCAACCGAGCGCTAGGACATCGACTTTAAAGTGCGCGGCGGACTGGCACCCATCGATCAGCACCACGGCGCCCGCGACCTTGGCGAGGCGGGTCATCTCGATGGCGGGATTAACGGTCCCGAGCGCGTTGGAGACGTGCGCGAAGGCGACGAGCTTGGTGCGGGAGGAAAGCAGGCCCTTGAAGGCGACGAGGTCGACTTCGCCGCGCGGCGTGACGGGCGCGACGACGACCTTGGCGCCGGTGCGCTCAGCGATGACCTGCCAAGGCACGATATTCGCGTGGTGCTCGAGGTGCGTGAGGAGGATCTCGTCCCCGGCCTTGAGGTTCGATCGGCCCCAGCATTCGGCGACGAGGTTAATCCCTTCGGTGGCACCGCGCACAAAGACGCAGCCGCGGGTATCCTTGAGTCCGAGGAACTTAGCGACCGAAGCGCGGGCGGCCTCGTAAGCCGTAGTGGCCTCCTCGCTCAGGAGGTGGACGCCGCGGTGGACGTTGGCGTTCTGCTCAGAATAATAGCGTTCGAGGGCCTTGATGACGACCAGCGGCTTCTGCGAAGTCGCCGCGTTATCGAGGTAAGTCAGCGGCTGTCCGCGCACAGATCGCCCGAGAATCGGGAAATCCTTACGGAGAGTGGCGACGTCGAACACGGGCATGGGTCGAACGTAAGCGGACCTGGGCGGGGCGCAACCGGGAAGCGAAAATCAGGGGGCCGGCGGGAGGCGCACGGCCTTACGAATATAGGCCGGCACATCGACGTCCTGCCCGTCGATGAAGGTCATCGGCGTGCCACCGAAGAGACCGCGGCGCATGGATTCCTCCGTCGCGAATTCGAAGATCGGCTGAGCGGGATCCTCGGCCTTAGCACCCTTCTTGGGCTTGGCCGGCGGCTTCGGCGCGGGCAGCGAAGCGCCGAGCACCGAGACTTCGATCCGGTCGCCAAGCGTTGGCTCGATGCGTGCACAGAGGACCGTGGAAGTTTCGCCGCCGAAACGCGCACGAATCGCGGCGACGGCCTCAAAGGCCTCCGTGGAGGTCATCGCCGAACCGCCGGCGACAGTGACGAAGAGCGAAGCGACCTTGGCGACCGCACCAGGCGCATGCGCCAGCGGGCAATCGCAAGCCGCACGGGCGGCCTTCAGCGCAGCACCTTCGCCCTGGCCGACGCCATAAGCGAAGAGCGTAGGCGAACCGGGCGTAGAAAGGAGCGAACGTAACGCGGCCGGGTCGACCGCGATGAGGGCGCCCGGCGCGAAGGCCGAAGCGAGGCCGCGGAGCGCGCCGCCGACCCAGTTATCCGCCGCGGCAAACGATTCGGACAGTGGCGCGTCCGGCGAGACCTGCTGGAGCAAGAGATCGTTATGCACCACGACGAGCCCGTGGCACTTCTGGCCGAGTTTGACCGTGGCATCGTTGGCCTGGCGCATGCGACGCTCGCCTTCATGCGAGAACGGCATCGTCGCGAAAGAGAGGACCGTCGCACCGCACTCGGCCGCATAGCCGGCGACCACGGAGGCAGCGCCGCTGCCGGTACCGCCGCCCAAGCCAGTGACGAGCACGACCACGGGGACGCCGGCGAACAGGCGACGGAGCGCGGCTTCTTCAGATTCAGCGGAAGCAAGGCCCAGCGCGGCTTCACCCCCGGTACCCATCCCGCGCGTCTGCGCCCGGCCGAGCTGCAACGTGGCGGCGGTGCCGGCGGACAAGGAACGTGCGTCGGTGTCGAGCAACGCAACGGCGACTTCAGGCGGCAACTGCGCCGACAGTCGCGTGACCATCGAGCACCCTGCCCCACCGAGGCCGACCAGGAGGATGGAAGCGGGCGTGGACATCTTAGAGTCGGAAGATTTCCTTGAGCTGGGCAAGGAACCCACGCGGACGACGCACCGGGGGCGGCGCATCCGTGATCGCGGCCGTCATGAGGCCCACCACGCCGGCATACTCGGGCTTGCGCAGGGATTCGTTCTCGAAGTTCGGGATACCCACGCGGGCGGAAAGACCCATGACCACCTGGACCGCGTCGGCCGCGTCGGCCAGGCTGGCGGAACCGCCGGTGAGGATGACGCCGGAAGGAATCATGTTCTGGTCGAGCTTCACGGCGTGACCGGGGAAGATCGCCTCCAGGCGGCGGAGCACGTCCTTGCGCACGAACTCAATCGTCTCCTGGTAGCGGAGCGAGAGCACTTGCGTGATCGTACCGCGGTTGAACTGCTGGTCACCCACGCCCTTGTCGCCGTCCTTCCAGATGGTCTGGTTGACGTCGTTCTCGCGGTGCATCGCGGAACCGAAGCGGAGCTTCAGGTCCTCGGCCGTCTCGCGGCTGATGCGCAGCGCCACGCTGAGGTCGTTGGTCAGGTGCTCGCCGCCCACGGGGATCGAGCCCGCACAGAGGATATGTTCCTTATAGTAGAGAATCCAGTCGGTCGTGCCGGCGCCCATGTCGATGACCAGCACCCCCTGCTTATCCGCGTCGCTCGCGGTCGCGCAGGCCGCGGCATGTGAGGCCAGGATGAAATCACGGACCTTGATGCTCATGCCGTTCACCATGCCCACGCGCATGCGCATGTTGCCCTCCTCCATCGTCACGCGCCAGAAATTCACTTCGAGCCGCTTACCCGCCATGCCCACCGGGTTGCTCACCGGTCGGTTGTCCAGCATCGTCGGCTGGCGCATGTAGAGAATCGTCGTGCGGCCCGCGGGGGGCTCGAGGCGCTTGGCGGACTGAATCGCCTCGGTAACGTCCTTGGCGGTGACCTTGCCGTCGTGCGCAGGCACGGCGACGAAGCCCTTCACGCGTTCGCCTTCGGCCGCGGGACCGGACAAAGAAAGGTAGATCTGCTCGACCGCGCGGCCGGAACCACGCTCGATGTCGTTGACGACCTCATGGACGCACTGCGTGAGTTTTTCGAGGTCGGTGACGGTGCCCTTCACGACGCCGTCGGTGCGGCGTTCGCTGAAGCTGAGCATGCGGGCCTTGCCGTCGATGATCTGGCCGAGGAGGCTGGCGGTCTTGTGCGTGCCGACATCGATGACGGCGATAAGGGAAGGAAGGGGCTTGGAAGTCATCGGGAAGTAAGGGGTGACGAGGCGGGGCTCGGGAATGGGCGAAGTGGCGTTGGTCCGGTTCTGGATCGACATCTTCAGCACGTAGGCCTGCGCGGTCGTGCCAGGTCGGCGGAGCATCTCGTCGACGTTGATGCGCGAGAGCAAGGCGAGCTCGTTGCGCCAGTTGGCGGTGGAGAAGATGATCTCGACGACCGCGGGGCGGTCCATCGGCTGCGTGCCGGGGCGCACGGCCACCCGCAGGTTCGAGCCAGGCGAATCTTCCTGCGCGCCGAAGCAGTCGCGCAGCGAGACCGCCGACCACTGCTTATAGAGGTTCGGGTACGTCGTGCGCACGGCGAGCAGGAACGGGGCGGCGATCTCGATGCCGTCGATCAGCATCTTGTCGTCGCTGCCGGTGGTACGGGAGTCGGTGATCTCGGGGAGATTACGGACGACCTGCTCGGGGTAACCCGCGCCGGCGAAGGTCTGGCCGTCGGAAGCGACGAGACGTACCTGCATTGCGCCCTTGGCGGACAACGACGCGATCTTCGCGATCGCGAGGCGTTCGCGCAGCGAGATATCGAGCGTACCGTCGCCCCGGCGACGGACGTCGGCGGTGACGACTTGGTTATCCGCCTCGAGGTCGGCCTTGATGGAGCGCACGTCGCGGGCAAAACCTTCCGGCCCGTTATCGATAACCTTCTTCACGAAATCCTTCGAAAGGTAACCATCGGTTTTGTAACTGAACCCGCCCGCGGTCGGCACGGATCCATCGACGGCCAACCAAAGGACGCCGACAAGAACGACGAAGAAACCCACCGCGAGGATCGTAGGCAGCTTGGAGCGGACGGCACGCTTTCGGCCAATCTCGCCTTCGGGGACGCGGTTCACGTCCTGCGGCACGAGCGCGCGCCAGTCGCGATCGGCCGGACCCATAAAGGCGTCACGGCGTTTGCGGAAGAGATCTTCGAAGAAGCCCATGTTCAGAGTCGGACGGGTTGGGCGGCGCGCGCGAGGGCCGGAGCGGCCATGCGACGGACGAGCAAAGGGAAGTCGAGGCCGACGCAGGAAGCGCTCTTAGGCATCAGGCTGGTTTCGGTCATGCCGGGCATCGTGTTGATCTCGAGGAAATAGAACTGGCCGTCAGGCTCAAGGAAGACATCTGCCCGAGCGAAGTCCCGGCATCCGCAGGCGGCGAAGAGCCGAGCGGCGGCGGCGCCGATGGCGGCGGTCAGTTCCGGACCCACGGCGGCGGGAAAGCGGTACTCGGAGGCGCCTTTGGTGTATTTGGTCTTATAATCGTAGACCCCGGTAAGTGGGACGATCTCGACGATACCCATGGGCTGGCCGTCCAGAAGGCCGATGGACATCTCGCGACCGCGGAGGCGGCGCTCGGCCATCCATTGGCCGGAGGCCGGGATTTCCGCCAAGGCCTTGGTCACGGCGACCTGGCCATCCAGCATATAGAGCCCGACGCTGCTGCCTTGGTCCGAGGGCTTGATGACGATGGATTCGCCCAAGGCGGCCACGAGCGCGTCGGCCGTGGGCTTGGCGGCGCCAGCGAAGGCGACCTCAGGAATCGCCGGGACGCCCGCCCCGCGCATGGCGCGCTTGGTGGCGACCTTGTCCATGCAGAGCCGGTTGGCGACGGAGGAACAACCGGCAAAGGCGATGCCGCGGGCTTCCATCTCAGCCTGGGCGCGGCCGTCCTCGCCCCAGCCACCGTGCAGGGCGGGCAGGACGACGTGCTTGGAGCCGTCGAGCCAATCGGGTAAGACGTCAGCGGTCAAATCGATGAGCCGTGAACCGGGCAAGACCGACGAGATGGCCTGGCCAGAGCGCAACGAGACTTCACGTTCAGAGGAGAGGCCACCGCAGAGGACGATGATTTCGGGTGTTAAAGTCATAGGAGTTCCTTCCATTCTCGACCGAGGGCGATGATCTCTGGCTGAAGCTCGACGCCTTGGCGGGATTTCACCTCGGCGCGGACGGTGCGCATGAGCGCGATGAAATCTGCGGCCTGGGCAGCGCCGGAGTTGACGAGGAAGTTGGCGTGGGTGGGCGAAACGGAGACCGGTCCGACGGCCCGACCCTTGAGTCCGCTGAGATCGATGAGGCGGCCGGCCTTATCCCCTTCGGGATTCTTGAAGACGCAACCGGCGCTGGCCTCGCGCGGCTGAGAGGCGCGCCGCTTCGTCCCCATCTCGTCCATGCGCCCGCGGATGGCGGCGGGTTCGTCGCGACCAGCGGAGCGGAGCACGGCGGAGAGTACCACCGAGCCGTGGAGCTGCGGGCAGTCGCGATAAAGGGCGTCGAAACTGTCACGGCGCGCGGCGCGCACCTTGCCCTCCGGCGTAAGCCATTCGATGGACTCGACGACGTCGAAGATCCACCCGCCCATGGCGCCAGCGTTCATCCGCAGCGAGCCGCCGACGGTGCCGGGGATGCCTTCCAAGAACTCGAAACCCTTCCAGCCTTCGCGCGCGGCGAAACCACAGAGTTCCTTGAGGCGGGTGCCTCCGCCGACGCGGAAGCGGCCTTCGCCGAGATCGGCCACGGCCCCCCAATGCGCCGCGTCGAGGTGCAGAATGAGGCCATCGTAGCCTTCGTCGGGTACGAGGAGGTTAGAACCGCGGCCGATCGCGAACCAGCGTAGGTCAAGCTCCGCGGCGGCGCGCAGAAGTACGACGATATCGTCCACGTTCGCCGGTTCGGCATACCAGCGGGCGGCGCCGCCGAGACCGAGCGTGGTGCGGCGAGCGAGCGGCTCGTTGGCTCGCAAAGCGCACTCCGCGGAAAGGCGGCCGGTGACGAGGTCGGGCAGATCGAGCGAAACGATGTCGGCACCGCGGCGACGGAGCACCTTGGCATAGGCTTCGGCGTCGCGCTCGATGTCACCCGCGCCCACGAAGGCCACGACGGTGTCGGCGCCAGCCGAAAGTTCGTCCAGGATGTGAGGCAAGGTCCGACGGTCCTCGACGAGGCGATGTCCGGAGCCGTTGACGATGGCGTCGGAGCCGCCGCCTTCGACGGCTGCTTCGCCGGCGGAATAGACCGGCAGGACGAGGGCATGGTCGGCGACGGCGAGCGCATCACGGAATTCGCGGACATACTGGCGCGTCCGCGTGTGGCGGTGCGGCTGGAAGACGACGACGAGGCGGCCGACGTGGGTCTCACGGACCCACTTCAGCAGTGCGGCAATCTCCGTCGGGTGGTGCGCGTAGTCGGCGAGCACGCGCAGGCCGGTGCGCTCGAAGAGCACGTCCTGACGGCGGCGGATGCCGCGCCAGCGGGCGAGCGGCTCGGCGACGAGGCCGCCGGTGATGAAGTGCGTGACGGCAAGCGCCAGCGAGGCGTTCGAACGGTTGAAGGTGCCGGCCACCGGCAGATTGAACTGACCCGCCGGGAAACGTCCTTCAAGCGAGACGACGGAGGAAGAGTGACCGCCTTGGACGAGACGGAAGGAATAGTCACCGCCCTCGCCCACGCGGATGACTGGCACCTTGAGGCCGACGGTCAGCCGTTCGAGGCGTTCATTCCCAACCGGGATGATCACCGCGGTGCGGGTCCGTTCGAAGAGCGCGCGAAAAACGCCTTCGAGCGCGGCTTCGTCGCGATAATAGTCGGGGTGATCCCAGTCGAGGTTCACGGCCACGGTGACATCAGGCGAGAACGCGCCGATCGTGCCGTCGCTCTCGTCGACCTCGGCCACGACCCAGGGCGAAGAAGCGGAGGCGCGCGCGGGCGGGAAGGCCGGATCGCGGAAGAGCCCGCCGAGCACGTAACCGAAATCGGCTTCCGCGCTGGCGAGGGCGGCGACGAGCAGGCCGCACGTGGTCGTCTTGCCGTGGCTGCCGCAGATGGCGACGAAGCGGCGCCCCGCGACGGCTTCGGCGAGGAGTTCGCCGCGGCGGAGCGTGCGGACCTCATGGCGCTCGGCGAGCGCGAGCGCGGCGTGGCCGGCTTTCACGGCGCTGGAGCGGCCGACGACGGAAGGATGGCGCCCCGCGGCCCAAGGATCGCGAAGAAGCGGGATCTCGGCATTGGCGAGCTGGAGCTCCATCGGACTGCCCGTCGAATCATCCCAGCCCGAGACGTCCCAGCCCTCCCCTTTCAGGTAGATGGCGAGCGGGCCGACACCCATGCCGCAGGCGCCGAGCATCCAGGCGGAAGCGCTCATGCGGCGACGAGCCGGCGGCGGCCGGCGAGGGCGATGGTTTCGTGGGCGAGTTCTTCCCAGCGATTGGAAGCATCGGCCAGGGCGAGCGCATCGCGCATCACCGCGAGGGCGGCGGAGTCGGCGAGGCGTTCAAAGACGATGCGGAGAAGCCGCGGGAGTTCCGTCTCGGGTAGGAGAATCGCCGCGCCGGATAGTTCGCTCTGGCGCGCGTTAGCCGTCTGATGGTCGTCCGCCGAACGCGGATAAGGGACGAGCACCGCGGGCGTACGGCAGGTCGCCAGCTCGGCGAGCGTGCCCGCACCGGCGCGCGTGACCGCGAGGTCGGCCGCGGAATAAGCCATCGCCATCTGATGGCAAAACGGGACGAACTTCACCAGCGAGTCGGGCGAGCGGACTTCATCTTCGCGGCCGCCCGGACCGGTGAGGCACAGGACATGGATGCCGCGGATGGCGAACTCTTCGAGATTGTCCTCTACCCAGCGATTGAGCGAGTGGGCGCCTTGGCTCCCGCCGGTGACGAGCACCACGCGACCCGTCGGCGGTAAGCCGAGCACGCGCCGGGCCGCATCGCGCGCCTGCGGACGGATCTCGGCGCGGACAGGATATCCAGAATCATGCTGACGCTCCGCGGCCAGGCCAGGGATACGCACGCCAGCGGGCAGGTGCACCGCATCAGCGAAGCGCGCGATCAGGCGTACGGCCTTGCCCGGCTTGCGGTTGGCTTCGTGGACCAACACCGGGATACCGGATAGGCGGCAGGCCAGCGCCGGCCCCAGGCTCATGAAGCCGCCGAAGCACACGAGCACGTCAGGGCGGAAACGGCGCAGCAGGCGCCAGGAAGACCAGACCGCCCCCAGCAGCGCGGGGAAGAAAAGTAGCTTCGCGCCGAGGCTGGGACCGAAGCCGCGACCCTTGCCCGGGACGAAGTTCAGGCGCGGGTAGCTGGAGGTCATCCGCGCGTCGACAATCTTACTGCTGACGATCAGCAGGCACTCTTGTCCGTCCTCCGTGAGCCGCTGAGCGAGGGCGATACCCGGGGCGAGATGGCCGCCGGTCCCGCCACACGCGAGCAGCACGCGGCTCATGCGCGCGCCTCCTTGGCCACGAAGGCCGGTTGGGCCGATTCGCGGATGCAGTTGAGGACGAGGCCGACCATGCAGCCCATGATGACAAGATTGGTGCCGCCGTAGCTGATGAACGGGAGCGAGATGCCCTTGGTCGGGAGCAAGCCCGTGACGACGCCCATATTGATGAGCGCCTGCAGGACGAGGAAGAGCGTCGCGCCGAGGCAGAGATTGAAGCGGTAGAGGTCCGACGAAACCCGCATCGCGCGGTAGGCACACCAGAAGATGCCGAGGTAGAACAGCGCCACGAGCGAAGTCGCGACAAGCCCGTATTCCTCACCAATGACTGAGAACACGAAGTCCGTGTGCGCTTCCGGCAGGTAGGCGCGGCCTTGGATCCCGTTGGCGGCTCCTTTACCCGTGAGTCCGCCGACGCCGAAGGCCACCAAGCCCTCGAAGAGCTGGTAGGCCTCGTCACCGCGTTTCTCCCACGGCTCGAGGAACGAAGTGAAGCGACGCAGGCGGTTCGGCCAGTTGAGGATGAGGACCGTAAAGCCGCCCAGTCCAAGCAGGAAACTCGGGATCACGTAGGCCCAGCGCACGCCTGAGACGAGCATCATCGTGCCGCCCACCGCGCAGCAGAGGAGGATCGTGCCGAGGTCCGGACCAAACGCGATGAAACCGGCGATGACCAGCAGAATGGCGAGAGGCTTCAAGAAGCCTTCGCGGCAATCAATCCAACCGCGACGCGTGAAGATGTAAGGCTCACGTGAACTCAACTGGTAGATCGAAAACTTGTTCGGCAAGGTGTGCCGCTGCATGCGCGCGAGGAAATCAGAGAGCACGATCACCAGCGCGAGCTTGCCGAGGTCCGAAGCCTGCAGGCGGAAGAAACCGAAATCGATCCAGCGCCAGGAACCGTTGACCGAGACCCCAATACCCGGGATGCGCGCCAGGAACATCGCTAAACAGGCGCCGCCCAGGATCCACCAGCGCCACTCGCGCGCTTTCTCAAGGTTGAGCCGGAAGAAAGCGAAGCCGGCGACGAAGGCAATCGGTACGTAGGCCAGCTGGCGGTAGAACGCCCCGGTGCGATTGCTCGACGAAAGCGAGATACCCGCGCTGTACTGCACCACCAGACCGAACACCGCGAGGGACATCGCGAGCAGCAGGATGCCCAAGGAGTACCCACCCAGGGCTCCCGGACTTTCCTGCTTCTCCTTGATGACCATAGCGCGGCGCGGGCGTCAGCTTACTTCTTGTCCGCAGGAGCCGGAGCGGCTTCCGCAGCCTTGCCGACGGGGATGAGCTTGAAGGGAGCGAAGGTCGGGGCCGGTGCGGTGGGCGTGGTCTTAGTGGCGGTCGTCGGAGACTTCGTCGCGGCCTTGGGCGCGGCCTTCACGGGAGCCTTGGAGGCGGCCGGAATCTTCAGCACCTGGCCGGCCTTGAGGTCGGCGTTGAGGGAAAGACCATTGGCCTTCGCGAGATCAGCACGGGTGACCTTCTCACTGGCGGCGACGCTCATGAGGGTCTCACCCTTCACTACCGTACGCTTACCACCGTTGCCGACAGGACCCACGGGCGTGAGCTTGGTCGGGACCGGAGTCGGGATACGCTCGGAGATCGGGGCGACCGCGACGGGCACGCCCGCCGTGGTCCCGGCGGGGCGAGCGCCACCGGAGTAGGCGGCGAGGTCGCCGGACTGCTCGAAGCCGCTGGTGCTTCGACAGCCGTTGACGCCGACGAGGACGGCGATGACGCAGAGGTGCAGGAGCACGACGGCAGTGACAGTGATGAGGGGACGCATGTGGGTGGGTCTGGTGGGTGGGTTGGGTGGGTTGGTTGGAAAGATTAGACGCCTTTGGCGAGGGCACTCGCGGCGCGTTCGAAGACGAGGCCGCGCTCGGCGTAGCCGCGGAACTGGTCGAAACTGGAGAAACCGGGGCTGAGCAAGATCGCCACCGGCCCGTGCGCATCCTTGGCCGCCGCGACGACAGCGTCCTGCAGGGACGGGTAGCAACGGGCGACCTTGCCGAGCTCGTCGAAGTGGCGCTTCAATTCTTCGGCCGTCTCCCCGATGAGATACGCGGTGTCGATCAGCGGGGCGATGTTGCGGACGAAGCGGGCGAGGTCGCCGCCCTTCCACTTCCCTCCGCCGATCCAGCGGACGGGGATGCTGAACTCCGAAAGCGCGGCCTGCACCGCGTGGAAGTTCGTGCCCTTCGAGTCGTTCCAGAATTCAACGCCCTTGTTCTCGGCGACCTTACGGAGGCGGTGGGGCGGCACGCGGAAGAGGCGGGCAGACTCCTCGAGGTGGCGCCGCGGGATACCACGCGCCTGCCAGTATTTACAGAGAATGGCCCAGTTCTCGCGCTGCGGCCAGGAATCGAAGACCGAACCTGCGGGCACCGTATCGGCGACCTCGGCGCGCGTGGCGACCAACGCCTCCGCCGGCAATTGGATGCCGAATTCGCGGGCCGCCGCGACGACAGATTCACCGACGACGAGGATGCCGCCGGGCATCATGCGT
Source organism: Opitutales bacterium (assembly GCA_964203605.1). Lineage (GTDB taxonomy): Bacteria > Verrucomicrobiota > Verrucomicrobiia > Opitutales > UBA953 > UBA953. Next base: position 39,325 of record CAXNMQ010000003.1, read on the forward strand.
TCGATCAGCCGGAATTTCGCGCGGAAGTAGCTCTCGCGGTCGCCATGTCGGTCAAGGTGATCCTCATCGAAGTTCGTCCAGAGCACCGCCTCGGGCGTGAAGTGGCGGAGATCCTCCGCCTGGAATGAGCTGACCTCGACGATTGCGACGAACGAGCCGTTGGAGACCGTACGATGCAGCGACGTCAACGGCAGGCCGACGTTGCCGCAGGCGATGGCGTCGAGCCCGGAACGCTTGAAGGCGAACGAAAGGAATTCCGTGATGGTCGTCTTGCCATTAGTGCCGGTGATGGCGATGGCGGGACCAGTCCAGAGCAACGCGCCGAAGTCCAACTCGGTCAGGCAATGCAGGCCGGCGCGGCGCGCGGCGAGAATCCATGGGTGCGACTGCGCGAAGCCGGGGCTGTAGACCAGGAGATCGTGACGCGCGGCCTCGTCGGGCCCAAACTGCCGATTCTCCCCGCGTTCGTCATAGATGACCGAAGCGAAGCCAGCCAAGGCGAGGGATTCCGCGACGGAACGCCCGCTCACGCCCTCGCCAAAGACGGCGGCGGGCCGGGTGAGCCGGCGGCGAAGAGATTCAGGGAACTCGCTCATCGGAGTTTCAGCGAAAGCAGGCCGAGGAGGCCGCACAGCAGGGAGAGGATCCAGAAGCGCGCCACGACCTTGGTCGCAGGCCAGCCTTTCTTCTGAAAATGGTGATGGATGGGCGTCATCAAGAACAGGCGCTGGCCGCCCGTCCGCTTGAAGTAGGCCACCTGCAGGATGACGGAAACCGCCTCGACGACGAACACGCCGCCAGCAATCGCGAGGAGGAAGGGCTGGTGCATCAGGCACGCCACGGCACCGAGGCCGCCGCCGAGCCCGAGCGCACCGACGTCGCCCATGTAGATCTCGGCCGGGGCCGCGTTGTGCCAGAGGAAGACGAGGCTGCCGCCGACAAGGGCCGAGCAGAAGACCGCGAGTTCGCCCGCTCCCGGCACGTAACTGATGCGCAGGTAAGTCGCGAACTCATGGTGGCCGGCGAGGTAGGCGACCGCTCCGAAGATCATCGTGGTGATGATGACGCAGCCGATGGCCAGGCCGTCGAGGCCGTCAGTCAAGTTGACCGCATTCGAACTGCCCACGCAGACGAGCACGAAGAACGCAGCGGCGACGCCGAGGCAGACGAGGAAGGGCCAGCCGAGGGAATTTGCCGACCAAAGCGGGCCATTGAGGATCGGCAGCCAGATCTCACAGAGGCTTTCACGATAGGCTGGGTCGAGGAGCACGATGCCGAAGGCGCTGAGCGCGACGAGCCCCTGCCCCGCCAACTTCATGCGCGCGGAGATGCCATCGGAACTGCCATGCCGGACCTTCAGCCAATCGTCGTAGAGGCCCACGAGGCCCATGCCGATGAGGCACCAGAGCGCGGCGAGCACAAGGACGTTGAGGCGCGCCCAGAGGAGCACCGAAGGGATCATCGCGACGGCGATGATCAGGCCGCCCATGGTCGGCACCTTGCCGCCTTCCTTGGCGAGCTCACCCATCAGCTTGGCCGAACGCTCGGGCTGGCGTAGGCGCGCGAGCAAGGTAATGAGGCGCCCGGAGAATAGCATACCGAGCAGCAACGCCGTCAGCCCAGCCAGGATTGCCCGGACGGAAATGTACTCGAAGAGACGGAAAGGCCCCCAAGTGTCGACGAGTTCGCTGAGACGGTAAAGCATCCTAGTGGAAAGAGAGCGCGGAGCGCAGGGAATCGGGCAGGCAACGCTCGAGGGCAAAGGAACGGCTACCTTTTAGGAAGACGAAGCCCCGGTGCGCAGCGACGCGGGCGGCGGCGTCCTCGACGGAAGCCGCGACAGAAAGCTCCACCCCGGGGAGCGCAACTCCCTGCAGCAACGCCGCCGACTCGCCGCCGAAGACGACCACATGGTCGCCGGAGCGGAGAGGTAGCTGCGCGCCGCAGTCGCGGTGGAGTTGCGCCGAGGTGGGACCGAGCTCGGCCATGCCGCCGAGCAGGAAAAGACGAGGTGCCGCGGAAACGCGGCTGACACGGTCGAAGGCGCGGGCCGAATCGAGGAGCGACGCAGGACTGGAATTGTAACAATCGACGTAGAAGGTACGTTCGCCTTCGATGTGCACGCTACCGCGACCGGCGGGCGGCATCCATTGCGCCGTGACATCGGCGAGTTCGACCGACGGGCGACCGAGCGCGAGGGCGGCGACGAGCGCCAGCGCCGCATTGCGGGCGAGCCCGTCGGAAATCGGAGCGAGCGGGAAGACCTCGTCGTCGAGCACAAGCGAGCGCTGGCCGCGGGCGTCGGTGAGAAAAGAGGCCCGCACGAGACGAGCCGGTGCGACGGCTGGGGCGGCTTCACCCTCGAACTGCACCGCGACACAACGAGACGCATGGACCGCGAATTCCGGCCAATCGAGTAACGCCGCTGGGATGATTGCCCGGCCGCCAGGGGCGAGCTCGGCGACGAGCGTGGCCTTCTCGCGGGCGATGCCGGCGAGCGAGCCGACGCCTTCGAGGTGCACCGCGGCGACGTTGGTGACGATCGCAAGGTCGGGGCGGATGACGGCGGCGGAGACACCGAGCTCGCCGGGCACACTCATGCCCGCCTCGATGACGGCAAAACGATGGAGCCCCGGTTCGACGCGTAGGAGCATCAGCGGGACACCGATGAGGTTATTAAGATTAGCTTCCGTGACGAAAGCCTCGGTACCGAGGAGTGCGGCGAGCATCTCCTTGGTCGAAGTCTTACCCACACTCCCCGTCACGCCAATGACGCGTCCCGGGAAGTCGGCGCGCCAACGGGCGGCGAGGCGACGGAGGGCGACGAGCGGATCATCGACGACGAGTTGCGGCAGGTCGTCGGCGACTGGACGTTGGACCAAGGCACAGGCGGCGCCCTGCGAGCGGGCGGCGCCGAGAAAATCATGACCGTCGCGGCGTTCGGTGCGCACGGCCACGAAGACGTCGCCCGCACGGAGGGCACGGGTGTCCGTCCCGAAACCCGTGACGGCGGCGCGGGGAGTGGCGGTCCAACGGCCTCCAGCCCAGGCGGCAAGATCGGCTGAAGAGAAAGTCGGCATCACGGCTGCGCGCCCCTCCGAAGCTCAAGGATTTCGCGGACGACTTGACGGTCGTCGAAAGGCACCACCGTGTCGGCGAATTCCTGGGTCGTCTCATGGCCCTTACCGGCGATGACAACGCAGTCGCCGGATTTCGCGGCGGCGAGGGCGCGGCCGATGGCGTCGCGCCGGTCGGTCACGAATTCCACCGTCGGGAGCGGGCCGAGGCCTTCGCGCATGTCGGCGAAGATTCGGTCGAGGCTTTCCTTGCGCGGATTATCGGCGGTGGCCCAGGCGAGGTGGGCGAGATCAGCGACGGCCTTGGTCATCGCGGGACGCTTGCCGCGGTCGCGATCGCCGCCGCAACCATACACGCAGAGGACGCGGCCCGGGGTGATGTCGCGGAGCATGCGCAAGGCATTGCGCAGGGCGTCATCGGTGTGGGCGTAATCGATGAAAATCGGGAAGGCCTGACCAGCCTCGACGCGCTCCATGCGGCCCGGAACCCCCGGGAAGGAGGCGAGCGACGGCGCGAGAGCCAGGGGATCACGCCCAAGAGCGGCAGCCATCGCGAGGGCGCAGAGAACGTTCGAAACGTTGTAATCGCCGGGGAGCGTCGACTTGAAGACTGCGGAGCGGCCTTCGAAGCGGACCGTGAAGACGGCGCCGCCGGTATCCAGGGCGAGGTCGGTCGCGCGGACATCGGCGTCCGCGGCGATGCCGAAGGTAATCACCGTACCGCGACGGCGACAGGCTTCGGCGAGCACGCGTCCGGCCGGGTCGTCGATGTTGATGACGCAGACGTCGGGAACGGTGCCGATACGGCCGTCGAAGAGCGCCGTCTTCGCGTCGAGGTATGAGGCTAGGTCGCCGTGATAGTCGACGTGATCGCGGGTCAGGTTGGTGAAAGCGGCGACGCGGAAGTGGAAGCCATGCACGCGGTCCTGATGGAGCGCATGGGAGCTCACCTCGAGGCAGGCGCCCGCGCAACCCGCGTCGACCATTTGGCGGAAGAAGCCGGAGAGGTCAGCCGATTCTGGCGTCGTCTTATAAGAGGGGATCGAACGGCGCCCGAGGTGATAGCGAACCGTCCCCACCAGACCCCACTGGGAACCATCGGACTGCAACAAGTGGCGAAGGAGCGTCGAAATCGTTGTCTTGCCGTTGGTACCCGTCACGCCGACGAGCTGCAGGGCGGCTTCCGGGTGGCCGAAGAAACGGCGGGCGACTTCGGCCAGGGCTCGACGCGGATCAACGACTTGGGCAGCGGCGACCGCAGGCAGGCCGGCGACGGGTTCGCCCGAGATGATGGCGGCGGCGCCGCGGGCGATGGCATCGTCGAGGAACACGTGCCCATTGGCGCGCAGGCCGGGTAACGCGAAGAACAGCGAGCCGGGGATGATCCGGCGGCTATCGGTGACGAGCGAGGAGATGCGGACGGAGCCATCGCCAGTGCGACCGAGGACAGGGAGGCCTTGCAGCAGCGAGTTGAAAGTGGGGCGCTCCATGGCGGCGGGCATCATCGCGAGAGGAGGCGTCATCGGCCGAGGTCGGCGACGTGGGCACGCGGCACGGTGGAGACCGGAGGGATGTCGAGCCAGCGGATGCATTTCTCCGCGACGTCGCGGAAGATGGGAGCGGAGACCTTGCCGCCGTAGCCGACGCCCTCCCCTTGCGGCTCGTCGATGATCACCGTGATCGCGAGCTTCGGGTCGTTGACCGGGAAGAAGCCAGCGAAGGAAGCGACGTGGTGCGCGTTGGAATAACGGCCGTTGACGATCTTCTGCGTCGTGCCGGTCTTACCCGCGACCTCGTAACCCGGGATATCGGCAATCGGCGCCGTGCCGCCCTTGCCGCAGACCGCGCGCAAGAGCGTGGCCATCTGCGCGGCGGTCGCGGCGGAGACGGCGCGGCCGCGCGAGCGCGGTCCGTAGTTGAGGACGGTCGCCTTCGTCTTCGGATCCTCGACGCGGAGGACGAGCTGCGGCTGCATCAGCAGGCCCTCGGCCGCGACGACCGACATCGCAAAGTGCATCTGCATCGCCGTGACGCTGACCGAGTGGCCCATCGGCACGCGCGAGATCGTCAGCCCGTCCCAATCCTTCGGCGTGATGAGCAGGCCCGGGATTTCGGCACCGGTGATCAGGCCCGTCCGGGCACCGAAGCCGAAGGACTTAATGAGCGTGAAGAACTTATCTTCGCCGAGGCGTTCCGCGTACTGCATCCCGACCTGGACCGTGCCGCGGTTGGAGGATTCGCGGACGATCTGCCGGATGTCGGCGGCGCCCATGGCGTGGGAGTCGGCCGGCATGGAGACCATGCGGCCGCGGTAGGGGACCGTGGTGGCACCGCAGTCGAAGACCGAGTTCGGCGTGATGAGGCGTTCCTCGAGCGCACCGGAGACCGAGACGATCTTGAAGACCGAGCCGGGCTCGTAGACGTCGGACACGGCGCGGTTACGCTGACTATCCATCGGCGCGGCCTTCGGGTCGAAGAAACGGTTGAGATCGTAGGTCGGCCAGTTGGCGAGGCCGAGGATGCGGCCCGTGCGCGGCTCGCTCACGATGATGATGCCGCCTTTCGGATTATAGCGGGCCGCGGCGGCGGCAAGGGCGTCCTCGCAGGTCTTCTGGATGAGGCTGTTGATCGTCAGCACGATCGTGCTGCCGTCGACCGGTGCGACCTCGCGGAGGCGATTGCTCGTGATCTCGCGACGGCGGCCGTCGCGTTCAGATTCGATCCAACCCTTCTGACCGAGGAGCAGCGGATTCATCACACTCTCGATCCCAGAAGCGGGGATGGCCTCCTTATTCACGTAGCCGAGCACGTGCGCGGCGAGCTGACCCTTCGGGTAGTTGCGGCGGTACTTCAGTTCCGCGCGGAGCGCCTTGATGCCGAGCGCCTTGATGCGCTTCATCGTGGCCTCGTTGACCTCATGCGCGAGGACCGCCCAGCGGATCGTCTTTTGCTCGCCGGCCTCATTAAGGCGCGTCGTGGTCTCGAAGGCTTCGCGGACCTGGGAAAAAGGCAGATTAAGGATGGTCGCAACTTCCAGCACGCGCTCCTGCTCGCCTTTGACGAGCGAGTCCGGATCCACGCCGATGTCCCAGACGTCCTCGGAGACCGCCAGAAGGTTATCCTGTGAGTCGCGGATCTCTCCGCGACGGCACGGGATCTCCTGGAGCACTCGGCGAGCCTGCAGCGCTTCCGCGCGCAGACGAGGGGCGTCGACCCAATGCAACCAAACCAGCCGCGAGATTACGGCCAGGAAGCAGAGGGAAACGGCCCAAGCCAGGAAACGGTAGCGCGTTCGCCTGGCGTGGGGGAGGCTCATCGAGAGCGCGGTCCTCCCTGCCCACCCCAAGAGAGGGAGGCGATTTCGCGGGCCGTCATCCGGGGGCTCGCGGAAAGCATGGGCGGCGGGGATGCGACCGCCGGGAAATAACGTACCCACACCACCTGTTCGGGGACCGGAGGCTTCAGCGCATCACCAATGCGCTGCTGGAGCTCAAGGGTATTGAGGAGCTCATCGCGCGTGCGGCGGAGTCTCTCGAGCTCCTTCTTAGAGAGGGAGATGTCGCGCTCCATGCGCTGGATGCGGCTACCGATGGTGTCGGCCTCAACGCGCAAGCGCATGATGTTGATCGTCCCAAGGGCGAAGGCACCGACGGCGGCGAAAACGAAAACCCAGGTGAAGATACGCGGGCTCATACGGCGAGGCGGCGCACGGCGCGGAGGCGAGCCGAGCGGCTGCGGGGGTTGCGAACCTGTTCGGCGTCCGAGGGCTGGACCGCCTTGCGGGTGAGGAGGTCGGCCTGCTTCACGCGGTCATCCTGATTACGCGCGTCGTCGCGGTCGACGGGGCGGCCAGCGACCTCGTTCATGTAGCGCTTGACCATCCGATCCTCAAGGGAGTGGAAGGAGATGACAGCGAGCACGCCACCAGGGGTGAGCTTGCCGAAGGCGAGCGGAAGGGCGTCGGCCAGGGCGCCGAGCTCATCGTTAACCGCGATGCGGACGCCTTGGAAGGTGCGGGTGGCCGGGTGCGGGCCGCGCGGCCCCGGAGCGGGGGGTGCGGCTTCCGCGACCAGTTCGGCGAAGGTGGAGGTGCGGGCGAGGCGGCCGGTGCCGCGGGCGGCGATGATGGCATTGACCACGCGGAACCAGCGAGGCTCCTCGCCGTAGTCGCGGACCGCGCGTTCGATCTCGGTGCGGTCGCCGCGTTCGAGGAATTCAGCCGCGCTGCGGCCGACGCGCGTGTCCATCCGCATGTCGTTCGGCGCGTCGAAGCGGAAAGAGAAACCGCGTTCCGGGACATCCAACTGGTACGAGGACACCCCAATGTCCATCAGAACACCGTCGAATCGCCCCGGAACGCGGTCAAGGTTACGAAAATTCTCAGAATGGAAACGCAGGTGGCCGGGATGGGCGGCGAGCAGCGCGCCGGAACGTTCCGCGGCGGCGGGATCGCGATCCATCGCGTCGATGGTGCAGAGCGGCGCGCGCGAGAGAATTGCCGCCGCGTGGCCGCCGCCGCCGAAGGTGCAGTCCAAGTAAGCACGGCCGTCCTGCGGAGCGAGGAGCGTCAAGCACTCCTCAAGCAAGACTGGAACGTGGCTGGTCATTCGGCGGGCTGTGAATAAAGTGTGAGTAGTGTAAGTAACTCTTGGATACGCCTCACAAGCCAAGCTCGCGCAGGGCGCGGAGGATGGTGAGCGCAGACTCGGATTCGCGATCGGCCTTGGGCGGCGTCGGCGAAGAGAGGTGGAAGGTGGTGAAACCGCCGCGGAAGATCACCTCGTGCTCGAGCTTCGCTTCCTTGACGATGTGATCGTTGAGCGTGATGCGGCCGGCCTTGTCACACGCGACCTGAATGCTGTTCGTCGCGAGGAGGCTGAGCGCATCCATCTTCACCGGGTCACTCACCGTGACCTGCTGAGCCGCGTCGCGAATGCGTTCAGCCATCGACGGCGGGAACACGACGATCGATCCCAACGCGGGGTGGAACATCGCGAGAAAAGTCGCTTCCGCATCGAAACGCCAGGCCGCCGGGATGGTGACACGGTTCTTCTCATCCAACTTTCCGTTGTGGATGCCGGTGAAGAGACCGTTGTTGGCGCCAATAGACATTGCATATGGGGAGTTGCCCCCAGTTCACCCACTTTTCCCCACACCCCTCCACCCGTCAAGATTTTAGCCCCAGATCTGCCCAATTTCTTGTTCACAGCGCGGCCAGGGACATTTAAATGACTGAATTCAGTCCTTATTTTATGTAAGTATCTAAATTACAGCAACTTAAGTGTATAAAAGTACGAAACAACGTTTTCTGGCGCTCCCCTCCCCCCTCCTGGCCGCCCCCGGGGATCGGTCCGATGCCAGGCGCGACCGCCGATTGTAATGGTTTTACCATTACAAAAAGACGCCTTGGGCGGCGGCGGGGCGAGGGCGAAACTGTTTGCCAACGGACCCCGGCTGTGCTTTGACTCCAACCACTCAACCACGACTCTTGCACATGAAAACCGCTATCGCCCTCCTCGCCGTCCTCGTCCTCTCCGGATGCTCCACCCAGCTCGGCGTGGACAACTCCCAGAACAACGAGGCCTCCTACTCCAACGTCACCGGCATCCTGACCACCCGCTACACCGCGGACACGACCGCCGTCTTCAACGCCGTGAAGCGCACCATCGACGCCATGCCCGGCACGCTTCGCACCGGCGAGACCGACGAGATCGGCGCCAACAAGGAACTGCTCAGCGTCGTGGCCTACGCCCGCACCATCGGTGACCTTGAAATCAAAATCACCATCGAGAAGACTGAAGACGAAGTCACCAAGGCCGTCTTCACCCAGGTGAAGGTCAAGTACGGCTTCTTCGGCAACCTGCCGGAGAGCCAGAAGATCGTCTCCAAGATCACTTCTAACCTGCGCTAAACGCCGGGGCGGAACCGCCAAACGGACGCCGCCCAGCCACCTGGCTAGGCGGCGTTCTTTTTTAACCACTTTCCCAATGGGCAACATCCACGGACACAGTTTCCGCATCACCACCTTCGGCGAAAGCCACGGTCCCGCCCTCGGCGTCATCATCGATGGCTGCCCTCCCCGCGTGCCATTCGACGCCGCCTTCCTGCGCAGCGAGCTCGCCCGTCGCCGCCCCGGCCAGAGCGCCCTGACCACGCAGCGCAAGGAAGCGGACGTACCGGAAATCCTCTCGGGCGTCTCGCAGGACGGCCTCACCCTCGGCTCACCCATCGCCATCGTCATCCGCAACGGCGACCAGCGCCCTCAGGCCTACGCCGAGATGAAGGCGGCCTATCGTCCGTCGCACGCCGACTTCACCTACGACGCCAAGTATGGCATCCGCGCCGTCGAAGGCGGCGGCCGTTCGTCCGCCCGCGAAACCGCAGCGCGCGTCGCTGCCGGCGCCGTCGCCAAAACAGTACTCAAACACGCCTGCGGCGCCCGCATCATCGCTTGGGTTGAAAGTGTCGGTGACGTGCGCATGCCCGCCGCCGCCAAGGCACCGACGTTGAAGCAGGTGGAGGCCACGCCGACGCGTTGCCCGCATCCCGCCACCGCCGCCAAAATCGATGCGCTCATCCGCGCAGCTCGCGCCGACGGCGATTCCGTCGGTGGCGTCATCTGCTGCGTCATCGAAAATCTTCCCGCCGGACTCGGCTCACCGGTCTTTGATCGTTTCGAAGCTGACCTCGCCAAGGCCATGCTCTCGCTGCCTGCAACCAAGGGCTTCGAAATTGGCAGCGGCTTCGCCGGCACTGTCCTCCGCGGCAGCGCGCATAACGATGAGTTCATCCGCAAGGGCGGCCGCATCCGCACCGCGACCAACCGTTCCGGCGGCACGCAGGGCGGCATCACCAACGGCGAAGACGTTGTCTTCCGTATCGCTTTCAAGCCCACCGCCACCGTGCTCAAGCCGCAGAAGACGGTCCGCCCCGACGGCAAGGCCACCGAGCTCAGCGCCAAGGGTCGCCACGACCCGTGCGTGCTCCCGCGCGCCGTGCCCATCGTCGAAGCCATGGCCGCCCTGGTGGCCGTGGATCACTGGATCCGCGACCGCGGACAGAACGCCCCCTTCGGCCGCTGCGGACGTAAGGCATGACCCCGATCATCATCATCCTCGGCCCCACCGGCGCCGGCCGAGCCGACACGGTGCGCGAACTGGCCGAGAACGCTTGGCCCGAAGGTCGCAAGATCCGCATCCTCCGCGAAGCGCGCGAAGGCGGCATCGCTCCTGACCAATGGGAATTCAAAGGCGGACAGGCCATCCTGCCTGCACCGGGTGACGAAGACGCCGCCATCCTGGTGACCAACGGCTCCCTCCACATGATTGACCAGATGGAAGCGCTCCACCGCACCATCCGGCCAATGATGCCCGATGCCGTGTGGCGCGTCGCGCGCATCATCACCGTCGTCGACTGCCCCCTGACGATGAAGCACAAGGCGGTCGAGGAATGGTACCGCACGTGCGTCCACTTCTCCGACGCGGTCATCATCAACCGCCGCTGGGAAGTCCCCGGCCAGTGGGTCACCAAGTTCCTCGAGCCGTACGAGAAGGAATTCTATCCCTGCCTCTTCTTCAACCTCACGAAGATTGGCGCGATCGCCAACCCGCCGGCCGTCATCGACGGTGAGCCGCTGCGCTTGTCGCATATCTTCGACGACATCGATGCCGTCGATGAAATGGAGTTCGACGAGGATAACTTACCCGACGAACCGTTCGACCTGGTCCGCCAGGTGGACAAGTATTTCGCTCGCGACGAACTCGGTCGCCGCAACATCCTCGTCCCCGAGATCGGCGACCTGCTCAAGCAGGAGGGCCGCGGCTGAAGGCTTTCCTGATGCGGCCGCTGATCGTCACCTACGCCTGGCTGCTCACCCGCCTTCCCGAGGCGTTCGCCCGTCTCAACGCCGCGCTCCTCGGTCAGGTCCTCTGGCTCCTCCGCGGCAAGGTCATCCGCCGCAATCTCACCAAGGCGTTCCCTGACAAGGACGCCGCCTGGGTCCTCCGCATCGGCCGCGCATCATGCCGCCGTACGGCCGAGATGGGCCTCTTCTCCATCGCCTCGCCCTTGATGCCGGAAGCCGAAATCCGCGACCGTATCGTCGTGGATGAAAGCATGCTGGGTTCCGAACACGGGATGCCGCCTAAGGGCACTGGCGCGGTATTCTTCGTGCCCCACTTTGCCCTAATGGAGATGATGACCGCCGCCCCGCTCCTGAGCCCAGAACTGGGGAAGCGCGAATGGGTCGCCGTCTACCGCCCACTCGACCAGCCTGCGGCCGAAAGCTGGGTCAAGGAAGCCCGCGAGCGCTTCGGCATGAAACTGGCCTCGCGCCGCGAAGGCTTTGCGCGCGCGATGAAGGCCGTCCGTGAGGGGCATGCCGCCGTGATCCTCTTTGACCAGACGACTCAGAGCGGATCCATCTGGCAGTTCCTTGGCTCGCCTTGCGCGGTCACCGAGCTTCCTGGCATCATCGCGCAGCGCTTCAAGTGCCCGAGCCGTATCTTCTGGGCGGATCGCACGGGCTTCTGGCGTTGCCGACTGCGCATGGAAGCCCTGTACGCGACGGATTCCATCGGACTGACGATCGAATCGAACGCCTGGCTCGAGCGGAAGCTGCGCTCCGGCGATGACGCCTGCGCCAACTGGCTCTGGGCACACGACCGGTGGAAGCACGGCCAGCTCCCGTTCAAGAAGCTCGGCGAGTAGCCTTACTGCTTGGGCGCGGCGCCCGGGGTGGCCGGGACTTCACCTTCAGCTAGCTTGCGGCGCTTCTTCTCCGCTTCCTTAGCGTCGCTCGACTTGCCTTTTTCCTTGTCGATCTCCGGTCCATATTTCTCGGCAAGCTTACGAAGGAATTCCATCCGCTGCTCCGTGGTCAGAGCCTGGATACGCGTGCGTTCGGCCTTAGCCTCCGCTGGGCTAAGTGTCTTGAAGTGGTGCTCGAGGACGCGAGAGCCAAAGCCGCCGCGTTCGCGCATCTCCTTCATGATCTTATGGCGCTCCTCGGGCGTAGCGGTCTCGTACTTGGCCAGATTAGCGGCAAACTCACGGCGGGACTCGGGCGACATGCGCTCCATCTTCTCGATGGCCGAGCGCATGCGGGTGAGACGCTCGGGCGGAAGCTCGAGAATCTTGCGGATGGTCTGGATCTCCTCGGCGGTCGGCTCGGATTCGGGCGAACGGCCGGAAGCCTGCTGGGCCAAAGAACCAGCGGCCGCCAAGAGGAGAACCGCGAGAAGGGAAAACTTCTTCATCGGATCAGGAGCCGGGGGCGTTGAGCACCTCGGCCACGCTGGACTTCTCCACCGCAGGCGAAAGGAGCGAAAGGTCGGCGGAGGCGCCAAGTAGATCAGCGAACTGAGCGGACTCGTCGTGGGCGAAGAGGGCAAACGTCTGGCGGTTGAGCGCTTCCTCGGAAGGAGCGGACAAGGTCAGGACGGCGACGAGGCAGGCGGCAGCGGCCGTGGCCACGGAGCTCCAGCGGATCACGACGCGGCGACGACGGTCGGCGCGGACCGCCCCGACGACGCGGTCGGCGAAGCCGGTGACGGCGACGGAACGGCCACGGCTGAGCGCAGCGGCGAGTTCCTGGTCGAAGGCTTTGTGTTGAGGGTTGTCCATGGCTCAGTTCATAGGGTTAAACACCGCTGGTGGCGGCAAGTTGCAGGGTTCATTCGTTTCCATAGAAGTCTTTCAGGAGCTCGCGCAGGCGGCTCCGGGCGCGGTGGATCCAGGTCTTCACCGAGGAGACGGGTACGCCCATAATCTCGGCAATCTCCTCGTAGGGTAGCTCCTGCTGGACGACCAGGAGGATGGCGGTGCGTTGCTCGGGGGGGAGCTGAGCGATGGCCCGCTGAAAAGCTTCGTCGAGTTCGGCCACGCGCCGGGCGGACTGCTGCGACGAATCGCCGGGCTCGGCCGCGAACTCCAAGGCCGTGGTGGGCTTGCGGCCCCGGCGGCGCCACTCGTTGAGCACGAGGTTGTGGGCGATATGGATGAGGTAGGTGCTCAGCTTGGCCTCTGGACGCCAGCGGGAAGCGGCGCGGTGGAGGCGGATGAAGACCTCCATCGCCAGCTCTTCAGCGGTAGCCTGGGAACCGACCTCGCCGCGCAGATAGCCGACCAGACGGGCATGGTGGCGATGGACGAGCAGACGGAGCGCATCGTCATCACCAGCGGCGACCAACGCCATCAAGCGCTTGTCGTCCTCGTCGTCGGGGAGCGTGGGCTCTTCCTGGGACATCTCTTTGATATAACTCCGGGGAAGGGATAAAGTTACGCCGCGCGGGGACGCAGAGCAAAGGCGCGCAGGGTACGCAGAAGGAACTGCTCGAAGGCAGCCACGACCTGGTAGTTGAGCTCCATGCGATGGCGGGCGTCCTCGAGGTAGCCGACCGACAGCGCGACCTGTTCGGCGCAACCGGGGTGGGTCCGGCCGATCAGCCGGAGCTTTTCCTCGACCGAGACGAGCATACGGGCGCGAATCCCGCGGGCGATGGTCGCCGTCATGCGCCTTCACCGACGTCATCCTTGATCGTCGTCGCTGACAGGCGGAGGCGGGGGCGCGGACTTCAAGGGCTTCATCGACGAAGAGCTCCAGCAAGACCTCGAACCGGGCACACAAGGCGTAGAGCGGGATGAAGACCTCCGAGATGCGCGCGTTCGGCGAAGCCGGACCTTTGACCATACGACTGAGCAGCTTGTCCATCTCTCGCAGCCAGTCCGCCCAGGAAGCGTCGGCGATGGCAGGCGCCTCGCCGGCTATATGGAAGCGCATGCAACGGCTGATGACCGTCGGAAGCACCGAATAGTAATTGGTCGTCTGCAATACCACCAGGGTTCCGCGAGGCGGTTCCTCCAAGGTCTTCAGGAGGGCAGTTGGCGGCCGTCGCATTGAGCCGGTCAGGCTCATGTATCAGGACTACGCGCCTTTCGGAAACCGAGGTGAGATTGAGGGATGCGACCACTTCCTGAGCGTACTCGACTTTGATTGTGCGTGATAGTCCTGACGGCCGCAGCACGCGACAATCGGAATCGGCGACCGGATCCGCCTACGCCGAGATGCAGCGCGGCAAGGTGTTCCGCGGCGCGGGCTAGCACGGTACCGTCGGCGCCGGTGAGCAGGACGGCGTGCGGCATGCGACCCTCGGCGCGGGCACGGGCCAGCACCTTGAGGACCGGGAGGTCAGCGAGGTTACCGGAAGCGGCGGGCGATTTCATGCCAGATCTCCTCTTCGATGGCTTCGGGCGGGCGGGCGGCGTCGACCACGAAGAAACGCCCCGGTTCCTCCTTCGCGAGTGTATGGTAAAGGTCGCGTACCTTTCGGTGGAAATCAGCGCCGAGGACCTCGAATCGGTCGGCTTGGCCATGGTCGCGCACCGAGGCACGGCCGAGACCGCGGGAAGAGTCGAGGTCGAGCAGGACGGTCAGGTCCGGGCGGACGGCCCCGCAGGCGAGGCGATTGGCGGCTTCGATGAGCGCGCGGTCGAGGCCACGACCACCCGACTGATAGGCGACCGTGGAGTCGATAAAACGATCGCAGAGCACGACCTGGCCAGAGGCGAGGGCCGGAGCGATGACCTCGGCGACGAGCTGAGCGCGACAGGCCGCGAAGAGGAGGGCCTCAGCGGCCGGCTGGATGACCGAGCCGGGGTGTTTGAGGACATCCCGCATCTTCTCGCCAAAGGGCGTACCGCCGGGCTCACGGAGGCTCAGCACCCCCTCGCCGGAAGCACGGAGACGATCCGCCAGACGGGTCAGCTGCGTGGACTTTCCCGCGCCTTCCCCTCCTTCGAACGTGATGAATTTACCGGCGATCGGCATGCGCCCTCAAGATGCCCGCCGAAAGGCTCAAAGCGAGCGGAGAAACCCTCTGCGCATAAAAAGGCCCGGCATGAGCCGGGCCTTTTTGAGCGAACCGAGCCGAGGCTCAACTTCCAGTCGGCGTTGGGTTGACCTGCTTCTGCTCGACCGTGCGGTCGACGTTATCGGTAATCTTCTTAAGGGTGTCGTCGAGGGACGAACTTCCACCGGTGGTGGTGGTGGTCGGACCGTTAGGACCACCGGTCTTCCCCTTGACGACGGTCTCCGTCACCTGAGAATCGGTAATCACCTTGACGTAGCGCTTGTCCGGGGCACCGCCGGGGCCATTCGGGAACATCTGCGCGCGGGTCGGCATGGTCTGTCCCATCGCGTTGATGGTCGTAGCGACTTCAACGTTCAGCGTGGAGTTCGCACCGAGGAGGGCGGCAATCGCCGCCATGTCTTCAGCCGGAATCGGGTGGACCATGATCTGGATCGGATTGGAGAGGACGGCCAGCGTGGCAGCAGAAAGAGCGGGGGGCTGGGGCGCGCCCGGAGCGGCGGCAGAAGCCTTGGTGAGGATATCGATGAGGGCGGCGGAGGCGACGGCACTGGAGGCCTGCATGCCGGGCTCGACGGTGACCGGACCAGCGTTGGAGCTGAAGACGGTGGTCTCGACGGAACCGCGGACGCAATCAACGACGATGCGGCCGATACCATCAGGGCCGACGCGATACTCGACGGTGAAGACCGTACCGCGAATGCGGACGAGGCCAGCCGGCGTCTTGACGGTGAAAGTGGAAAGGGCGTTCAGCTTACGGACTTCGCCGATGATCTTGCCGCGCGGCACTTCGAGCTCGGTGACGGAGGGGCTCGGGTCTTTCTCGATCTGGCGATACGGATCAGTGATGTCGGCGGAAGGCACCTGGCGGAAAGTGCGCAACTCAATCAGGGTGTTCGGCGTGAGGACGACGGAAGCGCCGTTGGAGAACACGAGTTCGGCGGTGGAATTGACGCCGGTCTCGACGAGCGAGCCTTCTTGGAAGGTCGCACCGTTCGCGAGGGGCTTACGCTGGGCCTTAGCGTCGATGATGGTGACGGTGCCGCTGACTTTGCCAACCTGGACCTTGCCGGTCTGGAGGGCGGCGGAGGAAAGGATAGGGAGGAGTGCAAAGGCAAACATTCCTAAGAACTTAATAAAAGCTTTCATGACGAGGGGGTGGGAAATTAAAACTAGCCCCCACCATAATCTAGGCAACCCCTATAAAGGAAAAGACCCCCAGAAAGGGGGTCAAAACCTCGTAACCTGAATGCGTTCAGGCCGTAACGTACTTCTCGAGGCGGCGCTGGACGGCGATCGCGGAGAGCTGAGCGTATTTCGGAAGTCCCTGATCGTAAGGAAGTTGCATTTCACCCTGAATGAGGGGAAGCGCGTAGCGCACGAAGTCCGGGTGGATGGACATCTTGTCTTCACCAATCCACTTTTCCGGGAAGACCTTCACGCCGTTGGCGATCTGGTCGAGCGGGGCGAGCATGGTCTGGACAGCGTAGTTTTCCTTTTCGGAGCGGGTCAGGATCACCATCTTGCCGGACTCGCCTTCGAGGGCGGCCTTGACGGCGGCGCCACCGCAGAGTTCGGCTTCATCGACGTCGGTCTTCGAAGCGTTGTGCGAAGCGGCGCGCTGGGTGATGCCGAGCTTGGAAGAGCGGGCCTTCACGCCATCGAAGCGGGATTCGACGAGGGTACGGAGGTATTCGCCGGCGCCGCCGAGGACGGCGTGACCGAAAGCGTCGGTGCTGGAGGTGTCGGCGCCGAGGTAGTTGCCGGTTGCGTCTTGGACACCCTCAGAGACCACGACGAAGCAGTGACCGTTGGCCTTCAGGACTTCTTCGACGCGGCGGATGAAGTTGTCGGCGTTGAAGGCGACTTCCGGGAGCAGCACGATGTGCGGCGCGGTGTTATTGTAGTGGGTATTCTTGACGGACTTGTCTTCACCCTTGTCGCGGCGCTGCGCGAGGACGGACGAGGCAGCGATCCAGCCGGCGTTGCGGCCCATGACTTCAAGGATGGAGACGAAGTCGTTCTGGCCCATGGCGGCGTTATCGAGAGCGGTCTCGCGAATGGTCACGCCGATGTGCTTGGCGACGGAGCCGAAGCCAGGGCAGTGGTCGGTGAGAGGAAGGTCGTTATCGATGGTCTTCGGCACGCCGACGACGCGGAGTTCGTAGCCGCGCTCTTTGGCGAGGGCGTCGATTTTGGCGGCGGTGTCCTGGGAGTCGTTGCCACCGATGTAGTGGAAGTAGCGGATGTTGTGCGCTTCGAAGACCTGGAGGATGCGGTCGAAGTCTTCGGACTTCTTCACCTTGTAGCGGCAGGTACCGAGGGCGGCGCCGGGCGTGTGACGGAGGGCGCGGAGGGTCTGCTGGGACTCGGCGGCGAGGTCGACGAGCTCTTCGTTCAGAATGCCCTGGATACCATTGAGGCCACCATAGATTTCGACGATTTCGTCCTCATGCTTGAGCGCTTCCGAGATCACCCCGGCGAGGCTAGCGTTGATGACGGGGGTCGGACCGCCGCTCTGCGCGACGAGAAGATTGCCAATGAGAGGAGAAGACATGGGAGTGAACGAGTTGAAAAGTGGGTTGTGGGAAGCCCCACCCCCCTTGGCAACACGGAAAACCCTCCCCTGCCCGCACCCCCCTGTTAAGGCCTACAAAATGCGTCCGGCTTTGACCTGGGCCGACTCGGGCACCTTCTGGGTCCAGGCCGCGGCCTGCTTCACGAAAGCGTCCACCTGGGCGCCAGCGGAACCGGTCAGCTCGCCCGCCTTGGTCACGGCATCGAGAAGGACGGACTTCGGGAGGCGGAGGCGGCTATCGGCCGCGAGGCGTTCAACGAGGTCATTGCGCTCGGTCTTGCCCGAACGGAGGTCCTTGGCGACGGCGACCGCGTGCTCCTTGATGGCCTCGTGGGCCTCTTCGCGACCGGCACCGGCCTTGACGGCTTCCATGAGGAAAGTCGTCGTGAGGAGGAACGGCAGGTAGTGGCGCGACTCGCGCTCGATGACGGGGCGATTGACCTCCATCTGGCCGAGCACGGTGAGGAAGGCTTCGAAGAGTCCGTCGATGGCGAGGAAGGCGTCCGGCAGGAGCACGCGACGCACGACGGAGCAGGAGACATCCCCTTCGTTCCACTGTTCGCCGGAGAGCGAGGCGGCCATGGCGAGGTGACCGCGCAAGATCACGTGGAAGCCGTTGATGCGCTCGCAGGTGCGGGCGTTCATCTTGTGCGGCATAGCAGACGAGCCGACCTGGCCAGGCAGGAAGCCTTCGCTCGCGAGCTCGTGACCAGCCATCAGGCGGAGGGTCTTCGCGAAGGACGACGGACCAGAAGCGGCGGAAAGCAGCGCGGCCACGACTTCCATATCCATCGAACGCGGGTAGACCTGGCCGACGGCGCCGAGCGAGTGCGGGATGCCGAGGTGCGCCAGCACGCGGCCTTCGAGCTGCGAGACCTTGGCGATGTCGCCAGAGAAAAGCGTAAGCTGGTCGAGCTGCGTGCCGACGGCACCCTTGAGCCCGCGAGCAGCGAAGGCGCCGAGCGCGGCGTCGACCTGCGCGATCCCGCGAAGGCATTCTTCGCCGAACATCGCCCAGCGCTTGCCGACGGTGGTGGGCTGCGCGGCGACATTGTGCGTGCGGGCGGCGATGAGGACGTCGCGGTCAGCCTGCGCGCGACGGGCGAGCGCGGCGAGCGCGGCCACGCCCTTGGCGCGGACGAGCTGAAGTGAGCGGAAGACCTGGAGCTGCTCGACGGATTCGGTGAGATCGCGGCTGGTCAGTCCCTTGTGGACATGCTGGTGGCCGGCGAGGGCGCAGAACTCGTCGATGCGCGCCTTGACGTCGTGACGGGTCTCTTCCTCGCGCTTGCGGATGGATTCAAAGTCGACCTGGTCCTTGACCTTCTCGTAGGCGGCGAGCGCCGCGGTGGGGATATCGAGGCCGAGGTCGCGCTGGGCCTTCATGACGGCGATCCAATATTCGCGCTCGAGGACCACGCGGCCACGGGTGGACCAGACGGCCTTCATCGCCGGGGAGGCGTAGCGATCGGCGAGGACATTAGGGACGTTATCGGATTCCATCGGTTTGAAAGGGGTTTATATCACGCGGAACGCTTCACGGCAAGCGCTCGGAGGAACATCGCGCGGACGGAGGACTCGTCCTCGCCACGATTAGAAGCGTCAAAACAGTCGGCGCAGGCGAGCTGGAGGTCGACAAGTTCGGCAAGGGTGTAACGGGCCGCGGCCGGCGCGACCTTGTTGCTCACGTACCAAGCGTTCTGCGAGAAGAGGTTGGCGGAAGACTTCGCGGCGGACCCGAAAGTCGGGCCATGGCGGCCGCTGGCGGCCTCGAACTGCCCCTTAGGCAGACCCGCATCGCTGACGCGGAAATCGCCAGAGTCGGCGAGGCAGCGGATCTGAATGAGGAGCCGCAGGCGGTTCTGCAGGACGATGAGGAGCGGACGGCTGGAATCCTCGTTGAAGAAATATCGGTCGAGCGACTCCATCCCCCACTTCAAGTCGCGGGCGGCAAGCGCCTCAATGGGCTCGAAGAATTCACCTTCGCCGAAAGTAGGCACGATCAGATGGACGTCGGCTTCCTTGATGGTGCCGCCGGCGCCGACGTACGTCGCGAGCTTCTCGCATTCGCCGAGCACGAGGCGCGTCGACTGCCCGACGCGTCCGACGAGGACCTCGGGTACGCCGCGTTCGAACTTCACGCCGAGGGTCTTGAAACGCTCGACCGCCAGCGCGACCTGCGCGTCGGCCTGAGCATCGCCCTTATCGAATGGGCTCTTGGACGGTGAAGCATGCAGAATGAAATCGGTCGCCTCTGACTTGAGGTTAGCCAGGTCCTTGCGACGGCCATCATAAGGCGTGGCGGAGATGATGATCGAGACGGCGGGATCGGACTCCACGACGACCTTCAACATATTCTCCAGGCTCTTCTTCACATACTCGGACTTGGCTTGGACGGAATCGGAGACGAGATTGAAGTTACGCAGCCAGATGACGCGCTTGCTGCCGAACATGGCGAGGGTCTTTACCGAGTCGGCGAACTGGAGCTCGAGCGGCAAGGCGTCTTCAACGCGGATGATTTGGCCGTTGATGACCTCGGCCTCGGCGTCCGCGCCAGCGGCCTTCTTGGCCTTCTCGAAACAGGCGCGCCCGTCCTGATCGACGAGGAATTCGTCCTTACCTGCGATGATGGCGAGATAACCGGGCACGCGCCTAATCTTCCTCCCTGCCCCCTCGTGGCAATCCTTTGTCATTCGCAGGCCGGCGGCCTGGGCATCTTCCGGCCCTCAGGTCCTCCTGCCCTCTGGTCCTCGTGCCTGCCGTCACGCCCCGTGAATCATGTCCTCGACGCGGTACTTGTTCAGCTTGCGGCGCATGAAGTCCAAGGCGGTGTTCACGGCACGCTGCTTCACCTGACGGCGGTCACCGGGGAGGGCAACGCGGCGGGACCAGACTCCGGTCGGAGAGGCGTAGCCAAGGTAGACAGTACCGACCGGGTCGGCATCGGTACCGCCACCGGGTCCGGCATAGCCGGTCACGGAGATGGCGTAATCGGAACCGAATTTCTCAATGGCACAGGTGGCCATGGCAGCCGCGCATTCGGCCGAGACGGCACCGTGCTGGGCGATCAGGCACTCGGGGATGCCGAGCAGGTTGACCTTGGCGTCGTTGGCGTAACAGACCGCCGAACCGGCGAAGACCTTGGAAGCCCCGGGGACGTCGGTGAAAGAATTGGCGAGCAGGCCGCCGGTGCAGGATTCGGCGAGGGCCACGGTACGCTCCATGCTGCGTAGCTGCTCGACGACGAGCGAAGCGAGGCAGGCGTGGCCGGTGCAGACGAAGTCATGGCCGACGGCGTCCCGCACTTGGCGGGCGACGTGGCAAAGGTCGTCGGCGGTGAAGCCGCTACCGGCGGAAGAGATGCGGGCATCAACGACGCCGGTGTGCGTGCCGAAGGAAAGCACCATACCCGGCTTGAGGAACGGGCGGACAATCGCTTCGAGTGGCACGGCGCCAATCCCGAAGGTACGGACCTGCACGTAGGCTTCGCCCTGACAGGCGCAACCGACATCGCGGAGACGAGGCACGACTTCCTCTTCGAACATCGGACGGAGTTCGAGCGTCGGACCAGGTAGCATCACGAGGGCCTTGCCATCGCGATGATAGAAGACGCCGGGCGCGGTACCGCGCGGATTAGGCAAGGACTCGGCGCCGGCAGGAACGAAGCACTGACTGAGATCCGCTTCGGAAAGTTTGCGTCCAATCATTTTAAACCGCTCGCGTAGCGCCGCCTCGGCGGCCGGAACATGCTCGAGTTTCAGTCCGAGCGCGGAAGCAATGGCGGCGCGCGTGTAGTCGTCGGAGGTCGGACCGATGCCACCGGTGGTGACGATCAGATCGTAGGCACCCCAGGCTTCGCCGACCTCACGGGCAATCTCCTTGGCATTATCGCGGACGACGATCGACCGGGTGATGGGCAATCCGCGGCGGGCGAGGTGCTCGCCCAGCCAGAGGAGGTGTCCGTTCTCGCGGATGCCATCCAACAGCTCATCGCCCACGTTAATAACGAGGACCTGACGGGGTTGGCTGTTGCAGGAAAGCATTTGCGGAAACGGGGGGTCTGAGCAGGATTAACTAAACAGGCCCAAAATGCAAACCGACCGGGAAGAACTTTCGCCCAAGGCCAAGGCCCGGCGTGCCCCCCATACCCCGGGCGTGTACCTGATGAAGGACGCCGCGGGGCTGGTGGTCTATGTCGGTAAGGCCAAGGACCTGAAGAAGCGCCTGGCCTCCTATTTTGTGCCCCGTCAGCGGATGACCCCTAAAGTGGCTGCAATGATGGATACGGTGGCCGATATGGAGTGGCACGAGGTCCGGTCCGAGACCGAGGCCCTCCTTCTAGAAGGGAAGCTGATCAAACGCTGGCGCCCCCGCTGGAACATCCTCTTCCGCGACGACAAGCAGTTCCCCCAGGTCCGGGTCGACCTCGCCGATGCCCTCCCGAAGTTCCGTATCGTCCGCGCCCGCACGACCGATGCCTGCCGCTACTTCGGCCCCTTCCCTCACCAACAGGCCGTCCGCCGCACGCTTAACGAGATGCGCAAGAAGTTCGGCATCCTCCTCGCCGACAGCACGCCGACCGCGCTGCCCGACGGCACGTGGAAACTTTACGATGACGCCCGCTCCGAGATCCAAAAGCACGCCAACGTGGTGACGGCCGAGGAATACGCCGCCCGCGTGACCGAGGCCTGCGCCTTCCTCGAAGGCAAGGTCGAGAGCTGGGGCGAACAGGTCGAGGCCGACATGCGCAAGGCAGCCGCCGACCGTGACTATGAAAAAGCCGCGAGCCTGCGCGACCTACTCGACGCGCTGAAGCGCACCACCGAGAAGTCGCGCCGCTTCCTCCGCGAGAACCCCCTTCCCCGCCGCGACGAAGCCGGCGCCCTGACCTCGCTCGCCGCCGCGCTCGGCCTCGAACGCCCTCCGTCGACGGCGGAGTGCTTCGACATCTCGCACATCTCGGGCACGCTCGCCGTGGCGTCGATGGTACGCTTCGTCGACGGCCAAGCCGACAAATCCGGCTACCGCCGCTTCAAGATCAAGTCCTTCGAAGGCAATGACGACTTCCGCTCGATGCAGGAGGTGGTCGGCCGCCGCTACACCCGCCTGCACGAAGAACACCGAGCCTTCCCCGAGCTCGTGATCATCGACGGTGGCCTGGGCCAGGTCGGCGCGGCGCTCGCGGCGTTCAAGGAACACGACCTCGCCCCGCCCCCACTCATCGGCCTCGCCAAGCGCGAAGAAACGATTGTCTTCCCCGACGGCCGCGAACTGAAACTGCCACGGCACGACGTCGGGCTGGCCTTGCTCATGCGCATCCGCGACGAAGCCCACCGCTTCGCCAACGACTTCAACGCCGAGCTCCGTAGCCGCAAACTGCGTGAGTCGCTGCTCGACGAGATGCCCGGCCTAGGGCCCAAGCGCAAAGACGCCCTGCTCGCACACTTCGGGAGCATCCAGAAACTGCGCAAGGCCACCGTCGAGGAAATCGCCGAAGTCGCCGGCCTCAGCGACAAACTCGCCGGCGAAGTGAAGGCGTATCTGGAAGCGAGAGGGTGAGTTTAGGGCCAGGGCTGGGGCTAGGGCCAGTCAAACACGATACTCGGCCTGTCCCTAATCACGTTCTCAACTAGAGCAGCACGCGGTGCCGCCCCTACCTTAGTGGCCTAGCCCAAGCCCTAGCCCTGGCCCATTGTTGTGCTACCTACCTCTTCACCGCCATCTCGCGCTCCACCAAATCCGCCACGCGGTCGGCCCCGCCGGCATCGCCGAGTCCGTCGACGGAGGCTTTCCACTTCTTCCAAACGGCCCAGTCGCCACTGAAGGCTTCGGCGATGATGGCACGCGCAGAGTCCGCCGTCAGGCCGTAGGCGCCAGCGCCATGCTCAGCGATGAGTCGGCCATTGCCGGCTTCCTGCCCAGGGATGACTTGCGTGATGATCATCGGCACGCCGGCCGCGACGCACTCGTGCGTAGTTGCGCCGCCGGCCTTGCTGACGACGAGGTGGCTCGAAAGCATCAGCGAGGGAATACGGTCGGTCCAGCCGAGCACTTCGGCGCGGCCGTCGACGGCGCGCTCAACGGCTTCCTTGAAAGACGCATCCTTGCCCACGGTGATCGTGAGCTCGAGTCCGAGGGTTGAGAGCGCGCTGGCAAGCTCGACGGCGTCACGCTTACCGGGATTGAGCATCACGAGGACGCGCGGACGTTCGCCGACCTTGGCCGAAGAACGCGGGGCGAGGCGGGAGGACACCGGGAAACCGTAAGGGAGGACCTTGGCGGCAGGCACACCCTGTCGGATCATGACGTCGGCGGTGGCCTGATTCGGGGTGACGAACCAATCGGAGTGCGCGCGATGCCAGGCGCGGTTCACGGAGATGGAATCGGTGACGACGGTGATCAGGCGCGGGCGGGCGGGATCGTCGCGATGCCAGCGACGGGCCATCATGTAGTTATAGAGCGGATAGGCCGAAACCACGACCGGCGGGCGGGTCGCGTCGAGCATCTCATTGAGCGTCTTCTCGACCGGACGGACGAACGGCAGAGAGGCCCGGACGAGCGGCAGGCGGTCGAGCGCGGTGTACATACAACCCCACAGGCGCGGATACTTGTTCGCGACGCCGATATAGCTGTCGCGCTGGCTCTTGGCCTTTTCGGCACCGTAGGCCTCGAGGAAGAGATCGTGCAGTTCTCCGGTCAGGCCTGGCTTGCGACCGAGAGCCTCGATGATGGAACGCGCGGCCGCGTTATGCCCTTCGCCGAAACCGGCCGTGAGGACTGGGATGACGCTCATCAGGCGACGAACGAGATGGTGGCGCTGGCTTCACCTTCGGGCGCAGGCGCACCAGCCTTAGCAGCCTCGAAGGCGGCGCGACGTTCAGCGATACGCTGCAAGAGCTCCTGACGCTCGACGACGCGCAGGCGACCGTCGTCCTCTTCCACGATCGCGGTCAGCGACTCGACCCAGTCGCCGGAATTGATGTAACGGACATTGCCGATCATGCGATCCTCGGCCTTGTGAATGTGGCCGCACATCACGCCGTCGCAGCCACGTCGGGCGGCCAGCGTCTGGAGGTGCTCTTCGAAGCTCGAGATGTAGCTGACCGCAGTCTTGACCTTGGCCTTGATGGCCTGGGAGAGGGAGAAATACTCCTTACCGCGCCAGGCACGCCACTTGTTATAGACGCGGTTCAGATCGAGGAGAATTTGGTAGCTGATATCGCCGATGACGGCGAGCCAGCGGAGATTCACCGACACGGTGTCGAACGCGTCGCCGTGGATGCAGAGATACTTGCGGCCGTCCTGGGCGACGTGGATGTGCTCTTCAGCGAGCTCGATACGGTCGAGCACGAGGGGAATCAGGCGGCGGATGAAGTCGTCGTGGTTACCGCGCAGATAGATCACTTTGGTGCCGTCCTTCTCCGCCATCTTCATGATGCGACGGATCACGGCCGTGTGGGCTGGCGACCAGTGGTTCTTACGCTGCAGCGACCACAGGTCGATGATGTCACCATTAAGGATGAGCTTGTCGCAGCGGATACCGCGGAGCACGTCGAGTAGCTCGCGCGCTTGAGCGTCCTTGGTGCCCAGATGCAAGTCGGACAAGATCAGCGTCCGGAAATGAATCTTATGTTGCCCAGGGACCTTAGTGGTTTCTTCCATGGGACAAGAAAGTAACATCCAATTATGACAATCCTGCGTCAAAACCGCCTTATTGCGGAAACGTGAGGGGATTCTGCCGCTTAACCTAGCGGGAACCGAGGTCGACCCCGCATCGCTTGGCCCAGGCCATCCACGCGTCGGCGAGTTCCTTGAGCTTCTCCGGCCGCTGGGCGGCGAGGTCATGCTGCTCGGAGGGGTCCTTCGAAAGGTCGAACAACTGCCACGTGACGGGCGCGCTCTGGCGCTTACCCCAGACGATCTTCCAGTTTCCTAGTCGATAACCGCGCGCGCCTTCATGCGCAGTCGGGATGCCGCGCTCGGGCGTCGGTTCGCCACGCAGGTCGGGCAGCAAGGATCGGCCGGAAGCCGGACGGATAGGCTTCCCTGCCCTCTCTGCCGGATAAGTCGCGCCGGTGGCAGCCGCGATGGTCGGCAAAAGGTCCATGACATGCGTCGGGGAACGAATCCAAGTGGCCGACGGCTTCAGGGTCGCAGGCCAGGCGACGATGAGCGGCACGCTGATGCCGCCTTCGTGGCAGAAGTGCTTGTAGAGGTTGAGCGGCGTATTGCCGAGGTTGGCCCACGCGGAGCCATACGAGGAATGCGTCCCGGCTTGGCCCATGCCCGCCAAGGCATCGCCGACATGGAGGTCGGTGCGACCCGCGCGCGAAGCACCGTCGAAACCAAACGGCCCCCATTCATAGCAGGCGCCGTTGTCGGAAGTGAACACGACGAGGGTGTTCGCGAGTTCGCCGTTCCGCTCAAGGTCGGCGAGGAGCCGGCCGACGCCTTGGTCGACGTGCTCGACCATCGCGGCGAAGGTGGCCATGCGGCGGGCGAGGTCTTCCCGACGATCGGCCGGCAGGCTGTCCCACGCGGGGTTCGGCTTACCGGAGTAACCGTTGGCGATGGCGTTATTCGCTTCGACGGGAACCATCGAGAGCGGCGGCAACACGGCGTCGGCGGCGACAAGCCCAAGGGCCTTCATGCGCGCGAAGCGTTCGGTGCGCAGGACATCCCAGCCTCGACGATACGTGACCATGTGCCGGTCGATCGATTCCTTCGGCGCCTGCACGGGGAAGTGCGGCGAAGAATGCGCGAGGTAGAGGAACCAAGGCTTGTCCTTGGTCGCACGCGCCTGGCGGAGGAACTCGAGGGCGTAATCGGTGAAGACGTCGGTGACGTAGAACTTGCCGGGCGCATAGGACAGCTCGGCGGGCGTGCCGGCGGGCAAGCGCGTGTAGGCGGCCGGATCCCATTGATCGTTTGAGTGTGCCTGCAGGCTCTTGTAGCCGAAATAGGCATCGAAGCCACGCTGGATCGGTCCGGGCGAACCCATGTGCCACTTGCCGACCATCCACGTGCTGTAGCCGGTCTGCTTCAGGAGTTCGGGGATGGTGATATTATTATCCAGGAGGTGACCGGTGTAGGCGGGGCCGCGCTTGGGCGAGGGCTTGGCGGTGACGAAGTCGCCGATGCCGGCCTCGTGCGGGTGGAGGCCGGTGATGAGCGACGCGCGCGTGGGACAGCAGCGCGCGGAAGTGTACGTCTTCTCGAAGCGCGCGCCCGACTTCGCGAGGCGGTCGAGGTTCGGCGTGGGAATCTCGCCGCCGTAGCAGCCGAGATCCGAGTAGCCGAGGTCATCGGCGAGGATGACGAGCACGTTAGGACGACGTGTCTCGGCGGCCGCGAGGATGGCGGCGCCGACCAACAAGACCGCGGACGCCCAGGCCTTCATCGGGGCGCGAGGAGCTGCAGACGCTTGCTGCGGTGGTCGGAATATTCCTTCAGGAGCGACTCGTAGCGTTCATCGCCATATGCGAGAGCGGCCGCGCGCAGGACGGGCAGCACTTCGTCGGGCTTGCTCTCGTGGATCTGCTGCAGGGTCCAGGGCTTGGGTTCTTTGCCGAGATAAGGCACGAGGAAATCAAGCGCGACGCGGATCGAGCGACCGTCCGTGGTCTTATGCTGCCAGAGGTCGACACCGGCATGCTCACTCAGGTCAGCGAGCCTCGCCAGCGCGAGCAAGTTGAAGCAGGAGTAGCTGAACGAAGCCGTGCGGACGAGTTCGAGGGGCTGCTTGCCGTCTGGCAGGATTTGCACGCCGATACGGCCGGGTCCGGCGGCGACGCAAAGTTCCTTGGCCTTGTCCTTACGGCCGAGCACCAAAGCCCATTTGACCGCCTGCACGTCATACCACGTGCCGTGATTATTCTTCGCCGCACGTTCGTCTTGGCCATTCTTGCTACCGAGGAGCCACTCGAAATAGACCTCGCCCCACGCGAGCAACGCCTGCTGGTCCGCGGCGGACCAATGCTTGGAACCCACGAGCAGGATCGCGGCGTCGGCGGCGTCGGCCAGAGCCACGCGCCTCGATGAGGCCAGTGCCGCGTCCATCGTTCACGCCGGGAATCGCTTGAGCGAAACGGAAGTGCGGCGTCATCTTGGTCGCCGGATCGAGGAACCAGGTGCGTAGTACCTTGGCCGCATGCTCGGCGTATTTCTCGTCGCGGGTGAAATAATAACCCAGCGCCAAGGTCTCGACGGTCGTGCCGACCAGCCGCGCGCGCAGGGTGTCATTGGCGGCCTCGGCGCGGGACTCGGGGTTCACCTTGCCGTCCTTACGCACATACGGGAGCCCGTCCTTCGTCGCCGGATTCGGCCAGAAGTACGGCGCGATGCTCATGTAGTCGTGCTTGTCGCCGCTCGGTGGGACTTTCGTCTTCTGCATCACCGAAGGGGGCGTCACGGCCAAGGCCTTGTCAGCGTCGGCAATGAGCTTCTTCAACGCCTTGCCGGCGGCCTCGTCGGTGGTGGCCGCGAGCTTCGCCTTTTCCAAGGCACCAGGGCGGGCGCCGAAGTAAGGGCGAATCGGCTCGGCCGCAAAGAGCGCGGTCGTGACGAGCAGGAGGGAGAGACGCCAGATCATGGAGTCGTGACGCTGAGGCCGGAGACGGTGCCCTGCAAGACGATGAGTTTGCCGTAGAGCCCCACGGCCTTGGCGGTGTCGTGGCCCACACAGAAATCCTCGGCGGGCTGACGCGGTAGCGCACCCTTGGCCATGCCCGACACGGCATCCTGGCCGACGACGCTGAGTTTCATCGCGCCGTCCGCGGCGAGGCTGGCGGTCACAGCGAAGGGTCCTTTGACCTCAGCCGGAGAAAGAATCTCGACGACTTCATCCGCGCCGTTGCGGACCGCGAAAGCGACGCGTCCCCCTTTGAGGTAGAGCGCATGACCGATGAGGCCGCCTTGCGCGACGATCACGGCGTCACGTTGCGCGGTGTCGACGGTGACGGAAACAGTAAAGGCCTTTTGGCCGACCTGTGGCGCACTCGCCGAGACGATCGTATCGCCGGACTTCGCCTGCGCGAGTGCGACGGGTTTCGCGGCGGACTTGTTGGCGGTTTTCTTGGCATCGTCCTTCTTCACATCGTTGGGCACGTAATCCGCCGTCGGATAAAGCGTCTTCGCGCCCTTCACCTCGCCGGCAGGGCGACGCGCGGTCGGCTCCTTGCCGCCAATTTCGGCCGACATCTTATCGGCGAGCGCCTTCAGCTTCGCGACGACCTCAGGATGCTGCGCGGCGACATCGGTCTGCTCGCCGATCTCAGCGTCGAGGTCATAAAGACGTAGGCCATCGGCCACTTTAGGGCCGTTTTTGTTATTCATGCCCTCCGACTGCGGCGCGAGGGCGAGCTTCCAGCGGCCCTGACGGACGGCCTGCAGATTGTATCCGGCAAAGTAGTAATGGGCTTCGCGCGCCGACTCCTTGGACTGACCCAGGAGGATCGACGTGATATCGCGGCCATCGATCACCGGCGTCGCGGGCACGGTGCCGCCGGCGAGCGAGACGAAAGTCGGGAGAAGGTCGATCGTCGCGGCGACGGCGTCGTTGACGGAACCCGCTGGCACGCGACCCGGCCACCAAGCGAGCGTCGGCACGCGCACACCGCCTTCCCAAGTCGAACCCTTGCCGCCGCGGAGCGGACCGGCGCTGCCGCCGTCGGTGCCCTTGGTCAGCCACGGGCCGTTGTCGGAAGTGAAGACCACCAGCGTATCCTTATCGAGGCCTTGCGAGCGCAGCGCGTCGAGCACCTGACCGACGCTCCAATCGACTTCCTCGACCCAATCGCCGAAGCGACCGTTCTGGGATTTACCGGCGAACGCGGCGCCAGGGTAGATCGGCGTGTGGACGGCGTTGTGGGCGTAGTAGAGGTAGAAGGGCTTGTCCTTGTTACGTCCGATGAAGTCGACGGCCTCCTTGGTGTAGAGCTCGACCATGCGGCGCTGACCCTCTCCGTCCATCAGCTCGGCGATCTTCTCATCCCGCAGGAGAGGGACGACCGGGACCTTGGTGTCGGCGCTCTTCTTGAGCATGTCATTGGAGTAAGGGATGCCGTAATAGTGGTCGAAACCCTGCCGGGTGGGCAGGAATTCAGGCTGGTCGCCCAGGTGCCACTTGCCGACCATCTGGGTGGCATATCCTTTTTCCTTAAGTCGCTCTGCTACAGTTACTTCAGCAGGATTTAACCCCACCGATTGACCCGGGAAATAGACCCCAGGGACCGAGACGCGGGCGCCGTAGCAGCCGGTCATCATCTGGGCGCGGGAAACCGAGCAGACCGGGGTGGCGTAGAAGCTGGTCAGTTTCATCCCCTCCTTGGCCATCCGGTCGAGGTGGGGGGTACGCTGCTTGGTCGCCCCAAAGGGTCCGATATCCCCGTAGCCCATGTCATCGATGAAGATCACCACCACGTTGGGCGGGCGGGCGGAGGCTGCGGCCGAAAGCACGGCAGCCAGCAGAAGGAAAAGCGTCTTCATGGGGTACTCCAGTAGAACAAACCCATCTGGGTTTAGTTGCAAGGTTCCGTCCGGACCCTGCTGAGGCACCCGACCCCGATTAGAAGCGATAAAAACGGCCTTTTTGCCCCTTCCCGCTTGCTCCCATGGGGGGCTGTCCTAACTTGCGGCCAACGACCATGGTCAAATCCGATTTCGGTTATAACAGCAAGGTGGAGGGCGAGGTCATCGTGACCCGCGCCGATGCCGTCGTGAACTGGGTGCGCAGCAACTCGGTCTGGCCGATGCCGATGGGCCTCGCCTGTTGCGCCATCGAGCTCATGGCCGCCGGCGGCTCCCGCTTCGACATCTCCCGCTTCGGCATGGAGGTCATGCGCTTCTCTCCCCGCCAGGCCGACTGCATGATCGTCGCCGGCACGGTCACCTACAAGATGGCCGAAGTCGTCCGCCGCATCTACGACCAGATGGCCGAACCGAAGTGGGTCGTCGCCATGGGCGCCTGCGCTTCCACCGGCGGCATGTACCGCTCCTACGCCACGTTGCAGGGCGTCGATAATATCGTCCCCGTGGATATTTATATTTCCGGCTGCCCGCCCCGCCCCGAGGCCCTCCTCGACGGCATGATGCTGCTTCAAGAAAAGATCCGCAACGAAGGCGGCTCGCTGCGTCGCACCTTCCGCGGTCGCACGGTCGAAACGAAGATCGTCAGCTAAGCACGGACATGGACGCCGCCGCGCTCACCTCCCGTTTCCCTGCCACGCAGGACCTCGCCGGCAAGGACATGCCGACCTACCGCGTCGCCGGCAGCCGACCTCCTCGCCGTCGTCAGCGCGCTGCGCGACGAACAGGGCTTCGACCTGCTCGCCGACCTCTGCGGCCTCGAGCTGCAAGGCCGCCCGGTCCGCTTCGGCGTCGTCATCCATCTCCTCAGCACGACGCACAAGGAATACGTGCGCCTGCACGTCGACGCCGTCAATGACCGCGTCCCGAGCGTCTCCTCACTCCACCCCGGCGCCAACTGGCACGAGCGCGAAGCGTTCGACATGTTCGGCATCGTCTTCGAAGGCCACCCGGACCCGCGCCGCATCCTGATGTGGGATGCGTATCCCTATCACCCGCTCCGCAAGGATTTCCCTCTCGCCGGCATCGAAGTCCCCTTCCCCGCCGCCGACGTCGCGGAAGTCACCGGCCAGAAGGTCGAGCCCGCGCCGATGATGGGCGGCCCGTTCGTCTCGCACGGCGGCAAACTCTCCGAAGGCGAACCCTCCGCGCTCGACCAGTCCTGGACCGAGGAAAAACCCAAAGCCTGATTTAACGTGAAGATCACCAAGGAAATCTCCATCGGCGACGTCGCCGCCCGTTCGGAAGAACTGCGCGGAGAGAACATGACCCTCAACATGGGTCCGTCCCACCCGGCCACGCACGGCGTGCTCCGCCTGAGCCTCGAGCTCGACGGCGATAAGGTCGTGAAGTGCGACCCGGTCATCGGCTACCTGCACCGCGGCGACGAGAAGATCGCCGAGAACATGACGTATAACCAGTTCGTCCCGTACACGGACCGCCTGGATTACCTCGCCCCGCTCGCCAACAACGTCGCCTACGCCATCGCCGTCGAGAAGCTCGCCGGCCTCAAGCTGCCCGCCCGCTGCGAAGCGATCCGCGTGCTCACCTGCGAGATGGCCCGCATCTCGTCCCACCTCCTCGGCATCGGCGTCTACGCGATGGATACCGGCGCGTGGACGGTGTTCATGTACACCTTCAATGAGCGCGAAAAACTCTACACGCTCTTCGAAGAACTCACCGGCGCCCGCTTCACCACGAGCTACACCCGCATCGGCGGCGTGACGCGCGACATCCCGGACGGCTGGCTCGCCAAGGTCTCGGCCTTCTGCGACGGCGTCGAACGCACGATCGACGAGGTCGACAAGCTCCTCACCCGTAACGGCATCTTCCTCGAGCGCACCGAAGGCATCGCCACGATCTCGAAAGAGATGGCCCTCGCCTACGGCCTCACCGGCCCGAACCTCCGCGCTTCCGGCGTGCCGTTCGACCTCCGCAAGGACAAGCCCTACTCCGGCTACGAGCAGTATGACTTCGACGTCCCCGTCGGCGTGAAGGGCGACTGCTTCGACCGCTACCTCGTCCGCATGGAAGAGCTCCGCCAGTCCGTGCGCATCATCCGCCAGGTCGTGAAGACGATGCCCGGCGGCGCCTGGTATGCCGAAGACGCGAAGAAGATCTTCCTCCCGCCCAAGGCGAAGGTGATGACGAAGATGGAAGAGCTCATCCAGAACTTCATGCTGGTCACCGAAGGCCCGCAGATCCCGGCCGGCGAAGTCTACTTCGAAGCCGAGAACCCGAAGGGCGCGCTCGGCTTCTACGTCGTCTCCAACGGCGGCGGCGTCCCTTACCGCCTCCGCATCCGCGGACCGAGCTTCGTCTCGCTCTCGATCCTTCCCGCCATCGTCCCCGGCAACTTCCTCACCGACGTCGCTTCCATCCTCGGTTCGCTCGACTTCGTCATGGGCGAATGCGACCGCTAAACCCATGCACGAATCTCCTTCTTCCTCCGCCCCCGCCCGCGCGCTCAAGCCTGAGACGCTCGCCCAGGCTCCCGCCATCATCGCGCAGTATCCGCAGAAGCGTAGCGCCACGATGCCCCTCTTGCACCTCGTGCAGGAAGACCGCGGCTACATCACCCAGGATGACATGACCTGGGTCGCCGAGCTCGTCGGCGTGACCCCGATGCAGGTGCTCGAAGTGGTGACGTTCTACCCGATGTACCGCCAGTCGCCGATCGGCCGCCGCCACGTGCGCGTCTGCCGTACGCTGTCCTGCGCCCTCCGCGGTTCCTACGCGCTGATGGAGAACCTCGAGCAGTCCCTCAACTGCAAGCGCGGCGAGACCTCGCCCGACGGCGACTTCACCCTGGAGTTCGTCGAATGCATCGCCGACTGCGGCTGCGGCCCGGTCGTCCACGTCGACGCCTCGATGCACGAGAACGTGAAGCCCGAAGACGCCGGCAAATTCGCCGCCCAGCTCAAGGCCACGCTCAAGGATCCGTCCTACGGCCTGAACCCTCCCGTCCCCGGCACGCCCGAGTGGAACGGTTAATCTCCAAACCTTAAGCGACATGCCCGCCGTCGAACGCCCTCTCATCTACGCCAACCTCCGCAAGCCGGGGTATACGGTCGATATCGACTGCTACCTGCGCAACGGCGGTTACGAAGCCCTCAAGAAAGCCGTCGCCCTCAAGCCCGACGAAGTCTGCAAGGAAGTCGAAGCTCTCCGGCCTGCGTGGTCGTGGCGGCGCCGGCTTCCCGACCGGCATGAAGTGGAAGTTCCTCGACCGTAAGTCGGGCAAGCCCGCTTACCTCGTCGTCAACGCCGACGAATCCGAGCCCGGCACCTACAAGGACCGCCAGATCATCTACAAGGACCCGCACCAGATGCTGGAAGGCATCGCGATCACCGCGTGGGCCATCCAGGCCAAGCAGGCCTTCATCTACATCCGCGGCGAGTTCGTCCACGGCGCCAAGATCCTCGAGCGCGCGATCGCCGAAGCGAAGGCCAAGGGCTTCCTCGGCCAGAACATCCTCGGCTCGGGCTACTCCTGCGAAGTCGTCATCCACCGTGGCGGAGGTTGCTACGTCTGCGGCGAAGAGACCGGCCTGATCGAATCCCTCGAAGGCAAGCGCGGCTACCCGCGCATCAAGCCCCCGTATTTCCCCGCCGTCCTCGGCCTCTACAACTGCCCGACCATCGTCAACAACGCGGAGACGATGGCGCAGGTGAAACACGTGCTCGCCTTCGGCGGCGCGGAGTTCGCCAAGATCGGCATCCCCGGCGACAGCGGCACGCACATCTGGGGCGTCAGCGGCCTGGTGAAGCGTCCGGGTCTCTACGAGATCGAAGCCGGCAAGGCCACCTTCGGCGAACTGCTCTACGACCTCTGCGGCGGCCCGCTCGACGGACGCACGATCAAGGCGATCATCCCCGGCGGCTCTTCCACCAAGATCCTCAAGGTCGGCGAACGCTTCAAGGGCAAGCTCGCCAACGGCACCGAGTTCGACTGGGCGCTCGAGGACATCCCGCTCGACTCCAACAGCATCGCCGCGTGCGGCACGGGCCTCGGCACCGGCGGCACCATCGTCATCGACGACTCCGTCGAGATGATCCAGGCGCTCTCCAACCTCAACGCCTTCTACGCCCACGAGACCTGCGGCCAGTGCACGCCCTGCCGCGAAGGTTCCCTCTGGCTCTCCCGCGTCTCGAAGCGCATCACGACCGGCGGCGGCCTCGAGACCGACGTCCCGCTGCTGCTCGACATCGCGAACCAGGTGGCCGGCCGCACGATCTGCGCCCACGGCGAAGCCGTCGCGTGGCCCGTGCAGTCCGCCGTCCCCAAGTTCAAGGACGAGTACCTCGAGTCCATCCGCAAGCGCCAGAAGGGCGAAGCGGTGCCGACGCTGAAGTTGATTTAACAGGGCTAGGGCTAGGGCTAGGGCTAGGGCCTGGGCTAGGTAATCTTAGAAGGGCCGCATCACCTGCGGTCCTTTTTTGTGCCCAGATGCCTTGGGTCGAAATACCTCTCATCCATTCAGTCCTCTATTATTAACCAGCCCTAGCCCTAGCCCCAGCCCTAGTAAGCTTTTCTCCCTTTACCCTCCCTCCCCCTCCCCTTACCAAATCCGTCCCATGGAATTCAAAAACGTCACCGCCGTCGCCAAAGCCAACGTCTACTTCGATGGCAAGGTCGTCTCCCACACGATCCTCACCGCCGATGGCGCCAAGAAGACCGTCGGGCTGATCTACGCCGGCACCTACCACTTCGGCACCGACAAGGCCGAGATCATGGAGATCACCGACGGCTCGTGCGTCGTGGTCCAGGACGGTTCCAAGGAAGAGAAGACCTACGGCGCGGGTACCCACTTCTATGTGGCCCCGAAGTCCGGCTTCACGATCACCGTGCAGTCCGGCATCTGCCAGTATATCTGCAGCTTCATCGGTTAATCTGACCCGTCGGAGCGGCCGGGGCTTGCCAAGGGCGTAGCCTCCCCGAACCTGTGGACATGTCCGAGCCGACCAGCAGCCTGCCCAACATCCCCGCGCCCATCGCGCGCGAGAAACCGTGGGTGCAGCTGAAGACGTTCACGTCCAAGCCTTCGATCTTCCGCTCGATGGTCGGCGAAGTCTCGCCGGATGCCCGCCAGGGCGACGTCGTCGCCGCCTACGACAAGCAGGGCTCCTTCATCGGCTACGGTTTCTGGAACGCCGGTGCCCCCATCGCCCTCCGCATCCTCAAGGCCACGCCGGGCAAGCCCGATGACGTCTGGTTCGAACAGGCCATCCGCCGCGCCGCCGCCCTCCGCAAGGACGTCCTGAAGCTCGACGAAAACACGGACGCCTATCGCGTGGTCAACGCCGACGCCGACTTCCTTTCTGGCCTGATCGTCGACCGCCTCGGCGACGTGCTTTCCATCGAAGTCTCCTCTTATGCGGTCATGCGCCGCCTCCCCCGCTGGATCCCGATCCTGCACGACGCCGTCGGCACCAAGCGCGAGATCGTCCAGGTCGACGCGCATGTCGCCCGCATTGAAGGTATCATGCCGACCGATATCCCGAAATCGGCCGTCCGCTTCGTCAAGATCAAGGAGTTCGGCATGGTCCAGGAGGTCGACTTCGCCGAAGGCCACAAGACCGGCTTCTTCTGCGACCAGCGCGACAACCGTCGCCGCTTCGGCGCCCTCGCCAAGGGCCTCAAGGTCCTCGACCTCTGCTGCTACTCCGGAGGATTCTCCATCGCCGCCAAGCTCGCCGGCGCCACCGAAGTCACCGGCGTCGACCTCGACGAGAAGGCCATCGAGATGGCCAAGCGGAACATGAACCTGAACAACGTCCGCATCGACTTCGTCCACTCCGACGCCTTCACGTGGATCCGCCAGATGCAGAAGAACGGCAAGACCTGGGACCTCGTCCTGTGCGACCCGCCCAAGTTCGTCGACAGCCGCGACGAAGAGTTCGAAGCCGAAGGCCTAAAGAAGTACAACGACCTCAACGTCCTCGCCATGCAGCTGGTGGCCCCAGGGGGTCTTTTCGTGACCTGTTCGTGCTCCGGCCTCGTCTCCCCCGAGTCCTTCGAGGACCTCGTCAGCAAGGCCGCTCACCGCTACCAGAAGCGCCTCCAGATCTTCGATCGCACCGGCCCCGGCGGCGACCACCCCAACGCCTCCAACCACCCCGAGGGACGCTACCTCAAGGTGCTATGGAGTAGGATTGCGTAAAGAGTAGAGGACTGAGTCGATGACAGCGTCGATGACTGCATCGAGGGCTGAATCGATATGCCGAGGCAATGGGTAGGGTCGGGACCGCGTCACGACATAGCTGCCTCTGCCCCGCCTCCGATGCCATCTCCGCGTGCCCCCTTGTCACCGTGCCCACGTGTCCCCTCGCGGCGAAGCCGCGCTGATCACTTCGCCTCCGCTTCTTCCAAGCTAGCTTCATCGCCACCGAGGGCGCCAACGTAGTAGGCCTTGCCGAGGTTGACCTTCGGATAGATGACGCGGAACGCGCTACCGCTGACGCCACGCTCTCCGCCCGTGAAGTAGCCCTGCGAAGTCGCATCCGGCGCCGGCGCATCCGGTCGGGTGACAACATATCCCTTGGGCACGACGCCCTCGAAACCGGCGAGGCCGGCACCGCGGACAGAAGCCAGCTGACCCGAGGCCAGGCCCGCATCGATGCGGGTGTTATTCGTGGACGAGAAGCTCGACGGATTGAAGCGGGTGGCACCGAGGACGAAGTCGCCGACGCTTCCACCGGCACCGGATACCCGAGGCTTATCCGCAAAGCCCAGGCTGGTACCGTTCTGCTGAAGGACAGAAAGCGGGCTCACGAGCGTGGCCGTACCACCGACAGTAGCGGAGGCACCGGTGATGATCGATGCCGACCCCTGGACGTTCATGTTCAGGTTGCCGGAGAGCGCGAGGTTACCCACGGCGGCGTTCCCCAAAGTGGTGACATTGAGGTCCACGCCGGTACCGGTGACCGTCAGGTTACCGGTGTTGCTCAGGTTGGTCACGCCGGAGGCGGTGAAGTCGACGTTGAGGTTACCCGTGGCCGTCAGCGAGATGTCGCCGCCCGAGGCCGTCACCTGGCCGCCGAAGCGGTTGGCCGGATTAGTCAGGACGATGTCACCGATTGTCGAAACCAAGGAACTCGTTCCGGTCACGATCAGCGGGCCGGTCTGGGTGATGTCGCCGCCGGACAGGACGCCGAGATTACCATTCACGGTCGTAGCCGCGAACGTCGTGGCACCTCCGGCGTTGGTGCTGAGGTTGCCGTTCACGGTGCCACCAAAGGTGATATCACCGACGGTAGCGGTCAGGCTGGTCGCCCCGCTGAAGCGGTTACCTGGGTTGGTCAGGGTGATGTCCCCCGTCGTCGAGGTGATCGAGGAAGCAGCACCCGTGATAATCGCACCGGTCTGGGTGATGTCACCGACCGATGTCGTAGTGAGCCCGCCGGTGAGCGTGGTGACACCGAAGGACGTCGCGCCACCGGAGCTGGTGGTGAGGTTCAACGCGGTGCCGGCGACGGCGAGGTTGCCGGAGGCCGTCACGTTGGCGTCACCGATGGCCGTCAGCTGGGTGCTGAGATTACCGCTGGCGGTGAGGCCGATCTCGTTCGCCGCCGCAGTGACCAAGCCGCCGAACGTATTATTCGGATCGGTGAGCACGATGTCGCCAAGCGACGAGCTGAGATTGCTCGTGCCACCAACGGTCAAGGTGCCGGTCTGGGTGATGTCGCCCACGGAGGCGGCGCTGAGATTACCCGTGAGCGTGGTCACACCGAAGCTGGTCGCCCCGCCGGAGTTCGTCGTGAGATTCGTCGCCAGACCAGAAACCGTCAGATTACCCGTGGCCGAGAAAGCCGCATTACCCGTGGCCGCGACGGTCGCGGTGAGAGCGCCGGAAGCCGCGACGGAGACGTCCTGGCCCGAGAACGAAGTGGCCCCAAAGAAGGAGTTACCTGCGTTATTCAGGGTGATGTCGCCGGTGGTCGAAGTGATCGAGGACGGCGCACCAGTGATAATCGGACCCGTCTGGGTGATATCCCCGACCGAGACCGTCGTGAGAGCGCCCGTAAGGGTCGTCGTACCGAAGGACGTCGTGCCACCGGAATTGGTCGTCAGGTTAACGGCCGTGCCGCCAACCGTGAGATTACCCGCGGCGGTGACCGAAGCGTCGCCCGTGGCGGCGACTAGGGCATTAAGGCTTCCGGCTGCGGCGACCGTGACGTCGACACCCGAGAACGAGGTGGCACCGAAGAACGAGTTGTCCAGGGTTCGTCAGGGTGACGTCACCCGTCGTCGAAGTGATCGAAGACGGAGCCCCGGTGATGATCGCGCCCGTCTGGGTGATATCACCGACCGCGGTCGTCGTCAGACCGCCCGTGAGGGTCGTCGACGCCGAAGGACGTCGTGCCACCGGAGCTGGTGCTCAGGTTGACGGCCGTGCCGCCGACGATGAGATTACCCGCGGCCGAGACCGACGCATTGCCCGTGGCCGCGATGAGCGCTTCCAGGTTACCGGCGGCCGCGACGGAGACATCCTGGCCCGAGAGCGTGGTCGCACCGAAGAACGAGTTACCGGGGTTAGTCAGGGTGATGTCCCCGGTCGTTGAGGTGATCGTGGAAGGCGCGCCGGTGGTGATCGCACCCGTCTGGGAGATATCGCCGATCGAGCTGGTATTCAGGCCACCCGTGAGCGTGGTGACGCCGAAGGACGTCGTGCCACCGGAGCTGGTGGTCAGATTTGTGGCCGATCCGCCGACCGTAAGGTTACCCGCGGCCGTGACCGAGGCGTCGCCTGTGGCGGCGATAAGCGCGCTCAGATTACCCGCAGCCGCAATGGCCACATCGACGCGCCGACAAGCGTGGTCGCACCGAAGAAGGAGTTATTCGGGTTAGTCAGGGTGATGTCGCCGGTCGTCGAGGTGATCGAGGACGGCGCGCCGGTGGTGATCGCACCTGTCTGGGTGATGTCGCCGACCGAGGTCGTGTTCAGGCCTCCCGTGAGCGTGGTGACGCCGAAGGACGTCGTGCCACCCGAGTTGGTCGCCAGGTTGACGGCCGTGCCGCCGACGATGAGATTACCCGCGGCCGTGACGGACGCATTACCCGTGGCGGCGATGAGGGCCTCCAGGTTGCCCGTAGCAGCGACGGAAACGTCGACACCCGAAAGTGCGGTCGCTCCGAAGAAGGAGTTACCCGGGTTGGTCAGGGTAATGTCGCCGGTCGTCGAAGTGATCGAAGAAGGCGCGCCCGTGGTGATCGCACCGGTCTGCGTGATGTCGCCAACCGAGGTCGTAGTGAGAGCACCCGTGAGCGTCGTCGTGCCAAAGGACGTCGACCCACCGGAGCTGGTGGTCAGATTAACGGCCGAACCGCCGACCGTGAGGTTGCCCGCGGCCGACGACCGTGGCATCGCCCGTGGCGGCGATGAGGGCGTTCAGGTTACCCGCAGCCGCGATGGCCACATCGACGCCCGAAAGCGTGGTCGCGCCGAACCAAGAGTTATTCGAATTCGAGAGATCGATATCACCCGTCGACGAGGTGATCGAGGAAGCCGCACCGGTGGTGATGGCACCGGTCTGGCTGATATCACCGACCGAGGTCGTGGTCAGGCCGCCGGTGAGCGTGGTGACGCCGAAGGACGTCGTACCACCCGAAACGGTGGTCAGATTGACGGCCGAACCGCCGACGATGAGATTACCTGCGGCGGACACCGAGGCATTACCGGTGGCGGCGATGAGGGCTTCCAGATTACCTGCAGGCTTCGACCGAGACGTTGGCTCCCGCGAACGAGGTCGCTCCGAAGAACGAGTTATTCGGATCGGTGAGGGTGATGCTACCCGTCGTCGAGGTGATCGAAGAAGGCGCGCCGGTGACGATCGGTCCGTTCTGGGTGATGGCGCCGACCGAGGTCGTCGTCAGACCGCCCGTGAGCGTGGTCGCCCCGAAGGACGTCGACCCGCCGGAGAGGGTCGTGAGGTTCGCGGCCGTGCCGGCGATCGCGAGGTTACCGCTGGTGGCGACGGAGACATCGGCTCCGCTCACGGTCACCAAGCCGCGCAGGTCATTACCCGCGTTGCTGAGGGTGATACCCGTAGGCACGCCACCCTGGGTCGCGGTGGCCGAAGTAGTTCCATAGGCGACGAGCGCGGAGCCCGTCTGCTGCGAGATCGGGCCAGCCAGCGACGTGAGCGAAAGGTTGCCCGTGGCGCTGAGGTTACCCATGACGAGCGGGCCGACGGTATTGGTGATGCTGGCGTTGCCGCCGACGTTGATCACGCCGGGGTTGGTCTGCGCGTAGCTGTTGGTGACCGTGAAGTCGCCACCCGCGTTGGTCGTGCCAGCGGTCTGGGTGAAGTCGGCGAAGGTCATGGCGCCGGCGCCCGCGAAGGTGCCGCCGCTCTGCGTGAAGCTGGTCGCCGTGGTGGCGCCCGCGTTATTGAGCGTACCGCCGGTGACGGCGAGGCTATCCAGGGCCATACCGCCCGCCGCGACGTTCAAGGTACCGCCCGCGATGGTCAGCGAACCCGCGGAGCCGAGGCTCTCGATCGAGACGGGGCCGAAGATGGCCGGAGCGACCGCCGGACCGGCGAAGCTTACGTTGACGCCGGCCGCCAGGATGACGTCGGCGACGTTGGCGAGATCAGGCACCGCCCCACCCGCCCAGTTGGCCGGGTCGAACCAATTGCTGTTACCCGCGAGGCCCGTCCAGGTGACGGAAGCCAGACGCGTGATCTCCGCCGTGGTCGTGGTGTTGAGAATGCGGTAGTTACCGGCTTGAGCGCCATTCAGCGCGCCGACCGTGACGTTCACGGTCTTGGCGGCGGCCACGTTCTTATCGACGAAGCTACCGACGAGCGAAGCGAGGCCCACGGTGTCGCCGGCGATGACGCCAGCGAGGGTACCCGTAACCGAGGCGGTCGTGGAACCGTCATAGACCCTGTTGGTCGCGGCGAGGCCGCTGAGCGTGAGCGTCAGCGGCGTGATGTTGGCGGTCACGCCCGTGGGCTGGACCAAGAGGTAGTTGGCCGCGTCGGCACCGATGACGGTGTAACCCGAAACCACGACCGACTTGCCGTCCGCCACATCGGCGTCGGCGAAGAGACCCGTGGCGCCAGTGGTGACGAGCACCGCGTCGTCGCCGAGGAGCGTGTTGATGACGCCGCCCGAGAGGAGCGCGGTCCGCGTCTGGTCGTAGACCTTGTTGAGGGCCGTGACGCCGGTGATCGTGAGCGTCGGGACGGTGATGTTCGCCAGGACGTCCGCCGGCTGGATGAGGCGATAATTGGCCGCATCGGCACCGGTGAGCGTGAAGCCGAAGAGGCTGACGGCCTTGCCGTTGCCGACGTTCTTATCGGCGAACGTCGCCGTCGCCGCCGAGCCATCCACGCCGACGGCGTCATTGGCGAGGCTCGCGATCGCGCCGCCCGTGAAGGTCGCGGCGTTGGTGCGGTCGTAAGACTTGTTCTGGGCCGTGATGCCCGTGACCGTCCGGGCCAGCGGAGTGACCGTCAGCGCACCGACGACGGTGGCCGTGCCGGAGAAGTTGCCGCCACCGACCGTCAAAGCGGTCGCGGTGGCGGTGTAATTACCGACGCGCAGATTACCGCCGGCGCTGGCGACGGCATTGGCCGCCCCGAGCGTGAAGTCGACCGTACCGCTGGCGCCGTCGGAATATTGGAAGGAGTTACCCGAGCCACCGACCGCCGTCAGTCCCGTGAGGACCTGGCCGCCTGTCGTCAGGTATTCAACACTGCTGATGGTGAAAGCCGGCGCCGAGCCGTAGGTGGCCGCCCCGTTGCCGGCGCGGATGAGGAGCTGGCCAGCGGGGACGATCGTGAAGTCGCCGCCGACATAGTTCATCGCGTAATTCTGGGCACTCAGGCCGGAAGCCTGGAGGACGCCCGTATAAATACCCGCCGCCTGCGTCGTGGCGTTGCTGCGCGCGACGACCAGCGTACCGCCCACGACCGCGGCGGTGTCCGACCCGATGAAGCCGGCGTAGCTGACGCCGTTGAAGTTCGTGCCGTCGGTACGCGTAACGAGTTTTGCGTCCGCATTCGCGATGACGGTCAACGTCGCTTGGGCGATGGTCGCGGTCAGAGCGCTCGGCTGGATCAAGGCGTAATTGGACGCACCCGTGCCAGAGAGGCTGTAACCCGTGACCGTGACCGGCTTGTTGGCCGCGGCGTTGGCATCGCCGAAGACCGCCAAGGCGGTTCCGGCGACGACCGGGGAATCCCCAGCGCCGGCGATCGGCGTGATCACAGGCGTGCCCGTGAGGCTGGCGCGGACCGTGGCATCATAGACGCGACCCACCGCCGTCACACCCGTGACCGCCACGGAGAGCGGGGTGATACGAGCCGCGGCGGTCTGGCCAGAACCAAGCACGTAATCGCTCGCGAGCCCAGTACCGTCGGTCAGCTGAATCGAACTGGCGGTCACCAGGTTGGCACTGGTGACGTCCTTGGAGTTGAAGGTGGCGGTGAAGGTCTTGCCCAAGACATCGGAGCCAACGAGGCCCACGAGCGTGAGTGATCCCGTGGCCGCCGTCGTGCCGTCGTAGACCTTATCGTTCGCCGTCAGCGTCGCCGTGATCGTCTTCGGCGAGACCGTAAGGGTACCCGGGACATAGCTCAGCGTGTAATTGGCGGCGGTCTGGCCGCCAGCCGTCAGCACATAGCTGCCCGCATGGCGAGCCCCCTGGCTCGTACCAGCATAGGTGGTGGAGCCGGAAAGGACCGCGTTCGTGTCACCGTTGAGGAAACCGGCATAGCTGACGCCGGCGCCGCCCGCGAAGGCGTTGCCATCGTAGGTCTTGGTCGCGGAAGCGACGTTCACCGTCAAGGCGGCGGGCGTCACGCTGAGCGCGGTCGCATTACCGGCAGCCTGGGCGAGGACGTAATTCGAGCCCACGAGGCTGAGGCCGGAACCAGTGAGGGCGTAGGCACCCACGTTGCTGGTCAGCGTGGCGTTGGTCGTGAAAGCCAGCGTGCCGGTGACGGCAGCCCGACAGGGCGTCGCCATTGCGGAGACCGGTGATTGAGCCCGCGAAAATCGGTTCGGCAGCTCCGTAGGTGCGCGTGGCGGCTTGCGCGACGATGGACAAGGTCGCCGGCGTGATTGTGATGCGGCCATCGACG
Organism: Opitutales bacterium; assembly: GCA_964203605.1. Classification (GTDB taxonomy): domain Bacteria; phylum Verrucomicrobiota; class Verrucomicrobiia; order Opitutales; family UBA953; genus UBA953. Next base: position 82,530 of record CAXNMQ010000003.1, read on the forward strand.
AACTGGGTGAAGGCGTAATTCGCCGCGGCATAGGTGCCTGCGGTAGGCGTGTAGGCATAGGTGCCCACCGGACTGGCCGCCAAGGCGGAGGAAACGCCGCCAGCGGAGCCCGTGACTCCGGCGGTGACGAAGTCCTCGCCGTTCACGAAACCGGTGAGCGTGGCGGAGTAGGCCGGATCGGCGGCGCCGTATTCGCGCGACGCATCCGCACCCGTGAGGGTCAAGGCGGCCTTGTTGACGGTCAACGTACCGGAGGCGAAGTTCAGCGTGTAGTTTGTGGCGGAAAGACCGCTCGGTGTGATGGCGTAGCTGCCGGCGTTGATCGCGCCCTGGCTGTTCCCGGTGAAGGCGAGCGTGCCAGTCAGGATATCCGCGGCCTCGTCGTTACGGAAGCCACTGAAGACAAGACTGCTACCGCCAGTGAAGGCCGCGCCGTCGTAGGTCTTGGCGGCGTTGCCCGCGGTGACGGTCAAGCTTGCCGGACTGACGGTGAGCGCCGTCGCATTGGCGGCATCCTGTGCGAAGACGTAGTTACCCGAGGGGGAAGTGAGCCCGGTGACGTCGACGCGATACTGCCCCACTCCGCTGGCGGCGGTGACGTCGGCCGCAAAGACGAAGGCTCCAGAGGTGGCGGTCGCGAGGCTTTCACCGTTCTTGAAGCCGGTCACGGTCGCGGCGAAGGCCGGATTGGCGGCACCGTATTCGCGTGACGCCGCCGTCGCGGCGACGGTCAAGGTCGCGGGGGTGATGGAGAGACGTCCGTCCATCCGGCCGGTGAAGACGTAATTAGCCGCGGCATACGTGCCGGCGTCCGCGACGAGCGCGTAGGTACCGACCGAGCTGGCCGTCGTGGCCGAGGTGGTCACCCCGCCCGCGCCGGTGACGCCGGAGGTGGCGAGGATCTCGCCGTTGACGAAGCCGGTGAGCGTGGTGGTGAAGGCCGGATTGGCGTCGCCATAGAGACGGGACGCGTCTTCGGCGACCACGGTCAGCGCCGCCTTGTTCACGGTCAACGTGCCGGGGACATAGCTGAGGACGTAATTACCGCTGGTGAGACCAGAAAGCGTGAGGGCATAGGAGCCCGCGTTGATCGCGCCCTGGGCGGCGCCGCCGTAGGTCAGCGTGCCACCGAGGTCGGTGGTGTCTTCGCCGTTCTCGAAGCCAGCAAAGGTCACGCCGTTGCCGCCCGTGAAGGCGAGGCCATCGTAGACCTTGCTCGCGGCGAGTGCGGTGACGGTGACGGTCTTGACGGTGATGACGCCGTTGGTGGCGGGGTTCAGCGTATCGACGTAATAGTTGGCCGCTTGGGCGCCCGTCAGCGTGACGCCGCCGAGGGTGTAGTTCCGGCCTGCGCCGGCACCGGTGAGCACGAATTCGCCTGCGCCGGCTGCAGCGACGGTGTCGCCGGTGAGCGCGCCGCCGAGCACGAGGTTCGCTGCCGCCAGCACCCGGGTACCGTCATAGGTCTTGCTCGCCGTGGTGGTGAGCTGCTTGGGGGTGACCGCCTGGTTACCGACGAAGATGGGCGAACCCGACAGATTGCTGCTGGTCTGGCTAATGCCCGACCCCGTCAGGGCATAGTTACCCACGGGCAGGGCTCCGCCCGGTGTGAGCGTGCCGCTGGCGCCGAGCGTGAAGGTCACGCTGCCGCCGAAGCTATCGTTATAAGTATAGGTCGAGCCGCTCGAGCTGCCGACGGTGAGCGAGGTCAGGGTGCTACCGGAAGGGGTCAGATACTCGACGCTGCTGATCGTATAGGTCGGCGCCGCGCCATAGGCCGTGGAAGCATTGGCTACCTTCACGAGGAGCTGGCCAGCCGGGACGATGGTGTAATCGCCCGCGACGTAACTCATCGCATAGTTCGAAGAGGCCAGGCCGCCTGGGGTGAGCACGCCCGCATAAGTGCCAGCCGCGCCGGTCGCCGCGTTGCTCCGGGTGATGGTCAACGACCCGCCGAGTCCGGCGGTGACGTCGGTCTCACCGGCCACGAAGCCGGCGTAGCTCGCGCCATTAAAGCCAATCGCATCGGTCTGGCCGACGAAACGGGCGTCCGCATTCGCCGTGACGGTCAGCGCGGCCTTCGTGATTGTGGCCGCCACGGGCGATGGCGCCGCGAGGGCATAATTCCGGGCGTCCGCGCCGCCGAGCGTGAGGCCGGCGAAGCTGACGGTCTGCGCGGACACGACGTCCTTGGAGTTATAGAGTCCGACGGCCGTGCCGCCGATCGCGACGGCATCCGAGCCGAGGATACCCGCAAGAACGCCGGTGTTCGTGACCACAGCGGCCGTCGTGCCGTCATAGACCTTGCTCGCTGCGACGGTGAGCCCGCTGACGGTGAGCGTCTTCGGCGTGATGGACGCCGCGACGGGCGCGGGCATCGCCAGCGAGTAATTCGCGGCGGACGCACCGGCGAGGGTCAGGCCGGAGAAGGCTGACGGAGACCGCCGTAGCTACGTCCTTGCTGTTATAGACTCCGACCGGCGTGCCGCCCAGGGTGACGGTGTCGCCGCCGAGCAGGCCACCGAACGAACCCGTGCCGGTGACGGTCGCGCTGGTCGTGCCGTCGTAGACCTTGCTCGTCGCCGCACCGAGACCGGTGACGGTCAGCGGCTTGGGCGTGATGGTCGCAGGGACAATATAGTTAGCGGAGATGGTATAATTACTCGCGGAGGCGCCGCCGAGGGTGAGGCCGGAGAAGCTCACGCCAGTCGCGGTGGCGACGTCCTTGCTGTTATAGACCCCTTGGGCGAGGCCGCTGAGGGTGACGGTATCTCCGGTGATGACGCCAGCGAGGGCGCCGGTACCGGTGACGGTGGCCGCGGTGGTGCCGTCGTAGACCTTGCTGGCCGGTACGCCGAGGTTGCTCAGCGTGAGCGGACGCGGCGTGATGGTCCCGCCCATGTCGCCGGTCGGGATGACGTAGTTGCTGCCGAGTGCCGCCGTTAGCGCCGTCGGCGATCGTGTAACTGACCCGTACGAGCTTACCGGCGCCGACATTGGCGTCAGCGAACTGACCGGTGCCGGTGGCGACGATGGTCTGCGTACCGATCAGTCCGGTCAGGGTCCCGGGCGTGACGGAAGTCAGGGTCGTGCCGTCATAGACCTTGTTGGTGACGACCGAACCCGTGACGGTCAGCGACTTCGGGCGAATCTTCACGGCGCTGGTCGCGCCGGCGAGCGTGTAGGACACCGACGGCGTCGTGGACGCGGCCGCGGTGAGGCCGGTGTAATCGGTGAGGGTCGACGCGGTCAGGACGTTCGCGCTGTTCGCGACGGCGGTACCAGTCAGGGTGACGGTCGAGCCGTTCGGCGCCGTGGCGGTCAGCAGGGAACCAGCGAAGCTCGCGGTGGCGTCGTAGACCTTGGAGCCGGTGACGTTCAGCGAAAGGACGGCGGGGTTGATGTAGAGCGCGCCCTGCGTGGAGACCTTGTAATTGGACGCCAAGGCGCGGCCGCCGAAGACGCTGATCGCGGTCTGGCCGAAGGTGCCTTGGTTATAAGTGCCGGCGACGGCGGACTGGGTCGTACCACGGGCGCTCAGCAGCGTGACCGTCTCGCCGGGCAGCTGGCCCGAGGCGATCGAGAGCTGGCTCACGGAGAACAAGCTCGTGCCGTCGAAGGACTTGGTGCCGGTCAGCGTCAGCGTCTTCGGGGTGATCGAGGCCTGGTAGCCGATGATCGTCGAAGGGACGACGTAGTCGCTGAGCAACGAGCCGCTACGGGAGACCACGGAGGTCAGCGTGACGCCCGTGATGTCGATGCGGTTGGCCGAAACGACATCCGCCGAGTTGTAAGCGGCGGCGGTGCCGGCGGCGAAGGCGATCGTGTCACCGGCGATGAGTCCGCTGGTCACCGGGATGGCGTTGATCGCCAAGCCCGCGGTCAGCGCGGTGGTGCCGTCGTAAACCTTCGAGGCGGTGCCGAGCGCCCCCAGGGTAAGGGTAACTGGGGTGATGGTGGCGCGGCGACGGAGGCCGTGCCGGAGACGGTATAATCGGAGAGTTGGCTGCCCAGCGGTGGAGCTGGCGAGCGTCACTGATCGAGAGACCGCTGGCGACGAGAGCGCTCGCCGTGGCGACGTGCGCGCTGTTGAACTTCACCGCCGCGGCGCCGAGGGAGACGGTGTCACCGGTGAGCAGATTGCTCGTGGTAGTAGGTGGGGACGATGGCGCCGATGAGGTCGGCGGTGCCGTCATAGGTCTTCGTGACGCCGACGTTGGTGAGCGTGACGCCGATCGGACGAGGCGTGATGCGGACCGTGGAGGTGGCGCCGACCAAGGTGTAGTTGCTCGCGCGGCCGGTGCCGTCGCCGAGGGTCAGTCCGCCGAGCCCGCTAAGGCTGCTGACGGCTGGCGACGCGGGCGCTGTTCGCGGTGAGGGCTGGCGCCCGTCGCGGTGAGCGTCTGGCCAGCGACGCCGCTGACGAGCAGGTTGGCGGCGGCGGTGAAGGTGGCGTTGCCGTCGTAGACCTTGCTGGCGGCGATGCTGACCTTGGCCGGGGTGACGGTGACCGTATCAAAGGTCGCCGGGAGGGCGTAATTCGAAGCGCGTCCGGTGGCACCGGACACGGAGATTGCGCCACCCGCGAAGGCGCCGCCCTGATAGGTGCCGACATTCGCGGCCCCCAAGGTGGCCGTACCGGCGCTGAGCAGGACGACTTCGCCCGCGAGGGCGCCACTGACGCTGAGCTGGGCCGCCGCGACGGCGGTCGTGGCGTCATACACCTTGGTTCCGCTGACGGTCAGCGCGCGCGGCGTGATGGTCACCGTGCTCGTGGCACCGGCGAGTTTGTAGTTAGAGGCGAGGCCGCTACCGCTGATGAGCGTGAGGGCCGTCGGGTTGACGAAGATGTTGCCAGTCTTCGACGTCAGCCGAACGGGCGTTGACGCTGCCGGTGACGGTGAGCGTCTGGCCGCCGACCGTACCACCGACGGTGATCTGGGCGCCCGTGAAGGCGACCGTGCCGTCGTAGACCTTGGAGGCCGCGAGCGTGACCGCGCGGGGGACGACGCTGAGCGACTCGGATGCGGTGCTGTCGTAAACGATGGTGATACCGGTCGCGGGCGTCAGGCCGGAGCCGATCACCGCGTAGGTGCCGACGTTGTCCGGGGTGGTCGCCGGCGTCCAAGTGACCGTACCCGTCGCATAGCTCGCAAGTTGGGCCGGAGTGGGGACGGCTCCATTGAATAAATAGGTCGTCGTGCCGGTCAGCGTGGACGGGGCATCACCGTAGGTCAGACTGAAGATCGGGCGCGCGGACCACCAGCTTGCCGGCGCCAGGATTGGCGTCGAAGATGCGGTAGACGCTGCCCGGCGCGAGGACCACGGTGTAGTTGGCGTTGCTGGTCGCGAGGGTGCCCTGCCCCACTGCGTAGACGCCAGGGGCCTGCACCACCGTACTCGCGCTGCCGTCGAAGGTGAGCGCACCGGTGATCGTCGTGCTTACGTGACCGTTCTTGAGGCCGCTGAAGACGTAGTTGGCCTCGGTGGTGGAATAGAGGGCCTTATCAAGCGGCGTGGCGCTGGCGTTGGCCGAGTTGTTCTTGAGCGAAAGGGTCACCAACGCCTTGTTCACCGTCAGGGTGCCGTTGACGTAGGTGACGTTGTAATTACCAGTGCTGGAATCGACCACGCCGGACACGCCGGTGACGGCCAAGGCGCTCGGGACGATGGGATAGGCACCCGCGTTGGCGCCGGCGCCAGCGCCGCTGCTGCTCACGGTGAACGCACCCAAGGTGTCGCGCAGGATGACGCCGTTCACCGACTTGAAGCCGACCACACCGGCCGGGGTCACCTCGTCGTAGGCCGAGATATTGGCGAACTGGGAGACGGTATACGCATCGCCGTAGGTCTTGCTGTCCGAATCGGTCGTGATCGTGAGCGGCCGCTTCGTGATGAGCAGGCGCAAAGGGGCGTTGGTGCCCGCCTGGGTCGTGCCCGTGGCGGCGGTGAACTGGAGTCCGTGCGTGCTGGCGACCGGGTAAGCGTAGCCGATGGTGGGGCTGGCCTGTTCGCCGGCGAGCGTGCCGAGCGCGGCGCGCTGGCCGACCGAGAGCCCGCTCAGGATCGTGGCCCAGTTGAGCTTGACGGTATAGCCGTTCCCCGAGGGGACGACGATACTGCCCGTGGCGACATCCCAACCGGAGTTGCTGGCGTTCTTCTGCAGACGGGTGTCGACCAGGTTGAGCAACGTGCCCGGGGTCGTGGCCGAGCCATAAGGGGTCGTCGGGTCTTCCGTGCCGTAGACCTTCGAGTAGGTGACGGCGGAAGAAAGGAGGAAGTTATAGGTCGGCCGGCCGCGGAACTGGACGAAGGGCCCGTTGGCGGACGCCGTGGTCGTCGAGGCGAAGGTCGACTTGGTGAGATTCAGCGAAGCCTCCGGCAGGACGGTCACGCCGACATTACCGGCACCATACGCCTGCTCGAACGCGACCGTGTCCAGGGTGAGCGTCGTCATCTTCGGGCTCAGGACGTTCAGGTAGGTCGTCGTGCTCGGCAGACCAGAGAACAGGTACACGTTGCCGTTCGGCGAGGTGATCGTGTTGTTGACGCTCAATCCGACGATCTGGCCACCGAGGCCGTCGCCCACCGCACGGCCAGTGCCGGCGGCGAGGACGACCCAGCCAGTCCCGTCATTGACGATTTTGTGCGGGGTGAGATCGCCGCCATCGTTCGTGGCAAGATAGACACCGCCGCCCGAACGCTGGGTGATTGTCGAGCCACTGCCCGCGGCGATCTTTGCCAGCGAACCAGTCGCCGAGATGCTGACGCGTCCGGCGTTGGGCCCGTTGGTGATATAACTCGCCGCGACATCGTCGTAACCGAGGCCGCCGGCGGCCAAGATGGTCGTGTCACCGCCGACGGTGTTGTTGGTGAGGTTACCATGCAGACGAACGGCGTAGGCCGCCGCATCGTTGGTCGTTCCGCTCAGGAGGACCCCGACCTTGGAGAAGGTGTTGCTGGGGGCGTTCGGGATGAGCACGGTGCTGGCGCCCGCCGAGAGCGAGTGAAGGGCGAGGATACCGCCGCCGCCGACGCTGGTGCCGACAATCTTGAGGCTGCCCCCTGTGGAGCGCGTGGACTTGGTCGTGTCGCCGAGTTGGACGGCCGTGGAGCCCGTCGCGACCGCGACCTGACCGCTGATGCTGATGTCGCCGCCGGCGAGGAGGCTGTCCATGAGGCGGACGGCATCGGTCTTACCCACGCCCGTGACGGAAAGCGTCGTCGCGGCCTGCAAGCTGGCGCCCGCGATGGTCTCGACGCCGCGGGTGCCGGCGGAATAGCCGGTCAAGGTGAGCGCGCCGGCATAGCTCCGCACCGCCGCCGAAAGGTAGACGCCGTTGTAGGTGGCGTTGGCCGTGGCCGTCCACCAGTTGGCCGTATCGACTGGCGCGGCCTGTCCGTAAATGTCCACCGAGCCCCAGGCGTTGATGGGGGCCGTACCGGTGGTGAAGACGCCGTAATACGTGCCGTTCGTCGCGGTCTTGCCGCTGATGCCGATGGAACCACCGGAGGTGAAGCCGGCATCCGCCGCGCGGAGCGCGTGCGCGAGCCGGACGCCGCCCTCAGGCGCTTCGCCGATCAAGGTGATATTGCCGGAGGTGCTGACGATGGACCGGCCCGAGCCGCTGGTGTAGATGCCCCAGTTAGTCGTGGTCGCTGCGCTGGTGAAAGTGCCGTAGCCCGTCAGCGAGATATTGCCGCCCGCGCTGATGCTTTCCGCGAGGCTGATGCCTGCGACCTTGCCGCGACCTTCGAGCGTGGCCGTACCGGCCGCCGTCAGAGTAGCGCCGGCATCGACCTGGATGGCCGCAAAAGAGCCGCCCGCATAGCCGGTGAGGGCGAGATTGCCGGTGTAGCTACGCACGGGTGCGGACAGCAACATGCCCTGGCTGCCCGTAAGGCCCGGGATGGTCCACCAGTTCGGGGTGCCGACCGCGGCGTTCGAGCCATACAGGGAAACATCCCCGTAGGCGTTGATCGTGGCGGTGGTGGTCGTATACAGGCCGCGGAAATTTCCGCCGCCGGAAGCCCGGATGCTGATGGAGCCACCAGAGGTCGGGGTCGCGCTGTTGCCGGCGAGGATCGGCGAACGGAGGTCGGCGCCGGGCCCCTTGGAGTCGACGGTGATCCGGATATCGCCGCCCTTGGACCAGATGGTCTTGGCCGCGGGCGACATGTAGAGCGCCATCACATCCGCCTGCGCGCTGGTCGAGGTGATCGTGATGTCGCCGCCGGCGATGATATCGTCATACAGCAACGTCGCGTAATCCTGGCTGCCAATCCCGGTCAGGGAGATGGTCGTCGCCGCGTTAATCGGCGCCCCACCCTGCTGCAGGATCGCGCGATCACCCGAAGAATAACCCGTGACGGTGATGCTGCTGTTGAAGCTACGGAGCGGACTCCAGAGCGTCACGCCGCGGCTGGTGAGGGTATCCGCCAAGGTCCACCAGTTCGCGGTATTCACCGGGGCGACCTGTCCGTAGACGATGATCGGACCCCAGGCCGTGACGGTCTGTCCGTATTCGAGACTGAAACCGAAATAACCGTCGCCGCCGTTCTCGGTCTTACCGCTGAGGCTGATACTGCCGCCCGACGTCGGCGTCGCCGCGTTGCCGGCCAGCAGGTTGGTGTTCACGCTGAGACCATTGCGGCCGGACTGGCCGGTGATGCCGATGTTGCCCGACTTCGACCAGATGGTCTTCGCGGTCGCGAGCAATTGTACCGCCGTGCCCCCGCTCACGGAGGCGGCCGTCAATCCGTCGATGATGATATCCCCCTCCGCCGTGATGGCGTCGTTGACGTAGACCGCGCCGATCGACCCGATGCCGGTCAAGGTGACCTGCTTCGCGGCCTCGAGCGGCGCGCCAGCGACCACGCGGATGCCGTAACCGCCGGTACCGAGCGCGTAGCCTGTCAGCGTCACGCTGTCGGAGTGACTGCGCACCGGGGCACGCAGGTTGATGCCGTCCGCGCCGATAAGTCTGCGCGCGCGTCCACCAATTGGCGAAGCTGACCGGGGCGCTCTGGCCGTACAAAACGACCGGACCCCAAGCCCGGATGGGCGCGGTCGAGACGGTATTGATGCCGTAATACTGCAAGGCCCCTTCGATCGTGTTGCCGTTGAGCGTGATGCGGCCGCCGCTGGTCGGCGAGAGGACCGAATCCAAGGCGGTGATCGGCTGGCCGAGATAAAGCCCGCTCCCACCACCGAGGCTGGTGCCGGTGATCGAGATGTCGCCGACCAAGGCGGTGACCGCGGCGCCATCGAGCCGGGTGCCGTAGGCAGAATTCATGGAGCCCGTATTCCCGACCGGACCACTGACGCCGTTGATGACGATATCACCCTGCGTGCTCCGGATGACGATATCGTAACCACCGATGGCCTCGATGCCCGACGCCGTTGCCACTGCCGGACTTACCCAGGATGGTGATGTCACCCGTCGCGGAGATCTGCTGGGCCGAACCGTAGAGACGCACGCCGCGGTCGCTGGCGGTGGCCGGCGTGCCGGGTGCGGGCTCGATGACGCCGTTGACGTAGGTCGCGCCTTGCAGCGTGATGCTGCCGTTGGTCGCGACGAGCGAGCCGTCGATCGCCTGGGCATAGTATGCCGCCGTATCCGTAGCGGAGAAGACGATGTTCCCGCGCACGGTCGACGTGACGTTCTTGAACAATCGCAGCGCGGTGGTGGCACCATCGCCATAGGCGTTGATGATGACGTCGCCGGTCGCGGTCAGCGTGGCGGTGTTGAAGGCGTTGATACCGTAGCCGCCGCCCGAAACGGATGCGCCACGGTCGCTGTAACCGGAAAGAAGAATGCGACGGATCGTCGATCCGCTGCCGGCCGAAACCGGACCCTGCAGGGAAAGCCCCGTGACGCCGCTGCCGATGACACTCACATTACCCAGCGACGAAGTGATGGCGCCGATAACAGCCGATCCCGCGGCGCCGACCACCCGGTCGATGCTCGCGGTGCGGACGATGATATCGCCGTTGGCCGTCAACGTTCCGATCGCCGCCGAGGTGAAGCCGTAGGACTGGCGGCTGGTGCTGGCGGTCCCCGGAGCAGGCGTGGCGACCCCGCCGACGAGCGTGGCGCCCTGGATGGTGATGCCCCCGTTCGTGGCGGTGACCGGACCGTTGAGGTCGAGGCCGTTGAGAGAGCCCGTGCCGGCCGCATGGGCGGAGAACACGATGTCCCCCGCGACGGTCGAGCGGACGAAGTTATTGATGACGACGGCGTGGCCGGACAAGGAGGCGTAGCCCGTCACCGCGACCGAACCCGTGGCGCTCAGCTTGCCGCCGGCGGCGCCGTTGACGCCATAACCGCCGCTGCCCGTCCCGGTGATGGTCAGCGAACGGAGGTTGCTGCCCGAGCCGGCGCGCACCTCACCGGCGATGTTCATGCCGTAGGGACCGCTACCGAAGAGGGTGACATTGCCGTCGGTCGAGATGATGTCACCGGTGATGCTATCGCCGATGATAGGTCACCGCTGTGACCGGAGAGCCGAGATGTTGCCCGAGGCCAGCAGGTCGCCCGACCGCCGTCGACGTGAAGCCTTGGCGGGAACCCGTGGCCGCCGAACCGCGTCACCGGCGTAGCGACGCCGCCGACCAAGCCCGCGCCTTGGATGATGAGATTACCGCCCGAGACCGTCACCGCGTTGGTCGAGATTGACCCCGATGGCGTGGACCGGGACGCTGGCATTGGTGCCGCCCGAATGGCCGGAAAGGATGACGTCGCCGGCGACGGTCGACGCGAGCGTCGAACCGACGTTAAGGCCGTAGTCGTCCCACATTGGTATAGCCGGTCAGCGTGATCGCCCCGGTCGCGCTGACCGCGGCGCTGGTGGTCACGGCGGCGCCGGTCGTGGCGGTGCCGGTGATCGTGAGCGAGCGGACGAAGCCCGGGCTGCCGACGGTGACCGCCCCGAGCAGGTTCACGCCGTCGACACCTTTGCCGCGGAGGACTACGTTGCCGCGGGTGGACGCGATCGTCCCTTGGGCGTAGATGCCCGTATAGCTGGCCGAATCCGCGGCGACATTGATATCACCGCTGGCGTTCAGCGAAGCAGCCGCGGCCAGTGAAAGGCCATAGTTAACCCCCAGCGCCGCGGTGCCCGGCGCCGCCGTGGCCACGCCGCTCGTGAGGGTCGCGCCTTGGACGACGATGCCGCCGCCCGTGGCGGTGATGGCCCGCGAAAGGCCGATGGCGTTGACCGCGACGGAGCGACCAGAAAGGACGATGTCACCGGCGACCGTCGAGTTGACGGCGCCGACCAGGCTCAAGCCTAGGCCGACGGTGATGCCGTAACCGGTCAGGGCGACCGATCCCGTCGCGTTCAAGGATCCCGCGGCGGTCGTGACGATCCCGTGTCCCGCCGTGCCGGTACCGATGACCGTCAGGTTGCGCACCAAGGCGCCGCTGCCAGCGGTGACCGCGGCCGCCAAGGGAGACGCCGCCGTCGCCCTTACCGATCAGGCTGATATTACCGGCGGACGAGCTGATCGTGCTATCGGATTCGATGCCATAGTAGGTGGCCGCCGCGCCTTGCCCGCGGATGTCGATCTCACCGGAGACGGCTGATCGGTGAGAGTGATTGCCATGGAATCCGTAATTGCCTCCGGTGGCCGCCGTGCCCGGCATCGCCGTGGCCACGCCGCCGACCAGGCTGGCACCTTGCACGGTGAGATTCCCGCTGGTGACGGTGAGCGCGTTGCCCGACCAGATAGACCCCCGTCGCGCCCGGGCCGGCCTGACCGGAAAGGACGATGTCACCGGCCACCGTCGAACGCGTGAGGCCGTTGAGTTCGAGGCCGCGCGCCGCCGTGGCGAGACCGGTGAGCTGGAGCGAACCCGTCGCGCGTGAGGCTGGCGGCCGAGCCCGTGCGGACGCCGGAGCCGGTCGTGGCGTTACCCGCCAAGGTGATCGCGCGGAGCTTAGTACCGGAGCCCGCCGACAAAGCGGCCAAGAGATTGACGCCGCCCGTGGTGCCGCTGCCGGTGAGGGTGATATTGCCCGTCGTCGCGGTGATCAGACCCGCGGCGGTGGTCACGATGCCCTGCGCGCCGGAAGAACGACCGATGAGAGTGATGTCACCCGCCGAAGTGCTGAGTACGCCGGCCAGCGAGATACCGGCCGAGGCGGTGGCCGTCCCGGCCCCGAGGCCGACGGTGTTGTCGAAATCGATCAAGCCCGTGAGCGTGATGCCCGCAGTGGTGCTGATGGGCGCGCCTTTAGTGCGGACGCGCAAGCCGGTCTGGCTCGTGCCGGTGGCGGTGATCGCCGCGTTGACGGAGACGGCGGACGTGTTGGTACCGGCGGTTCCGCCGGTCGGCGCCGAAGCGGTGCTGTCGAGCGTCAGGATTGCGGAGGTACTGCTGTTATTGGCGATGGTCAGCGCAGTGCTCACGGTGATGGTGCCGCTGGCGTAGACCGTGACGCTGGTGCCGGCATTGAGCGCCGACTGGATATCGGTCGCCTTGATGTTGGTGACAGCGAGACTCGCGAGGTCGCCCGCGAGCGTCCCGGTAGTGCTGGTCGTGGTGATGGTGACGTTCGTCGGGTCGATCAGCCACATGCCGCCGGCTCCAGCCTGGACGACACCGGGTAGTTCGAGGAGATGTCCGGAGGTCTCGATGCGACCACCGAGCGCGCGCACGGTGCCGGCCACGGTGGTGACGCTGTCCGCGTTCGTGATGTCGGACCAGAGGACGACCTTGCCGCCCTGCCCTGCGTCGATCGTCGCACCGGCTTCAAGCGTGGTGGTGATCGCCTGGCGGACGCCGTTCGAGCCCTGCCAATCGCCGCCGACAAGGATGGAGCCGCCGTCCGAGGAAAGGGAAGCGCCGGTGAGCACGGCGACATGGTCACCGGTCAACTGGATGGAGCTGGCGATAGAGATTACCGGCGACCTTCACGCTATCGGCATCAAGCACGATCGAACCCGCGGGAGCCGCGAGTACGGCGGTGCTTTCCACGGCGACGGATTTCGAGCCACGCAGGGAGATGGAGCCATCGGCATTACGATCGGCAGAACCGGCGCGCACGAGGCCGGAGACGTTGACGGACTGGTTGACGACTTCACGCGCGGCGGCGGCGGAAAGGACGATGCGACTAGCGGTGACTTCACCGGCCTGTTCGACCTGGGCCTTAAGGGGCTGGCCATCGGCGCCGACAAGCGTCGACGCAATCCCTTCGCCAAGCGCGAACGTGATCAGGCCGTCACCGGTGAAGTCGACGGTGAAGGCCTTGCCCGAAGCGAGCACGGCGGTGCCGAGATTTGCCACGAGGGCGCCAGAGTTACGGACATGCGGGGCCACGAGGGCGCCCAGACCAGCGTCGGAAATCGTGAGCGTGCCTTCGTTGACGACGGAGGCCGAAATGTCCGATGCGGACGAGAACTTGAACTTACCGCCGGACAGGAAGGAATCCTTGTCGAGGTCGAGCGTGGTGGCGATCAGGCCGGCGGCGTCGATGGTCGAGCCCTTGCCGAAGAAGATGCCGTTCGGATTGATCAGGATGATCCGGCCATTCGCGGAGACCGCGCCCAAGATGTCGGACGGAGCAACGCCGACCACCTTGTTGGCGGTGACGGACGACGCGGACGGCTGGTTGAAGCGGACGGACTCGCCCTTCGCGACGGAGAAGCTGTTCCACTCGATGAACGCACGATCCGAAGACTGGTCGATCGTGACGCGGGACGTGCCTTGCCCCGTCACAGTGGCCGCACCACCAGTGACGTTGGCGCCGGTAGGATTGGCGAAGGAGCCGACGGGATTCAGCACCGCGGCCACGAGGAGCGTGGCGAGCGGGAGGAGGCGGCGTTTGACGGAAGAGGCAGGAGCCATGAAAGTTTTGTTTTAAAGTTTAGAAGCGGACGCCGAAGGAGGCGTTGATGCGATTGGAGCTGTCGGCAGTGGAACCGGCGGGAAGGGAGACGGGGCGGGCGACCTCGACGAGGGCGTTCATGCCGTGCGGCAAGCCGAGGCGGACGCCCACGCCGGCGGAGGCGGCGTGACGCTCGCGGGCTTCCTGCGGCTGGAGCACGCCCTGCTGGCGGGTGAGGCCGGCGTCGGTGAAGACGTAGAACTGCGCGCGCACGGGCTCGGCGAAACCGAGGGACAGCGGCAGCGTGTAGCGGAGTTCGAACGAACCGAAGAGCGCTTGCTCACCGCTCATCGAGCCGGAATCGAAGAAGCGGCCGAACTGCCGGCCGCCGAAGGAAGACTCGACGGCGCTGAGCAGCGGATCACCGAGCGAATACTGACCCTGGGCCGCGAACGAATACGAGAGGGCTCCCGAACCAAGCGAGGCAAGCGGCGCGGTGCGCGTGAAGTCGAGCGAGGCGACGGTGAAGGTCGTCGAACCGTTGGCGCGTGAATTGCCTTGGGCACCGAGCCAATCGAGGCCCTGCTCGAGGTTCAGGCGCACGAGGTTGGAGGACTGGTCGGGGCGGGCGAAATCGTAGGTGAGCGAAGCACCGACGGTGCGGATCGCGTCACGCGTGGGCGTGCCGGTCGTCATCGAGCTCTGCGAGTCCTGGGCGCCGAGGTAGGCTTCGGCCAGAAGCGTGGAGGAGCGCGAACGGATGAGTGGCTTCGAGAAAGTCAGGCGGACATTGCGCGAACGGCCCTTGTATTCGAGGGGCACGAGCAGCGGATCGGTCGGACGGCTGTCCGACTGCGAGAACGTGACGCCGAGTCGTTCGCCATCGGTACCGATGAGCGTCGACGCGGCGGCGTTGAAGCTCTGGTAAGCGTTACCGTTCGGGCTGTGGTAGTAGCCCAGCGAAAGTTCGTCCGCGCCATCGAGATGACCGTAGCCGGACCAGGAGGCGCCGACGACCTGACGGTCGAGCGCGCTCGGGAGGAAGTTATTCCAGCTGAGATCGAAGGTGTCGGGATCGCGCGTGAATTCCAGCGACAGATCGGAGCCGCCGACGACGGTACGCGAAGCAGAAAGGACTGAGCCGACAGACCAGCCCGGCAGGTCGTCCATGAGCAGGATATTGCGCTCGAGCACGTCGGCCCGCAAAGGCTTGGAGCCCTTGATCTGGCTCAGCTGGGCAGCGACAGCATTGAGCGCGCGGGCGCGCGGCTGGGCCACGCCGAAGGAGTGGTCGCTGACGAAGCCTTCGACGACGACGATCTTCACCTTGCCGTCCTTGATGTCCTGCTCGGGCACGACGCCGAAGCAGAGCGCATAGCCGGCGTCGGCGTAGCGCTTCGTGATCGCATTCGCCAAGGCGAAGACTTCTTCGATCGTCACCGTGTCGCCGACCTTGTGCGCCCAGAGCGTGGCAAGCTGCTCGGAAGTCAGCGCGGCGTTGCCTTCGAAATTCAACTCCTTGAACGTGAACGAGAGCGCAGCGGCGTCCTTCGGGGCAAGCTGCTGATTGTTCAGCGAGACCTCCTTGCGCGGGACCGACTTCGGCTGCGGCGCGGGCTTCAGATTCTGGTCGATGCGCGCCGGATCGAGCGTCGGCGCGACCTGCGCGAAAAGCGACAGACCTGTGACGAGAACGAGGGTGGAGGCCGCGACCAGGAAAGGACGACGGACCGCGGAAAAAACCGGGCGGGACATAGCGTCCGAAATGCTCCTTAATATCTTATAAAACAGAAGACCGCTTGTGGCCTGTAGTATTGGTCAGAAGTGAGGGGTAGGGATGCGATGACATCGCATCCGTAGGCGGACGGATACCGAATTGGTCGGTGACCTTGCCCGGCTCATGGCAAGTGCGGCTGCAAACGGATGCGATGTCATCGCATCCCTACCCTCGGCCGCCCTACCCCTTCGGCGCCGGGCCGATCGAGGCGCCCTGCTGCCAGGTGTTCTCGTAGACCGCACGGTAGGCATCATCCTCGACCTTATCGGTACGAATCCAGATTTCCGCCTGCTGCGCGATGCTTTCGTGTGAGCTGAGACAACAAGCGATGGACGGCGAATACATTCGAGCATGACTGACACCGACGAGGGCGACGACCGAGACATCGCGAGGGAACTCGAGGTCCCGCTTGGCGAAGAAGGCGACCGCCGGCAAGAAATCCGTCCACTGCGGGAAGAGCACCGCGGTGGCGCCACGCGCTACGCCCGGCCCGAGGAATCGCCCGAGGTTCTCGGTCGTCAGCGGCTGCGGCGAACGTAAGTACATCGATGCGGACGCCCTGCTCCTTCGCAATCTTGGCGACGGCCTCCATCGATGACTTCATCTTGATTCTTTCGATTGAGGAACGGCATCAGGAAGTGGCGATGGCCCAATGGAATCAGGTGTTTGAGCGCGATCTCGACCAGGTAGCCGTACTTCACGCCCAAAGGAGCCATCCTCTTCGAGCGTAAGGTGCTGAACATCGAGGCGATCTTCACCGGATGACGCGAGACGCCCGGCGAAGAGCGATGCGTCCGGCGCCATAAGGATCACGTGCGTCGGGCGAGATTTCACCACCTCAGCATGCGCGGCCTTGCGGCGCTCCGTTCCCTGCACGTGACTCAGGTCGACGAACCTGAAGCCATCGCCCTTGGCCTTGAGGTTCTCACCGAGCCGAAGCACACCGATGGAGATCGAGGCGTCATAGGAAATCAGCGGCTCGGTCGAAATCACCAGGACCTCAAGGTGGCCGGAAGGGCGCTGAGAGCCGGAAACACCCGGCGCCGACTTCGAGACGTCGCTTCCCGCCTCGGCTGACCAAGACCTGGCGCTCGATCAGGAGGGCGATGGCCTTTTGGACCGTCGGCAGGCTGACCTTATGCTGGTTGGCCAAGTCTCTTCCCGAGGGAAGCAGCCCCTTCCAGCCTTCCTGGCGAATCTGGGCCTCGATACCATCGGCAAGGAGCTCAAAGACGGCCTTTTTCTCGAATTTCGCAGCAGGCATGGCGATTTATAAGCAGGATTATTCGCATTAAATCTGATAAAGCCACCGCTTTTGTGGACTGTCAGATTGGTCAGATGTGGTGCTAAAGATTTCTGAGTCGATGACTGCGTTGAGGACTGAATCGAGGGCTGAATCGATGAGAGGCAAGAGGTAGGGATGCGATGACATCGCATCCGTCGGTCTAGAGGTAGGGCTGACCACCCTTGGTCAGCCGCGCGGTTGAGCGAGGGCGCTCAACCCTACCCGATACAGAGGACAGCACGTGGTGCTGTCCCTATCCGATGCAAGCGGACGGGATGTCATCCCGTCCCTACCCAATGCAGCCCTTAGGCCCCCGCGCCCCCATGTCCCCTCGCGGCTCCGCCGCGCTGATCACTTCGCCGACGCGGTGCTACCCTGGCGGAGCTGGACGGTGGTGCTGCTCTTGCCGCCCTGCGCCGTATTGACCCCGACACGGAGAGTGAGACCGCCGACGCGCTTGCCGCCCGCGGAACGCACGGCGAGCGTCTTCAAGACCTTGTCGTAATCCGCCGGCGAACCTTGGCCGCTGATCGTGACCTTACCCGTCTTATCATCGACGGAGACCTTCAAGCCCTCTGGCACGGTCACCTGCAGGAGCGTATCCCCAGCCACGAAGCCACCAACGATCTCGACGCTCACTTCCATCACCGGGATCGCCCCGACGGTCGAAAGGTAAAGCATGGCACCGACCGGCACGACGTCCGGTGCGGAAGAAGGCATGCTCAGGGCGGAGACAATCAGCTGCGGCGCCGCCGAGGCGGGGCCTTGCAAGGAGACGCTCACCGATGGCGGAGCCCAGGTCGTGGCGACGGGCTCGACGAAGACGGGCGCGGGCGGATGCGACGACCGGCGGATAGAAGATGCCGGCGTCATTGATGCCCGCAGTGACTCCGGTCGGCTGGGCGATGGCGTAATTACCGGCGTCGAGGCCGCCCAAGGCGAAGCCGCTGACGACCACCGGCTTGGCGGCGCCGATCAGTGTCGTCGAGGAACAGGCCGACGGCGGCGCTGGCATCCAGCGTGACGGTGTCGCCGGCCAGCGGGGCGATGGAACCACCGGAAATCTCGGCGTTCAGGGAGCCGTTGCGCAGCTTGTTGGCGGCGACCACGCCCACGACCGGCAGGCTGCGGGCGAAGATATCGGCGGTCAGCCCGCTCGGCTGGGTCAGCACATAATTACCCGCGTCCGCACCCGTGAGCGCGTAACCTGAAACCGTGACGGGCTTACCGGCGCCGACAGTCCAGTCGACGAAGACCGCGCTCACGGAGGAGGAGTTCAAGGGTCACGGTATCCCCGGCGACCGGGGTGACCGTTCCGCCCATGAGCGTTGCGCTAAGCGAACGGTCGTAAGTCTTGTTGCTGGCGGAAAGGCCCGAGATCACGAGACCTGCCGGCGTGATGTCCGCGCTCACGCCCGTGGGCTGGACCAGGGAGTAGTTGGCGGCATCCGCGCCGGAGATCGCGTAACCCGAGACGGTGACGGTCTTAGAGGTGCCGATATTCTTGTCGGCGAAGAGGCCGGCACGGCCCGAGTCATCGAGGGTGACGAGGTCACCGGAGATCGCCGTGACGGCTCCCCCCGAAATCACCGCCGTCCGAGAGCGCATCGTAAGTCTTATTGGCCGCGGTGGCACCGGTGACATTGAGCGCCAGCGCGGTGATGTCCGCCGTCACGCCCGTCGTCTGGACGAGAGCGTAGTTAGCAGCGTCTGTTCCGGAGATGGTGTAGCCCGAGACGGTGACCGCCTTGGCGGTGCCGACGTTCTTATCGACGAAGAGGCCAGAGCGGGCCGAGGAGTCCAAGACCACCGTATCGCCCGAGATCGGCGCGATACTTCCGCCCGAGACGTCTGCCGTCAGCTGGGCGTCGTAGGTCTTGTCGGCCGCCGTGACGCCAGTGAGATCCAGGGTCAGCTGGGTGATGCTCGCGGTCACGCCCGTGGGCTGGACCAAGGAGTAGTTGGCAGCATCCGCGCCGGAGATCGCGTAGCCCGAGACCGTGACGGCCTTCGAGGCGCCGACATCCTTATCGCCGAAAAGACCGGCCCGGTTGGCCGTGCCGAGGACGACGTCGTCGCCACTGATCGCGCTGACCGCGCCACCGGAGATCGCGGCGGTCAGCTGGGCGTCGTACGTCTTGTCGGCCGCCGTGGCACCGGTGATGTTCAGCGTCAACTGGGTGATGTCCGCGGTGACACCGGTCGGCTGGATCAGATCGTAGTTACCCGCGTCGGCGCCCGTGAGGCTGTAACCCGAGACGGTGACCGACTTACCCGTACCGACGTTCTTGTCGGCAAAGAGACCGGTGCGGCCCGAAGAATCAAGGGTGGCGTCATCACCCGCGATTGCGCTGATGGCTCCGCCCGAAATCACCGAGCCCAAGAGCGCATCGTAAGTCTTATTGGCCGCGGTGGCACCGGTGACATTGAGCGCCAGCGCGGAGATGTCCGCGGTCACACCGTTGGGCTGGACCAAGGAGTAGTTAGCGGCGTCGGCGCCCGTGATCGTGTAACCAGAGACGGTGACGGATTTCGAGGTGCCGACATTCTTGTCGCCGAAGACGCCGGCACGGTTCGAGGTGTCCAGGGTGACGGCATCGCCTGCGATCACGCTGATGGAGCCGCCTGAGATGGCGGCCGCGACGAGGGCGTCGTAGGTCTTATTGGAGGCCGTGGCGCCGGTGACGTCGAGCGTCAGCGGGGTGATATCGGCCGTGACGCCGGCAGGCTGGACCAAGGCGTAGTTAGTGGCGTCAGCACCCGTGAGGCTGTAACCCGAGACGGCGACGGACTTCGAGGTGCCGATGTTCTTGTCGGCGAAGACGCCGGAACGATTGGTCGTATCAAGGGAGACAATATCTCCGGAGATGGCGCCGATGGTACCGCCGGAGATCGCGGCGGTCAGGAGGGTGTCATAAGTCTTATTAGCCGCCGTGGCACCCGTGACGGCGAGCGTCAGCTGGGTGATATCGGCGGAGGCGCCCGAGGGCTGGACCAGGGAGTAATTGCCGGCGTCGGTGCCGGTGAGGGTGTAACCCGAGACCGTGACGGCCTTGCCCGTGCCGACGTTCTTGTCGGCAAAGAGACCGGTGCGGCCCGAAGAATCAAGGGTGGCGTCATCACCCGCGATTGCGCTGATGGCTCCGCCCGAAATCACCGAGCCCAAGAGCGAGTCGTAAGTCTTATTGGCCGCGGTGGCGCCCGTGACGTTGAGGGTCAACGCGGTGATGTCCGCGGTCACACCGGTGGGCTGGACCAAGGAGTAGTTAGCGGCGTCAGCACCAGTGAGGCTGTAACCCGAGACGGCGACGGATTTCGAGGTGCCGACATTCTTGTCGCCGAAGAGTCCGGCCCGGTTCGAGGCATCCAGGGTAACGGCGTCGCCCGAGATCGTACTGACGATTCCGCCCGAAATCACCGAGCCCAAGAGCGCGTCGTAAGTCTTATTGGCCGCCGTAGCGCCTGTGACATTGAGAGCCAGCGCAGTGATGTCCGCTGTGATACCGGTCGGCTGGGCTAGGGAGTAATTAGCGGCGTCGGTGCCGGAGATGGTATAACCCGAGACGGTGACAGACTTAGTAGTGCCGACGTGCTTATCTCCGAAGATGCCAGCTCGGCTGGTCGTATCGAGGACGACGTTATCGCCGGAAATGACGGTAATGACCCCACCTGAGATCGCCGCAGCGAGGAGGGCATCGTAAGTCTTGTTGGCCGCGGTGGTGCCGGTGACGTTGAGCGTCAGCTGCGCGATGTCGGCGGTGAGGCCCGCAGGCTGGACCAGAGAGTAGTTACCCGCGTCCGTACCCGAAAGGGTATAACCGGAGACGGTGACGGCCTTGCCGATGGCCACGTTCTTATCCGCGAAGGCGCCGGCGCGGTTGGCGGCGTCAAGGGTGACGGCATCACCTGCGATTACACTGATGGTGCCGCCCGAGATCGCGGCAGTCAGAAGCGCGTCGTAAGTCTTGTTCGCTGCGGTGGCGCCAGTAACCGCCAGAGACAGGACCGTGATGTCCGCGGTCACACCGGTGGGCTGGACAAGGGAGTAGTTAGCGGCGTCGGCACCGTTGAGGCCGTAACCCGAGACGGCGACGGATTTCGAGGTGCCGACATTCTTGTCGCCGAAGATACCGGCGCGATTCGAGGCATCCAGGGTGACGGCATCACCTGCGATCACGCTGATGGTGCCACCGGAGATCGCGGCTGTCTGGAGCGCGTCGTAGGTCTTGTTGGCTGCGCTGGCTCCGGTGACCGTGAGCGTCAGGGCGGTGATATCGGCAGTGACGCTGGTCGGCTGGACCAGGGAGTAGTTTGCGGCGTCGGTGCCGGTCAGGCTGTAACCCGTGACGGTGACCGACTTGCCGTTGGCGACGTTCTTGTCGGCGAAGAGACCGGCGCGGTTGGTCGAAACCAGCGTGACAGCGTCGCCAGCGATCACGCTGATCGCACCACCCGAAATCACCGCTCCTAGGAGCGCGTCATAAGTCTTATTGGCCGCCGTGGCGCCGGTGACGTTGAGGGTCAACGCGGTGATGTCAGCGGCGAGGCCCGTAGGCTGGACCAGAGAGTAGTTACCCGCGTCCGTACCAGAAAGGGTATAACCGGAGACGGTGACGGCCTTGCCGATGGCCACGTTCTTATCCGCGAAGGCGCCGGCGCGGTTCGTCGTATCAAGAGTGACCGCATCACCTGCGATCGCGGTGATGGCACCGCCGGAGACGACAGCCCCCAGGAGGGCGTCGTAAGTCTTACTGGCCGCCGTGGCGCCGGTGACGTTAAGCGTGAGCGGGGTGATATCCGCGGTCACGCCAGTCGGCTGGGCCAAGGCATAGTTAGCAGCGGCGGCGCCGGAGATCGTGTAGCCCGAGACGGTAACGCTCTTGCCCGTGCCGACGTTCTTATCGGCGAAGACGCCGGCGCGGTTCGTCGTATCGAGGACCACCGTGTCGCCAGAAATCACGCTGATCGTGCCACCCGAGATGGCGGCGACGACGAGGGCGTCATAGGTCTTATGGGAGGCGGTGGCTCCGGTGACGTTGAGCGTCAGCGCGGTGATATCGGCCGTGATACCCGTGGGCTGGACCAGGGAGTAGTTTGCGGCGTCGGTGCCGGTGATCGTATAACCCGAGACGGCGACGGACTTGCCGTTGGCGACGTTCTTGTCCGCGAAGACCCCAGTCCGGCCGGAGCTGACGAGAGTGACCGTGTCGCCCGAGATGACGCTGATGGCGCCGCCCGAGATCGTCGCCGCCAGAAGGGCGTCGTAGGTCTTGTTAGCCGCGGTGGCGCCGGTGACGTTGAGCGTCAGCAGAGTGATATCGGCCGTGACGCCGGCAGGCTGGACCAAGGCGTAGTTGCCGGCGTCGGTGCCGGTGAGGGTGTAACCCGAGACCGTGACGGCCTTGCCCGTGCCGACGTTCTTGTCGGTGAAGGCACCGGCGCGGTTCGTCGTATCGAGGGTTAAGGTATCGCCGGCGATGATGCTGATGGCGCCGCCGGAAATCGCCGCGGCCAGGAGCGCGTCGTAAGTCTTGTTGGCGGCGGTAGCGCCGGTCACGTTGAGCGTCAGCGCAGTGATGTCCGCGGTCACGCCGGTCGGCTGGGTCAGGGCGTAGTTAGCGGCATCGGCTCCGGAGATAGCATAACCCGAGATGGTGACGGCCTTGGTCGTGCCGACGTTCTTATCCGCAAAAAGTCCGGCACGTTGGATCGTGCTCAGGATGACCGTGTCGCCTGAGATTGCGCTGATGACCCCGCCCGAAATCACCGCGGTGCGCAGCGCGTCGTAGGTCTTGCTTGCGGCCGTAGCACCCGTGACGTTCAAAGCCAGCGGCGTGATATCGGCCGAGATGCCGGTCGGCTGGACCAGCGTATAATTAGCGGCGTCGGTACCGGTGATCGTGTAACCGGAGACGGTGACCGACTTGCCGTTGGCGACATTCTTGTCCGCGAAGACCCCTGCCCGGCCGGAGCTGACAAGGGTGACCGTGTCGCCAGAGATCACACTGATGGCACCGCCCGAGATCGCGGCGGCGAGGAGCGCGTCGTAAGTCTTGTCGGCCGCGGTCGCGCCGGTGACATTAAGCGTCAGCGCGGTGATATCGGCGCTGACGCCCGTGGGCTGGACCAGGGCGTAGTTTCCGGCGTCCGCTCCAGTAAGGCTATAACCCGTGACGGTGACCGACTTACCCGTGGCGACATTCTTATCGGTAAAGACCCCTGCCCGGCCGGAGCCGACGAGCGTGACCGCATCACCAGCGATCGCACTGATGGCGCCGCCCGAGATCGTGGCGGTGAGTAAGGCATCGTAAACCTTGTTGGCGGCCGTAGCACCCGTGACATTGAGCGTCAGTGCGGTGATGCCGGCGGTCAGGCCGGTCGGCTGGACCAAGGCGTAGTTGCCGGCGTCGGCGCCGGAGAGCGTATAACCACTTACGGTGACGGCCTTGCCATTGCCGACGTTCTTGTCCGCGAAGACACCAGCCCGGCCGGTGCTGACGAGGTCGACCGTGTCGCCGGAGATCACGCTGATGGCGCCGCCTGAGATAGCTGCGGCCAGGAGGGCGTCGTAAGCCTTGTTGGCTGCGATGGCTCCGGTGACGTTCAACGTCAGCTGAGTGATATCAGCCGTGACACCCGTAGGCTGGACCAGGGCGTAATTGCCGGCGTCGGTGCCGGTGATCGTGTAACCCGAGACGGTGACGGTCTTGCCCGACCCGACGTGCTTGTCGGCGAAGACCCCGGCCCGGCCGGCACTGACGAGGTTGACGGTGTCACCGGAGATCACGCTGATAGCTCCGCCCGAGATGGCTGCGGTGAGCAGCGCGTCGTAAGTCTTATTGGCAGCGGTGGCGCCCGTGACGTTCAGCGTCAGCGGCGTGATATTGGCGGTGACGCCGGTCGGCTGGGCCAAGGCGTAGTTGGCCGCATCCGCGCCAGAGATCGTGTAACCGGTCACGGTGACGGCCTTGCCCGTGCCGACATTCTTGTCGGCGAAGACGCCGGCGCGGTTCGTCGCGTCTAGGGTGACGGTGTCACCGGAAATCACGCTGATGCCGCCGCCCGAGATGGCCGCGGTCAGGAGAGCGTCGTAAGTCTTGTTCGCCGCCGTGGCGCCGGTCACATTGAGCGTCCATGCGGTGATGTTCGCCGTCACGCCGGTCGGCTGGACGAGGGAATAGTTGCCGGCATCAGCGCCCGAGAGGGTGTAGCCCGAGACGGTGACGGCCTTGCCATTACCGACGTTCTTGTCGGCGAAGACCCCTACCCGGCCGGAGCTGACGAGGTTGACCGTATCGCCCACGACCGCACTGATGGCGCCACCTGAGACCGCGGCGGCCAA
This sequence comes from Opitutales bacterium, assembly GCA_964203605.1. Lineage (GTDB taxonomy): Bacteria > Verrucomicrobiota > Verrucomicrobiia > Opitutales > UBA953 > UBA953. The sequence continues at coordinate 106,767 of CAXNMQ010000003.1, forward strand.
GAGGGCGTCGTAGGTCTTATTGGCCGCGGTGGCTCCCGTAACGTTGAGCGCGAGATGGGTGATGTCCGCGGTCAGTCCGGTCGGCTGCGCCAGGGCATAGTTAGCGGCGTCGGCGCCCGAGATGGCGTAACCCGAGACCGTGACGGACTTGCCCGAGCCAACGTTCTTGTCGGCAAAGACGCCGGCGCGATTCGTCGTGTCGAGGGTGACCGTATCGCCGGCGATGATGCTAATGGCTCCGCCAGAGATCGTCGCGCCCAGCTGCGCATCATAGGTCTTGTTGGCCGCGGTGGCTCCCGTAACGTTGAGCGCGAGATGGGTGATGTCCGCGGTCAGTCCGGTCGGCTGCGCCAGGGCATAGTTAGCGGCGTCGGCGCCGGTGAGGGTGTAACCCGAGACCGTGACGGCCTTGCCCGTGCCGACGTTCTTGTCGGTGAAGACGCCGGCGCGGTTCGTCGTATCGAGAGTGACCGTGTCGCCGGCGATGATGCTAATGGCTCCGCCAGAGATCGTCGCGCCCAGGAGGGCATCATAGGTCTTGTTGGCCGCCGTGGCGCTGGTGATGTTGAGCGTCAGCGCGGCGATGTCCGCCGTGACGCTGGTCGGCTGGACGAGAGCGTAGTTACCGGCGTCCGTACCAGAGATGGCATAACCCGAGACCGTGACGGTCTTGCCATTGCCGACGTTCTTATCCGAGAAGAGTCCGGCGCGGTTGGTCGTGCTCAGGACGACCGTGTCGCCTGAGATTGCGCTGATGACCCCGCCCGAAATCGCCACGGTGCGCAACGCGTCGTAGGTCTTGCTGGCGGCCGTGGCACCCGTGACGTTTAAAGTCAGCGGCGTGATATTGGCCGTGACGCCGGTCGGCTGGACGAGGGAGTAGTTACCGGCGTCGGTGCCCGAGAGGGTGTAGCCGGAGACCGTGACGGCCTTGCCCGTGCCGACGTTCCAATCCGCGAAGCTGCCGGAGGCGCCGGAAGCGACCACCGTGACCGTATCGCCGGAAAGCGCGGTCACCGCACCGCCGGAAAGCGTCGCGGCGAGGGCGCGATTGTAAACCTTGTCGGCCACCGAGACGGAGGTGATGGACAACGGACGAGCCGTGATGTTCGCGACCAGGCCCACGGGCTGGGCGACGGAGTAATTACCGGCTTCCGCGCCGCCAAGGATGGCGCCCGAGACCGTGACGGTCTTGGCCGTGCCGACGTTCCAGTTCGCGAAGGCGCCCGTCGCGGACGACATGTCCACCGTGACGGTATCTCCACTGAGCGGGGTCACCGCGCCACCGGAGATGATCGCGGCGAGGCTGCGGTCGTAGACCTTGTGGGCGGCGGTCACGCCCGTGAGCGTCAAGTCGCGAGGGGTGATGTTACCCGTCGGGGCGGAAAGTCCGGAGATACGGTAACCGTAGACGGGCTTGCTGCCCGTACCTGCGTTGCTCTGCGCCACGACGGTCGGGTCGGAAGCGAAGGTGATCGCCTGGCCGTTGCCGGCATTGCGGGAGGCGTAGGTCGCCGCGGAGAAGGTGAAGACCGCCGTGCCGTCGCCGCCGGCATAGCCCGAGGCGACGGTCACCATCGCGTTGGTCACCGTGGCGGTGTCGGTCCGATCGTAGACCTTGGTCGGCGTGGTGGTGAGGGACGCGGACAATGTCGGCGCGAAGCTGTAGAGCAGTCCCTTGCCCGTTCCTTGGACCGTGGTGACGCCGTAGCTGGCGTCATACTGACGGAAGTCGAAGGCCAGGCCGCCGGCGACGTCGCCGGTCGAGACGTGATACGGGTCGGCATTGGTGCTCCAGACGCGCCAGGTCTTGCCCGTACCGCCGGCCGACAAGGCGCCGCTACCGCCGTTGTTGACGAAGCGGGCGGCGGTCAGGGTCACGTCGCCGTTGGTGGTCGAGAGGACGCGGCTCGCGGCGATGGTCAGCACGCCCGAAGAGCGGACGAGGATATCACCGGCGGCCGTGGCGGCCAGGCCTCCGGTCAGGGTGACATCCCCGCCGAAGACCGAGATCGGGCCGGTGATCGACAGATTGCTCGCGACGGTCAGCGCCGCGGTGTTGCCAGCCTTACCGAACGTGAACCCGCTCGCCGTGGAGGGAAGCGTGTATTGGGCCGTGCTCAGGGCAGAGCCGAAGCTCGTGCCCTTCGGCTCGATGGTAATGGCACCAGACCCCAGGAGGCTGACGTTGTTCGTGCTGACCCAGAGGACGTCGCCGCGGAGGGTCGTCGAACCCGTCTGCGAAACCTGACCGAAGGTGACGGCCGAGGTCGCCGTCTCGAAAGCGATTGATTCGGAGGACACACCCGGTCCGTTGGTTCCGTCCAGCAGCAGCGCGCCACCGACGGTACGGGCGATGGCGCCGCTCATCATGGCGATACCATCGTTATTGCTGCTGGCGCCGGTGCCGCCAGCCACCCCGGTCAAGGTGAGATTGCCTGAGCCGGTCGTGATAGTTCCGGCAGACCGAATTCCCATATTACCTCCACCGACGGAAGGGCCGCCGACACCTTCGATAAGCACGGCGCCCGTGCCGCCGGCGGAGACCGTCACGCCGGTGAGAGTGACCCCATGCTGGCTGCCGGCGGAATTGTTACCTCCACGACCGCGCAAGGTGATGCTGCCGTTGGAACCCGCGGTGGTCGACAGGTTGGCGGTGATGGCCAAGCCGGTGAAGTTACCGGTGAGCTGGGCGCCCGTATCGGCGTCCAGGAGGAGGTCACCTGTAGCGCTGATCACCGCATTGACCGCGATGTTGCCGCCATAGACCGTCACCGGACCGGCGATACCGATAGCCGCGCCGAGGGTCACCGTCGAGGTGTTGGTCGACTTACCGAGGGTCAGTCCGGTGATCGTCGGGGCATAGGTATAGCTGGCGACGGCGGACGTGAAGGCCGCGCCAGCGGATTCAATTGTGACCGTGCCGGCGCCGGCGAAGCCGGAAGTGGACGGTGCGACGTCGCGCTGGAAGACGATGCCGCCGGCCGTGACCGTGGTCGAACCCGTGTAGGTGTTCGCGCCGGTAAGGGTGAGCGTGTTGGCCCCGGCCTTGGTGAGCGTGCCGGTACCGCTGATGGCCGGAGCGAAGGTCAGGGCGTCGGAGCGGTCGAAGATCAGCGCGCTGCTGTTGACGACCGCGCCACCGAGCACGCCTGCCGTACCCCCCGCGCCGACCTGCAGCGTGCCGGCGCTGATCGTCGTGGTGCCGGTGAAGGTGTTGGCGCCGGTCAGGGTCAGCTTGAGGAGGCCGAGCTTGGTGAAGCCGAAGCCGTTGCCGCCGTCGGAGATCACGCCTGACATCGTGAGGTCGGAGGAGTTCGCCCAGGCGGCGATGGCGCTGTTGCCGGTCAAAGTGACGTTGCCCGTGAAGTTGACGGCGCCGGGCGCGACCCAGGCGTTGGCATGCAGGAGGCCTAACTGCGAAGCGTCCGAAAACTTCCAGCCCAACCCGGCACCCAGCTCCAAGGGGTTGCCGAACGTGCCGCCTCGCTCGACGTATAGCAACCCGCCGGTCATGATCCGGACCAAGGGAAGGCTCGTGCTGAGCTCGGCCTGCGTCCCGACCGAGAGCACGGCCTGGTTAAGCACCATGACGGCGGAGGACGAAAGGGTGTTGGCGCCGGTCAGCTTGAACGCTCCGACGCCGTTACCGCCGGTGCCGAGGAATTCCAGCGTGCCATCGCCGGACACGGCATGCGCGACCGAGAACGTCGAGGCGTCGGCACGGAAGTAACGCAAGGTCGCGCCCGAGGCGATGCCCGCCGAGGACGAAGCCGAGAGGGCCCCGGTCGTACCGCCGTTGCCCACCTGGAGGACGCCGGCGGAGACGGTGGTGGTACCAGCGTAGGTATTCGTCGCGGTCAGGGTCGTGGTGCCGGCGCCCGACTTCGTGACGGAGCCCGAGCCGCTGATGACGTTCGAGAAGGTCTGGTTCGCCGAAGTGGCGATCTCCAGGGCGCCATTGTTCGTGACGGTATTGGCATAGGTGCCGCTGCCAAGCGAGCCCGCTCCGCCGATCCGCAGCGTGCCGCGCGTGATCGTCGTGGTACCGGCGTAGGTGTTCGTGCCGGTCAGCACCATCGTGCCCGTGTTGCCGGCGGCGGAATTGAGGACCAGACCGGTCTCGCCGCCGTTCGACGGCAGATTGAGGGTGCCCGAGACCGTCAGGGTCTTGCCCGCGGCGACGTTGAAGACCGTGCCACCGCTCTGATACATCGCGGTGAATTGGGCGCTGAGCGTCGAGTCCTCGGTGACGGTGACCGTCTTATCCAGATTGAAGAGGCCCCAGATCGTGGTGACCGCACCCGTGCCGGTAGCGAGTTCGCCACCGGCCAGGGTGATCAGGCCGAGGTGGAAGGTCTGTCCGGAGGAGCCGTCCGTGGTGAGCTTACCGCCAGCGCGAATCGTCAGTGACGGCGCTGCGCTGCTCCCGATGAAGGAATTCGGCTGGCCAGTAAGGGTGATGGTGCCGCCATCCTTGATATCGATGCCCGAAGCCTGCCCGAGTCCGGCATTGGTGCTATTCGTGCCACCGGTCATCGTCACGGCCTGAGCGACTTCAATGGTACCCGAGGCGGAGAAGTCACCGCGCAAGGTGATCGCACCCGTGCCGCCAAAGACATGCTTGCCGGCGCCGCGGAGCGTGTTGCTCGCCGAGTTGTTGACGTTACCGCTGGTGACGGTGCCAAAGATCTGGTTCGCGGAGCTGGCGAAATCGAAGGTCGCCCCGGAGGCCACCGTGATCGCGCCGACATACGTACCGGCGGCGAGACGTCCGGCGCCGCCGATGCGCAGGGTGCCCGCATCGACGGCGAGGTTGCCGGTGAAGGTATTGACGCCGGTGAGGACAGCCAGGCCAGCGCCAGACTTGGTCAGGCCGAAGTTCACGCCGCTGATGATCCCGCTCAAGGTGAGCTGCGTACCCGCGACGCTGAGCGTACTCGCAGCGCCGAGGGTGACGGCCCCCGACAGGCTGCTCGTGCCGGTCGAGGTCGCCAGCGTCCCGCCATTGAGCGTCAGGGCCTCCGCGCCGACGACGACCCCGCGCAGGTCGAGCGTGGCGCCGCTCGCCACGGTCGTGCCCGCGGCGGTGGTGCCGAGACCGGCCGCGTCAGTGATCGCCAGCGTGCCGGCGGAGACGGTCGTGGCGCCCGTATAAGTATTGGCCCCGCTGAAGATCTGGGTGCCGGTGCCGAGCTTGGTCAGGGCGCCGATCGCGCTCGCGCCGGTGTCGGCGATGACGCCGGAGAAAGTCGCCGAACCGGCGGTGCTGAAAGCGCCCGCGGTATGGTTGTCGACACCGAGGGTGAGCGAACCGACGCCGCCGGCGAAGCCGACGGTGACATCTCCGGCGCCGCTCAAGGCATCGACGCGCACATTGCCCTCGACCGCGACGAAGCGCGCGCCCGTGGCGACGTTCAGGTCGGCGGAGTTGTTGGTCCAGACCTCGTTGCTATTGCTGCTGCCGGTGAAGATGCCGCCCTGGACATCGATCATCGCGCCCGTTCCGAGCGCGAAGGTCGCGACGGACGTGCCCCACTGGGCTCTGCCATCGCCGGATTTCACCAAGGTGCCCGTGCCGCGGAAGCTGGTGCTGGCGTAATCGCGGTCGACCGCCGCATCGAGGGCCAGCGTGGCGCCGGCGAGGATGGTGTGGACGGAGGAACCGTAGACGTCCTGATAGGTCAGGCGGCCGGCCGCGACCGTGGTCTCGCCGGTGAACGTGGCGGCGTCGGCGAAGGTCGTGTTACCGGCGCCGAGCTTGAAGAGCCCGCCCGTGCCCGAGATGGCGTTCGGTAACGTGGTGTCCGTCGCCTGGTTCAGATACAATAGCCCGTTGTTGACGATGCCGCTGAGATTACCGAAGCCGGACGTGACCTCCAGGATGCCCGGGATCGTGCGGGTGTAGACATTCAAGCCCGTGCCGGTCTCGGTGGTAGTGGTCAACCTTAGGGAGCCGGCGAAGCTACCTAGACCGGAAAGCGTCGTCTTACCGGCGATGTCCAAACGGCTGACGCCATAGCCCGCGCCACCGTTGACGGTGGCCAGGTCCATCGAATAGACCACATTTGCGACGGAGGCCATGTCCTGGCCAAGTTGGTTAGCTTGCAGATAAGCCGTGCCTTTGCTGAAGGGGCTGGCCACATCGACGAGCGCCTGCACGTTCGCACCCGACTGGACGAGACGCACGAACACCGTCTTGACGTAGGTTCCGTCATATAACTGCAGTTGGAAACGACCGACGTTCGTGACGGGGTCGAAGGCAACCTGGTAAGCCGCGGCTTCCTTCGTGCCTGGGATCGCTGTCCCGTTCAACTGACCACCGGCGAGGCGGCGCATGACCTCGGCGACGGTGGTGTTCGACGCGACGGTCTGGGCCGTAGTCGTGAGCTGGGAACTGTAGAGCGTGCGGTAGGCACCCTTGACCTCGATGGTGCCCGCGCCCGTCAGCGGCAGAGAGAGCGTGACGTCGTCGCCGCGCCAGATCTGCAGCGTACCGTCGACGGCGATCGAAGTCGTGCCCGTCAACCAGCCGGAAGTGCCGCCGCCACCGAGGGCGAGCGTGCCGGCGGAGATCGACGTCGTGCCCGTGAAGCCAGAGGAAGCGGAAAGAGCGAGCGTGCCTGCACCGGCCTTGACGAGGCTGCCGCCGCCGGAGATGGCGCCATCGTAAGTGGACGAACCCGATTGAGTGAGGGTGAGCGTCTTCGTCGCCGGGATGGTGATCCCGCTGGCGCCAGTGAGCGCCGTGGTCGTGATCCCGATATTACCGCCCGTGCTCGACAGCGCGCCATTCAGCGCGATAGCACCGCCCGTGATCGTGATCGCGCCGGAGGTCGCCATCGCATTCGCAACGGTGATGTCGCCGGTGTTGCCCGCCTTACCGAGCGTGGCCGAAGTCAGGAGCGCAGGGAGCGTGAACTTCTGCGTGTTGAGCGCAGCGGTGAAGCTGGTACCCGTCGGCTCGATGGTCAGACTACCGGAGGTGATGACCCCGACGTTGCCCGCCCCAAAGGCGAAGGAGTTGCCGCGCAGGGTGATGTCGCCTGACTGTCCCACCGCCCCGAGCGTGTTCAGCCCGGCGTCGTTGAAATAAAACGCCTCGGAATTCGCGCCGACGCCGCCGGTTCCGTTGAACGTCAACGCTCCGGTGGTGGTGCGTAAAACGATATTACCGACGAGCTGGATGCCACGGTTCATCGAGCTGCCGCCCGTACCTCCGCCGGTTCCGTTCAGCGTGAGGAAACCTGTGCTGGTCGTGAGATTGGGATAGGCGAGGATGCCGTGGTTGCCGATACCCGCGTTGGCTCCGCCGATACCGGTGATCGAGATCGCGCCGCTGCCACCGGCGGTCAACGGACCCGCCGAGGTAAGGTAGACTCCGAAGTTATTGGCCGTATTGCCGCCGCGGCCGACCAAGGTGATGCTCCCGTTCGAAGCCGCCGTGGTGCTCACGGCCGCGTTGACATAGACGCCGTAGATATCAAGGGCCAGGTTGGCGCCGGTGTCGCCGTCTAATAAGATATCCCCGGCCGCCGTGAGCGGATTGATGACGTAGGCATAGCCCCCCTGCAGCGTGACTGGCCCTTGGACGTTCAAGGTCGACTGGAGCAGGACGCCGGCGGTGTTGGTCGGGCTGCCGAAGGTCAGGCCGGACAAGGTGTTGGGCAGGACGAACCAATTGGTTGAGACGGCGCGATTGAAGGAGGTTCCCGACGGACGGAACGTGAAGGAACCGGAAGTCGCGATGATCGGATTCGCCGTATTACCCCAATCGGCATCAAAGAAAGAGAGGAGGATGTTCGCCGTGCTCGCGGTCACCGGTGTGCCGGCCCGGAAACCGATTGTCGGGCTATTCTGGATGTAGACGTAGGAATTGGCGTTCGTGCCGGAGAGTTCGATCGGACCCGAAGCGGAAAGGATCGAGCCGCCTTGGAAGACGACTGCCCAGACCGCGGCTCCGTTCGTGCCCGAGAGCTTGATGCCCCCGCCGGTCCCGGTCGTGGCAAGGAGATTCGCGCCGCCCTCAAAACGGATACCTTGGCCGCCGGAATACGAACTGGCGGCGGAGCCGCCAGTGCCGGTGACGTGAATCGCGGTGGGCGAAGTCGAGGCCGAGACCAGCGAGGCGTTGGTGAAGAAGCGGATCCCCATGCTGAATGAGTCGCCGCTGGTGATTCGGCTGATGCCGTCGATCCGAATCGTGCCGGTACCCGAGTCGATGGTCGTGACGCCATCCACGCCGACGCCCCAGGCACCCATTCCGCCGTTCACACTGGTGCGGCTGCGCCCCCGCAAAACAACATCACCACCGCCCGTGGAGACTCCGTTGTTCTTCACGCTGGTATCGATGCTGAGGGCGGCGAAATAACGAATGCCTTCCGCATCCGTCGCGGTGAGTCCTTCGGCGTAACCAGAGCCGGCGGCATCGCCGCCCGCCAAGGTCACCGAACCGCCCGAGGTGACGATGCTCTGGTTGCCGGAAGCGTAGATGTAGCCTCCTCCCGTCGCGTCGGTGTTCGCGGCGACCAGGACGTTGCTGCCGCTCGTCGTCCAAGTCGAGGCCACCGAGGAATTGAAATAGCCGCCCGCGAGGAAACGCAGCGGGCTGGCCGACCCGGTGGTCGTGAAGTTGGCAGAGGTCTGGACGAAGCCGGTGCCTTGCAGGAGGATCTCTGCGTTAGCGGCGTCCGTGCGCAGCGGGATGCCGATCGTCAGGTTCGATCCATACATCCGGATCGGGCCGAGGGCGTTGACGCTGCCCGTCGCCAAAGTGATCGCGGAGGTATTGGTGGTCTTTCCGAAGGTGAATGAGCCGATGTTGTTGGCCGCGGACGCAACGGCGCGTCCGACATCAAGGCGGCTGAAGGCCGGGGTCGCGGTGAAGCCGATGGCATTGAGGGAGGTGATCTCGACGCCCCCCATCGTGTTAATCGCTACGCCGTTCGTGGAGGTGACGTCGAAGACGTCGCCCCGCAGGAGCACGGCGGCGGAGGAAGCGGTGACGACGGATGAGGCGGCCTGGCCGAAGCGGGCGGTGGCGTTGGTGCCCACGACCGAGAGCCTGCCGCCGGCCCGGTCCGACAGCAGGGAGACCTGGCCGGAACCGGACAGCAGCTGGACGTCGCCGAGATAGACGTCGCCCCGCGTGCCCACGCCGGTGCCCCTGACGGTCACGGTACCGGCGCCGGTGGCGGCGACCACGACAGGGAACCCGGTCGTGCCATCAAGCTGCGTTCCGTAAGCGTTCGCCACGCCGGTGCCGGAACCGTTGAGGAGGATGTCGCCGTCGACCGTGAGATAACTGCTGGCGGCCGTCCCGGCGCTCCAGCAGTGGAGCACCGTGCCGGACCAGGTCGAGGCGCCGACGCTGACGCCGTCGACCGTGATGTCGCCGGCGACGCCCGCGTTGACGGTCACCCCTTCGAAAGCCGAGATGCCGACGTTGACGCTGGAGACCGCCAAGGTGGCCCGGCCGCGCCAGACGATGTCACCGCCGCCCGAGAACATCCGGACGTTGGCGTTGTGTCCGACCCCGGCGTTGTAGGAGCCGATCATCAGGCCAGCCGGCACGCTCGTGTAATTGAGCGCGTAGCCGGTCGGGATGAGCGTGCCCTTGGCGGAAGTCGCCATCGCACTACCGCCGCCGAGGACGATCACGCCCCCGCTGGTGGTATGCGTCGCGGCCGCACGGTCCGCGGCGGTGCGGGAGTCGAGCGTCGTGCTGTCGCTGATCAGGATGCCGCGGTTACCGGTCGTCGCCGCGCTGGAGTTGGACCAATAGACGATGTCCCCGCCGTTGGTCTGGATCGTCCGCGAGGCGTTCTGCAGGACGTTCGAGACGGCCTGGAAGACGATGGGCTGGTCGGCGGCCGTGGTCGTGACGTTGGCGGAGATCGTGACGTCGCCACCGAAGACCCGGATGGGTCCGGCGATACTGATCGCCGACCCGATTGTGACGGCCGTGGCGTTAGCCGACTTACCGAGCGTGAATCCCGTCAGCGTCGACGCGTACGTGTAGGCCGTCGTCACCGCCGAGGTGAAGCTGGCCGTAACTGGTTCGACCGTCGCCGTGCCGACGCCGGCGAAGCCGGAGGTCGTAGGAGGCACATCGCGACGGAAGATCACCCCGCCGGCGTCGACCGTCGTGACGCCGGTGAAGGTCGCGGCCCCGGTGAGGATCAGGTTGCTCGACCCGAACTGGGTCACGCCGCCCGCGCCGCTGATGGCGCCGGCGAAGGTGAAGGCGTCGGAACGATCGAACGCCAGCACGCCTTGAGAGACGACATTGCCGGCGAGGGTGCCCGTCGTGCCACCCGCTCCGACACGCAGGGTGCCCGCGGTGACGGTCGTGCCGCCGGTATGGCTGACGTCTCCGCTGAGCACCGTCGTGCCGGCGGCAAGCTGCTCGACGGTGCCCGTACCAGAGATCGCCTGCGCGACGGTGAGGGTGCCCGTGCGGTTGAAGACGAGGGCGGCGTTATTCGTGATGGCGCCGGCGCCGAGCGCGCCGGTCGCGCCGCCCGCGCCGACGCGCAGCGTACCGCCGGAAATCGACGTGGCGCCGGTCGAGGTATTGGCGCCGCTCAAAGAGATCGTGCCACCGGTCGCATTGACCGTGAGCGCGCCGGAACCGGAGATCGCTCCACCCAGGGTCGTGCTCAGAGCCGAGAGGACGAGGGAGTTGGCACCGGTGGTATTGAAAGTATGCAGCGTGCGGCCAGTCGCGGCGTTGCTCCCCGGAGTGACGGTGCCGCCGCTACCCGCGGCCGCGCCGAGGTAACTGACGATGACGACGCCGGTGCCACCGTTACCGCCCATCGAGATCTCATTGTTCGGCCTACCCGAACCCCCGCCACCTCCACCGGTATTAGCGAGTCCACCTGGCGCCCTTACCCCGACAAGGTAAACCGCACCGGCGCCGCCACCACCTTGGCCACCGAGACCCGCCGCACCTGGACCAGCTAAAGGGGGTATTCCGTGGACACCCCCGCCCCCGCCGCCGCCGTAATAAGTATCGCTGCCGGTGATGGCGGAAAGAAGTCCGATACCGCCGTTACCGGCGTCGGTCGCCGCATTACCACCGACGCCACCGGCGCCACCACCACCGCCGCCTAGGTAGCCGCGATTGCCGTGACCATCGCCTATTCCGCCCGCAAAACCTTGGGTGCCAGCGATAGCGGCAGCATTAGTACCTTGGCCACCACCCGAAGCGCCGGAGGTGGCGGCGACAGTCGTCCAGTTACCGCCGGCGCCGCCACCGAAAGCGGTGAGGCCGAAAGCCGTGGTATTAGCACCGACCGTCGCCGCGGTGCGGGTGGCTATGTCGGTGTTGGTCGAGCCTGTTCCACCGAGCGCGACGGAAATCGCCGAGGTGCCGCCGCCCAAGGTGGTGCTACCGATGAGCACGCCGCCGCCGCCACCACCACCGCCGACGTGCGCGCCACCACCGCCGCCGCCACCGACGAGGAGGTAGTCCACCGCGGTGTCGAAGACCACGGTCGTCGCCCCGGTGAGCGCGATGTCATTACCCACCTGGGCGACCGCGCGACCGATACGAAGCGTCGCCCCGCCGATGTTCAGCGCGCCGGCACCGAGCGCGGTGCTGTGGTAGACACCAATCGTACCCGCCGTGACCGTGCTGCCGCCGGCAAAAGTATTCGCCCCCGTGAGCGAGAGCGCGCCCGCGCCGGCCTTCGAGAGCGCCCCGGACCCGCCGATGATCCCAGCATAATGCGAATTGCCTGATTGGGTGACGCTCAGGGTTCCACCGTTCGCGATGGTGACGGCACCGACGCCGGCGAAACCGGCGGCGGATACGACGATGTCGCCCGCGCTGGTCGCGACGGAAGCGTTGAACGTGACGCGTCCGCCCGCGGTGAGCGCCAACGCACCTCCCAGCGAGGTCGCGGCATTGACGGTGATATTGTTGTCGGCGACGAGCGTAAGACTGTTGGCGCTCAATGACGACAGGGCCGAGGAGATCGTGATGTCACCGAGGCCCGCGGAGTAGGTCGGCGAGACGCCCGTGGCCGAACCGCTGCCGGCGGTGCTGATGCTGACATTGCTCGTGAGCAGGCCGGTCCGGATCTGGTCCGGCGTGATGTTCCCGCCGGTGTCGGCGATGGTGATGTTGACTGGGTCGAGCAGCCAGTCGCCGGTCAGCCCGAGCGGAGAACGCGTATCGACGAGCAGCGAGCCGACGTTGAGGACGCGTCCGGAAGTCTCGACGCGACCGCCGTCGCCGCCGAGCTCACCGCCGCGCGCACGGATGACGCCCGCGGCCTGCGTGAGGGAAGCGACGTTATTGACGTCAGACCAGAGGACGACTTCGCCGCCCATACCGACGCGACGCGCGGAGGCGTCGACGAGCGCGGTCGCGGCCATGGTGACGAGGCGCGACTGCGGGAGCGTGCCGCCGCCTTGCCACTCGCCGCCGACGCGGATGCGGCCACCGCCGAGCTCGCCGTCGGCGAGCAACGAAGAATGATCGAGCAACGCGATGGTCGGCGCGACGACGGTGACATCGCCACCCTTCCCTGCCGCGGAGGAGGCGTCGACGAGTCCGCCCTGCTCCACGGTGTCGGAAGCGCCAAGGTAAATCCGGCCGCCGTCCTGCGCGATACCGGTGGCGACGATCTCGCCGGTATTGCGGATGACGCCCGCGGCGAGCTCGTTGTGGGCCTGGGCGGAGACGATGACCTGACCGCCGGGCGCGCGCACGATGCGGCGGTTGTCGACGAGCGCCTGCACGCGCGCGGGGTCGACGAGCAGGCCGGTGACACCGGCGGCGGGATCGAAGTTGAAGCTGACGGCTTCGCCGGCGGCGAGGACGACCGTGCCCGCCTCGGCCATGATCAGGCCCGCGTTACGGACTTCCGGCGCGAGGAGCGCGACGTAGCCGCCGAGCGCGCTGCGTATCGTGCCCTCGTTGAAGATCACTCCCGGCGTGCCGTCGCGGCGGAAGTTCAGACGACCCGCGAGGAAGTCCGCGTCACCGATCGAGAGCGTCGAGGCGACGAAGGAGCCGACGTCGACGCTCGAGGTCGGGCCGAAGTAGATCCCCTGCGGGTTGACGAGGAAGACCTGGCCGTTGGCCTCGACGCGGCCGAACACCCGGCTGGCGTCCGTGCCGACGACGCGATTGAGGATCGCCGACGACGCCGACGGCTGCGCGAAGCGCACGGTCGCATCGCGCCCGACGTCGAAGTGCTGCCAATTGACGATCGCGCGGTCGGAACCCTGCGTGACGTTGAGCGTCGGAGAGCCGGGCGCGCCCGTCGTCGCCATCGTCACCTGGCCCGCGGCCACCTGCCCGCCGCTCGGCAACGCGTTCGTCGCCGGCGCCGTCTGCGCGAACGCCGACGGCACGAGGAACGCGGCCGTGAGGAGCACGGCGCGGGACAGCGGGAAGCGGCGGCGAGACGTCTTCAAACTCAGTAGTTGAGGCTTACCGACAGCCAGAAGCGGTCGTGCCGGAGCGTGCCGTCCTGGTCGGAGCCGTCCGGCTTGGGGTTAGGATTGTCGCCGAGGCGACGCGACCACGTCGCGCGCCAGACGGTGTCGGCGGGGCCGGACCAGCTGAGGCCGAGGCCGGCGCCTTCGTAGGAAAGATAGTTGATCGGGGCCGCGCCATTGATCGCGTTGTCGGCATTGACGCGCATGCGCGCGTGGTCGACGAAGGCGATGGCCTGCCAGCTCGAGGCGAACTGCCAGCGCGTCTCGAGCGCGGCGATGTAACCTTCGTCGCCCGCGCCTTCGTTGACCGGGTAGGCGCGCACGCCGCCGACGCCGCCGGCGAAGAGCTTCTCGGCGGAGTCGAGGTTCTTGGAAGCCAGCTGGCCGTTGAACGAGGCGACCAGCACAAGGCTCTCGGCGACATTCTGCGTGCGGGAGAGACCGAGGCGCAGTTTCTGGAAACGCCCTTCGGCGCGCGTCGACGCCGCGACACCGGCCTGGTTGGGTGAGCCGCCGAGGTCGAGCTCACCGACGGTCCACTGCAGGTTGGCGGAAGTGACGCCGCCGCCGAAGACGCCGTCGTACATATTAGCGTTGAAGCCGGCCGAAGCGGAGCGGATCTCGTAATCGCTCACGACCGCACCGGCCGCGGTGTTGCGGAAGGCCTTCGAATCTAGTCCCGCGGTGAAGTTGACGTTAAACACGCGACTGCGCGCGAGGGGCCGCACGTAGTCGGCGGTCCACGACGTGGATTCGCCCGCGAGACGCGCGGCGACGAAGTCCGGCGAGACGAGCTCGTAATCCATGCGGCTGGCGCCGAGCGAGACGCGTGAGCCCTCGTAGCCGACCGGCATGGACGCGCCGAGGCGACCGAAGCGCGCGCCTTCCGACTTGAGAAGATCCGCCGTGAACTGCTCGCCCTGGCCCAGCGGCGAGGTGAGCGCGACGCTGGCGAGGGCGCGCGGTGCGCCGGTCGAACGGGCACCCGCATTGTCGGCGCTCACCGAGCCGGACCACAGCGGCGTCTTGCGCGAAAGCAGGATGAGATCGCTGCGACCCTCTTCGGTGCCGGCGGAGAGGCCGCCCGTGACGGACGCGCCGGGCAGGTCGCCGGCGAGCAGGAGACCTCGGTCGAGGAGGCGCATGTCCGTCGGCGCCCCGGGGATCATCGCGTTCGTGATGAGCTGCTTGAGCAGTTCGGGAGAGATGCGGCCGTCGGAAGCGGGATCGAGGGTCACGCCGCCGAAGCGCGATTCGAGCACACGGAAGAGGACGATGCCGTCGGAGACTTCCTGCTTCGGGACGGAGACCGTGGCGACGTAGCCTTGGGAGCGGTAATACAGCGAGATCTCCGCGGCGGCGTTGCGCAGCTCCTCGAAGCTGAGCGGTCGGCCGACATACTTCGCGAGCAACGGCGCGAGTTGGTCGGAGGGGATGAGCAGATTACCCGTGAAGGTGAAAGACTTCACCGTCATCGTCGGACCCTTCGGCTCCATGATCTCGACTTTGGGCGCGGGCGCGGGCGGGCCGACCTCGGGGAGACGCGGCGCGGGGAAACTGCGCTGAATCTGATTAAGCAAACTGCCAGCGTCGGGGGCGGCTTGGGCCCGGAGTTCTCCCCATGAGGCGACCAAAAGTATACCCAGAGAAAGCCCCCAGCCCCGTGAAGAGCGGAAACGACGCCAAAAACTTATTCACAACGGGAGGCATGTGGTCAGTGTTGAAACTAATACAATCTACTGTTTTGCAACACTTTGTGTCGTAGTACTTTGTGTCGTAGTCGTCACACCCGGAAATCCCGCCAAATACTTAGAATTATTCAGGCTATTATATGACTGTAATAGTCATATATATGACTTTATAAGATTGTTATCTTTCTTATAAAAGGTGAATGATAGGGGGTAGGGATGCGATGACATCGCATCCGTGGGCGAACGGAGGTCGGGATGGTCGGTGATCTCGCTCGGCTGTTGGCACGCGCCTCGGCGAACGGCGGTCATGGCAATGACCGCCCTACCCGTGACCTGGTAGGGCTGACCACCCTTGGTCAGCCGCGCGGTTGAGCGAGGGCGCTCAACCCTACCCATGACAGGTGGAAGCGGTTGGCGGTTAGCGGTTGGGCGCGGCAGAGAGACAGGCAGACGCGATGTCATGGCGCCCATACCCCAGATTTCGGATTTCTTACCTACCCCTACCCCTGCCCCCACCCCTACCCCTATTAGGAGGCCCTATTTCCCGCCTTTCCCCTTGCGGCAGGTGGGGGGTCACCTAACTTGCGGTCATCTTTCCAGACCCATGGTCACGGACAACAAACCTTCTTTGGTCACCATCAACGTCGATGGCGTCGAACATCAAGTCCCGGCCGGGGCCAACCTGGTCGATGCCTTGGGCAAAATCGGGAAGGAAGTCCCCCATTATTGCTACCACCCGAAGCTCCCGGTCGCCGGCAACTGCCGCATGTGCCTGGTCGAGCTCGGCTCGCCAATGCGCGACCGCGCGACCAACGAGCTGGTGATGGAAAACGGCCAGCCGAAGATCGGTTGGCAGCCTAAGCCGGCCATCGCCTGCGCCACCAACGTCTCTGCCGGCCTGCACGTCCGTCTCGAATCGCCCGGCGTCAAGGCCTGCCGCGAAGGCGTGACGGAGATGCTCCTGCTCAACCACCCGCTCGACTGCCCGATCTGCGACCAGGCCGGCGAGTGCAAGCTCCAGGAGTTCTCCGCCGAATACGGCCGCGGCTACTCGCGCTACGTCGACGAGAAGAACGCCAAGCCGAAGAAGACCCGCCTCGGGCCGCGCGTCACGCTCGACGACGAACGCTGCATCCTCTGCTCGCGCTGCGTGCGCTTCTCCAGCGAGATCGCCAAGGACCCTGTCCTGGGCTTCGTCAACCGCGGTTCCTACAACACGCTGACCTGCTTCCCGGGCCGCGAGCTCGATAACAATTACTCGCTCAACACGGTCGACATCTGCCCCGTCGGCGCGCTCACGAGCACCGACTTCCGCTTCAAGATGCGCGTCTGGTTCCTGAAGCAGACCCCGAGCATCGACACCGAATCCTCCGCCGGCGCGAACACGACCGTCTGGTCCCGCGAAGGCAAGATCTACCGCATCACGCCGCGCCAGAACGACGCCGTGAACGACACGTGGATGGCCGACTCCGGCCGCGAACTTTTCAAGTCCGTCGACGCCCCGAACCGCGTGACGAACGCGACGGTGAAGAACGAGAAGGCCACGGTCGAAGCGGCCTTCGCCGCCGCTGCCGAAGCCCTCTCCGCCGGCGCGCTCGCGATCGTGGGCTCGTCCCAGATGTCCGTCGAAGAGCAGCGCCTGCTCGCCCGTCTCGCCAAGGCGAAGAACGCTACGGTCTACATCCCGGCCCACGTGGGCAAGGGCGACGGCCTCCTGGTCTCCGAAGACCGCACCCCGAATTTCCGCGGCGCCCTCGTCACGGGTCTCACCGACCGCGCGCCCGTCGCCGACCTGAAGGCCCTCGCGGCTGACATCGACGCCGGCAAGGTGAAGTCCCTCCTCATCGTGCGCGAAGACGCCGCGATGCTCGGCCTGCCCGCCTCGACGCTCGCCAAGGTCCGCAGCGTCGTCCTCGCCACGCATCACAACGTCACCACCGCGGCCGCCGAAGTCGTGCTGCCCGCGCTGACGGTCTTCGAACGCAGTGGCTCGTTCATCAACTGCCAATTCCGTCTGCAGTCCTTCGCCCAGGCCGTCCCCGGCCCGACCGGCGTATTACCTGACGCGCTCGTGCTCGCCCGCCTCGCCGGTGCCGACGCCGCCACGGTCTGGTCCGAACTCTCCGCCAACGTCGCGACGCTCGCCGGCCTCGACGGCCGCCTGCTCCCCGCTGACGGCGTGCAGCTCGACGGCGCCGCGTTCGCCGCCCACAAATTCCCCGAAGGCAAGCTGCTGAAGTTCGCCCCGGTCGTCCTCGCCTAAGCTCCTGACGACCATGGAAAAACTCCTCCACGATCTCGTCCTCTCGCCGGACTGGTATTTCACCGCGGCCCGCGGCCTGACGTTGATCCTGATCGTGATGACGCTCGCCGGTTACAGCGTGCTCCTCGAGCGTAAGGCTTCCGCTTGGATCCAAGGCCGCATCGGTCCGAACCGCACCATGCACCCGCTCATCGGCTGGATCCCGTTCGTCGGGACCTTCCTGGCGAAGGGTGGCTTCATCCAGCCCGCCGCTGACGGCGGCAAGTTCCTCTTCAAGGAAGACGCGCTCCCGGGCCACGTCCGCAAGTTCTACTACGTCCTCGCGCCGATCATCGCCCTCGCGCCCGCCCTCGCAGTTCTCGTGATGCTGCCGTTCGGTGAGTTCCTCTACGAAGGCAAACGCTACGCCATCTCGCTCACGCAGGGCGCCGACGTCGGCGTGCTGTTCATGTTCGCGGTCAGCTCCCTCGGCGTCTACGGCATCGCCCTCGCCGGCTGGTCCGCCAACTCGAAGTTCCCCTTCCTCGGCGCGGTCCGCGGTGCCGCCCAGCTGATCTCGTACGAACTCGCGATGGGCCTCTCGGTGCTCACCGTCTTCCTCGCGACCTCCGCCCCGGGCCAGGACCACGGCCTCAGCCTCGTCGCGATGGTCAACGCCCAGAGCGGCGCCTGGAACATCCTCACCCAACCCATCGCCGCGCTGGTCTTCCTGATCTGCGTGTTCGCCGAGACGAACCGCCATCCGTTCGACATGCCGGAATCCGAGACCGACCTCGTCGGCGGCTTCCACACCGAATACGGCGCCTTCAAGTTCGGCATCTTCTTCGTGGCCGAATACAGCCACATGATCATCGGCTCGACGTTGTTCATCCTGATGTTCCTCGGCGGCTGGCACGTGCTGCCGTGGATGCCGACCGTCGGTGAAGGCTGGATCGGCTCGCTCATCGGCGTCGCCACGTTCTTCCTCAAACTGTGCTTCTTCCTGTTCTTCTTCGTCTGGGTGCGCTGGACCCTTCCGCGCTTCCGGTATGACCAGGTGATGCGTATCGGCTGGCGCGTGCTCCTGCCCATCGCTGTCCTCAACCTTCTCGCGTACTTCGCATGGTACGCCCTCCGCGGATAACCCACACCATGGCCATCAAAGTCGTCGAACGTCGTCCGCTCACCCTCGCTGAGCGTACCTATCTCCCGCAGATCCTCGCGGGCCTCAAGGTCACCTGGGACAACATGGTGCGTCCGTCCGTGACGCTCCAGTACCCGGAAGAACGCCCCACCATCCCGAAGAACTATCGCGGCGTGCCCACGCTCGTGATGGATCCCAACGGACGCGAGAAGTGCGTCTCCTGCCAGCTCTGCGAATTCGTCTGCCCGCCCAAGGCCATCCGCATCACCCCCGGCGAGATCTCCGAGAACGCCACGAACGCCCACGTCGAGAAAGCGCCGAAGGAATTCGAGATCAACATGCTGCGCTGCATCTACTGCGGCCTGTGCCAAGAAGTGTGTCCCGAAGAAGCCATCTTCCTCCAGAGCCAGTATTCACTGACCGGCCTGACGCGCGAATCGATGGTCAATAATAAGGTGAAGCTTTACGAACTCGGCGGCACCCTTCCGGACGGTCACCACAAGTGGGACAAGAAGAAGGAAGAGGCGGAGAAGCAGGCCGGCGGCGGGCATCACTGAAGGTAGGGATGCGATGACATCGCATCCGTTAGCACGGCAAGTCTAAGCAGAGGGTAAGCCTAGCGATCGACCATCATGCCTTAACCTACGGATGCGATGTCATCGCATCCCTACCAGGGGTTTGGCCGATGCTGACGTAGGGCCAATCCTCAGGCCTTGAGACCAGGCCGGCACGAACAGGGTTGAGCATGACATATGACCACTTGGCGCGATAGCTATCATCGTCGCGGATACGGTGATCGAAGAAGCCAGCCTGCCACTCCAAGGTGCGCTTGTAACTGATGTCATGCTTGAAACTGCGGACCACGGTAGAGATTCCCGTCCGCGAAGGTATTCGGGCGATGAGATGAAGGTGATCTGGCATCGCCACGAATAGGAGCGGCGTCCAGAGAGCTCTTGCCTGTAGGCGAGCCGAAGCCCTTAGCATGACTTCCCACACGTCTGGCCGAGCGAATTGGTTTATACCGCGGGATCGGCCGCAAATCGTCAGGAATATCGGGTCATCGCCCTCAACCCATGCGGGACGGGCATGACCTAACCATTCCCGTTCGGGCAGAGGCATGGCTTGAAGGTGCCCGAAGGGGCACCCTTCGCCACACAGGGAAAACCCTAGGGCGGATGCGATGTCATCGCATCCCTACCCTTTAGCCCGCGGTCGGATAATCCGTATATCCCTTCGGGCCGGAGGCGTAGAAGGTGGCTTCGTCGGGAGTATTGAGCGCGAGGTTTTCCTGCAGGCGGTGCGGGAGATCGGGATTGGAGAGGAACGGCACGCCGTAAGCGACGGCATCCGCCCAACCTTCGGCGATAGCCTGCTCGGCCTGCGCGCGATCGAAACCACCGGCGGTGATGAGCACGCCCTTGAAGTCCTTGCGGAGTTCCTTGGGGCCGACGCCGCTGGTCGCACCGTGCGCGATATCCTGGGCGGTGACGCGCGTGACGTGCGCGTAGGCGAGCTCGAGCTTGGAGAGTTCGCGGAGAAGGTAACCGAAGGTCTCGGTCGGGTTGGCGTCGGACATGTCATTGAACACGCCACCGGGCGAGAGACGGATGCCCACGCGATCAGAGCCCCAGATGGAGATGACGGCATTGGCGACCTCGAGGGTCAGGCGGGCGCGGGCGGCGAGGGAATTGCCGTAGCCGTCGGTGCGGGTGTTGGTGCCGCTGCGCAGGAACTGGTCGAGGAGGTAACCGTTGGCGTTATGGATCTCGACGCCGTCGAAGCCGGCTTCCTTGGCGAGGCGGGCGCCCTTGACGTATTCGGCGACGATGCCGGGGATCTCTTCGATGTGCAGGGCGCGAGGGACGACGTAGTCGGCCATCTCCTTGCCGGTCCAGAGCTGGCCCTTCGGCTTGATGGCAGAGGGGGCGACGGGCAGTTCGCCATTCGGCTGGTAGTCGGGGTGCGAGATGCGGCCGACGTGCCAGAGCTGCAGGAAGATGCGGCCGCCCTTGGCGTGCACGGCAGCAGTGACCTTCTTCCAGCCGGCGACCTGTTCGTCGGTGTAGATGCCTGGGGTGTTCGGGTAGCCATGGCCGCGGGGCGAGACCGTGGTGGCCTCGGCGATGATCAGGCCGGCGCTGGCGCGCTGGGCGTAATATTCGGCCATCAGGTCCGTCGGCACGTTGGCCCCTTCGGCACGGCAACGCGTCAGCGGAGCCATCAGGACGCGGTTCGGCAGCGTGAGGGCACCGACTTTGAGAGGAGAAAAGAGGGAGGACATTTGCGTGAAGAAAAGGGAGAGGGGTAGGGATAGGGGTGGGGGCAGGAAAGGCAAGGAGGTGGAGGACTGAGTAGAGGGCTGAATCGATGACAGAGGACAGAGGGCAGAATACCCGAACCTGCACCTGAACCTGAAAACCCGTACCAGGTACCTGACGGCCGAGACCTGAGACCTGAAAGTGTTTCTGACCCCAGCCAATCATCCGGTCTCCGGTTTCCCCTTGAGCGGGCCGCACCCCACCCCACTCCGTTCTCGCTCATTACCCCATTAATCTTCCCTCCCCTACATCCCACCCTTACAAACGCCCTACGCCTCCCGCGTCGTCGTCATGTCGTCCGTCCCTCCTCCCCTTCCTCTGTCCCGTTCCGCCCAACCGACGTACATCATCGGCCACAAGAATCCCGATGCTGACGCGATCTGCTCCGCCCTCGCCTACGCCGCCTTCAAGGAAGCTTCCGGTCAGACTGGCTTTAAGCCCGCCCGTTGTGGCAACTCCAACGCGCGCATTGACGCGATCCTGAACCGTTTCGGCGCCACGCTCCCCGAATTCGTCGGCGACGTCATCCCGCGCATCGAGGACATCATGCACCGCGACCCGTTCAAGGTCAGCGTCGACGACACGTGCGCCCGCGCGCTCGAGCTCCTCGACCTGCATGACGTCCGCGCCCTGCCGGTCGTCGGCAGCGACGGCCGTCTCGAAGGCTACGTCTCCATCTTCAGCCTCGGCGACTACTTCATCCCGAAGCCCAAGCGCGCCACGTCGATGCGCAAGGTCACCAGCTCGATCAACGCGATCATCCGCTCCATCGGCGGCACGGAAGTGGTCTCCTACGATGCCACGACCGTCGACGAACTGTATGTGCGCGTCGCCGCCATGGAACTCGAATCCTTCGGCAAGTCCGCGACCGTCGAAGGCATTCCGAACAACAAGAGCGTCATCGTCGTCGGCGACCGTTCCGACGTGCACCTCCGCGCCATCGAGATGGGCGTGCGCATCATCATCGTCACCGGCGGCCACCGCATGAAAGCGGACGTCCTCGAGCGCGCCAAGGCCGCCAAGGTCTCCGTCGCCTATGCCGACACCGACAGCGCCACGACCGCCTGGGCCGTCCGCGCTTCGACCCTCGTCGGCGGACTCGTGCAGCGCGACGCCTTCACCTTCAAGCCGCAGGAGAAGCTCTCCGTGGCCCGCCGCCGCATCGTCCAGAACCCGGCCCTCATCTGTAACGTCGTCGACGAGGATGGCCACCTGCTCGGCGTCTTCACCAAGACCGACATCATCAACCCGCCCCGCGCCAAGCTCGTGCTCGTCGACCACAACGAGCTCTCGCAGGCCGTCGATGGCGCCGCCGAAGTCGAGATCACCGAGGTCGTCGACCACCACCGCCTCGGCAACGCGCCGACGCACCAGCCCATCCTTTTCATCAACCGCCCGCTCGGCTCCACCTGCTCGATCGTCGCGGACATGTTCCGCACCGCCGACCTGAAGCCCACGCCGCAGATCGCCGGCCTGATGATGTGCGGCATCATCTCGGACACCCTGCTCCTCCAGAGCCCGACCACCACGCCGCTCGACGCCGACCTGCTCCAGTGGCTCTCCCGCCTCGCCGACGCCGATGCGCGCTCGCTCGCCGACATGATCTTCAACGCCGGCTCGGTTTTATCGACCCTCAGCCCCGCCGCCGCCGTCCGCGCCGACTGCAAGCTCTACAAGGAAGGCGAACGCCGCTTCTCCGTCTCGCAGGTCGAAGAACTCGGGTTCACCAACTTCTGGAAGTGCGAAGACGCGCTCCTCGAGGCCCTCGAGAAATACCGCATGGAGAACGGCCTGAGCTTCTCCTGCCTGCTCGTGACCGACATCGATACCCAGAGCTCGATGTTCCTCATCCGCGGCGACGCCGAAGTCGTGCAGGCCATCACTTACCCGCAGAAGCGGCCGCCGGACATCTTCGACCTCCCCGGCATCGTCAGCCGCAAGAAGCAGCTCATGCCCTACCTGGGTAGCCTGCTTGGCAGGCACGAACGAAAGCGCATGAGCGCCGAAGAGAGTCCTGCTGAAGTTCCTCGGCAAGCCCGGCTACAAGCCGATGCGCCTCGAGGCCATCGTCCAAGCCCTCGGCGGCGACAAGGAAGACCTCCGTCGCCTGAGCAAGACGATCCCGCGCCTCATCAAGGCGGGGGCCGTCGTGACCGTCAAAGGCCACCTGCTCGCCCTGCCCGCCGCCGGCTTCTCCCCCGTCGGCGCCAGCGCCGCGCCCACTCGCAAGCAAGCGTCGGACTTGCTCGAAGGCACCATCCTCTTCCGCCCGAGCGGCTCCGCCCGCGTGGTCTTCGACGCCGTGCCGGGTTCGCCTCCGCGCGAACAGTTGCACATCGACGCCGACGACACGCATGTCGCGCTCCACGGCGACCGCGTGCTCATCAAGCTCAACGCCAATCGCCGTGACCGCAACGGCGACGACTGGGGCACGGGCACGGTGGTCAGCATCGTCAAGCGCGCCCTCACGCAGCTCACCGGCACGATCGGTAACAACCGCCTGCAGTGGTTCGTCGTCCCCGACGATCCCCGCATCTCGCGCGAGATCATCGTGCGCGACCCTGCCCGCGCCGGCCTCACGCCCGCCCCGAAGTCCGGCGACAAGGTCGTCGTCCGCCTCGACGTCTGGGAACGCCGCAACCTCAACCCGACCGGTACGGTCACCGAAGTCCTCGGCGTCACGCACACGCCGATGGCCGAATACCTCGCCATCCTGCGCCGCTACGGCCTCCGCCCGGAATTCCCGCCCGAAGTCGCCGCGGCGGCCAACTCTTTCGGCAAGACGGTGCAGAAGGCCGATTGCGTCGGCCGCGAGGACTTCCGCCAGATTCCGACGATCACCATCGACCCGGATGACGCGAAGGATTTCGACGATGCCCTGTCCGTCCAGCGCATGCCGAACGGCAACGTGCGCGTCGGCATCCACATCGCCGACGTGTCCTCCTACGTGAAGAGCGGCTCGCCCCTCGACGTCGAGGCGCGCGAACGCGGCAACTCTACCTACCTTGTCGGCACGGTCATCCCGATGCTACCGCATGCGCTCTCCAGCGGCCTCTGCTCGCTCGTCGAAGCCGAAGATCGCTTGGTGAAGACGGTCATCTGTGAATTCACACCCGATGCTCGTCTCGTGAAGACCGAGTTCGCGAACTCCGTCATCCGCAGCGTCAAGCGCCTCACCTACAAGCAGGCCTACGGCTTCCTGCAGCACCTCACCAAGGACGAGATCCGCGCCCTGCCCGCCCCGCCGCCGCACCAGACCGGTTCGCCCGGACGTCCGCTCGCCGAACTCACCGACGCCGAACTGGATCTGATCCAGGGCATGATCGACGACCTCTGGAGCATCGGCAAGGTCCTCCGCGCCGAACGCTTCCGCGCCGGGTCGCTCGACCTGGAGATGAAGGAGATCAAGATCTACTGCGACAAGGACGGCTGGGCCGACCGCACCGAGGTCGTGCAGCACGACTCATCGCACCAGCTCATCGAGGAGTTCATGCTCCTCGCCAACGAGAGCGTCGCGACGGCCCTCGACAAGGCGTCCATCCCGCACGTCAACCGCGTGCACGACGACCCCGATCCCGAGAAACTCGCCGCCCTGCGCGAAGAACTCGCCGGCAACGGCTTCCAGGTCGGCGACCTCACGCACCGCTCCGAGATGGTCAAGCTGCTCGCGAGCCTCAAGGACCGCGAAGACGGTTACACCATCCGCATCCAGCTCCTGCGCTCGCTCAAGCAGGCCTGCTATCGCCCTTCGGCCGACGGCCACTTCGGCTTGGCGAAACTGCACTACTCGCACTTCACGTCGCCGATCCGCCGTTACTCCGACTTGCTCGAGCACCGCATCTTCGACGCCTACATCCAGAAGCAAGGCGTGCGTTCCGCCCCGAAGGAACCGCTGCGTTCACCGGGCATCGGCGAACTGACGCGTTCCTGCGAACACATCTCGATCACCGAGCGCAACAGCTCCGAAGCCGAACGCGATTCGGTGAAGATCAAGCTCCTCGAGCTCTTCGAGCGCGAGGCCGCCCGCCCGGACAAGCGTCCGTTCGAGGCCACCATCACCGACGTGAAGCCGCACGGCCTCATGGTCGAGCTCAACGCCTCGCAGGCCTACGGCCTCGTGCACATGTCGACGCTCACCGACGACTATTACCGCCTCAACGACCGCGGCAACATGCTCGTCGGCAGCCGCACCGGACGGAAGTTCATGCCCGGCGGCGTCATCACCGTGACCGTCGACCGCGTGGATCGCTTCAAGCGCCAGGTCGATTTCCGCCTCTACGATGAACGCCTGGCCCAGAAGCCGAGGGGACCGGAACGGAGAAAAGGGCAGAGGTAAGCACTATCAGGGCTAGGGCCCGGGACAGGGCTGGGTAATTTTAGCTAAGAAGGCCTCACTTCTTTCGCTCTGATGAACTCAGCGGCGCTGATCCTACCCTAGCCCTAGCCCTGGCCCTAATCTCACCCCTTTATGAGTCTCCCCCACGCTCTCGCGTAATCGCCGGCAGCTTTGCCGAGGCGGATGCGGCCGGCGTCGTCGTCGGTCCACTTGACGGAAATCTCGACGAGCTTGGCGCCGGTGCGCGCGAGGCGGACGAAGGCTTCGGCGCCGAAAGAGAAGCCGCGCGCGTCGGCGGGCATCTTCAATGCCGCGAAAGTAGAACGACGCACGAGCTTCAGGCCGCAGCCGGGATCGGTCATGCGGGCACCGGGCAGCATCCGCCAGAAACACGAAAGCGTCGCGGAGATGAGCGAACGCTTCCACGAGCGCCCGATGACCTGCGAATCGCGATGCCAGCGCGAGCCCGCGACCAGGTCGGCCTTGCCTTCGGAGATCAGGCGATAGCCTCGCACGAGCGCTTCGGGATCCGTGGCCATGTCGGTATCGCAGTAAGCCAGGACGTCGTAACCTTCTGGGGCGGACTCCCAGGCTGAAAAGATTGCGACGCCTTTGTCGCCGTGGTCGCAAGCGCGATGGTAGACCACGCGATAAGGAATCTTGGCGGCGGACTCGATGGCCACGGCCCGCGTCCAATCCGTGGAGCCGTTGTCCGAGACCACGATGAGCACGTCCGGGCACTGGTGGGCCTGCAGGCTTTCGGCCAGCCGAGCGAGGCCAGGACCGAGGCGGCGCTCCTCATTGCGCACAGGAATGACGATCAAGAGGGGCATCCGGGAGCCCATAAAATCTCTGATTTCCCGAATGATTACAACCTAAGTCTCAACAAGATGAGACTCATTCTCAATTGCCATTTGACAACTGCGAATGAGTCTCATTATCAGAAACTCCTTCACCCCTATGAAAGCCCTCCTGACTTCGCTCACGCTCGCTTCGGCCGCCACGGCCTTCGGTTGCGACAATCCTTTCGGCTACTCCTACCTCACCGAAACGCTCAAGCCCGGTAAGGTCGAGATCGTCCAGTGGGTGACCGGCCGCCTCGGCCGCAACCTCGGCAGCGGCTATGATGCGCGCTACCGGGGCTTCGACCTGAAGACGGAAATCGAGTGGGGTATCTCGGAAAACGAGCAGCTCTCCGTCTACGTCAACTCCCGCTACTTCGAACAGACTTCGCGCGACGGCCTGCTGTTCGACGGCTTCCAAGTCGCGTACAAGAAGATGCTCTCGAATCCTGACACCCAGGACTGGGGCGTGGCGCTCTACATCGAGCCGGGCTATTCGCAGGTGAGTTCGAAGAACGGCGCGCACCGCGACCAGCTCAAGCTCGAGACCAAGCTTCTCCTCCAGCACAATTTCGGCACGAGCGACGAATGGATCTACGCCGCCAATATCATCGGCGAACTCGAGCATGAGACCGCCACGCACGCCGACACGGTGAAGTTCAAGCTCACCCAGGGCCTCGCCTGCGCCGTCGGAGCGAACTGGTATCTCGGGGCTGAGGCGATCGTCGAAGCCGAATGGGCCGAACTCAACGACCATCAATACACCGCCGTGCTGGCCGGCCCGTGCGTGCGCTACCAGCAAGGCGGCTTCTTCACGACCTTCACCGTCTTGGCTCAAGTGACCGCGACCCCGGCGAATAAAGGCGACCTCAACGTGACCAAGAAGTCTCCCTACGAAACGCGCCTCCGCGTCGGCTACGAGTTCTGAGGAGGTCGCCGCACCCTTTGCACTTGAAACCGCCCAGCGGCATTCAAGACATAGGGGCAATGCAACGTTGTATCGTAATCCTGACAATCGGGATCCTCGGGGTCGTGAAAAGCCAGGCGAACGACAATCCGTTCGGCTGCTCGGGTGATGCGTGCGTCGCTAAGCTGGGCGAATATGAACTGCAGCAGACGGTCTCGCTACGCCGCGGCCTCGACCTGGGTGCCGGCTTCGACGGCGGCTATCGCGGCTACGACCTCGCGACCCAGCTCGAGATCGGGCTGTCCGACGTCAGCCACATGGATCTCGTGCTCGCGGGCGGCGTACTCCGCTCGGCGGACTTCCGCGGCTCCTTCATCGAAGGCTTCTCGGTCGAATACAAACAGCTCCTCGGTGCCGCCAAGCCCGACGAATGGAACGCCGCCTGGGCGGGTGCCTTCGGTTACAGCCGCGTCGATGCGGCCAGCGGCGAGGAGCGCATCGAAACGTCCTACTTCGGTCGCCTGTTCCTGCAGCGGAACTTCGGCTCCAACGGCGACTGGTGCTACGTGACCAATCTCTCCGCCGGCCTATCGCACGCAGCCGACGGCACCTGCGGACTGCTCGAATGGTCGCAAGGCCTGGCCTACCGGGCCAGCGATCGTTGGTCTTTCGGCATCGAAGCCGTCGCCGAAGGCTGCTGGACGCATGGCCGGACCTTCGCGAATTCGGCGCTCTGCGCCGGTCCCTGCATCGCACACCGCATCGGCGATTGCTCCATGGTCCTCACCCATCTCTGGCAGGTCAGCGGATCACCCTCGACGAAGGGCGACCGTAATCTCCGCGACACCAGCCGTTCCGAGACGCGCCTGCTCGTGGCTTGGGGATTCTGAGGCGTCGGGATGCATCATGGTAGGGACGTGATTACCATCACGTCCGTGGGCAGACGGAGGTTGGAATATCGAAACAGTCTGCCCGGCGATACGGACGTGCCACGGCGAACGGCGGCCATGGCAATGGCCGCCCTACCTCAACGCTGCCTTCACCGTCGCCAGCATCTGGTCGGGCGAGAGGCCGTTGGCGGCGCGCAGGGTCTTCACGTCGGTCGCATGGCCGACGAAACGATCAGGCCAGCCGAGGCGGACGATGGGCGTGCGCACGCCATGTTCGGCGAGCGTCTCGAGCGCGCCCGTGCCGAAGCCGCCGGTGACGGCGCCATCTTCGAGCGTGACGATGAGTTTGGCCGACTTGGCCTGCTCGACGAGTAAGGTGGCGTCGATGGGCTTGGCGAAACGGGCGTTAACCACGCCGACGGAAAGACCGGTCTCGGCAGCAAGCTTATCAGCGAGCGCCTGGGCTTCGGGCACCATCGTGCCGAGCGCCCATAACTGAACGTCGACACCGGCGCGGAGGACTTCGGCTTTACCGAGAGGGATAAGCGCCGGCTGCGCTTTGATCACCTTGCCGGCGGCGGCGCCGCGCGGGTAGCGGATGAACATCGGCGCGCCGGACTTCAGCGCGGTGTGGAGCATGTCCGAGAACTCGTCCTCGTCCTTCGGCTGCATCAGCGTGACGTTCGGGACGCAGCGCAGGTAGGCGATGTCGAAGAGACCGTGGTGCGTCGGGCCGTCGCTCGGCGAGACGCCGGCGCGATCCATACAGAAGGTGACCGGCAAGCGCTGCAGGCAGACGTCATGGATGACCATGTCGTAGGCGCGCTGCATGAAGGTGGAGTAGATCGCGCAGACCGGGCGGAGATCGCGGGCGGCGATGCCGGCGGCAAAGAGCGCGGCGTGCTCCTCGGCGATACCGACGTCATGATACTGCCCAGGGAGTTCCTTCTTCAGCTGATTGAGGCCCGTGCCGGAAGGCATCGCGGCGGTGATGCCGACGACGCGAGAGTCGGCCTTGGCTTCGCGGACGAGCAGCGCGCCAAAGACATCCTGCCAAGCCTTGGGCGCGCCAGGGGCGCCCGAAGCGAGCGAGTCGCCCGTCTCGGGGTCGAAGGCACCCGTGCCGTGGAATTTCTCCGGATTCTTGAGCGCGGCGCCGAGGCCTCGGCCCTTCTCCGTGCGGACGTGGAGAAGAATCGGGCCCGTGGAGTCCTTGCAGAAATTGAGGTAGCGCTCGAGGGCGCCGAGGTCATGCCCGTCAATCGGGCCGACGTAGCGCACGCCGTACTGCTCGAAGAGCGAGGAGCTGTGCGTATACCAGTTCTTCACGTGGCGCTTGAAGCTGCGACCGAAGTCCAAGACCTTCGTACCGAAACGCGTCTTGCCGAGCAGGCGCTTCAAGCCCTGCTGCGAATTATTATAGGGGCGCGTGACGATCAGGCGGCTCAGGATATCGGCGACCGCGCCGACATTGCGGTCGATGGACCACTCATTGTCGTTGAGCACGATGACCAGGCGCTTGGTCGACTTCGCGGCGTTATTGAGCGCCTCCATCGTGACACCACAGGTGAGGGCCGCGTCGCCAATGAGCGCGACGACATGAGAATCCTCGGCGAGGCGGTCGCGGGCGTTGGCGAGGCCGACAGCGGCGGAGAGCGCCGTGCCCGCATGGCCGGCGCCGAAGACGTCGTGCAGGCTCTCCTCGCGATTGAGGAAGCCGCTCAGGCCGCCCGTCGTGCGGATACCATCGAAGTCGGTGCCATTACGGCCGGTGAGGAGCTTGTGGACGTAGCCCTGGTGGGCCACGTCGAAGACGAATTTGTCCTGCGGCGTACCGAAGACGCGGTGCAGCGCGATCGAGAGCTCGACCACGCCGAGATTGGGACCGATGTGGCCGCCGTTCTTGGCGGTGACGGCGACGAGGCGTTCGCGGATCTCCTGGGCGAGCAACGGGAGTTGCTCGGGAGCGAGGGCCTTGACGTCTTCTGGCCCGCGGATGGACGCGAGGAGCGACATCAGCCCTGCGAATCTTCGCCGCGCTTACCCAGCTGCTCGATGCGCAGTTCGGCGGCCTCGAGCGACTTCTGGCAGGACTTCAGGAGGCGCATGCCTTCCTCATACTTCGCGACGAGCTCGTCGAGCGAGACGTCGCCGGACTCGAGGGACTCGACGAGCTGCTCGAGCTTCTTGAGTTCGGCCTCGAAGCCTTCCTTGCCGGAGGCTGAGGCGGGTTTCTTGTCCGCGCACATGGACCTACTGTCAGCGGAGCCCCCTCCCCTCTCAAGCGGATTGTGCGGACTCAGGCCAGAAGACGCGCCCGGCACCCCCCGGCCGGGCGGGGGTGGCGAGGGACGCTCACAGAACCTGCGTGAGGCTCTTCACTGTCTTCGCATCGAGGCGGCGGACGAGCGCGACGGACAGTTCGACGCACGCCTGGAGGTCGGCGAGGTCGATGACAGCATTGTGCGTATGGATATAGCGCGCGGGGACGCCGAGCACGATCACCGGTACGCCCAATTCGTGGGCTTGGAAGGAACGCGCATCGGTGCCGCCCGTGCGACGGACCGCGAGCTGGCAAGGGATGCCCTTCTCCGCCGCGACCGCGAGGGTCAGGTCGACGAGGCGGGGATTCATAATCGCCGTCGGATCGTAGGCGCGCACCTGCACGCCAGCACCGAGGGCACCTTGCGTCTCGCCATGCGGAGCGAGACCAGGAAGATCGTCGGCCGGCGGGCCTTCGAGGACGATGACGACGTCGGGCTTCGCGAGACGTGCGGCGACGACCGCGCCGCGGCAGCCGACTTCCTCCTGCACCGTCGCCACCGCGAGCAGATCGCACGGCGTCGCGGAGGCGTCGAGCTCATGCGTCGCGAGCGTGAGCGCGGCCATGCCGACGCGATTATCAAAGGCTTTGGCCGAATAGAGACCCGGCTCCGCGAGGGCCGTGAACGGGCCTTCGGGCACCACGGGGTCGCCGGGACGGATGCCGAGACGGGCCACGGATTCCGCCGAGCGCGCGCCGATATCGACGAGCACCTTATCGGCGGAAGCGGCCTGGGCGCCGCCTTGGTGGGGCGGGAGCGCGGCGACGATGCCGATGAATTCCTTCTGCGCCGAGCGCGACCAGATGCGGAGACGTTGGGCGGCGAGGACGCCGTCCGGCCAGCCGCCGACAGGAGTCAGACGAAGGAAGCCGTCGGGCGTGACCGCCTGAACGAGAAAACCAATCTCATCCATGTGGGCGGTGAGGACCACGCGTGGGCCCTGCTTCTCTTTGGCCGGCGAGGCGAGCACGCCGCCGAGGCCATCGGCCTGCAGCGTGCGGCCGCGGAGTTCGCGGACGAAGATCGCGCGGACCGCGTCTTCGTGGCCGGACGTGCCGTGGGCTTGCGTGTAGGCCTCCAGCAGACGGAGGGATTCGGAAGGACGCTTCGACATAGGAAAAATTCAGCGCGGCTGGCGGGTCTGCAGGCGCGGCTTCAAGCCGGCCTTGGCGACCGCGTCGAGTGCGCTGACCGCGGCGCCGGTGAGGGAACGCTCGTCGGCGACGATTACCACTTCGGTGCCTGGCGACTTCAGCGCATGGTCGACGAGAGCCTTGGCGAGCGCGGCGGAAGCGATTTCCTTACCTTCGAGGTAGAGCTTACCGTCGCGGTCGACGCCGACGACGAGCGTCGTGGCCGGCGTGCCTTCGGAGCCAGCGGAAGCCGTCGGCGGAATGATGGCCATCGTGCTGGATTGGTCGAGTCGACTGCTGATGAGCAGGAAGAAAACCAGCACCACCATCACGTCGATGAGCGGCACCACGTTGATGTCGGCGCGACGGCGGCGGGCGACGACGAGGCTCATCGACGGCGGGCTTCCAGCGCTTCGACGAGCACGTCGAGGCGGGAAGAAAGAATCTCCATTCTGCGACCGAGCCAGTTGGCGGCGATGAGCGCGGGAATCGCGATGCAGAGTCCGATCATCGTCGTGCTCAGCGCGAGGCCCACGCCGCGGGTGAGCGTCTGGGAATCAGGCAGGCCTTGTTCGGGGAAAAGCGTCGCAAGGCCGGTCACGGTACCGAGCAAGCCGAGCAGAGGCGCGGCGGCGACGATACTGTCGAGCAGATGCAGGCCGCGATGGAGACGGATCAGTTCGTTGCGCGTCCACGCCTTGAGCACTTCGCCGGAGGTGCCATCCTTCCAGCGTTGCACCAGACGGCCCGCGACGGACTCGCCGTCGGCTGGTCCGACTTGGTCGAGGTTACCGCTCAAGACCGACTTGAGCACGCCCTCCGGGGCCACGCGGGAGACGCGCAGAGCCAGAGCCCGTTCGACGACCAGGAAAACGGCGAGCAGGGAGCAGAGCGCGAGCGGCCAGATGAAAATGCCGGCACCTTGGAGTAGGGTTTGCACCCCATGAGCCTCCCCAAACCCCAAAGGGTCGCAAGCCCGCTCTTTAAATGGCGTTTTTATGCACTTTTAACGATTTTAAATGATTTTAAATGATTTTATTCAGTCTTTTGAAACAAATGCGAATAACCAATCCTTTGACTTTCCCCTAGGGTGGTTTACCGTGATTTCACCCCAATTTACTATGAGACTTAAACGCTCAGGTTTCTCCCTCGTTCTGTCGCTTACCATCATGGCTGCCATGGTGATGATGGTGATCGTCCTCGCCTCCTTCCTGCAGGTCGAGAGCCGCTTAGCCCAGAGCCACGCCGGCTACCTTCGCGCCCGCTTTAACGCCTTGGCCTCCGCCCGCATTGCGATTGGACAGCTGCAGCAGCTCGCTGGCCCCGACCAGCGCGTGACCATGCGTGCGGACATGTACGCCGACAATGATAAAGCCGTCGGCAACAATGACGCCGCCACAATCGACCCGATCCGCGACCTCCCGAATCGCGCCAACAATCACGCCCCGAAAAGCGGCCAAACTTCATCACCAGAAGCGCTACCTCACCGGCGTGTGGGCGACGGGCGGTGCGGACGCCACGCGCGTCCGCGACTGGGATGTCACCAATCCCGCCGACTCGCGTCTCTTCCTGGGCTGGTTGGCCTCACCGTTCGACGTCAATGCCTCCCCCGAACTCTCCGGCACGACTGCCGAACTACGTCCCGAATCGGAGTTATTTTGAGTCGAATGATGACGCCACGTCGCGCACCAGTCGCCGCCGCGTGGAGGTGGCGACGAAAGCCCAGGAAGCCCAAGCCTACATCGACGATCTCGCCAACCCGATTAGTACCGTTCCTTCGGAAATCGTGCCGCTCGTCTCCTACGGTTCGGTCAACCTGCCGGCCGGACTGACCGCACTGCAGCGCAATTACATGGGCGCGGTCGACGCGCGCCCGCAGCCGCTGCCCGGCCCCGCCTTCAGCGACACCAAGTCGCTGGGCGCCAACGGGCGCTACGCGTTCTGGATCGGCGACGAAGGCGTGAAGGCCAAGGTCAACCTGCCGGACTACTACGCCTCGACCAGTGGCGGCTCGTGGCTCTCCACCGAAAATTGGGACAAGGGCTTCGCCGGCTCCGCCAATCAGCGCAACTCCATCGGCGTCATCGGAGGCTCCGGCGAAACAATCAAAGAGGGCGTGAATTCAAAGGGCCAACTGCCGGCCGGCTTCAATTTTGACGTCTGGCGGGCGAAGGACCTCACCGACGCGGCCGGTAATCCGCAAGCCTACCAGCTCTCCAAGGCTGTCGGCATCTCGGGCCTTTCCGCCTGGGCCGCCAAGCAGGGAGGCGTCTCGGCCGGCAATGCGATGAACGACGCCGCCAAACTCCTCTGGCACGACATCACCACTTATTCTTACTCGACGCTGACCGACACCTACAACGGCGGCGTGAAGATCGACCTCTCGACTGCCTTCGAACTGCCCTATGCGATGTACCGCGGCATCGAGCTCTATCCCGGGCAAAAAGAAACGGCGATCCAGTTCCCGGCGCCAAGCTCGAGCGTCATCAAGCTGAGGGAAAGCAAGCAGTCGCTCTTCCACGGTTCGCCTAACGCCGCCGTTACCACGGCCGGACTCGGCGCCGCCGGCTTCGCGGTGGACCTCGATTACAACCGCCCGAACCTCGTCGACAAGCTCGGCTCTGACAATCAATTGCTGCTCGCTTCGCCCCGGGCCTCCGAATGGGCGCCGCGCTCCCTGAGGAACCTGCTGGGCTCATCCTACACCGACCTGAAGACCCGCAACGGAGGGGAAACTCCCGAACGCCTCGGCTTCGTCTACGAGGCGCCGCTGCGCTCGGCTTTTTACGGACACAACCACGACGGGGTGCGGATTGCGGCCAACACCGAGCTTAGCCCCAACGCGACCCAGACCACTTGGAGGACCGACAGCGGACGGCCTGCCCTTCAAGAACGTCGCAATGTCCTGCCTTGGGCAGAGCTTGTTGCCACCCACCCAGAAAATCTCACCGGGCGCATCGTCCGCGGCCCGACCTGGGATCTCTACCGTAATTATTACCGGATGTACAAACGCGAGGTCGAGCAAGCCGGCCAGTCCTCGGGCGCGCTCCGTGGCCAAGAGGCCGCCGCGGACGACGCCGTGGTCGCCCGCGGGGTCGAACCGTTGACCTTTGCCTCAGGCAACCGCAACTCCCCGATGCAGCGAGGGCGCACGGGCGGGACCGCGTCATGGGAAAAAGCCCCCACGCCGAACGGGTTTTACGCCGCCGGCGGCAGCCCGACCGCCAACCGTTATTTTTACCGCAACAATTTCACCGCGCCGACCGCCTCGCCGAGTTTCCAAGGCGAGCAGCGCCTACGCTACCCCGAGATCCTTCGGCATGCCTTCAACAATCAAGCCGGCGGGGGGGGCACCTCCAACACGGGGGACATCATCACCAACTTCGATCGCATGGGCTTGGCCAACCCGGCCCGGACGGTCGACGATGCCTATTTCGAACTCGCCGACGGCAAGAAAAGCGTCGAGCTGACCACGCGCACCTGGCCCACCTCGATGAGTTTGATGCCGTCGATTGTCCGCTTCTCGATGGTGTTTTCCGGTGTGTTTTCGGGCCAGACCTCGGGCGACCCGCATGGCACCATCGGCCTGACCATCGACCCCGTCGTCATGGTGCACAATCCCTACGATGTCGCGATCGAGTTCGAGGGCATCGCGATGGTGACCAACGGAGACTCCCTGCCCTACATCGTCGATGTCCAGCTCAGGGACTGGGTTTTTAATAGCACGGAATTACAATACTTCGACCCAGAGCGCCCGAGCAATCCCCATACGGGCCAAGAGCCCCTGCTGCCCGCCGCCACCGGGCCTTGGCTTGGCTACCAAGTGAGTCGCACCCTGACGATCGGCGAGATCGCCTTGGGCGACGGGGCTTACGAGAACCGTTCGTTCTCCTTCCGACTGGTGAACCCCGGGAAAAAATTCCGCCTCGCGCCAGGCGAGGTCAAGACCATCAGCACGAAATATATGGGCGGAGACTACCAGTCCAACCGTGCGGACAACACCACCATCACGACGACCGATTTCGGCTACGACCTCGGCGCCACCGCGGTCTACAAGATGACCCCGTTCTATAACGTCCGCCATCGCCGCGGGAGCGATATCCTCTCGCAGATGGAGGAACGGCCGTTCGATGCCGTCGACGCGCGCCTCTGGACATGGGGCTTCATGCCCGCCAGAAGGGTGGACAACAAACCGTACGCGGTGGCGGCACCAGCCGGCGTCGGGGCGATTCCCAAGGTCGGTTTCATCGGAAATTATTGTTACAACCCCGGGGACGGGGTGGCTCAACCCGGCGAATTTCCATAACGCCTTGGATATCTGGAGAGACGTCAAAAACTCCCGGGCGCTCAGGGATGCCCTACCCGGCTGGGACGGCACGGCGCGCAGTCTGAAACTCACCCTCGATGTCCCGCCGCCGCCCAATATCGGGGGGAAGACCTTGCAGTTCACCGTGCGCAACTCCGGTTGGGTGAATTACGATAACCGCGTGGTCGGCGAGGAAGGTATGCCAAACACCGCGACCTACGTTTTTCCCCGCTTGCGCAATGGGACGACCGCTGTCGGTGGTCACCAGAAATGGAATTTCTACCTGCTGAACAACAAGAGCATCGACGGGCAGAACCTGAGCCCCGATCGCCGTTGGTTCGGCTCGGCGAAAACGCCGAATCCGACTTATAACCCGAGCACCCGGCAGGTCTCGAACTATGTCTACGAAGGCGCGGGCTCGGCGCCCGGGCAGCACCTGGTCGACGAGCCCCTGCTGCTGAACTTCCAAGCCATGACTTCCGGCTGGCCGATGTACGGCAACGACAATGGCCACTGGCACAATATCATCCAGTATAACGAGGACTGGATGAACAGCATCGCCGGGCTGAGCGCCCGGCTTCCCGACTATCGTATCGCGACCGGGAGAAACCTCGCGGACTATCAAGGCGCGAATCGTTGGCGGGGCGACATCGACGTGAATGGCATCCAAGTGTCCTTCGGGCCCGAGAACGGCGACCCGGAACTCGGCCGACCCAACATCATCAGCGGCCGGTCCGGCACCTTGAATTCGCGTATTTTCGGGGATATCAGGAAGGACCTGGGCGACACCAAGCAGCCTTTCTTCCTCACGGACTTCGTCCTCCGTTCCGCCGAGATGACCGGAAAAACCCAGTCCATCTGGTATCCCGCGTCGCGGAGCGACGGGGCCTTCAAGTTCAACCCAGCTCTTACGACAAAGATAGAGACCCCGGTGGAAATCCTGCACGCGCCGATGTCGCCCTTCTTCCTCAGCGTGCGCGCGCAGCAGGCCCACCTCTACGGCTACGACGGCAAGGCGCACACGCCCATCGGCTGGGTGCTCTCGCAACGCAAGATCGACTCCGAGCCCGAGATCGCCCTCTCGAGCAGCAACGAGAACGCCTACTGGGGCTCCAGCATCGACCCGGCGACCACCCAGCGCTCGGACACCATCCTGTTCCCAGTACCCCGCCGCCCCTTGCTTTCCCTCGCGCAGCTAGGCTCCGCCGGTTTCGCGCAGGTTAACACCGATGCCGACCTCACGGTCGGCTCCTCGTTCGCCCATCCCGGCATCGAGGATCTGACCAAGATCACCGACTGGCCGGGCCCCAAGGAGGAGTCCGGCGCCGACAAGGCCATCCCCGAACACGGCTACGTCGCCGTCCACCAAGGGACGCGCGTCATC
Organism: Opitutales bacterium; assembly: GCA_964203605.1. Taxonomy (GTDB): domain Bacteria; phylum Verrucomicrobiota; class Verrucomicrobiia; order Opitutales; family UBA953; genus UBA953. The sequence goes on from CAXNMQ010000003.1 coordinate 143,742, forward strand.
CGCAACGTCGCCAACGTGCGCACCGACCACGCGTTCGCCGCCAACCTGGCACTGTGGGACGCCTACTACTTCAGCGGGCTGAACCTCCAGGCCAACTCCTACTCGCTCACCGGAGGCAAGAACGCTTTCCCGGCTGGGCCCGACCTGCCGACCGACACGAACGTCGCGACCGATCAGGCCGCGACGCTGAAAAAATCGTCCGGCAATCTGAGTTCCTTCGACCCCTCGTCCTTCCGCGACATCAAGGCCGCGCTCGAGGCCGGCTATAACCCCCTCGCCAACAAGCGGGTCGCCTTCCAGCCGGACAACAAGCCCGCGGTCGCCAACGGGGCCTTTCCGCGCTTCGACGAGTTTCCCCACCCGACTTACCTCGCGCGGAATGCGCTCTACGACGGCGGCTTCAACGTCAACTCGACCTCCAAGCAGGCCTGGAAAGCCGTGCTCGCAGGCATGCGCGGTCAGACCCTGCCGGACGGCACGTTGGCCAGCGGCACTGTGCTGACGCGATTTGCGCGCTCCTTCAAGCCAGCCACCGGCGCGAGCGGGGTCTGGAACAACTTCCGCGAGTTGACGGATGATGAGATCGACAAGTTGGCGGCCGAAGTGGTCAAGGAGGTCCGCAACCGCGGTCCCTTCATGTCCTTGGCCGACTTCGTGAATCGCCGGCTCCTGAGCACGGACCACGGTCTCAAAGGGGCGCTCCAGGCGGCCATCGATAAATCGGGCATCAACAAGACCGCCATCGATAACAGCAGCGAGAGCCTGGCCAGCGGTATTTTCCCCGCACCTGACGCCCCCGGGATAGTCACCGACCCCCTATTGAACAGCGGCCGGTCGACGCGTAACTTCACGACCCTCAATGGGGATGAAGAAGGGACCTTCGGGGTCTATGGTGTCCTCAACAAAAAAGTCCCCAATTTCGATAAAGCCGAGCGTTTCCCCAAAATCGCCTCGATGAGCGAGACGAATGACAAGAAAAAGGTGGTCGCTGGTCTCGGGGCGCCGCAAATCGTGTCGCAGATGGATGTCCTCAACACCGTCGGGCCGAACCTGACGGCGCGCTCCGACACCTTCACCGTCCGGGCCTACGGAGAAGCTCTCGACAACGCCGGCAACACTATCGGCCGCGCGTGGGTCGAAGTCGTCGTCCAACGCACCACCCAGTTCATGCTACCCTCGGCGCGCGGGGCCCCCTACGAGGAACTCAACCGGCGCAAGTCCAACTACCGCGTGAACGGCGCCTTTACCCTCGAATACAACAACGTGCCCGTCGTCGACATGTATGAGAGCAGTTTCAACCGGCTGCCAAACAATGCTACGGATGCCGAAAAGGAGAACTGGAATATCAATCGCCTCCTCGGTCGTCGCTTCAAGGCGACTTCCATCCGCTGGCTCAACGCCAACGAAATCTGATCCCATGGTCTCCCGTGCCTTCCTGGCGGCGATCCTCCTCGCCGCATTCTCCCTCGCACCCGTCCTCGGCGCCGATCCGGGGACCAAGCCCGCGACCAAGAAAGCCGGCGGCGCGCGCTCCGCGCCTTCCGAGCGGACTTGCGCCCTCACGATCACCTGGTGGACGGCTCCGACCCTCGCCGAGGGCGAGAGCCTCGAGCTCGGAGTCCAGACCGACCATGGCGTCACCCTGATCGGCCCTGGGACGATGAACATGAGCGGTACGATCCTCTATGAAGGTCCGGCGCAAGTGGCCATTGTGCGACGCAGCCTAGCCCCCAACCCGAACGGCAAACCCGGAGCCGCGCCGGTCGAAGTTTGGTTGCCCTTCGCGACCTTCGCCGTCGGCGAGAATGACCAGGAGGCCTTGGCGCTGCTTTTCGCCGTCGAGGGTACCAACAAGATCATGGCCCGGACGTTCAACATCAACGTGGACACGTTTCCGTTCGGCGGGTTTGAAGTCCTCAATCTCAGCAAGTCACGCCTGCTTTGCAGCATGGCCGGCAAGGTCTTTTACGCCGAGCCGACGAAACGGGCGCGTAGCCCGGTCGTCATACAGCGACGCGAAGTGGTGAATTTTTACATGGGCATCACGGATGCCAATGGAGCCCAGAAAATCATCTACCGGGCTCCTTTGATCCTCAACGAGAAGCTCCGTCGGCTCTATTTCGTGCAGGAAAGTCCCGTCGAGTCATCCAAAGGATTTGTCTCCCACACGCTGATCCAGCACGTCATGGGCCACGAGACGGTCGCCAGCCTCAAGGCCAAGGCCGCGGGAGACCTGCCAGAGGGGGCGAAAAAAACCGGCGACGATAAGCCCAAGCCGGCCGAGCCGAAGAGCGAAGTCGTGAAGACGGTCGGCGCTTGATAACTCAGAGGCCGGCGGCGGCCTCTTGATCGGCGAGCCAGGTGACCCGGGACACGTGCGCACGCAGCACCTGCCCAGGGTGAAGCTTCGGCGCGAATTCCCCACAAGCTATCTCACGGAGGGCGGAGGCTTTACCGGCGCCACCGACGAGCACCACGATGGCACCACACTGCGCCAGGCCCGCTTCAGTGATGGTCAGGCGCCAGCCGCGGCCCGGCCACTCAGTGGCGGTGAAGCGGGGGCCGGTCTGCTGACCGATCAGCGGGCACTTCGGCCAGAGCGAAGCGATATGACTGTCGTCGCCGAGGCCGAGGACGCAGAGGTCGAAGGCCTTGGAGGGCGAACGCTGGGCCCAGCCGGCCTCATAGGCGGCCGCGGCTTGGACCGGGGCGAGCTCGACGGGCCAAGGGAAGCGACGGGCAGCGGGGACGCCGAGCGCATCCAGCATACCGCGGACAGCGTGGCCGAAATTCGAATCGTCGGAGGACAGCGGGACGCAACGCTCGTCGCTCACGTGCCAGTCGATCCGGGCGATGGCTTCGGCCGTGAGCGCGCCGGTACGGACCACCCAGGCATAGAACGCCTTGGGCGTGGAACCGCCGCTGAGGCCGACGGAGGCGGGGCCACGGGCGGCGAGGTCGTTGATGCGGCGGGCGAGCTCGGCGAAGGATTCTTCGCGGGACAGCACGCGGACCTTGCCGGCGGAAGTGGCGATGTCGGACATGGGGGAAAGATAGCCGAATGGAGTATGGAGTATCGAGTATAGAGTATGGGACGAAGACAGGCGGTTGGCGGTTAGCGGTTAGCGGTTGGGCGCTCAATGAAACCAGAGACCGGTTGATTGGCTGCGGGCTTGAGGGTAGGGGCGCGACTGCGTCGCGTCCGTGGGAGGACGGAGTCATTGAGAATGGACGAGCCGACCTTGCCTGGCGCGACGCACGTGCCTTGGCAAACGGACGGTCATGGCAATGACCGCCCCTACCTTGAAAACAAGAAGGGCGTCCTGGCGGACGCCCTTTTCAACCCAGCTATACTCGATACTCGGACCCTCTACACTCCGGTTACGTCTTACTGGCAGGACTCGCAGATGCCGCCGTTGCGCATGGCCTCGATGGAGCACGCGTTCTTCTCGGCTTCGGTATACGTCGGCTTATCAGTCTTCTCGGGCTTCGTAGCCTTCTCGACCGTGGCCTTCTCGATGTTGGAGGCGCCGAGGGTGCGGAGGTAGTAGGTGGTCTTGAGACCCGTGCGCCAGGCGTACTGGTACATGTGCGAGAGCATCTTCAGGTCCGGGGTCGGGAGGAAGAGGTTCAGCGACTGCGCCTGGTCGATCCACTTCTGGCGGCGGGCGGCGGCGTCGATGAGCCACTTGTTCTCGATGGTGAAGGCCGTGAGGTACTTGTCCTTGATGACCTGCGGGATCTCCGGGATGTCCTTGAGTTCGCCGTCGAAGTACTTGACCTGCTGCATCATCTCCTGGCTCCAGAGCCCGAGCTTCTTGAGGTCGCGCACCAGGTAGCCGTTGAGTTCGGTGAACTCGCCGGAGAGGTTGCTCTTCACGAAGAGGTTCTTGTAGGTCGGCTCGATGCAAGGCGAGCTGCCGACGATGTTCGAGATCGTGGCGGTCGGGGCGATGGCGAGCACGTTGGAGTTGCGCATGCCATGCTTGGCGATCTTGGCGCGGACCGGAGCCCAGTCCATGAGACCGCCACGCTTGACCTCGATCGGTTCGCCGCGTTCCTGCTCGAGCAGGTCGACGGTGTCCTGCGGAAGCAGGCCGCGGTCCCACTTGGAGCCCTTGTAAGTGCTGTAGGTACCGCGTTCGGCGGCGAGGTCGGAGGAGGTCTCGTAGGCGTAGTAAGCCACGGCTTCCATGATCTCGTCGTTGAACTCGACGGCGGCGTCGGAGGCGAAGGAGATGTCGCGACGGTAGAGGCAATCCTGGAGACCCATGACGCCCATGCCGACCGGTCGGTGGCGGAGGTTGGAGACCTCGGCGGCCTTGGTCGGGTAGAAGTTGATGTCGATGACGTTGTCGAGGGCGCGGACGGCGACCGTGACGGTCTCACGGAGCATCGCATGGTCGATGCTGCCATCGGCCTTGAGGTGCGAATCGAGGACGACGGAGCCCAGATTGCAGACGGCGGTCTCCTCGGCACTCGTGTTGAGCGTGATCTCGGTGCAGAGATTGGAGGAGTGGATGACGCCGACGTGATCCTGCGGGGAGCGGACGTTGCAGGGGTCCTTGAAGGTGATCCACGGGTGGCCGGTCTCGAAGATCATCCCGAGCATCTTCTTCCAGAGTTCGATGGCCGGCATCTCCTTGCCGAAGATCTCACCCTTCTTAGCACGAGCCTCGTAAGCGACGTAGCGCTTCTCGAAATCGGCGCCGAAGGTCTCGTGCAGGTCCGGAGCCTCGTTGGAAAGGAAGAGCGTCCAGTTCTGGCGGTTCTTGAGGCGCTTCATGAACAGGTCGGGGATCCAGTTGGCCGTGTTCATGTCGTGCGTGCGACGACGGTCGTCGCCCGTGTTCTTGCGGAGCTCGAGGAAGTCCTCGATGTCGTTGTGCCAGGTCTCGAGGTAGGCGCAGCCGGAGCCACGGCGCTTGCCGCCCTGGTTGACGGCGACGAGCTGGTCATTGTGCAGCTTGAGGAACGGGATGATGCCCTGAGATTCGCCGTTGGTGCCCTTGATGTAGGAGCCCGTGCCGCGGACGGAGGTCCAAGAGCCGCCGAGACCGCCGGCCCACTTGGAGAGGAAGGCGTTCTCCGCGATACCGCGGATCATGATGGACTCGATCGTGTCGTTGACCTGGTAAAGGTAGCAGGACGAGAGCTGGCTGTGGAGCGTGCCCGAGTTGAAGAGGGTCGGCGTCGAGCTGCAGAAGCGGCGGGACTTGTAGAGTGCGTGGAGGCGGATGACCCAATCCTCGCGGCTCTTCTCTTCGCGGAGGAAGAGGCCCATCGCGACGCGCATCCAGAAGAACTGGGGCGTCTCGAGGCGGCGGGCCGGCTTCACCGTCTTGTCGATGATGAGGTAACGGTCGTACATCGTCTGTACGCCGAGGAGTTCGAAGTCGAGGTCCGCCATCGGGTCGAGGGCGTCGGCGAGCTTGGCGAGGTTGTACTTGCGGAGGTCGGGCGAGAGGCGGCCGATCGCGATGCCGCGGTCGATGTAGGCAGCGAACTGCGCGCGGTGGAATTCCTTGAGTTGGGAGACGCCGTCGCGGGTGATGCTCCAGCCGAGGACTTCCTCGTAAATGTACGTGAGGCAGATGCGCGCAGCGAACTTGGCGAAGTCGGCGTCGACTTCGACGAGGCTCTTCGCGTTGAGCTCGATCGTCTTGCGGAGGTCGGCCTCGGTGATCTCGTTGAAGAGACCGCGGCGGAGTTCGGATTCGATCTGCTCAGGCGAGCGGACGAGCTCGAGTCCGGCGGCGGCGAAGGCGATACGCTTACGCAGTTCGTCGCCGTTCCAGAGGTAGGTGGAGCCGTCGGCGTTCTTGACGAGAATCATCGACTCTTGACGGTCGTCGACGATGGCCGGCTGGGCGGCGAGGAGCTCGCGTTCGCGGGCGCGCTGGGCGCGGTAAAGGATGTAGTTCTGAGCGACCTTATAGTGACCCTGGCGCATCAGCTCTTCCTGGACGAGGTCTTGGACCTCCTCGATGCCGATGATGGTCTGTCCGAGGTCAGCGACGCGGCGGGTGACGGCGGAAGCGACGCGCTCGCAAGGGGCGGGGTCCTGCTCGAGCGAGTGGAAGGCCATACGCACAGCGAGGGCAATCTTGTTGGGGAGCCAAGGCACCACCTGGCCGTTGCGGCGCATCAGGCGGGTCGTGACGGAGACGGGCTCGACGGCGACGTCGAAGCCGCCGCGGGAGAAGAGGAGGCTCTTGGCGACGTCATGGCGGTTGTAGCGCACGAGGGCGTCCTCGATGGCCTGGAGGACGAGACCTTCGCCGACCTGGACGCCGGACTGGGAGAGCACGCGGACGACGTCGCTGGCGACGGCGGCGACGAACTGGCGGTTGGATTCGGTGAAGATGTCCTGTTCCTGACGGGCGATGAGGAGGTCGGTGAGCGCGGCGCCGATGATGTCGGCGATCTGCGCGGCATCGAGGCCGGCGGCGGCACCACCGGTGACGGCGGGCAGCGACTCACGCCAGTTGAAGCGGGGCTTGGCGCCGGACGGGGAGCGGACGGCGTTCTTGAGGGCGATATCTTCGCGGAAGAAAGGGAGTTCGGATTTCATATTGAAGAGAGTGGTGAGGGAAAGGGAGGGAGGCGGAAAGGAAGAGACGAAGGTCGAAGTGCGTCGGCGGTGGCCGGCGCATGGTTTTTGGTGAAAGGAAAGTGGTTAAGTAAGAACAGGAAACGTGCCAAAGCAGGCGCTGCGGGGGTAACGCCTGAATTTGACCAGAGGACGATTAAAGCTCGTCGTCGCTGACGGTACCGAGGGCGCCCTGCTTTTGGTATTCGGTGACGCGGCCTTCGAAGAAGTTCTGCTCCTTCTTGAGGTCCATCATCTCGGACAGCCAGGGGAAAGGATTGATCGTCTCGGCGACGAGCGGATCGAGGCCGCAGTTACGCAGGCGGCGGTCGGCGATGAAGTCGATATACTGCTCGAACTCCTTGGAGGAGAGGCCGAGGCCGTTGACCGGCAGGCAGTCGCGGATGAACTCCTTCTCGAGCGTCACGGCGGTGGCCATGAGCTGGCGGAGTTCTTCCTTGAAGGCAGGCGTCCAGACGTCGGGGTTCTCCTTCACCAGCTCGGCGAGCAGGTTGCGGAAGAGATCGATGTGGTTGGATTCGTCGCGCAGGGTGTAGCGGAACATCTGGCCGATGCCCGGGAACTTGTTCTGGCGGGCGAGGGAGAGCACCATGCCGAAGAGGCCGTAGAACTGGGTGCCTTCCATGCACTGACCGAAGAGGAAGATATTGTGGGCGAGGGCCTGCTTGTCTTCGAGCTTGGTGAGGTCGAGTTTGCGGCGCAGCGCGCGGGAATTGTTGACGACGAAGGCGGCCTTGTTGGCGATCGTCGGGATATCCTCGAACATCGCCTCGCACTCGTGCGGGTTGATGCCGAGCGAGGAGATCATGTAGACGAGCGAGTCGGCGTGGATGTTCTCCTCGTGTGCGTGACGGCCCAGGACGAGCTTGAGCTCGGGGGCGGTGACGACTTCGCGGACGACGTGGATGATGTTGTCGCCGACGATGCCTTCGGCGGCGGAGAAATAGCCGATGGCCATCTTGACGATCCAACGATCGATCTCGCTGATCTGGCCGGTCTGGTCGCGCCACTGTTCGCAGTCCTTCTGCATCGGGATATCCTCGGGCTCCCAATGGTTGTTCTTCATCGTCTTGTAGAGATCGTAGGCCCACTGGTACTTCAGCGGGAGGATGTTGAAGAACATGGTCTCGCGACCGTTGATGACGCGCTTGTTGGCGAAGGCTTCCTCGGCTTTGGTCTTATCGAGGATGAAGGTTTTCTGACCTACTTTGATGGTGATGGTTTCCATGGATGGAGAGTGGGGTAAAGGGCTTAGTTAGAGGCCGGAAAGGCCGCTAGGTGATTGGTATGTCCGGAAGTAAATTACTAGATGTAGGGTCTGCAAATTTATTTCACCACTAGATGTAGTGTTTTAACGCAAGATACTGACATTTCGCTACTTAGGTAAAAAACTTTATTCACAATTGGGGTTTTTAACGAAAATTTGAGAAGGAGGCACGGTTAGGGTGAATCCCCCAACAAAATCGGGGGCGGGACGGGTCGGCAAACGTCAGTTGTTGGTGTTGCTCACGGTGTTCACCAGGCCGGCGGAGGGCGGAGATTGCGGAGGGCGGTCCCCTGCCCCACTTTCAGCCCATGAACAAGGGCCCCACCGCTGAATCACCGAGCGATCCACGCAGCCCCGGCTTCTTCGCCACCAGCTGGACGCCGGAAGCACTCGCGCAACGCGGATGGCGTGGAGGCCTGAAGGCTACCTGGCGCGTGCTCGCCACGACTTGGTACGGAGTCTTTGACAATCGACTGCCACAACAGTCCGCCGCGCTCACTTATTATACGCTGATGTCGCTGGGGCCGCTCCTCGCGCTCGCGCTCACGGTGTCGGGCTTCATCCTCTCGCGCGCCGGCGCGCAGGCGGACAATCCGGCGAAGCGCGCGATCGTCGCCGCCGTCGAGTACGTCGCGCCGCAGGTCGTCGCACAAGCGGGTAAGTCTGGCCAAGTCGTGACCTTACGAGAGATCAACAAAGACCTGGACGGACTCGTCGATGGACTACTCAAGAACGCTGCAAGCGGCGAGGCGGGCGTGATCGGATTGGCGCTCATCCTCGGCTTCGCCGTGCTGATGCTGAGCCGGGTCGAAGATGCGCTGAACGGCATCTGGGGCGTGCGTTTCGGGCGAAGCTGGCGTGATCGTTTCGCGAACTACC
>CAXNMQ010000003.1:160000-390460 GCA_964203605.1 Opitutales bacterium
CTCCTTTGGTTGCATCTCGGACGGCATCATCACGCGCTACTTCAAGATGAACGAACCAGAACGTAATGGCTCGGTCTTCATGCAGATTACGGCCGACTACGCGCGCGGCTCGAGCGGCGGCCCCATCATCGACTCCTATGGTAATGCCGTCGGCATGGTGGCTTCGACTTCGCCAGTCTTCACCGCGACCCCCTCGCCGCACACGGCAGCCAAGGACGCAAAGCCGACGACGCCCAGCCAACAGATGGTAAGGCACAACTGCGCTACGGCCCGAGCGTTGCTCGACCTCATCCGCCCCCAGTAAAGCACCTCAGGCGTGCCCAGGCGTGCGCGGATATGCGATCACGTCGCGGATGTTGCCTTCACCGGTGACGAACATCAGCAGGCGCTCGAAACCAAGCCCGAAGCCGGCATGCGGCACGGAACCAAAGCGGCGCGTATCGATATACCAGCCATAGCCGGCCAGATCCAGGCCATGCGCCTGCATCGCGGCCACGAGGCGATCGAGACGCTCTTCGCGCTGACTACCGCCCACGATCTCGCCGACGCCCGGCACGAGGACATCCATGGCGGCGACGGTCTTCCCGTCGTCGTTCTGGCGCATGTAGAATGGCTTCGCGGCCTTCGGATAATCGCGGACGGTCACGGGGCACTTGAAATGCTCCTCGGTGAGATAACGTTCGTGCTCGGACTGGAGGTTCTCGCCCCAGACGACGGGATACTCGAATTTACGACCAGACTTCAGCAAGAGCTCCACGGCCTCGGTATACGTGACGCGCGCGAAGGGTCTTTCGGCGACGAATCGCAGGCGCTCGAGCAGGCCTTTATCGACGTAAGCATTAAAGAATTCGAGCTCATCCGAACACTGTTCCAAGGCCGTCTTTACTAGGTATTTTACGAGTTCCTCGGCGCAGCGCATATCGCCTTCGAGATCGCAGAAAGCCATCTCGGGCTCGATCATCCAAAACTCGCTGGCGTGGCGACTGGTGTGCGAATTCTCCGCCCGGAAAGTCGGTCCGAAGGTATAGACATCACCCAAGGCGCAAGCCAGGGTCTCGCCTTCGAGCTGACCTGACACGGTGAGATACGACTGCTTCGCGAAGAAGTCGGCCGACCAGTCGACCTTGCCCTCGGGCGTCTTTGGCGGCGCGACAGGATCGAGAGTCGTGACGCGAAAAAGCTCCCCGGCGCCTTCGCAATCGCTGGCGGTCACGATCGGCGTGTGGACATAAGCAAAGCCGCGCTGCTGGAAGAACTCATGGACCGCGATGGCCATGCGACTGCGCACGCGCATCATCGAGCCGAGGCGATTAGTCCGGGCGCGTAGATGAGGGATCGTGCGCAGGAATTCGACGGTATGCCCCTTCTTCTGAAGAGGGAAAGTCTCGTCGGCCCGCCCAAGGAGCCGGAAGGCCGTGGCCTTGAGCTCCCACTTCTGGCCCTTGGCCGGGGACGGCACGAGTTCGCCGTCCACGCTGACCGAAGAGCCCGTCAGCGCCTCCTTAAGGTGTTCCGCGCCCGGAGCAGTGGCGTCCACCACCACCTGGAGGTTCTTGAAGCAGGAGCCGTCGTTGATCTCGACGAAGGAGAAGTCCTTCGCGTCGCGACGGGTACGGACCCAGCCAGAAACCGTGATACCCTTGAGCGGTTGCTCGGCGGCGAGCGCCTGCTTGACCTTGATTCGCATGGGGCAATTTGCACCACCCTGCCCTCCGAAACAAGCGAGAGATGCCTAGACGGCAGGCGGACACCCGTTTTTTCGGGTCGGGCTGGACAAGCCCGCCCCCTTTAACACGCTCCGAACCCTTCACTCATGAACGCACTCGAACAGCTTCGCCAACACACCAAGGTCGTCGCCGACACCGGCGACTTCGCCGCCATGAAGGCCTTCAAGCCTCTGGACGCCACGACCAACCCGAGCCTCATCCTCAAGGCTGTCCAGATGCCTGAGTACCAGGCCCTCCTTCAGAAGGCCGCCCAGGATAACAAGAGCAAGGGCGTCCAGGCCGCCGTCGACGCGCTCCTCATCTCCTTCGGCACCGAGATCCTCAAGATTGTCCCGGGTCGCGTCTCCACCGAAGTCGACGCCCGCCTCTCCTTCGACAAGACCGCCACCGTCGCCAAGGCCCGCGAACTCATCGCTCTCTATAAGGCCGCCGGCATCCCCAAGGAACGCATCCTCGTGAAGATGGCCTCCACCTGGGAAGGCATCCAGGCCGCCGCCGAGCTCGAAAAGGAAGGTATCCGCTGCAATCTCACCCTGCTCTTTTCGTTCGCCCAGGCCGTCGCCTGCGCCGACGCCAAGGTCCAGTTGATCTCGCCGTTCGTCGGCCGTATCTACGACTGGCACAAGAAGGCCCAGGGCGCCAACTGGAACGAAGCCGCCTCCTCCGGCGCCAACGACCCCGGCGTGCAATCCGTCCGCCGCATCTTCGCCTACTACAAGCGTAACGGCATCAAGACCGAAGTCATGGGCGCATCCTTCCGTAATTGCGGCCAGATCAAGGCCCTCTGCGGTTGCGACCTCCTGACCATCGCCCCGAACCTCCTCGAGGAGCTCTCCAAAGACTCCACCGGCGTACCCAAGGCGCTCGATGAAGCTGCCGCCAAGTCCGAAGGCGAAGCCGCCAAGGTCTGGGGCGAAAAGGATTTCCGCTGGCACCACAACGAAGACGCCATGGCCACGGAGAAGACCGCCGAAGGTATCCGCGCCTTCGCCGTCGACGGCAAGAAGCTCGACGACCTGGTCGCCAAGGCCATCGGCTAAGCGAATCGTCAGTCCTTCAAGCAAGGCCGGGCCTCAAGCCCGGCCTTCTTATTTGCGGCGCTGGCGGACGGCCTCGAAGAGGCAGATCGCCGCGGCATTGGAAACATTGAGCGAATCCGACAGGCCGGCCTGCGGAATCGAGATCTTCTCGCCGGCGCCATTGAGCCAAAAATCCGAAAGGCCGTCTTTCTCGGAGCCGAGCAGCAGCGCCACCGGGCCACGGCAATCGACGTCCCAATAAGCCTTGGTGGCCGCAGGTGAGGTCGCCAAGGAACGGACACCCTTCGACTTCATCCAGGCCGCAGCCTCCTGCGAGGTGCAGACGGCCACGGGCACGGAGAAAAGCGCACCCTGTGAGGAACGGACAACGTTGGGGTTGAAGACGTCGGTGATGGGATCGCAGACGATGAGCGCGTCGCAGCCGGCGGAGTCCGCCGTGCGCAGTAACGCACCGAGATTACCCGGCTTCTCGACTGATTCGGCGACGAGCAGGAGAGGGTTCGCCGAAGGCTTGAGCTGATCCAGCGAGCAGTTCCAGGTCTTGGCGACACCGAGCAGGCCGTCCGGGCCTTCGCGGCCGCTGACCTTCTCAAACGCGGATTCGCCGAGTTCACAGCAGTCGATGCCGGCGGCCCGGGCGTTGGTCACGAGCTCCGCAGCCTCGGAGCCACGGAACATCGACGGGCAGAAATAGATTTCGAGCACCTCGACCTTGCGCTCGATGGCCCGGGAGAGTTCGCGGAGGCCTTCGGCGATGAACAGGCCGCGGGCTTCGCGCTCGGCACGGTCCCGCAGGCGGGCCAATGCCTGCACGCGGGGGTTCTGTCGGCTCTGGATGACCTCGTCGGGCACGGGCGGAGTGAGTAGCAAGGGACGCCGAAGGGCAAGGATAGGCCTTCGGCAGGGATAAGTCTCGACCTCTCCGCCGGGAGACGGACTTTATCGCCATGTCCGAATTCGAGCCGCCTCAGTCCCGCAAACCCGACTCCTCCAAGTTCCGGGAGGGCAAGTTCACCTACCATCAGGAGATCGAGGTCGAGATCGCCAGCCTGACGAACCTCGGCGAAGGCGTGGCCCGCGTCGACGGCTGGGTCGTCTTCATCGCCGGCGCCCTCGCCGGCGAGAAGGTCGTGGCCCGCATCTGGCACAACGCCGCCAACTTCTCGCGTGGCGACCTCGTCCGCGTCGTCGTCCCTTCACCCCACCGCGTCCAGCCGCGCTGCGACCTGTTCGGTGAATGTGGCGGCTGCCAGTACCAGAACCTCGCCTACCCGCAGCAGCTGGAGTGGAAGCAGAAGCAGGTCGCGGAGGCCTTCGAGCGCCTCGGCGGCATCAAGACCAAGGTCGACGCCTGCCACCCTTCGCCGAAGCAGTACGGCTACCGCTCCAAGATCACCCCGCACTTCATGACCCCGCGCCGCGCGGACTTCCCGATCGGCTTCCTCGCCGCCGGCACCTCCCGCCGCGTCGTCGACGTGCCGAAGTGCCCCATCGCGACGGACGCAATCAACTCTGCGCTCGCCCGTTCCCGCAAGGACATCAAGTCCAACCCAGGCCGCTTCGAACGTGGTGCCACCCTGCTCTTCCGCGATTGCGAAGAAGGCGTCGTCACCGACTCCCGCCAGGTCGTCACGGAGAAGGTCGGCGCAGTGCAGCTGAAGTTCCTGGCCGGCGAGTTCTTCCAGAACAATCCCTCCGTGCTCGAGCAGTTCGTGGGCCACGCCATCAAGCTTGCCCACGAATCTGGCGCCAAGCACCTCGTCGACACCTATTGCGGCTCGGGACTCTTCGCGCTTTCCGGCGCCCGCCTCTTCGATTCCGTCAACGGCATCGAGGTCAGCGCCGAGGCCGCCCGCAAGGCCGCCGAGAACGCCACGCTCAACCACTTCCTCAACTGCCGCTTCATCGCCGGCTCCGCGGAATCGATCTTCAAGAAGATCCCCGTCGAAGGCCATGAGTCCGCCGTGATCGTCGACCCGCCCCGCAAGGGTTGCGACGAAGCCTTCCTCGACCAGCTGCATGCCTTCGGCCCGCGCCGGATTGTCTACGTCAGCTGCGCGCCCGATACGCAGGCGCGCGACGTGAAGTATCTCTGCGCCAAGGGCTGGAAGGTCATCTCGGTCCGTCCGTTCGACCTCTTCCCGCAGACCCGCCACGTCGAGTGTATCGCGGCGCTCGAACGGGCCTAAGCAGTCCGTCAGGGCACAAAAAAGGGGCGCCGCAAGGCGCCCCTTCTGCTTGGCCAGTCAGCCGGATCAGGCCTGCGGCTTGGCGGCGTTCTCTTCCTCTTCGTCCGAACGCTCGACCTTGGAGATGCCGAGCAACGCCTCGCCATCCTTGAGGCGCATGACGCGGACGCCCTTGGTGTTACGACCCGCCGTGCAGCGGATGTCAGACACCTTGGTGCGGATGGACTGGCCGCCCTTGGTGAGAAGCATGACCTCGTCCTCTTCCTGGACGCTGAGGGCACCGGCGACGCCGACTTCGGTAGCGATGGCGATGACGCCCTTGCCGCCGCGGGTCTGCTTACGATAGACTGGCTCCTTGGTCTCAGGATCATCGAAGGGCGTGCGCTTACCGATACCGTCGATGCCGACGACAAGGAGCGTGCAGGCCGGATCGACGACTTCCATCGCCTTCACCTGGTCGCCCGTATCGAGCCTCATGCCGGCGACGCCAGTGGTATCGCGACCCATGGAGCGGACGTCGGACTCGTGGAAGCGGATCGACATGCCGGACTGCGAGATCATCACGACCTCGTTGTCGCCGTTGGTCAGCTTGGTGGAGATCAGGCGATCGCCGTGTTCGATATTGATGCCGATGATACCGCCCTTGCGGTAGTTGGCGTACTTCGAGATCTCGGTCTTCTTGATGGTGCCGTTGGCGGTGCACATCATGAGGAACTTACCTTCCTCGAAGTTCGAGACGCAGACCATCGCGGCCAGCTTCTCGTCGTCCTTGAGTTCCAGGAGGCGAGCAATCGACTTACCGCGGGAAGCGCGGTTGGCTTCTTCGATTTCGTAGACCTTCTCCACGTACACGCGGCCGTTGTTCATGAAGAACAGGATATGGTCGTGGGTATTGGCCGTGAAGAGGTGTTCGATGAAGTCGCTGTCGTCGTCGGACGCGGCCTTGGAGAGCTCGGCGCCCTTGGTGCCCTTGCCGCCGCGCTTCTGGAGGCGATACTGGGCGACCGGCGTACGCTTGATGAAGCCCGCATGCGAGACGGTGACCACGCAGCCTTCGTTGGCGACGATGTCCTCCATCGAGAGGTCGCCTTCCTGGGCCGAGACCTTCGTCTTGCGAGGACCGATGTGCTTCTTGGCGGCGTCACGCAGCTCCTTCTTGATCAGGGTGAGCAGCTTCAGCTCGCTCGAGAGGATGCTGCGGAGTTCTTCGACGAGTGCCATCAGTTCGCGGTACTCGGCCTCGATCTTGTCGCGCTCCAGTCCGGTGAGCTGGTAGAGGCGCAGGTCGAGGATGGCCACGGCCTGGCGTTCGCTGAGGCCGTACTTGGCCATCAACTTCACTCGAGCCTCGTCGCGGTTGGTCGCGGCGCGGATGATCTTCACGAAGTCGTCCAGATTACGCAGGGCGATCTTGAAGCCCTCGAGGATGTGGGCGCGGTCTTCGGCCTTGCGGAGACGGAAGCGGGTACGGCGGGTGACCACGTCGCGGCGGTGCTCGACGAAGCACTCGAGCAGCTCGCGGATGTTCATCTGCTTCGGGCGACGCTTGTCGAGGGCGAGCAGGATGACGCCGAACGAGTTCTCGAAGTTCGTGTGCTTGTAGAGCTTGTTGATGACGACCTTCGGATTCTCGTTACGCTTGAGCTCGATGACCACGCGCGTGTTCTCGTCGGACTCGTCGCGGAGGTCGGAGACCTCATCCAGCACCTTGTCGGTGCACAGTTGGGCGATGTGCTTCACCAGGGAGGAGCGGTTGACGTTATAGGGCAGCTCCGTGAGGACGATCTGCTCCTTGCCGTTCTTCATCTCCTCCGTGTGGGCGACGCCGCGGACACGGATGATACCACGGCCGGTGCGCAGGTACTGCTTGATGCCATCCTTGCCGTTGATGACGCCGCCGGTCGGGAAGTCCGGACCGATGATGATCTTCTCCAGGTCTTCGACGGTGGCGCTGGGCTTGTCGATGATGAGGCAGGTCGCCTCGACGAGCTCGTTCAGGTTATGGGGCGGGATGTTGGTCGTCATACCGACCGCGATGCCGGTCGAACCGTTCATCAGCAGGTGAGGCAAGGCGCAGGGGAGGACGGTCGGCTCGGTGGTCGACTCCTTGTAGTTCGGAATGAAGTCCACCGTGTCCTCATCGATGTCGGCGAGGAGCTCGGACGAGACCTCGGAGAGGCGGCACTCGGTGTAACGGTAGGCCGCGGGCGGATCGCCGTCGACGGAGCCGAAGTTACCTTGCGGCTCGATCAGCTGGTAGCGCATCACCCAGTTCTGGGCGAGGCGGACAAGCGTGTCGTACACGGAGCTGTCGCCGTGCGGGTGGTAGTTCTTCAGCACTTCGCCGACGACGCCGGCGCACTTGTCGAACGGGCGGTTGTGGACGAGGCCTTCCCGCATCATCGCGTAGAGAATGCGGCGCTGGACGGGCTTCAGGCCGTCACGCGCGTCCGGGAGGGCGCGGGAGACGATGACGGACATCGAGTAATCGATGTAGGCCGTCTGCATGATGTCCGTGATGTTGGCGGTCGTGAGCTTTTCCTTGTCAGAGTACATGTTCGAAGAGGTCTTGGGTTAGGTTCGTCCGGTTGATCAGACGTCGAGGTTCGAGGTGTTGAGCGCGTTGTCTTCGATGAAGGCGCGGCGGGAGGGGACATCTTCGCCCATGAGCATCGCGAAGACGCGGTTGGCTTCGGCGGCGTCGGCGATGTCGACCTTGAGGAAGCGACGCTTGGCCGGATCCATCGTGGTCTCGAAGAGCTGCTTCGGGTTCATTTCACCCAGGCCCTTGTATCGCTGAATCGTGAGACCCTTACGGCCGAACTGGCGAATCTGGCCGATGAGCTCGAGGATCGAGCCGAGCGGAATGGGGTCGGCCTTCTTGACGACCTTCTTAGCCGGCTTGTCTTCGCCCTTAGGCTCATCTTCACCTTCCACGGCGGCGGGGGCCTCCTCGGCGGTCGAACCGTCAATCAGGTGGTAGCGCGGCTCTTCGCCGGTCGTGAACTGCTTCACGTCCATACCCTGGGTCTCAAGTTCCTTGAGCACCTTCGAGATGGCGTCGTTCTCGAAGATCTCGATGACGTTGACGCGCTCTTGGACGACCGTGCCGTCCTTGAGCTTCTTCTCGCGGTCGATCTTGTCGGCGAGGAAGTCCTCGACGCCGGCCTTGCGCAGGTAAGCCTGCTTGGCGTCGGTATCGACGAGGAACTCATAGGTCTCCTCGTTGCCGGTACGGGTGCGCACGATGAAGCGCGGAAGCGCGTGAGTTCTTGTGGTCCTGCTGGTCGAGATAGGCACCGAGTTGGCAGCCCGTGCGGCCGATGACGGCACCGAGGGTTTCCAGGCGGGCAAGGGATTCGACGATCTTGTCGAGCTTCTGGCCGGGGAAGACGTGCT
Organism: Opitutales bacterium; assembly: GCA_964203605.1. GTDB lineage: Bacteria > Verrucomicrobiota > Verrucomicrobiia > Opitutales > UBA953 > UBA953. The sequence goes on from CAXNMQ010000003.1 coordinate 168,356, forward strand.
TATCGCGGAGGCGGAGGAGATTCACGTCCTCGGAGCCGAGCTCGAGCAGGATGCGGTTCAGCTCCGGGTCGTTATCGACGTACTGCTCACGCTTCTTGCGCTTGATGCGGTAGAGGGGCGGCTGGGCGATGTAGACGTAGCCAGCCTCGATGAGTCCGGGCATCTGGCGGTAAAGGAACGTCAGGAGCAGCGTACGGATGTGCGAACCGTCGACGTCGGCGTCCGTCATGATGACGAGCTTGTGGTAACGGCACTTCGTGACGTCGAAGGCGCCATCGCCCTCGTGCTTACCGATGCCAGTACCGCAGGCGGTGATGATCGTGCGGATTTCCTCGTTGGAGAGGATCTTGTCGATACGGGCCTTCTCGACGTTGAGGATCTTGCCCTTGATCGGCAGAATCGCCTGGTAGCGACGGTCGCGGCCCTGCTTGGCGGAACCACCGGCGGAGTCACCTTCGACGATGTAGAGTTCGCAGACGGAAGGATCGCTCTCGGAGCAGTCCGCCAGCTTTCCGGGGAGGCCGCCAGAGGACATCGCGGACTTACGGACCGTCTCGCGGGCCTTACGGGCGGCTTCGCGGGCGCGGGCGGCGTTGAGGCACTTGTCGACGATACGACGGCCGGTCTTCGGATCGCGCTCGAGATAGTATTTGAGCTGCTCGCCGACGACCGAGGTCACGATGCCTTCGACCTCGGGGTTCGTGAGGCGCGTCTTGTTCTGCGACTGGAACTTCGGGTCGGGGTGCTTGACGGAGATGACGGCCACGAGGCCTTCGCGCATGTCGTCGCCGTTCAGCTTGGTGTCCTTGTCTTTGACGAGATTATTGGACTTCGCGTAGTGATTGATCACGCGGGTGAGCGCGGAACGGAAGCCGGAGAGGTGCGTACCACCTTCGGGCTGGTTGATAAGGTTGGCGTAGCAGAAGACCATCTCGTCGTAGCGGTCGTTATACTGCAGGGCGACGTCGAGCGTCATACGGCGCATGCCTGGCGTGGGCTTCTCGCCGTCGGCCATCACGCGCGGGTTGGCGAGGTCGGTGAAATCGACTTCGGCGGCGATGAGGATCGGCTTATCGAAGAGGCGCTCCTCATTGGCGTTGAGGAAGGAGACGTACTCGGCGATGCCGTCCTTGAACTCGAACTTGTCGGAGCGGTTGGAGCGATGGTCCTTCATGTCGACCGTGATACCCGGGACGAGGAAGGCCAGTTCGCGCATGCGGCGCACGATCGTGTCGTACTTGAACTCCTGGGTGGCGACGAAGATTTCCGGGTCAGGGTGGAAGGTGATCTTCGTGCCGGTACGCTTCGTCTTGCCGATAACCTTGATCGACTGTGTGACTTCACCGCGGCAGAACTTCATCTGGTGGACTTCACCTTCGCGGCTCACTTCCGCGATGAAACTATCCGAGAGAGCGTTGACGCACTTTGCACCGACGCCATTGAGGCCACCCGAGACCTGGTAGGCACCCTTGTCGAACTTACCGCCGGCGTGCAGGTTGGTGAGCACGAGCTCGAGCGTCGGAATCTTTTCTTCCGGGTGCATCGCGACGGGAATACCGCGACCATCGTCCTCGACGGACAGCGAGCCGTCCGCATGGATCTCGACCTTGATGCTCTTGCAATAACCGGCGAGCGCTTCGTCGATCGAGTTGTCGACGATCTCATACACGCAGTGGTGGAGGCCCGTCTCGTTCGTATCGCCGATATACATACCAGGTCGTTCGCGCACGGCCTTGAGGCCTTTGAGGCGTTTGATGTCGGCCGCGCCGTAGCTTTCGTTGCCGGCGTGCTTGCCGCGGCTCGGGTTTTTCTCGGAATTTTCGCTCATGTTTAGGTGTGTAAAAAAATGATATTTCCCCGCCTGAAGGAGGGGTCTTTTCATGCTGTTTTTCACAGGGGTATCTGCAACAGGAAACACCCCGTTCGTGAATGTTTTTAGGCGGCCAGAAATGACTACCAATCAACCCCTTACGGAAACTTATAGGGGGTGTTAGAAACCGTTGTTCACACGTTATCCACAGGCCTATTCCGCCCCTCGGAGGCAGGCCTAAAACCAGACCCTCAAGCCGGCCCAAAAAAGGCGGCGATTGGACCGAGCGCAGACTCGCCGGCGTCTTCGAGGACATAGTGCCCGGCGTCGGCGAAATAGCAGCTGCCCGGCAGCCGGGAAACGGGCCACGAAACCCTCAAGAAAGGATCGGTCGAAGCAGAAGTCACACATTCCCCAGCAAAGGAGCATAGGCTTGCCCTTTAAGCCCTCCAAAGAGGCCTCCACGGCGGCCAAGACCGACCGGGTGGGGTGTTCGGCCTCCATCGGGATGTCGGCCACGAAGTCGGCCACCGCCCGGCGGACCGAGGCGGACCCGTAAGGGGCGAGGAAACCGGCCTTGGCGGCGGGGCTGAGGGGCTTCTCGACAGACATCCAGGTCGCCGGCCAAGCGAAGCCGTTCAGGCCTTGGACGATGAAGCGGCCGACCAAGGGGGCTCGGCATAGGGCGATACGGGCTGGGATGCGGTCGGAGAGGAAAGCGCCGGTATTCGTAACGAGGATCTTCCCCACCCTCTCAGGCCGGCGACCGGCGACACCGAAACCGATGGCGCCACCCCAATCGTGGACGCCCAAGTCGAACTCCTTGAGCCCGAGATGCGCGATGAGAGCTTCGACGTCCGCGATGCGGTCAGCGAGACGCAGGAAGCGATCGGGGCGCGCGGACAGGCCCATACCCACATGGTCGGGCGCAATCACGCGGCGACCTTGGGCGGCGAGTTTCAAGATGAGGTCACGCCAAAGGAACGACCACGAAGGATTGCCATGCAGTAAAAGCACTGGACGTCCGTCACGCGGGCCGTGGTCGACATAACTCATCCGGCCCGAGAGCGCGGCGAAATCCTTCGGCGTAAAGGGATAGAGCGCCTGCACGGCGGGTGAAAGCGAGACGGTGCTCATTGGCATTCGACGGCGAGCATCATACTGGCGAGACCGCTGCCGATACCCAGCAAAGCGACGCGGTCGCCGGCCTTGATGCGGCCTTCAGCGAGTCCGAGCGCCAACGTGGCAGGCACGGAGACCGAGCCCACATTGCCCAGACGATCGAAGCTTTGGTAGTCCTTCGCAGGGTCGAGGCCGAGTTTCTCGAAGAGCAGGGACGAATGACGGCGGCCAACCTGGTGCGTCACCACGCGATGCGGTGTGGATTCGTCCCAACCCGTGACGCCCTTGAAGCGGCCCCAGCAGCGCTGGGCCAGCGCCACGCCCGCGGCGAGCAAGGCTTCGGAGTCGGTGCGCATATCGAGTTCGGCAGATGACGTATCGCCTTCGCAAAGTCCGTTGGCGGAAGAATCCGTTTCGGCGGCGCCGCCCAAGAGACGGATCGAGCCAGGCCCGGCGAGGTCATCGCGACAGATGACTGCGGCCGCGCCGCCCGCACCGATGGTCAGGTTCGCGAAGTAAGGCTTGATCGTCTCACGCGTGAGCGAGAGATCTTCGTTCAGCATGCGAATCGTGCGCTCGACGAGTGGACGACCATCTTCACCCGAGCAGACCAGGGCGCGGCGGATCTGACCCGACTCCACCATCCCCGCTGCGAGCACCACGGCGTTGAGGAAGCCCAGGCAGGCGTTGGAGACATCAAGGATCTGGGCCTGCGGGCCGAGACCGAGCAGACCGTGTACGTAGGCGGCGGTCGAAGGCTCGAGGCGATCGCGACACACTGACGAATGAATCAGCAGGTCGATGTCGGCGGGGCCGACTCCGGCGGCCTGCATCGCACGACGGCCCGCCAACGCGGAAGCGGCGGACGGGCGGATTGCTTGCGGCCAGAAGCGGCGCTCACGGATGCCCGTCATCAGCTCCAGACGGCCCTCAGGCAGCTTCAGGCGGCCGTAAAGGGGCGCCAGGCGGCGTTCGACCTCATCGGAGGTCCAAACCTCGGGAGGCAGTTCGGCCACAAGGCCGGACAGGACGGTGCGCTTGAAGATCACGATCCGGGAAGGCGGGAAGAAGCGGCCACGAGTTCTTCGTCGAAGAAGTTCCAGCCCATGCCGGCGTCGACCACGATACCTTGGCCGTTGATGCCGCTCGCACGAGGCGAGAGCAGCCAGACCGCCGTGTCGGCGACCTCCTGCGTCTTCAGGGCCTCCTTGCGGAAGGTCATCTTCTCGGCGTGCAGGTAGTTGTGGAGATAACCCGGGATACCGGCGCTCGCGCTCGTCTTGAGCGGACCGGCGTTGACGGAATTGAAACGCACGCGCGAATCAGCCGAGAACGATTTGGCGAGGAAGCGGCTGGCGGATTCGAGTGCGGCCTTGATGGGCGACATGTAGCCGTAGTTCGAAGCCGTCACCTGGGAGGAGATGCCGATAGAGACGACCGAGGCGTCGGACTTCAGGTGCGGCTTGAGCGCGCGGGAAAGCTCGACGAGTGAGAAGGCAGAGATCGCGGTGGCCTGCAGGAAATCAGCGCGCACGGTTTCGTGGAACGGCTGCATTCCTTTGGAGAAGTTGGCGAACGCAACGCTGTGCAGCACGCCATCCAGCGGGCCATGCTCGCGACCGACATCCGCGGCGAGCTTCTGCGTCTGGGCTTCGTGCTCGAGGTCGCAGAGATACACCGGCTTGCCGTCGAGCAGGCCCTTCAGCGAGTCGAGGCGGGCTTGCGAGCGCACGGAGTAGACTACCTTGGCCCCTTCGGCCTCAAGGGTCTTGGCGACATGCCAGGCGACGGACTTTTTGTTCGCGACGCCGAGGACGAGGTAGGTCTTACCAGTAAGGCCGAGGAAGGACATAGGTCAGGCGGGTTGGTCGACGAGGGCGAGGGCGAAGCGAATGGTCAGGACGGCCTTGCCGTCGCGGCGCACCGTGCCGGTCATGAAGTGAAACTGCTGGAGCGTCTCGACGAGTTTCACGTCAATCGAGACCGTATCGCCAGGCATTACCATCCCTTTGAATTTCGCCTCCTCGATGCGGCAAAGCACCGGGGTCTTGCCAGAGGGAACGCCGCCTTCGGATTGGAGCTTTTTCGTCAGGAAAATCGCGCCGGTCTGGAAGACCGATTCACAGAGCAACACCCCAGGCGTGATCGGGTTACCCGGGTAGTGGCCGGAGTAGAAAGGCTCGTCGGCACGGAAGGTGCGACTACAGGTGGCGCCATCGGCCCGGACTTCGTCGATCCGGTCCAGGAAGAGGAACGGTGGGCGATGAGGGATGGTGTCGAGAACAGCCTGCAACATGGTCACATTTTTGTCTCCGGAGAGACCGACAAGCGACACGAAAACATCGTCGGTCGTATTTGCCTTTTACCGGCCGACTCCCAACCTAGGACGCATGAAGACACTCTACGCCACCCTCCTTATGTCCCTCCTCCCCATCTTCGGTGACGCGGCTGAAAAGCTCGCCGTCGGCGCCTCCATCCCGGACGTCACCTGCAACGACCAAGACGGCAAGCCTGTCTCCCTCGCCAAAGAAGGCGCCAAGGGTTACCTGCTCGTCTACTTCTACCCCAAGGCTAAGACCGGGGGCTGCACCAAGCAGGGATGTTCGCTGCGCGACGGCTGGGCCGACCTCCAGAAGGCCGGCGTCAGCGTCCTCGGCGTGAGCACTGACGACGAGAAGCTCCAGAAGGAATTCAAGGATGAGCAGAAATTCCCTTTCCGCCTCCTCGCCGACAAGGAGAAGAAGGCCGTCACCGAAGCTTTCGGCGTGAAGAACCTCATCGGCATGGCTGGCCGGAGCGCCTTCCTCTTCAAGGACGGCAAGTGCGTCTATGCCGACCACAAAGGACACACCAGCGACCAGGCCAAGGTGATCCTCGACTTCATCGCGTCCGCTAAGAAGTAAGCCCTTCGAACTCTTACCAACAGAAAGGCCGCATCATCGATGCGGCCTTTTTCGTGTCCTGATGCGGACCTCAGTGGCCCTTGATCGGGAAGAGGTCGGTCACGCTATTGTTGCCGTGGATGCGCCGGATTGCGTCAGAAAGCAGGGGTGCGATCGAAAGCACCGTGATCGGCAGGTCCTTCGGCCAGTCGGCCGGGACGGAGTTCGTCGTAATGACCTCGTCGATGAGACCCCTGCGGAGGCGCTCGAAGGCGATCTCCTGGATCATGCAGTGGGAGACCACGGCGCGCACCGAGCGGGCGCCGTTCTTCTTGAGCAGTTCGGCGGCGGCCACGAGCGTGCCCGCGGTCTCCGTCATATCGTCGACCAGGATGATGTCGCGGCCTTCGACTTCACCGACGAGGCTCGTCGCCTGGACCGTAGTCGCGCTCGTGCGGCGCTTGGCCACGAAGCCGTATGGAAGATTGAGCATGTCGGCCACGGCCGAGGCGTACTTTAGGCCGCCTACGTCAGGCGAGAAGACCGTGGCATCCTTGAGCCAAGGCTTGTTCTTGATGTGCGCGTAGAAGACCGGCGAAGCGTAGAGGTGGTCGACCGGGATGTCGAAGAAGCCCTGAATCTGCTGGGCGTGCAAGTCGACCGTCAAGACGCGGTTGGCGCCGGCGGCGGTGAGCAGGTTGGCGACGAGCTTGGCCGTGATCGGCACGCGGGGCTTGTCCTTACGATCCTGGCGGGCGTAACCGAAGAACGGGATCACGGCCGTGATGCGGGCGGCGGACGCGCGTCGGAGGGCGTCGATCATGATCAGCAGCTCCATGATGCGATCGTTGGCCGGCGCACAGGTGGGCTGGATGACGTAGACGTCGCAGCCACGGATATTCTCATTGATCTGCACGAACGTCTCGCCGTCGGGGAAACGGTTGACGGTAGCGGTGCCGAGCGGAACGCCGAGATGTTCGCAGATTTCCTTGGCCAGCGCCGGATTGGCGTTGCCGGTGAAAATCTTCATCTCAGGTAGGCTCATGTTGTTTAGCTTTTAGCAGAGTCCAAGGAGGCGGCCAGCGAATCAACCTTTTTGAACAATTCAGGCAGACGACGCGAAAGGACCACCAGACGTCGCTCCAGCCCGAAGGGCACAGCCGGCGTGCCGTTCATGAAGCCGTCAGCGGGCACATCCTCGAAAAGGCCTGTCTGGGCGCCCAGCTTGACGCGGTCGCCAAGAGTGAGGTGTCCGGCCACGCCGGCCTGCCCGCCGAGGACGCAATGGTCGCCGAGGGTCGTGCTGCCGGCGATGCCGACCTGCGCGGTGATGAGACACTGGCGACCGATACGCACATTATGGGCGATCTGGACGAGGTTATCGATTTTCGTACCCCGGCCGACCACCGTCTTGCTAAAGCGGGCACGGTCGAGGGTGGAGTTGGCGCCGACCTCGACATCATCTTCCAGGACCACGTTGCCGATCTGCGGGATGCGCTGGATCTCGCCGTTGACCGGCTCGTAGCCGAAGCCGTCGGAACCGATGACCGCACCGGACTGAATGCGACAGCGGGCACCTAGAACGCAATAATCGCCGACAACGACGCCAGGCTTGAGCCAGCAATCGACGCCGACTGACGCGTGGGCGCCGACGTGGCAACGGGCTTCGAGCACCGCGCCGGAAGAGACCGTGGCGCCTTCGCCGATCACGCAGAGCGGGCCGACATGGGCGGAGGGGGCGACCTGGGCGGAGGCGGCGACAACGGCGGAAGCGTGGATGCCTGCGGCGGGACGTGGCCAGAGCCGCGCCTCGAGCACCGAACAGAGGAGCGCCAGCGCGTAAGACGGATTGTCGACGCGGAGGAAAGCCTGGCCGGCGGCGGGCTTGCCTACGAAGGCCACCGGCACGAGGATTGCGCCGGCCTTAGAGGCGGCGACGGCCTCGGCGTACTTTGCGTTGCCGAGGAAAGAGAGATCGAGAGAAGTCGCTTCGGCCAGAGCGGCGATGCCTGTAATCGGACCGGCGCAGACACCCTCGACGGACTTGGCTCCGGTGAGGGAGGTGAGTTCGGCGATAGTGAAGGCGAGCGACATGGTCCTAAATGAAGCGCCCCTGACTGGCAGGGGCGCGGCAGAGTCTTACTTGGCGGCCGGCTTGTCGCCGGCGGCGGGAACGGGGGCCGCGGGAGCGGTGGTGATGGTCGGAACGGCGACCGGGGCGGAAGCCTTGTAGGCCGCATTGAGCTCCTTGATCACGTCTTCGGTGACATCGAGGGAAGCATCGGAGAAAAGCACGGGGGCCTTACCGATGATGAGGTTGAGCCCCTTGGCCTTGGCGACCTTCTCGGCCTGGACGCGGGCATCGGCGACGATCTGCTTGTTCATCTCGCCCACGCGCTGCTGGATGGCGTTACGGGCTTCATTGACGAAGGTCTGGAGTTCGGCGCGACGCTGCTGGAAGGTGGCGTTCTTCTGCTGAAACTCGGCGGCGACGGCCTTCTTGCCGTTCTCGCTGAGCATCGGATCCTGACCGCGCTTATCGATACCTTGGAGCTCAGTCTGGAGCTGCTCGACGGCCTTGATGCGCTCGTTGACGGAAGCCTGCGCGGATTCCTCAGACTTGCGAATCTCAGCCTGAAGGTCGGTGGCCTTGGCGTATTTCTTGAAGATTTCCTGGTCGTCGACGATACCCACGTTGGGGGTGGCGGCGAAGACGGAAGCGGAAGCGAGGAGGAGGGCGAAGAAGGACTTCATGGGCGTATTCTGGTTTAAGAAGTGGTTAGGCGGGCGAATGGCAATCAAAAGACCGTGCCGAAGCTGAAGTTAAACTTCATGCCACCGGCGTTGATGTCGGCGCCGCCCGGAGCCTTGGTCGTTTGGAGCGGGAAGCCGAAGTCGAGGCGCATGACCGCTCCGCCGAGGAGGATACGCAGGCCCAGGCCGTAGTCAGAGTTCGCCTCGGAAACGCTGAAATCGGTCTCGGAGCGATTGACGATGCCGTAGTCGTAGAAGGCGGCGAAGCGGAGATTGTCGGCGGCCTTGATGGTGTACTCGGCACTGAAGAAACCGTAGGTCATGCCACCCATCGGCTGGTTACCATTGGCGGTATCGTAGGTGTTGTAGGCGCCGACTTCATTGTAACCGAAGCCGCGCATATCATAGGCTCCGCCAAGGTAGAAGCGCTCGTAGAACGGCAGGTAGCCGCCCGAACCAGTGAGCAGGCCGACGCGGCCAATGACACCGATCGTCTGTTCGGCGGTGGGCGAGACGAGGAACCAGCGGCCCGTGCGGAGTTCAGATTTCAGGTACTTGATATCGCCGCCGAGGCCGTTACCGGCGAGCTCCTCGGTGAGCGAGATGCGGGAGCCCTTGGTCGGGAAGTTGTATTCGTCGCGGGTATCGTACGTCAGCGAAGCCGAGATCGAGGAGATCACGCGGGCGCCAGCATTGCCTTCGGTCAGCACGTCGGCCGGAGCGTCAACCGTGACGTTGTCGACGGACATGCGACGCAGGTTGTAGCCGATACGGCCCTCGATGTTGCTGAAGATACGGCGACGGGCGTAGAGGCTGATGCCTTCGGAAAGCACCGAGTAGTTGGCCGATGCATAACCGGCGTAGCGACGCTCGATGGAGTAGCCCACGGCGAGGTCGCGTTCCCACAGGGCCGGTTCCTCAAAGGAATGCTCGAAGGAGTTGGTCAGGCTGCCGACGGAAAGACGGACGCGGAATTTTTGGCCATCGCCACGGTACCAACCTTCCGAGTTCGAGAAGTCGAAATTGGATTCGGCGTACTCGACGAAGCCGACAAGGCCTTCGACGGTGCTGTAGCCGGCGCCGAAGCTGACCTGCCCGGTGGGGCCTTCCTTGACCGTGACGCGCAGGTCGCTCTGGCCTGGGATCGAGGTCGGGACGGCCGTCACGCGGACTTCCTCGAAGAACTGCGTGTTGCGGAGGCGCGCCTCGGAGACGCGAGTGCGGGCAAGGTCGAAGACCTCGCCGGGCCCGAGCGCGAGTTCGCGGGCGATGACGGTGGAGCGGGTCTTGGTATTACCTTGGATCTCGACCGCGCGGACCGTGTGGCGCTGGCCTTCTTCAATCTGGAACTTCACATCGATGGCGCCGGTCGTGAGATTGGGCTGACGGAAGACTTGGACGGAGCTGTTGATGTAGCCCATCTGACCGTAGTATTCACGAAGCTTTTCGGAAGCGGCCTCAATGGCCGGAACGGCGAAAGCTTCGCCCGTGGCGATTTTGTCGAACTCGGCGGGGTGGGCGCCGCGACGGAGGGAGGGTTCGGCGACGACCTTCTGCAGGGCAGCGGTCGCGTAGAGTGGATCGGTGGAGCCGAGGCGGTTGCCGTCGAAGGCGATTGCGCCGATGGTGTACTTGCGTCCTTCCTTAATTTTGAAGACGACGTCGATCCAGCCAGCGCCGTCCTTGACGTCCTTGACCTCGCAGACCTTCTCGGGATCGGCATCCTCGACTTCGACGTCGAGATAGCCCTTTGCGAACGGTAGTATTCGCGGAGCTTCTTGCAATCGGCGCGATACTGCTCGGGGTCGAGGCGACCGCCGCCCACAAGCCAGGACCACTTATACCAGCGGTACTCGCTGGTCTTGAGTTCGGCTGCGGACCAGAGGTCATAACGCTCAAAGGACGTGGCACCCTCGAAGCGGAAATTATCGACCTTCAGTTCGGAGCCTTCGTCGACGATGATGGCCGCGAATTTACCGCCAGGCACATCACGCAACTGGTGGGTGACGCGGGCGAACGGGTGCTTCTTGCGAAGCTCGTTCTGAAGTTTGATCTCGGAGCGGCGCAGCTGGGCCTCGTCGAGAGGTTCCCCGATTTTGACATCTTCAATCTCAGTGCCGCCGAACCAGCCAGTCTTGCCGACGAGGCCATCTCCGCCAATGTACTCTATTCCCTTAAGAATCGGACGAGCTACGACCGTGACAACAATGTCCACGGCGCCGGTGGTCGGGTCGATAGTGGGCTCGACCGAGGCCTGATTGAAGCGACCGGTGGCGTAAAGGGAGCGGACCGTGTTGGCGACGGCGTCCTTGGAATAGGGCTGGCCTTCGCGCAGGGCGACAAAGCCCAGGACGAATTGTTCCGAGACGCCCGTCCCCTCCTTCTTGACCTTGATAGAGCGCACGAGCGCATCCTTCGTCGCAGGGGAGGTCTGGGCCGCGCCGACGAGCGGCGATAGGGCGAGGGCGAAGCAGGCGGCGTGAAGCCAGCTGCGGCGGAAGGAGGGGTTATTCATTATTTCGGTAATCTTTGGCCGGATTCTCGAAGCGTGTCAGCCCCGGATTAAAGAGCAAGTTGATGTCGGAGGTGGGTCCGTTACGGTTCTTAGCCACGATTAGCTGGCGGGAATAGCAGCCATCCTGCCCTGCCTGCTCGGCCTCGGCCTCGGCAGCCTTACCCTGGCTGATGGGGGGTTTGGAGATAAGCATGACGATATCGGCATCCTGCTCGATAGACCCGGACTCGCGAAGGTCGGACATGCGCGGCTGGCGGGCTTCGTCCTCGGACTTACGGTTCAGCTGGGCCAGGGCGATGATGGGGATTTTGAACTCCTTGGCCATGGCCTTGATGCTACGGGAGACCTCGGCGATCTGCTGTTCGCGGGGCAGGCCAGAGTCCAAGCCGTTGATAAGCTGGATGTAGTCGATGACCACCATGTCCAGGGGGGTGCGGGCATGGACGCGGCGGCACTTGGCCCGGATCTCCAAGATGTTCTGGCCGCCGTTATCGTCGACCACGAGGGGCAGTCCTTTGTACTCGTTGGCGGCCTGGACGAGGTCGACCTGCATGCGTTCATCTGGGTGGGCGGTGCGAAGCTTCTGCATATTCACGCGGGCGCGCGAGCAGAGCAGACGCAGGGCTAGTTCGCGGGCCGGCATTTCGAGGGAGAAAAGCAGGACGTTGGACGGCTTACGGGCCTCGTTAGGCTTGGGGAAGAGCGCGGCTTCGATGAAGTTGAGGGCGATGGAAGTCTTACCCATGCCAGGGCGGGCGGCGACGACCACCATCTGGCCGGGCTGGAAGCCAAAGGTCATCGCATCGAGATCGGGGAAGCCCGTGGGCACGCCTTGCACCGAGTTACGGTCGCGGATGATGCGCTGGACGAGCTCCATCGCCTCGGCGATGGGTCCGTCAATCGTCTGCGCGGATTCAGAGATGCGGTCTTCGCTGATACGGAAGAAGGATTGCTCGACCTCTTCAAGGAGGCGCTCGATGCCCTCCGCGTGCGTGTGCGCCTTCTCGACCGTCGTGACGGCGGTCGAGATGAGCTGTCGTAAGAAATGTTTCTCGCGGATGATCGCGAGCCAATGGGGCGCATGTGCGCTGGAAGAGATAAGCCCCGTCAGCTCGTTGATGTAGGTCGCGCCACCGGCGGACTCCAACTTACCCTCGCGACGGAGCTGCTCGGTGAGCGTGATCTCGTCGATACCCGTGCTCGCCTGATTCAACTGCACGGCGACGGCGTAGATATCCTGGTGCTTGGGATCGAAGAAGTAGTCGGCCGTGACGCGTTGCTCGAGGCAGCGCTGGAGCGTGTCGCCCCCGTCGATCACGATGCTGGCGATCAGGCCGCGTTCGGCGTCGAGGTTGTGGGGCGGCACGCGGTCGCCGTAATTGGGAGCGGCAGCCTGGCGTGAACGGGGGCGGCGGCCGGAAGGGGAATCGGTCATGTGGAAGACGGTACTCTGCGCTCGGCAGTCTGCCCTGGATAGCCAGAATTAGACGCAGATTATACCCAAGAGGCTGTGAACAAGGATGCAAGCAATTGTCACAATCGCCGCTAAATCGACACCCTGACGCCGCCTGCGTTACGACTATGAGGCAGGGCGAACGCTAATAAGTGAAAATATAAAACTGGGGGGCATTTGGTTAGACGGTGGGGGACGGGCGGACTCAATGGGCGGCATGATTGCTTACCTTCTCATGCTCGGCGCACTCACGCCAGAACCTGAGTCGACGCAAATCACCCTCAAGGCGATGAGTTTCGACCTACCCGAGGCGGAAGTCGTGATCCTTGACCCCGCCGGACGGCCCGCACCTGTCACACTCTATTCCCACGCGCTGAGCGAACCGATTGTCTGCCAGACCAAGGAAGGCAAGCTGACCTTCTTCCGGAAACCGAAAACTGCAGATCCGAAGGAGCCGCTCGTGCCACTAGTCTCCCTGCCCGCTCCGCCGGCGAATGGGAAATATATCGCGATTCTTTCCGGCGCCGGCGAGGCCTCCCGGCTCAACCTCATCGCCGATGGCGGCGGAGCCGCCGCCGCAGGCACCATCAGGTTCTTTAACCTGTGCCCCCAACCGGTCGGGCTCAGCGCACCGGGCGTCAAACGCGTACTGCCTTCCGGCCAGGAATTCACCGTGCGCCCTCAGGTAAAGGCGCAGCAATACGGGCAGGCCCAGTTCTTCCTGCCAGGAGAGGATGGCGATTGGCGCCTAGCGGGCGGCCTGCGCTGGCTTCAGCTCGACGATATCCGCTCGCTCCTCTTTCTCGTGCCTGCGCCTGGCGAGGAAGGCATCATCAAGGTGCGCGGCGTAGAGGAACGCGTGACCGCAGATGCCAAGAAGTCACCGGCAAATCCCGTGACACCTTCCAGTGTTGGTGAAAAACGCCGGACGGGTCTCCGGACGCTCCAGTAGGGTGAAAGCAGGGACCTCAGCGAAACCGGGTGGGCGGCCGGGCTTCTCCATCATCCTCTCCCTTACGATGATGACGATGATCGTCATGCTGCTGCTCGTACTGATGACCTTTTTGACCATCGAATCCCGCGCATCGAAATGGTCGATTCTGTCAACCCGGTCGCGCCTCAACGCCCTGATGTCCGCGCGACTCGCATTAGCCCATCTTCAACAAGCAACCGGACCGGACACCCGCAGCACTGCGACCGGCGAGCTGGCCTGCACGCCGGCGCCGATCAGCCCCTTTGATCCGGGGATGCATTGGACCCAGCGACCGGGACAAGGGCAGCGTTATTGGACCGGCGCTTGGCGGACCGACAAGCCGGACGAGCCGCCCCAGTGGTTGATCAGCGGCAAGGGCGGCAAGGCGCTTACCAACGCCTCCTCCTACCTGGCGCAGTCGGTGAGCCTTTCGGGTACCACGGATTACAGCGCGGATAAATCCTACTGGGCGCCTTGGCAACGCGACTACCCCATCCCCTTCGCCGCGGGAAATAAGGAAAGTTACGCGACCCTGGTCGGCAACGGTAGCGCCACGCTCGACCCCGGCCTAGACGGACTCCAAGGCACCGCCGATGATATCGACGGCCGCGTCGCGCTTCCCAAGATTCCGCTGCCAGGCCCATGGACCAATAGCACCACGGGCAACTTCGCCTACTGGATCGGCGACGAAGGCGTGAAGGCCACCATTGGTCTCACCGACCCTCGGGACGTGACCAAAGCCGCACCAGCGGCCCTCGATACGGTCAACGCTCTCCGGTCGCCCGGTCGGCGCGGCACCGAGATGTTACTCGGACTGAAAAGCGTCAACATCAAGGAGCCAAAGTTCCCAGCCGTCTTCTCCACGTCGATGCTGCCGATGTTGCCCGGCTACGACCTCAGCGACCCGGCCGCAGCCGGCCTGCCTCCAGCCAAACTCGCCTTCCATCACCACACCCTCTGGTCGGCCGGCGTGCTCGCCGATAGTTACCGCGGCGGCCTCCGGCGCGACCTTTCGCTGGCGTTCGAGATGGAGGACTCCTTGTTCGATAAATCGGACTTCGGTTCCGGCAACGGGCATGAGACCGTGATTGAAGCCTATACCGCGGACCCGCTTCTCGGCCAGCGTCGCTCGTGGTTCCCGGGCTACGGCACGGCCAAGACGAACCCCGGCACCATCACTTCTTCGGATCCGCGGCCGCGCGTCTGGGTGCCGATGTACGAAAACAATATCGACAACCCCGGCCGCAACCTCGGTACAAATGGCACCAAATATCTCCCTTGGAGTCCGGTCTTCATCCGCGAGGATGAGATGCTTCAGCCGCTGGTGGACACGAGCAAGGCCATGCCGACCGTGACAACGAACACGGTATGGGACGGACAGCCGCGTCGCCTAGTCGGCCCGCTCTGGCACTTGGTCCGGGATTACTACCGGCTCTACAAGGAAGTCGACTGGAACGCCGGTAAGCCCGCGCTCGGAGCCCGGGCCTTCTTCCCCAACACCAACCAGTTCGACAAAGGCGGCTACCGCATCGATAAGTATGCCCGCTACGACCTAGACAACGCCCTCTGGTCTGGCGGCGGCAAGAGCAGTTCCCCTTATACCGACAACTTCAACGCCACCCCCGATCCGCTCGGCTGGTTGAACGGCCTCAAGGGCGGCTATGTGGCCAGCGGGGCGGCGGGAGGCGGACGCTTCATCCCCCGCCCGGTGCGCGGGGCTTACATGCCCGCCGTCCACCGCTTCTCGATGGTGTTCTCCCTGCGTACCGTGCAGTCGGGCGCCAACTTCACGCTCAAGTTGGTCTGCACCCCAATCCTAGTCATCCACAATCCCTACAACGTCCAGCTGAAGCTGAAGGAGCCGACCACAGGCGAGCCGGACCCGCGCATTAAGGGCGGGCTGAAGATCTCATTCTCGCAGTTCGACCAGATGCGTCTGCGGGTATTCACCCATATCGGTAATGATCCGGCGCAGGCGTTCAAGACGACCCCAGACTCCAGACTCTTCGATACCTTGTTCAATTTCCAGGCGGCTTCCGATGCCTCGACCGGCGCCAACGCCGAGAACCTCGTCGCCGTCGTACCGGCGACGACCCTGGAGCCCGGTGAGTTCGCCGTCTTCACCACGAAGGACCTAGTGGACGCATCGACGCTAGGCAGATCCATCGACGCCGCGAACATCCCGATCCTGAACATGCAGCGCGGGTTCTATTTCACCGGCGGCTTCCACACCGATGTCCGCCCCTCCAGTACGACTGATCCTTACCTGTTCAAGGCGGCGGACCAGGTCAAGTGCTGCATCGACCTGACGAGTTCGATGTACTGGCACCACTGGATCTACCTTAACTCGGGCTGGAAGAAGAGCCTGAAGGACGACACCGTAAGCGCCGATGGCCAAGACCTCGGTGCAGGTGAAGTGCTCGGGACGAGCCGCAACAACTCGCTCGCCAGCTACGCACACTACATCAACGTCGGCGGTAGCGGGTTCACCGCCACGCACGTTGGCGACGCCGGCAGCGCGACGAACCCAGTCGCCATCGGCCCGGTATCCTCGATCCGCACCATCATCGAAACCGCGCCAGGGCCGGTGGTCGCGGCATTCGACACGCGCGCCCGAGTCGCGGACACAGCCCGCACCACCAGCTACAATCGCGACGCGCTCTCCTACTTCTCAGCGCAGGCCAATCCGGTGCCGGCCGCCCATCCCGCGTGGCTCTTCAGTAACCCCCTGCCCCAGACGTCTTCCAACCCGGCGCTCAACGGCTTACCCGGCATCGGCATGGCGAGCCTGCGCACCCAGCTCTTTGGGGGTGACGAACTGGCCCTCAACGGCTCGACCACCTCCTGGAGCAACCTGTTACAGATCGACGCCGCAAAAGCCAACGGTGCCAACGGCCTCGGCGGCCCTTCGCACGGCGTGGGCGGACTGAGCACCACGATGGCAGTCGAAGTCCCCCTGGCCGCGCCCGTCTCGCTCGGTCAGTTCATGCACGCGAATCTCACGCCGTGGGACTGGATGCCCTATCGCTCCGTGGGTAATTCCTTCCCCTCGATGGTCGTGCCCCTCGACAAGAGCTGGACGCATGGGACGCCGCACACCAACGCGAGCTACATCAGCGGACACACCTTCGGCGACATGAGTTACCTCATGAACAACGCCCTCTGGGACAGCTTTTTCTTCTCGGGTGCCGCACCAGTACTCAGCGCCGGCTCACGTAACGGTAACTACAACGACGTCCGCGCGAAAAGCCTCACTCAAGTGATGACCGATTTCGCCGGAGGCACGGGTAAGCTGGCCAACCCACGCATGACACTTTTCCCGAACGACAGTGTCTCCGCCAACGCCCTCCTCGCTAACGGCTTCCTCACGGATAGCACGGGAGCTGCGCCGGATGGTTACCGTCGTTTCTCCAGCTACCTCCTCAACGTCGGCGCCTTCAACGTGAACTCCACCTCGGTCGAAGCCTGGACGGGACTCTATGGCTCGCTGAAGGGCTTGGCCCTTGGGTCGCAGGCTGCGAATTCGCCGGCGGCGACGAACAATGCCCGCGTGCCCCGCATCATCGGCGACTCTACGCAGGTGCCCGCTACCCGGAACATCGCCGACGCCGCCTATTGGAACGGCTATGCCAACCTTTCGGATACGCAGATCCGGGCGCTCGCGGTCGCGACGGTCGCCGAAGTGAAGGCCCGGGCGAAATTCCTCCAGCGCACGGAGCGTGATCAGGAATACCCGCCCACCGCCCGCCGTTTCCTCGGCTTCCCCGCCGCCCAGAGTCCGGGGACACCTTTCCTCGGTCTCTGTGAGTTTGTGAACCGCTTCCTCGGGCCGACCAAGAAAGCCGGGGCCCTCGTCGGGACTACCGCATCGGTCAACACCTCCTATTACCAAATCGAAAACACCGCCGTAGACACCACGCTGCCCGTCACGGCGCAAAACTCCCGCTGGATGTTCCGGTCAGGCACCTTGGAATCGGCTATCGCGCGGGCCGATAAGGCCCTCGGCTCCGAAACCCTTGCGAAGATGCCCAGCGGATCTAGCGCGAAAATGATCGACCCATCCGTCTCGCACAACTGGACCAATGGCGGCGTCGCTGGCGGCCGCACCGGGATGCCTCCGGGACTCTATTTCCGTAACGTAGAGATCCTCGACACCGATAATGTCAACCGGACCCACTCTGGCTTTGGCGCCAATGGCTGCCTCTTCCAAGGCGACCTCCTGCAGGCGCTTGGTCCGGCACTGGCGACGCGCTCCGACACGTTCAAGATTCGCGCCTACGGCGAAGCCGACGAAAACATGGGGCCGGGTCAAGGGGCGATACTCGAACTGGTCGTGCAGCGCTCCCCGAACTACATCGACCCTGCGACCGCGCCTCACGATCGCCTTCGCGATGCCGGCCGCCTACCGGTCAACGTGCTGCTGGGACGTCGGTACATCATCCTATCCTTCCGCTGGCTCTCGCCCTCTGAAATCTGACCACCCCATGGAAACACTCAGCCTCCGGTCTATCCGTAAGACCTTCCCCACCCCGACGGGACCGTTGACCGTCCTCGATGACGTCAACCTGACGATTGCGCCCGGGGAGTTTTTCTTCCTGCTCGGCCCCTCCGGCTGCGGCAAGACGACGCTACTGCGCTGCCTGGCCGGCCTGGACTTCCCAACCTCCGGCGCAATCTTCTTCGGCGATCGCGATGTGACGGACCTCGCACCCCATCTTCGCGAGACCGCCATGGTCTTCCAAAGCTACGCCCTATGGCCGCACCTGAGTGTGTCTGAGAACATCGCCTTCGGGCTCGTCGAACGCAAGGTCCCCGCCCCCGAACGCGACCGACGCGTACTCGAAGCTTTGGCCTCCGTCCGCCTCGATGGGCTGGGCGATCGCTCCATCGACCAGCTTTCGGGAGGCCAGCAACAACGCGTCGCCCTCGCCCGCGCCTTGGTCGTCCGCCCTCGCTGCCTGCTGTTGGACGAACCGCTCTCGAACCTCGACGCCCAGCTACGCGTCGAGATGCGCCAAGAGATTCGACGCATCGTGAAAGAGAATGGCCTCACCGCCGTGTACGTTACGCATGACCAAGAAGAAGCCCTCGCCATGGCGGACCGCATGGCGATCCTGAGCCGCGGCCGCGTCGCCCAGGTCGGTACCCCCGAGGAAGTCTATCGTCGACCCGTGACATCGGAAGTAGCCCGCTTCATCGGCGAGACCAACCTACTCGCCGTCGAAATCATCGGACAAGAAGGGGCCACGGTCTCCGTGCGTTCCGCCGCCGGAATCCTCACCGGCATCCTCGGCGACCCGCACCAGAAAGCCACGGCCGGACAGCTCGCGGAACTTTCGGTCCGCCCCGAAGCCTGGCGGCCGGCGAACATCGGAGAGGCCAATGCGGTGACCGGTGTCGTCGTCGAAAAGATCTACCTCGGACAGCGGGCACAGCTCACCTTGCGGACCGAACTGGGTCAACTGCGCATCGTCATCATCAATCCGCCGGGCGACCTGACGACCGGCCATGAACTCACCGTCGCCGTCGCCACCTCGGACGTCGTGGTGCTTCCGCGGAAATGAAGTCGACCCGTGCATGGTGGATTACTTTGGGCGTGCTGGCGCTGCTGATTGCCTTGCCCATGCTGCTGCGCAAGGACACGACCCAGCGCCCGGCGCCCGGCACGCGGCGCCTCGTCGTCTTCACGCCGCACAGCGAAACGATCCGACGGGAATTCTCGGAAGCCTTCTCCCGCCACTGGCGCGCGGCGCAAGGCGAGGATGTGTACATCGATTGGCGCAGTCCCGGCGGGACCTCCGAAATCCGCCTGATGCTGGACGCCGGTTATAAGGCGGCGGACGAAGAAAAGCGGGCAGGCATCGGCGTCGATGTCTTCTTCGGCGGCGGCGAACCAGACTTCGCCAGCCAAGCCAAGAAGGGGCGGCTCTTGCCGCTCCGCGCGTTCACGCGACACCCGGAGTGGTTCGCGACGGGCGGACCGATTCCGGAATTCTTTACCGGCGAGCGCCTGTGGGCCAAGGATAAGACTTGGAGCTCCTCCTGCCTTTCCCGCTTTGGCATCTGCTGGGCCCCGACGCGCTGGCGCGCCAACGGCCTGCCGGACCCCGTCCGCTGGGCGGACCTAGCCGACCCCCGGCTCCGTGGACAGCTGGCACTGGCTGACCCCACCAAGAGCGGCTCCGTGGCGCGCGCCTTCGAACTCATCATTCAGGCCGAGATTCAGCGCAGCCTGCAGGCACCCGAACGGGCGGCGCTCCCGGAAAAGGAACGCCTCGCGCTGGGCTGGACGGACGGCTTCCGCCTGGTGCAACGGATGTCGGCCAACGCTCGCTACTTCTCTGACAGCTCCACCAAAATCCCGCTCGACGTCGCCGACGGCAACGCGGTCGCTGGCATGTGCGTGGATTATTACGGGGCCGCCTTCGCCCATCAGGTCAACCGACCTGACAACGTGCGCCTGATCTGGACCGCCCCAGCTGGCGGCACGACCGTGAGCGGCGACCCCATCGGCGTCCTGCGCGGCGCGCCCGAACAAGAACTCGCCCAGGCATTCGTCGAATTCGTGCTCAGCCCCGCAGGCCAGTCGCTCTGGAGTTCGCCTGTCGGTGCCCCACACGGCCCGCGCGATCGCGAGCTCTTCCGCCCGCCCGTCCGCCGCGACACCTACGCGACCCTGCCGCCGGAACGCGCCGCCCTATCGCCCTACGTCGGCACCGACCATCTCCAATACCGCCCCGAGCTCACCGCTGCGTCCTTCGGGACAATCCGCCGTGCGGTGCGCGTGATGTGCATCGACACGCACGAGGAACTCAAAGAAGCCTGGGCCGAGATCATCAAGGCCGGCATGCCAGCGGACGCTTTGGCCATCATGGGCGACGTCAGCGCCCTACCCTATCGTGCTGGCGGCGAAGGCGATCCCGGACTCGAAAGCCGCGACGCCCTCGTCTCGGCGCGACGCATGACCGAACTTGGCGCCATCTTCCGCGAGAACTACCGCCGCGCGGCGGAACTCGCCCGCCAACACCAAGAGAAGCGCTGATATGGACCGCCGTACCGCTTGGATCCTCTGCGCCGCCGTCGGGCTCCTGCTCGCCGTCGGCTTCCTCTACCCCGCCTTCTGCGTCTTGCGTGAGGCGTTCGTCGACCCGCTCGACGGCGGCTTCACGTTCGGCTACGTCCTCGCCGTGCTGCGCGACCCGCTTTATCGGGACGGCCTCACCAACGCCTTGCTCCTCGGATTAGCCAGCACGGTCGTGGCGGGCCTACTCGCCCTACCCCTCGCGCTGCTCAATCACCGGTATAGCTTCCCTGGCCGGGGCTTCCTTGCGCTGGCGCTGCTCGTGCCGATGATTTTGCCACCCTTCGTGGGCGCCATCGGCATCAAGTGCATCCTCGGAACGGAGGGTTCGTTTAACGCTGTGCTGGCCGGACTGGGCTGGATGGATCCGCTGCACCCGCGCGACTGGATGGCCGAGAACCGTCTGCTCGGAATCGTCGTGATGAACGCGCTCCACCTTTATCCGATTCTCTACCTCAACCTCGCCGCTGCGCTGGCGCAGATGGATCCGGCCATGGAGCAGGCCGCAGCCAACCTCGGCTGTTCGCCCTGGCGGCGGCTCACGCGGGTGACCCTGCCCATCATCACGCCGGGTCTGTTCGCCGGCGGAGCGCTCGTCTTCATCTGGGCCTTCACGGAGCTCGGCGTGCCACTCGTCTTCGATTTCCCCCGCGTGGCGCCGGTGCAGATCCTGGACGGCATCAAGAACCTCGACCGTAATCCGCTGCCCTACGCGCTTACCACCATCGTGTTACTCGTGGCCAGCGGCGTCTTTCTCGCCTCGAAGCTGCTGTTCGGCAGCGGGCGACACGGAGCGGCGCCCCGCCCGAGTCTGCGCTCGACCCCGCAGCCTCTGCTGGGCTGGCGCGGGTGGGCGTGCAGCGGGCTCTTCGCCGGCGTCGCGGCATTGGCCTGCCTACCGCACCTCGGCGTGATCCTCATGTCGGTCTCCGGCCATTGGCATAACTCCGTGCTGCCGGCCGAACTGACGCTGGCACACTGGCAGGAAGCGCTCGGCAGCGCCTTGGTCGTGCCTTCAATCCAGAACAGCCTATCCTACGCCGGCCTCGCCACCATCATCGCGGTGGTCATGGGTGTCGCCGCCGCGTGGGTCATCGCCCGATCCGACCTGCGCATCCGCCATCTGCTCGACACCCTCACGATGTTGCCGCTCGCCGTGCCGGGTCTCGTGTTGGCTTTCGGCTATCTGTCGCTGTCCCAGGAAGGCAAACCCTTCGCCATGCTCGTTGGCGCCGGCGGCAGCCCGCTTCTACTCCTCGCACTCGCTTACGCCGTCCGACGTCTACCTTACGTGACGCGAGCGGCGATTGCTGGTCTCCAACAGTGCGACCCCGTGCTCGAGCAGGCAGCGCGTTCCATGGGAGCCTCGGGCTGGTCCACCCTGCGCCGGATTTCCCTGCCCTTGCTCGGGGCGCACCTCGCCGCCGGCGGCGTGCTGGCGTTCGCCTTCTCGATGCTCGAGGTCAGCGACAGCCTGATCCTCGCCCAGCGCGCGGAGCATTTCCCGATCACCAAGGCGACCTTCTCCCTCATGAGCGCGCTCGGTGACGGACCGCAACTGGCCGCGGCTCTCGGCGTCTGGTCCATGGCGTTCCTCTCGGCTGCGCTCATCGGCGCCTCGTTGCTCAGCGGCAAGCGCGGCGGACTAGGAGGGGAATAAGCCGTCGAACGACTTAGGCCTTGGGCCTACGCCGACGAATCGCCGCTGCGGCCAAGAGGAGCACTCCGAGACCCAAGCCATAGGTCGAAGGCTCGGGCACGACTGTAGTGAGCGTCATCGTCGTCGTATTTTGATCAAAGGACATCGCCCAAAGGCCAGCATCGGAGGAAGTGCCGTCGGTATAGCGAAACTGCGAGACGTCATACGTGAACAGGTCAGCGATATTGGTCCCAAACGTGGGCTTCGTCACCGAGGAAGCGCTCGCAAAGGCGAACGTTTTGAGCGACCCCTTGTTCATGGCCAAGGGATTACCGGCGGTGGCGTCGCCAGGGCTATTGAAAGAAATAATCCGTACCACGATCTTGTTCGCGGCGGAAGCCCCACTGAGGTCGAGCCCCGTCGTGAAGTTGAAGGTGTCGTAACCGATACCGGCCAAGCCAGCGGCGTCGTTCAACTTCCACTCGATGATGGAACCGCCCGCCAACATCGCCGTGTTATTGGTGGTCAAGGTCGCGGCGTTCAGCTGCGTGGGCGAGGTCGCGGCGGCGAGGACGCCGCCGGAGTTGACGGTAATCAGGTCGAGCTGGCCGTTGCCAGAAACACGTCCGCCAGAGTTGACCGTGACGGCGTTGGCGATGGAAGCGCTGACGAATAACTGTCCGCTATTATTGACGACGACCGAACCTGTAGCCGCACCCAGCGCAGTACTGACGGCGGAGGGCGAAGCGCCCGTCACCTGGAGCGTGCCGGCGTTGACGGTGACGCCTCCGGAATAAGCGCCAGAGCCTGACAGAGTTTGCGTATTCGTGCCTGTCTTCACGAGGGCGATGGTGCCGGCGCCGTCCGAGATATAGCCCGAGAAAGCCTTCCCGGGACTGACCGAGCCGCCGAGCGTCAGGACTGAGGGGGAGGAGGCGTTGTTATTGACGACCTTGAGGTACTTAGCCGCCGTGACGTTCGCGCCATCGGCGATATAGGCCAGCTGCTGATTCTTGCCGTTCAGGTCCAACACCGGCACGCCGAGGCCGGTCTTCGTGCCGACGATGAGGCCCGTGCCGATGGGCAAGGCATTATCGACGCCGAGGATGACGCTACTGACGGCAGGACTGGCTGGCGAATTGGCACTGATAGATGTGTTACCCGTGTAGGTGCTCGCGCCGGTCAGGGTCAACGTACCCGCGCCGCCTCCGCCCGTGGAAGAGTTATTGGACAGGTCGATGTCGGAATCACCCGAAAGGAAAAATATGCTCAACGCGCCGCCAGTGGTTCCGCCGACGGTGGTGAGGAAACTGGTCGAAGGCGTGTATGCTCGCATCCGGCCCAGGTTCCTTTGGCGAACGCGATGGCGTTACTATTCAAAGCGATCTCCGTTGAAATCGTACCGCCAGGGTTTCCGGATGTGTTGGAGATCAGCGCCCCGGTGGCGGCGACCTTGATCTTTCCAGTACCGGAAATCTCTTTGCCATCATTGACGTCGAAGCGGATTCCACTACCGAGCACAAGGTTGCCCGTCAAAGAAGTGTGGGCGGAAATTCTGACCGTACCGGAGGCTTGGCTCAACACGATGTCACCAGCACTGATCGTGAAACCCGTCCCGGCATTAGGAGTCACCGTGCCGACTGTGAGGCTGCCAGCCCCCGTCTTCGTCAGCATCCCGGAAGTGGTCAGGGCACCAAGGGTTAGGTCGTTTGCACCCGTATCGATCGTGCCGCCACTGGCACCGACCGAAAGAGCATTGGTCGACATCAGCAACGGCAGAGGCCGAGGTGCTGACAAGACTGGCGCCCGCTCCGTTCAAACTAATCCCACCCGTACCGAGCCTGCCCGCCCCATCGACCTGCACCGTGCCGCCCGTGATGGTGAGGCCGCCGGTGAAGTCGTTGGCGGAAGTCAGCACCAAAGTGCCGGCCCCGGACTTCGCAATACTGGTGCCGCCGGTAATTTTATCCGTAGCAGTAGAGCCGCTGAAAGTGAACGTGCCCGACGGAGCGGAGACCTTGACGGAGGTGGGAGCCAGCGAGCCGGACAAAGTGATGATGCCACCGGCGGCGTTATCAAAGGTGACCTTATCGGTATCTGCGAAGGCCGTGGCGGAGCCGCCGGAAATGAAATTAGTGGTGCTGGAGTTCCAGGCGCCATCGACGATCAGACCCCACGTGAGGTCTCGTACGCCGGCGGGAACGCTCAGCGAAAAATTATCCACGCCGGCGGTTGCGTCGCTGCCGGCGTTCGTTAAGTGTCACGTCCAGCGCGATGTAAAGGTAGTTGGCCGGCGCCCCAGCCTAAGGACGGAAAGTGTGCCGGTTATGGTGTTCCCGATCTTGGTAAAAGTGGATTATTCATGGTGGTCTACCGTCGCGCTAGGCGCGCCGGTACCAGATCGAAGGTGTCGAGAAGCCTAACGTGGTCGAATTCAACGACCCGGCCGCATCGGCAAAGGTACCCGCTGCACCCAGCGGACGCCTGCGTCGCGCTCACCACTGCCGTAGAACTCACCGCGTAACCCAGGGCGAAAGTATTGACGGCACCGGTAGCTCCGTTGGGATTGCGATTCATGACCGCGTCGTACGCGATGCTCAGGTTGTTGATGGTCTGCACCGGAGCTATTGCTGCAGGACCAGATCCGAAAAAGCCGCCATTGCCGAACCGGAAGCCAGCGAACCGAACGCCCGGTCCGCGACGCTGTCGGCTGGGTGTCGAATGCAGCTCGTCATAGAAGCCGCCGCCGGTTGCTCGCTCCCAGTGTCGCCACGCCACCCATTTCGAGGCTCGAAGCCGTGCGGTACCGTAATTCTGACCCGTAGACATACTCATCGCCTGCACGCCGCCGCCGCCGGTCGAATGCCGATCACCTCCGTCATCGTCGAACCAGCCAAGGCGACAGTGTTCGTCGCCGTCGTGCATCGAAAGCCCTGCGAAGTCCTGCGTGTAAGTCGTGGTGCCGTCGAAACTGATCGGGCCGGCCGTTACGCTCGCGGCGCCGAGCGCGAGCAAGGCGGCGAAGGGGAAAATTCCTCGGCGAGGACAGCGGGGGAAGGTCGGGTGCACACCAGCATACTCTCCGCCCGAGTCTGCTTATCTATTATTAATATGCACACGGGGAGTGACGTGTTTTCGTCAAAAAGATGGCGGATGCATGTCATGGATTTACGGCTACACCAAGGTGACGATGGGGTGAAAAGCCATCTTTCCGTCACGCGAAATTCACCCAGTTCGCAATGGGGTTTAGGGGATGCCTGCCCATCGTGGTGGGTCATATGTTTATTAAAAAGATTCTGCCCGGACTCGCCCTCGTCGCCGCGCTGCTCGCGTCGCACGCCACCCGCGCCGAAGAGAAGGCGACGACAGCGAAGCGCTGCACCGTGATGGCGTTCAACGTGGAGAACCTCTTCGACCTCGATGCGGTCTCGCTGTACGATAATTTCCCGGTCACCGGAACCGGGGCCGAGCGCTGGACCCCGGAGAAGCTGGCCGCTAAACTTAGCCGCCTCGCGGCCGTACTGAAGGCCACGGAGAATGGCCGCGGACCCGACGTCCTGATTCTCGACGAGCTCGAAGCCGACCACACCCCGGCCACCACCATCACGCCCGAGGCCTTCGTGGCTGCGCACCGCGACCGGAACTACCGCGACATCCTTAAAGGTGAGCTTACCTCCGAGCAGAGCGGCGCCCCGATCGAGGCCTGGCTCATGAAGGCACTGGAAGACGAAGGCCTGACGGGCTACAAGGTCGTCCTCGGCGACGTGCTCGACCTCTCCAAGGAGGCCATCCATTGCGCCATCCTCACCCGCCTGCCCATTAAGAGCACTCGGCAGCATCATGTGGAGGAAGCCCGCACGATCGTCGAAGCCGAATTGGAATTCGGCGGTGAGTCCCTCTTCGTTTTTGCGAACCACTGGAAGAGCGGCGCCGGCAGCGCCCAGACCGAACCCACCCGCATCCAGAATGCCGGCGTGGCCCGCGCCCGCCTCGACGAGATCCTTAAGGCCGACCCCAAGGCCAACATCGTCTTCGGTGGCGACCTTAATTCCCACTACAACCATAAGCAGCGCTACCCTTACATGCCCAAGACCGGCATCCAAGACGTACTTGGTTCGCAGGGCGATGCCGGAAAGTTAGCGAGCGGAGCCGCCGACCTTTACAACCTCTGGTTCGACGTCGAACCCGCCGAGCGGAAGTCCGACGAATACCAAGGCGAGTGGGGCACGCTCATGCATCTCGTCATCTCGCGCGGGCTGGCGGACGGCAACGGTGTCGACTACGTCGGCGGCAGCTTTGGCGCCATAATCCTCCCCGGCCTGAACGCGCACGCCTACCCGGTCGTACCCTGGCGCCTGAGCAACTACGGCCCCGGAGCTGGCGTGAGCGATCACTTCCCCGTCAAAGCTGAATTCGTCCTGCGCACCGAAACCGGCGCCTCGCCACTAACCCGCCCTGAAATCGCTCCGGCGCTTGGCCTACCGGCGTTCCCCGCGGAATTGGACCGGAGCAAGCTGCACGACGCCAAGACCCTGCCGACGTTGAGTCCGGAACAGATTGCCAAGAGTATCGGCGAGCTGTACCTGCTCGAAGGCATCTGCAACGGCGGTACGAAGCCTTCGATCACGATCGGGGAGACGCGCTATCCGGTCTACGTGCCAGACCCCAAGCTCCTGCAGGCCGTGAAGGCGATCAAGAAGGGCGAGGCCGTCAAATGGGTCGGGCAGCTCAACTTCTACAAAGGCCATCTCGAATTCGCCATCGTGAGCCCGGACTGGATCAAGGCCCGCTGATTGCCTGAATTCCGAGGCACAAAAAAGCCCGCCGTTTGGCGGGCTTTTGTTTGGTAAGCAGCAAAGGGTTACTTCGCTTCCTTTTCCTTGCGGGGCTTGCGGGCCTTCTTGCCCTTGTCGTCGCGGAACTCGCGCTCTTCGGGCTCGGGGGCCTCTTCGGCGGCGACTTCGATCGGGTTCTCGGAGACGACTTCGAACTCCTGCTCGACCATGACGGAGCCATGGAGGCGGATGCTCGTGGTGTGCTTGCCGAGAAGTTTGACGGGGCCCTGGCCGAGATGGATACGCTTGCGCTCGATCTCGATACCATGCTCGGCGAGCTTGGCGGAGATTTCAGCGGTGCTGATCGCGCCGAACATCTTGCCTCCTTCACCGGTCTTGACGGCGAAGACGAGCTTGATGGCGGCCAGCTTGGTGGCGGTCACGTTGGCGGCTTCGAGGTCGCGCGATTCACGGACTTCGCGGGCCTTCTTGAGGGCCTCGACGTACTTCGTGTTCGAACGATTGACGGGGAGCGCGATGCCCTGCGGAAGCAGGTAATTACGGGCGAAGCCCGCGCGGACGCGGACCTGCTCGCCTTCGGCGCCTAGGCCGTCGACGGGCTTGATGAGGAGAACTTCGGTGAATGCCATGGTCTTGCTTGGGTTATAAGGTTGGTGAGGAAATGATTAGAACGGAACGTCGTCGCCGCCCTGGTCGCCAGAAGGAGCCGGGGTGTCGTTGCCGCCGCGGGAACGAGGAGCGGAACCGCCCTCTTCGCCACCCTGGGCTTTGCCGCCGATGAAGGTGAAATTTTCGAGGACGACGCCGAGGCGCGAACGCTTCTCGCCGGTCTTCTTGTCTTCCCACTGATCGAGCTTGAGGCGACCTTCGACGAGGATGCCGGAGCCCTTGCCGCAATACTTGGCAATGATCTCGGCCTGCTTGCCGTAGCTCTCGATGTCGACGTAGGTGACCTCTTCGCGCTTCTCGCCTTCCTTGGTGGAGTAGGAGCGGTTGACGGCGAGGGAGAACTTCGTGAGGGCCTGGCCGGACGGGAGGGCGCGGGCCTCGGGGTCGCGGGTCATATTGCCCACGAGAACTACGCGATTATAGGAAGAGGCCACGGCGAGGCGGGGGCGGAGATTACTTGGTCACCTGCACGAGCAGGCGGTTGATGGTACGGTCGAGGCGCAGCTTCTCGCGGAAAGCGGTGGGCGCGGTGACCGGACCTTCGAAGTGGAACTGGACGTAGAGGCCGGAGGGGAACTTGCGGTCGACGACGCGGGAGAACTCCTTCTGGCCGAGGTTTTCGACCTCGTTGACCTTACAGTCGATGGACTTGAGGACTTCCTTGAGCTTCTCGATGACGGTCTCAGGCGCATCCGTCGAGCCGCGGAGGTCGAGGATGAGGCTGGCGCGATAGTCGCGGCGGATCGTGGCGGTGGTCATGGTGATGGTGATTTTCTGTTGGTGAGGTTTTGGGCGGCCGGGAGGCCTTGGGAAAGGAGGATTTCGAGGTTCTTGATGAAGTCGGGGATGCGCTGGGTCAGATTCGTGAGGTCGGCGTCCGGGAAACGTCCGAGGACGTGGTCGGCGAGGTCTTGGCTGGGGTGCTGCTTCGGTCCGATGCCGAGACGGGCGCGAACGAATTGTTCGCCGAGGTGGCGGATGCAGCTGGCGACGCCGTTGTGGCCGGCGGCGGAACCTCCCAGAGAGAGGCGGAGCTGACCGGGCTCGAACGCGATGTCATCATGGAGAACGACGAGCTCGGGGAGCTCGATCCGGTGGAACCGGAGGAAGGCCGCAAGGGGCGACCCGCTGTCGTTCATGAAGGTGAGTGGCTTGATCAGGTGGACGGAGGAACCTCCGAGCGTGATTTTTGCGACCGAGGCCGAAAAACGGCTCTCTTCCTTCCAGACCGCGCCAGCCTGAGAGGCGAGCGCGTCGATGACGATCCACCCCGCGTTGTGGCGCGTGGCGGAATATTCTCGGCCCGGATTGCCGAGGGCGGCGATGACCGAGAATGACATTTGACTTCAAAGAACAGGTACCGGGGACGCCCGGCGCGGAAATTACTTCTTGGCAGCCGGAGCAGCGGCGGCCGCCGGAGCGGCGCCAGCGGCGGGAGCAGCACCAGCCGCAGGAGCGGCGGCACCTTCGGCGCCAGGAGCGGCGACGGCACCGGCAACGGGGGTCGCTTCGGGTGCGGCTTCTTCTTCGGCCATCTCGGAGCAGACGACGACGACGCGCTTGGGGTCGCCCGGGAAAGTGATGCCCTTGGGGGCCTTGACTTCGCCGACGTGGATGGACTCGTTGACCTTGAGTTCAGTGACGTCGATTTCGATGAACTCAGGAAGATCCTTCGGGAGACAGCGAACGTTGATGGTCTGGGAGACGATGGCGAGCGTGCCGCCGTCGGTCTTGACGCCATGGGCTTCGCCGATGGCGCGCACCGGGATAGCAGCAGTCATCGGGGAGTTCGGGTCGATCTCCATGATGTCGATATGGAGGAACTTCTGGGTGATCGGGTGACGCTGGAACTCCTTGATCAGGGAAAGGAACTTCTTGCCGTCGACGTCGAGGTCGATGAGCGAGGCGGCGTTGCCCTTGGCGCGCATGAGGTCGCGGAAAGCTTCCTGGGCGACGGACACGCTCTGGTTGCCGGACTTGCCGTAAATGATGGCGGGGATGGAGCCATCAGCGCGGAGGCGGCGGGCTGGGCCGCGGCCATGGAGCGCGCGGCTGGTGACTTTAAGGGTGAGCTGCTTCATGTTGGTATAAGGTCTTTTGGTGCCTAGTAAGTCGCGGACCCGCGTTGTGCGGCCGTGCCTTGCCTAGGGAAAGGAGGGTCGAACCTGATAAACCCAGCCCCAGAAGCAAGCGGTAAATTAAAAGGGGGTCTTCCTGGTGGAAAACCCCCTCGAAACAGTGCTTTAGGCCTTCGGGCTTACTTGTAGGTGGCGAGGTAGGCGGCGATATCGGCCACATCCTGGGCGCTAAGACCGAGCTGCTGGCTCGAAAGCATCAGGGAGCGATCCATCTTCACCTGACGGCCGGTGACTTGAGACTTCGGGACCAGCTGGGTAAGCCCCCCGGTGGAGGTGATCACCAGCGGGTCGCCGTTGGACAGGAGCCTCCCATCGATGGACCCGGAGCCCTTGAGCTTAACCGTAGTCCCTTCGTAGCCTAGGGCGATGTCGGCCGAAGGATTGACGATGGAGCGAACCAAGGCTTCGCGGCTTTGGCGGGAAGCCCAGCCCTTGAGCTCGGGGCCATAGGCCGGCCCGTTGCCGTTCAGTTGGTGGCACATGATGCAGCTCTGGGCCAGGGCGGCGCCCTTGGCGACGTCACCGGTCTTGGCGAGCACGTCTTGCTCCGTATAGGTCGGAGCAGGTGCCAGCGGCACTTCGATGGGGGTGACGACCACTTTGTCGGCATCGTAGACGCCGGCATTCTTCAGCTCCTTGCGGATATCGAAGGCGGCCCAAGAACCGGTCATACGCATCAACGCCCAGCCCTTGGCTTCGGAAGCGGAAGGCGAACCAGCGACGCTCAGCTTGATCATCGCGAGGGCCGCTTCCTTGGTCTCGACGAACGAGAGAGACTCGACCGCGAGCGAGCGGGAGGCCTGCGAGACCTTGGTGGAAGCGGCGCGGTCGAGGAACTCCTGCACCGCGGAAGCGGGGTGGAGCAACCAGGCGATGCGTTCGACTTCAGGGGACCAGGCTTCGGCGCCGTCCTTGGCGAGTTCGGACTTCACGGCGGACCAGACGGCGTCCTGCTTGTTGGCGGAACCGATGCCGAAGGCGGCGATGGAGTTCTTGTCGGAGACGTCGAGACGGCGGGCGAGCTCGATGAGGATCGGCACGGCCTTGTCGGCCGGTGCGGCGTGCAGCGAAGTCGCGACGTCGCGGCGGACAGCGATATCGGCGTCCTTGGCGAGTTCGGCGGCGATGCCAATCGTGTCGTGGCCAGCGCGACGCAGCGACTGGAAGGCCAGGCGGCGGAGCGACGGATTCGGATCCTTGAGGAGCGCCTTGGTGCGCGTGACGCCTTCTTCGCCGAGGTGAGGCAGGAGCCAGACGCCGCGGGCGGCGACATAAGGATTCGCTTCGCGGAGAATCTCGGAGACGACCGGGAGGGACTTGGCACCGAAACCCTTCAGCGCGTTGAAGCCGAGGTGACGGACGTTGACGGCAGGATTACGCAGCACGGCGGCGGCGCCTTCGGGCGTGGAGACATCGATCTTCGGGATGACGGACTTGAAGCCTTTCGGAGCGATGCGGTAGATCGCGCCCGTGCAGGTGTCGTCGAGGGTCTGGTGACCGCCGACCCGAGGATCATACCAGTCGGCGACATAGAGGGCGCCATCGGGACCGACGGCGACATCGGACGGACGGAAGAGGATGCGCTCGTTCGGCTTGGAGGCTTCCTCGATAGAGATCCGCTTGAAGTCGGTACCGGCGAATTCCTCGGCAGGATTGGAAGTAATCAGATTCCGACGCGTAGATTGATTGAGGGCGTAGGACCCCTTCTGCGCGACGAGTTTATAAGCGAGGACCGTGTTGCGGGATGGTTCGCAGTTCAGGAGCGTGCCCTCCCAAGCGGCGCCGAGAGCACCGTTTTCGTAGACCGCGACGCCCGTAGGGGAACCGCCGCCGTAGACGTCACCGACGTCCATCGTATCAGGATCGTCCTGACGCCAGTGAGCGCGTGGCATCGACTGGCCGAGGCGCATGACCGAACGATAGCCGGCGCCGGCCGGAGTGGTGTATCCAGACGTGCCGTATTCGAGCACGAAAGAGGTGCGGCAGCTCTGCTGGTCGTCGTTGTCGCCCTGGAAGAGGTCGCCAAGGGAGGAAGGCACGCTCTCGTAGCTATTACGGTAGCCGTTGCCGATGATTTCGAGGCCGGTGCCGTCGGCGTTCAGGCGGCCCGAAAAGCCAGAAGACCAAACGAAGCCATCGTCGCTCTTGGTGCCGATGTTGGCCTTGGCGTCGAAGGGCCACTTGCCGCCGCGTTCGTCAACGTAGCCGCTGGTGACGCGGAAGGTCTTGCCGGACTTGTCGGTGACAACCGCGCCGCAGTTGCCGGAGTTGATGTAGAGTTTGCCGTCGGGGCCCGCGACCACGGCATGGAGCGAGTGGTCATGATCCTGGCCACCGAAGCCGGTGAGGAAAGTCTCCTGCTTATCGACGGCGGCGTCGAACTTGCCGTCGCGATTCACGTCGGTGTACTTCGTAATCGTCGGGGCGTGCGAGACGTAGACGACGTTGTCGATGACGGCGATGCCGAGAGGAGAGGTCCACTCGGGGTTCTGGACGAAGGTCTGGACGGAGTCGGCGAAGCCCTTGCCCTGGGTGTCGCTCAGCACGATCACGCGATCGCCTTCGGGGCGACGCTTGCCGCCTTTGTTATAAGTGCGGTAGTTGACGCCTTCATTGACCCAGAGTCGGCCTTGGGCGTCGAAGTCGATGTTCGTCGGATTGGCGAGCATCGGCGAACGAGCCCAGAGGGTCACCTCGAGGCCTTCGGGAAGTTGGAAGAGGGACGCCGGGAGTGCGCCGCCCTCGGAAGGCTTGTAGGGTTCCGGCGGAGCCTTGTCGGTCGGGGCGGACTTGGGCGCAGCAACCAGGGAGGCCGCGGCAAACAGGAAGAAGACGGAGCGGGGCATAACGGGGAGACTGTTTCTACATCCCGAAAGACCGCAAGTTCCAGCCTATCTTTTGAGAATCCCCCCTCCCTGCCGCTTCAAGCCCACCACTCCTTAAGCGTGGCGAAGTCCTTGCGGGTGGCCTCCATGGCGGCCTTAAGGGCGCCCTGGTCGGTGACCTTACCCTTCAGGTATTCGACATGGAGGCAGACCGGACCCGTGTAGCCAGTTTTTCGCAGCTGCACCACGGAGTCCTTCCCCACCCTGCCTTCGGCCAGCGGGCAACCTTCGGCCAGCTTACCCTGCCAGTTGAAGTTCTTGAAATAGACCATCGAGATATGGTCACGAGCCAAGGCCAGTTCGTTCGGCCAAGACAGGCCGCCTTCGACCGTCGCATGGAAGAAGTCGAAGTTCCAGGACAGTTCATCGGCCCGGTAGTCCTTCATCAGCATCGCCATATCCCAGATGCCAGCCCCGACGAACTTCGCGCCGGAGTGGTTCTGATAGCCAGGCAGGATGCGGACCTCACGGCTGAGCGAGACGAGGTCACGCAGTTGCGGCTTGATCGCATCAAGCTGATCCCAGTGCGACTTACCAGCCACATAGCCATACCACTTCATGCGGTAGCTCGGGATGCCGAGCGCACCGGCGGTGCGCAGGACCTTCTCTGTCCGATCAGCCGCGTTGACCGCGTTGATGTCGGTCGTCATCAGCGTGATCTTCACGCCGCACTTCTTGAAAGCTTCGACAAGTTTCGGCAGGTCTTCCTCGACGCGCGCCGGCTCGACATGCCCACCTTTACGCACTGGCGCCTCGACGCCTTTGAAGCCGAGCGCAGCGACGGTCTCGGCGAGCTGGTCGTAAGGGAGGCCGACGAGGTGCTTCGTGAAGAGGCTGAATTCAGGGGCTTTCGGCGATGGGGTGGCCGCGAGCACTGGTCGGAGCATTGCTCCCGCCAGCAACGAACCGGAGAGACCCAGCATCGAGCGACGGGAGAGCATCGGCTTACTTCTTGACGATGCGCTTGACCTGGCCGGCAAGCGAAGCGACGAGCACGTCGCCGTTGCTCGGGTCGTGGCCAAAGCCGGAGACAGCCGAAGTCGCGTGGCTACTTCGCCGAGACTCCCACTTGCCACCTACGGTCATGCAGGGAGAAGATTCGGCCTGAGGCGAAGTCAGCGAAGACATAGGAGCTCCGGCGATGGCGGGGACGCGCTCGCCACGGCAGACGACGCCACCGGTCACGGAACCACCGAGCTGGCGGCCGTATTCGTGAATCGGGCGCTGGTAACCGGAAGCGTTGGCCTTACCGGGCATACCTTTTTTACCAACGGGGTCCTTCTGGTTGAAGTCGTGTAAACCCTCGACGTCGTGCCAGCCGTAGTCGCCACCGGAGACCAGGATATCGATCTCCTCGTAGAGGTTCTGGCCGACGTCCCCGGCGAAGCAGGCGCCCGTCTTGGGGTCGAAGGAGAAGCGCCAGGCGTTACGAAGACCGGTGGCCCAGGTCTCGGTCCGGACGGTGCCAGCCTCCAGAGAGCGGCCGCGGTGGGAGGTAGCCTTAAGGAAGGGGTTGTCGGCCGGGACAGAGTAGAACGCTACCCCCTTAGAGTCGGTGATGACTGAGGGATGGGGGTTGGGGGCTGGGATTGCCGGGCTTCTTATCGACGTCGATACGGAAGACCGCGGCGTGGAAGTCCTTGTTGATGAAGCCTCCGGTATTGAAAGGGTCGCCACCGCCGCCGCCATCTCCGCAGCTAATGTAGAGGTAACCATCAGGACCGAAGTGGAGGTCGCCGCCGTTGTGATTACCCGCCGGGTCGAGCTGGGAAATGAGGGCCTGTTCGGACTGGGGGTCGACTGTGAAGGGTTGCACGCTCGAAAGCAGGAACCGAGAGATGCGCTGGTGGAGCTTACCGTCAATCCTAAGACTATAATAGACAAAGACTTGCTTATTTTCAGCATAGTTTGGGTGAACGGCAAAACCAAGGAAGCCGCTCTCGCCAGCGGCATCAAACTTCCCGTCCTTAGGGCTCAATTGGAAGACCTCGCGCTTGACGGGATTGGAGGTGGAGAGCCCGCTGATCATCTGAACCTTCCCCCCGAGGAAATCGCCACCCTTCTTCTTCTTATCGGCGGAGTTGGCGGCGGCGGAAGGGGCGGGGTCGCCCTTCTCGATGACGAAGACGACATCCTTGCTTCCGGGCAGCGGGGAGATCGCGACCGGGAGGCTGAACTTCATCTCGGGGAAGGCAGGCTCCAGGGTGACGATTGTCTCATCAGCCATGGCGGAGGCTATGCCGAAGAAGGCGGACAGGGCGAGGGCGGCGGACGGACGGAGTCTCATGGTATGGGGGGAGTTCAAGACACCTAAATTGAAAGGCGGACGCATGCAAAAGATTTTTGCGGGAGAAGGGGGCCTGAAGAAACCTGCACCCTGCCCTTATTTTTCGCTGGTTTTCAGCGTACGCTTCGATACTTAATACACCCGCATCACTGCACAACCAACCCATAACCAACATGTCCAAAGCCCTCACCAAGTCCCAAATCGCCAGCGCCATCGCCGAAAAAGCTGAAATCAGCAAGAAGCAGGCCGTCGCGATCCTCGAGATCATCGCTGGCCTCGCCTACAAGAACGCGAAGAACTCCTTCACGCTCCCCGGCCTCGGCAAGCTCGTCCTCGTCCACCGCAAGGCTCGCCTCGGTCGCAACCCTGCCACCGGCGAAACCATCCAGATCAAGGCTAAGAAGGTCGTGAAGTTCCGCGTGGCTAAGGCCGCCAAGGACGCGATCCTCGGCGCCAAGTAATCTCTCCCGAGATTCCCGCCAAAAGGCGCTCCGCAAGGAGCGCCTTTTTTGTTGTCCGCATTTTTGCATGATGCGCGTTGCGCCGACAGACACGGTTTTTCTTGCACGCTCCGACGCTCGCGGAATGAATGCATGTCCGCAATCCGCCCGGGTGGCGAAATGGCAGCCGCAGCGGACTCAAAATCCGCCGCCCTCTAAAGGCATGAAGGTTCGAGTCCTTTCCCGGGCACTTGCGGCGACGATCGTCGGAGGCGCCCACGCTTCCGGCGAAACCGCGTTCAGCGCGCCCAGACGACAACGCCGGCGAGCGCCGATGACAGCATCAGCGCGAAGACGAGCACCGATGCGCAACCGCGATTCGAAAGACGTTCTTTGTACGAAAGTCCGCTGCCTGGAATCCCGACTGTACCGTCGACGCGATCTTTGCGCACGTTGACCGTCGCGCCGGGACGACCGGCCGACAACGAAGTCCCGGTCTTCGAGAGATTGATCCGGAAGAATTTCCCGAGCGGGATTGATTTGCGGAAACGGAAGAAACCCATCGGCGAAACGTTAGGGGGGCACCCCGCCCGCCGCAAGCCCCGGCCGACCCGACCGGAAGCGGGGGTTTCTTATGACACTCTAACCACGACGGCGGACTTGCAATCTCCGGGCCGGCCGACCAGAGTGACGTCAGTTCATTATCAGACGCATTACGAGCAGGACGGGCGAAAGCCGAACCTGCACCAACCGAGCCCAACAGGGCCGCGGTGGTTATCGGAGCCGAAAGGCGCCGAGATGAGAGCCGAAAGGCTAAAACTCCAATCCCTCGTGGATTGATCGTGATGCGCGCTTCTTTCACCGCCGCCCACCATGATCAACACCAACGATACCACCGCCCGCCCGCCCGCCTCCAAGCTGTCCATCCGTGTCAGCGAGGATAACCGCCTCCACCACCTCTGGAACAACAACGGGACCTGGTGGCTGCACTACACCGAGCACCTCGCGGACTTCACCAAGCGCCGCGTCCGCCGCTCGCTCCGCACGCACGACCTCGAGCTGGCCATCAGCCGGCGCGACGAATGGCTGCAGACGGCGGCCTGATCAGAAGCGAGCGCCGACGCGCGCGGCTAGGCCCCACTGGGCGCCAGGCTGGAATGCTCCCTGCGTCTCGCCGTCATGCTTGAAGCTGTGCCGCGCATAGGCGACCCATTCAGCTGAACCACGCACGAACCAAGTGCCGGACTTTTCCAAGAACTGCGTCACGCCAATGCGAATCGGGACTTCGCCGATGGCGACCGCCCGCGAACCGTAGCTACCATCGGTGAGCGCAAAGCTCAGCGTTTCGTAGGCGACCGTAAGGTCGACCGTGGTCGCGCGGTCTTCCGTCAAGAATCCCCGGACGATGATGCCATTCTGCAGGCCGGTGGCGCGGAGCTCGACCTCGGCGTATTTGCACGGCCGCCAGGTCGCCTTAATATAAGGGATGGGCAGGATGGAGGCCTCGAAGCGATCCTCCAACAGCACGCCGAGCGCGATATCGGTCTCGGCATCGGGACGCCAGCGGGTGGCGACGCCCAGCCCCCAGCGATGCGAACTCCCTAGGCTCACGCCCTCTTCGGCCGCGAACTCCAAGGCATAGATCAGCTGTACTCCGTATTTCTGATTCCAATCCCACTGACGGAAACCCGTGACCATGACGTCGGTCGTATCACCATAAGAACGATCGGTCCCGGCGATCGCGCCGCTGAAACGGTTGGTGTACTGATACCACTCGAGATCGATCGCACGATCGGGCGTCTGATAAATCAACTCGGCGCCCGTTCGGGAACGGCCGAACTCACCCGCCACGCCACCGGAATGGCTCACGGCATCAGAGCCGCGATACTGATAATCTGCGGCGACCACCCAGTTCTTGGCCGGGGATGGTTCTGCTGCCGATAGTTGTGCGGAAAATAATGCACAAAATAAGACACTATGCTCAACTTTAAGCAGGCATTTCATGGTTAAAAACAAATCTACCCTGAAATCCGATGAAGGCAAGCGAGTTGCCCGCGGTGATGATTATGTGGCACGCATTTTGCTTATTAAAACGCATTATGCTTATTTCTGCCACCCCTCCTCCTTCCACTGGTGATAATGTCTGGGTTCTCGTGAGTACGGCGCTCGTGCTCATGATGTGCATCCCTGGCCTGTTCCTCTTCTATGGAGGCTTGGTCCGCAGTAAGAACGTGCTCTCGATCGCCGCCCAATGTCTGGCCCTGACCGCGATGGGGGTCCTGATGTGGTGGGGCTTCGGCTACAGCCTCGTCTTCGGCAAGAGCTACGCTGGCAGCCTCGTCGGACACATCTTCGGTGGCGGCGAACATTTCGGTTTCGCCGGTCTCGGTTTCACGCCCGACGCGGCCTACGCACCAGGCATCTCGTCGGGAACATTCGCCCTCTTCCAAGCCATGTTCGCGGCCATCACGCCAGCCCTCATCATCGGCGCCGTCGCCGAGCGCATGAAGTTCTCCGCGGTCATGCTCTTCTCCTTCCTTTGGACGATTCTCGTCTATTACCCCATCGCGCACGCCGTCTGGGGCGCCACCGGACACTTCTCGGGCATCGCTAACGCCGACGCTGCCTTCAAGGCGGCGGACTTCGCCGGCGGCATCGTGGTCCACATGACTTCCGGTTGGTCCGCCCTTCTCCTCTGCATCCTCGTCGGCCCGCGCGCCGGTTTCGGCAAACGCCCGATGACCCCGCACAGTATGGTGCTTTGCGTCATCGGCACGGGCCTGCTCTGGGCCGGCTGGTATGGCTTCAACGCGGGGTCGGCCCTAGCGGCCGACGGCATCGCCCTCCAAGCCTTCATGACGACGACGCTCGGCGCCGCCACGGCCACCCTCGCTTGGGCGGTCGTCGAAAAACTGCATCGCGGTAAGATCTCAGTGCTCGGGCTCTGCTCCGGCGCCATCGCCGGCCTCGCCACCGTCACTAACGCGGCTGGCTTCGTCTCTGGCAGCTCCGCGGTGCTCATCGGCCTACTCGCCGGAACGATTTCTTACTGGGCCTGCTCGGTGCTCAAGCCGAAGTTTGGCTACGATGATGCGCTGGATACGTTCGGCGTGCATGGCGTAGGCGGTACCATTGGTGCACTGGCGACCGCTCTCCTCATGAACGCGCAGGTCAATCCGACCGGCGGTGCGCTGATTTCAAAAGGCCTGCTCAAAGGACAGCTGACCGCCATGCTGCTTTGCATCGTGGTTTCGCTCGTCATGACCTGGATCATCGCAAAGATCATCGCGGCGACCATTGGCCTGCGTGCTTCTGAAGAAGGCGAGGCACAGGGCCTCGATATCTCGGACCACGGCGAAGAAGGCTATAACCATAATTAAGCCCGTTTTCGGGGCCAGCACCCGCCTGTCTGCTTTTTTTCAAGCAGGACTGCGGACGGCTTAAGTTGTTTTTTAAACACATTCGAGTCATCGACTCGAATGGGGGCGGTTGGCACGGGGGTTGCGTAAGAGCATTCGCCATGAACTCCCTGCTACGAACTCTCACCATCCTCGCTCTGGCGGCAGTGCCTTACCTGTCGTCCGCGCAGAACGCACCCGCCCCAGCGGCTGAACCCGCCAAAGCCGAAGCGGCGAAAGCGGCACCCGCTGCTCCCGCGCTTGACCAGCGCGTGGCCGACCTTGAAGCCTACGTCAATAACACCGGCCCCAAGGCTGGCGACGACAAGGTCGCAGCCGGTCCCATCGCCGCTTCCGCTGGCCCTGGTCACAACGCCTTCATCATGATCTGTGCCGCCTTGGTACTCTTCATGACGTTGCCCGGCCTCTTCCTCTTCTACGGCGGCTTGGTCCGCTCGAAGAACATCCTCTCCGTCGCCGCCCAGTGCTTCGGCTTGGCGGGGATGGTCGCGATCCTCTGGTGGGCCGTGGGTTACTCCCTGGTCTTCGGTAAGAGCTTCGACGGCACCTTCCTCGGCAAGATCTTCGGTGGCAGTGAATTCTTCTTCCTGAACGGCGTCGGCGCCGCCCCGAACGGAGACTACGCCTACTGGATCTCGCAGAACGTCTTCTCGATGTTCCAGATGATGTTCGCGATCATCACCCCAGCCCTCATCGTCGGCGCCATCGCCGAACGCATGAAGTTCTCCGCGGTCATGCTCTTCATGTTCGGCTGGATGTTCCTCGTCTACTTCCCGATGGCCCACCACATCTGGGGCATCACCGGCGAAATGAACGGCGTCTGGAATGCCAAGGCTTCGATCAAGGCGATCGACTTCGCCGGCGGCACCGTAGTCCACATGACCTCTGGTTGGTCCGCGCTCCTACTCTGCATCATCCTCGGCCGCCGCATTGGTTTCGGCAAGAAGGCCATGACGCCCCATAGCATGGTGCTCTGTGCCGTCGGTACCGGCATGCTCTGGGTCGGCTGGTACGGTTTCAACGCCGGCTCGGCCCTCGCCGCGGACGGCGTCGGTGCCCAGGCCTTCATGACTACCACGCTCGCCGCCGGGGTTGCCGCCTTCACTTGGGGCGCCCTCGAATGGATCCTCCGCAAGCACGCCAGCATCCTCGGCCTCTGCTCGGGCGCCGTCGCTGGTCTCGTCGTGATCACCCCGGCAGCGGGCTTCGTCACCGCCAGCTCCGCGGTCCTGATCGGCGTCCTCGCCGGTGTGGTGCCCTTCGTGGCCGTGGTCTACATGAAGTCCAAGCTCGGCTATGACGATGCCCTCGACACCTTCGGCGTCCACGCGGTCGGTGGCACCCTCGGTGCCATCCTGACCGGCATCTACGCCACGGCTGACGTCAACGGCAACCTGAACACGAACCTCAAGGACATCGTCGGCAAGACCCTGCTGACCGAGCAGTTCAAGGCCATCGGCATCACCCTGTTCATCTCCCTGGTCGCCACCGCGATCCTCGCCTACCTCATCAAGGCTGTGATCGGCCTCCGCCCGACCGAAGAAGAAGAAGCCCGCGGCCTCGACATCTCGGACCACGGCGAAGAAGGTTACAGCCACAACTCCTAAGCACCCTCAGAGGGAGCCGGCTCGCAGGCCGTCCGATTTCGGACGGCCTGCTTCTTTTGGGGGTATTCTGACAGCGCCGTTTTCACTATATTATTGCCCTTTCCGAGATGCTGACAGCAGAATGTCTCTATTCAAAGCCCATGCTAAAGATCTCCGCCCAACTGAACGACGAGGAATTCCTCGGTACCGCCGAGGACCTGGCCGCCTTTGTCTCAGATAAACTCGCCTCCCTAGGGTTCGGCGATCGCCACCGCTCGACGGAGCGACTGGTGCGCTTCTACGCCTATGAAGGCCTGCTCTCCAAGCCCGAGCGCGCCCCGGACGACCGCCGTAAGGCCAACTTCGGCCCCTTGCAGGTCCGGCAGCTGCTCCTCGCCCGCCTCCTCGCCGAACGCGGCTGGGATCTCGACCGTATCCGCACCCTACTCCACGAGAACCGTATCATCGCCCAGCTGAACAAGCTAATCGACGAATTAGCCACGCCCACCGAGGCGGAAAAGCTCTTCTTCCGGACGCGCGGCAGCGATGTCGACACGCTTTCCGAGCCCTCCCCTCTGCCGCATCTTACAAGCCGGACCGCAGCCTATCGCCCGTCATCTTCTCATGCCCGCGACAGGCGACGATTGCCCGCCATTCGTCGTCGCCCAAGTTCCGAGCCGCAAAACCAGTTACGCGACCGTCCAACAGCTCAGACAGATTGCCGACAGCGAAGAAAGTCCCGCCGAAGCCCTCCGCCTGATGATAAAAAAAGAGATGGCGCGCGATGACCTCTCCCCGGCCGCCCGCAATCTCTTCGAACAACTCCTGGCCTTCAACCCGACCACCCGCGGAGATGAACCCAAGACGGAAAGGTGGACCAAACTCCGCCTGGCCCATTGGTGCGAGGCCCACTTCAATATCGACAGCCGGATCACACCCACAAAGGAAGAACTGCAAGGAATCGTGGACAATTTTAGCAAAGCACTGATGAACAAGTACTTATAATTATGACAGTAACTTTTGTATGCTAATGACAGAAAAGTATCTCTGTCGGTGTTGACATTCTAAGAGGGTGGTACAGAGTGGAGGAGATGATTCCTCCCATGAACCCACCCAAGATCGAAATCCTGCCCCTCAAGAAGGGCTTCCTCCGCGCCGCCTCTGATGCGACGCATGTCCTCGTCCGTCTCGTCGCCCCGGCCAAACCGGCGGATGTCACGGAGGCCCCCCGCGCGCCCCTCGACCTCGCCCTGGTCATCGACCGCTCGAGCTCGATGTCCGGCCGTCCCATCGCCGCGGCCCTCGAAAGCGCCGTGCGCATCGTCCGCGGACTCCGCGACGATGATCGCGTCACCATCGTCGCGTTCGATGATCACATCGAAGTCGTGCAGTCGCTGATCGCAGTCACCGACCGCGAAGCCCTCGCCCTGCGCATCAACGCTATCGATGCCCGCGGTTCGACGAACCTCTTCGGCGGCTGGGAAGAAGGCGTGAAGCAGCTCGCGCCCTTCACCCGCAAGGATCGTATCGCCCGCGTCATCCTCCTCAGCGACGGCCAGGCGAACCAAGGCCTCGTCAACGAGCAGGAGATCTTCACCCACGTCACGAAGGCCGCTGGCGCCGGTATCACGACCTCCACCGTCGGCCTCGGCCACGGCTTCAACGAATCGCTGATGACGGGCATGGCCAACGCCGGTGAAGGCGTCGCCAACTTCGGCCAGACGGCCGACGACCTCGACGAAGCCTTCGAAGAGCAGTTCGCCATCATCTCCAACTCGTTCCTGCGCCAGGTGAAGGTCAGCGTGCAGGGCGGTAGCGACGTCCAGGTCCGCCTGGTCGGTGAAATCCTTGAGAACGGCGCCACTCGCAGCCGTAAGCTCGGCACGCTCCCCTGGGACGCCTCACTCGTCGCGGTGGTCGAACTGAAGATCGGTGCACTCGCCAAGGCCGAGGCACTCGCAGCGGTCAACTTCGAGGCGATCACGAAAGAGGGCGAAGCGGTGAAATTCGGCCCGGCGCTGATCGCACTCCCAGAAGTGGACCTCGCCGCCTTCTCCGTCCTGCCGGTCGACGCCGACGTCGCCGCCCTCATCGACGAAGCGATCGTCGCGGAGAAAATCGAAGCCATCGAAGTGCTCACGCTTAAACAGAAGTTCGCCGAAGCTAAGCTGGCCTTCGAAGAACTCCTGAAGCGCCCCAGCCTCTCGGACTGGGCCAAGCAGAAGATCGAATACCTCAAGCGACTCCTCGACGAGGATGCCGTCATGGCGGCAAAGGAGATGCGCTACGGCCGTGGCCGCCTCATGAGCCAGACGAAGATGGCGTCGATGGCCTGCTACAGCATGGAGGTCGATGAAGGCGCAGAGGCCGTGAAGGCCTCCTACCTCCGCCGCAAGCGCGCCGACGGTCAGGCCACCAAGCCCAAGCCCTCGCAGGGCGGCACGGCGGGCGGCCAGGCCCCGCAGGCCTAAGCGGTCCAAACGGCTGATTTCGCCCGGTGGAAGCAATTCCACCGGGCTTTTTGTTGCCCGGTCAAAGTCACGAGCCAAGATGAGTGCTCGTCCCTATGTCCCGCGTTCTCCGCTTTACCCTCTGGAGCGTCGGCCTCCTTGCCGTCGTCCTCGGAGCCACCCTTTTCTGGGTTGAATCCCAACTCCGCCCCGAACCGCTGGGCGCTCGCGTCAAAGGCCTGCTCGCCGACGCCAAGATCAAAGGCGGCATCGCCCGCGTCGAAGCCTCTCTCGACGGAAAATTCTCCGCCGAAGGTATCGATCTCACCCTACCCGATGGTACGAAAATCTCCGCCGCCGCCATCAAGGGCGAAGCGCTGATCATCTCGATCATCAAGGGTACCTACGCCCTCAGCAGCCTCGAGATCAAGACCCTCGACGTCGACCTAAGCGAACGTAAGCCAGAGGCGAAGACACCGGGCACTGGTTCCGTCGCCGCGATTAAGACGACCTTGCCGCCCATCGTGCTCGGGCCCTACGCCGTCTCCGGACGCGTCAAACTGGCGGATGGCACCTTGCTCCGCTTCAGCGTCCGCGGCGATGAGTTCGACACCCGCGGTAAGGCCGACTTCCGCGCCGGTATCGCTTGGCCAGGCTTCGCCGTGGGCAAGCAGATGACTGACCCACGCGGCGAAGTCACACTGAAGGCTAACTTCCAACGCCCACTCGGCGCCGATGGCATCGGCCTCGACGACCTAATCGCTGATATCGGCAGCCTACGACTCGAACTCGCGGCCAAAGATGCGAGCCCCATCGCCGCCGGCTCCGTCGGCTTCGTCCTGGATGCGGCCAGCACCGCCGGCAAGCCGGGCGTCCATTTCACCGGTACGCTCAGCGACTCCGCCAACCGTCCTGCCGTGAAGCTCTCCGGCAATAACCTCGCCGGCCGTACGACCATCAATGCGCAGCTGGACGTCGACCCGACCCGCTTCGGCATCCTGAGCCAGCAGCTACCCGAAGTCCGCCTCTCAGGCAACGCCAACGGGGAAATCGAGGGCTCTCGGTGGCAGGCCAGCGCCGACCTCAAGGCGCTCTGGGCGGACCTAAGTAAGTTCTCGAAGTCACTCACGAAGAATAGCCGTTCCGAATGGAAGCTCGCCGCGAATGCGCAAAGCACCGAAAGTGGCTTCGCGGTCAACAGCCTCGCGATTACCGGCAACGGCGTGACGATTGCCATCCCGCAGACGCTGACGTGGAAAGGCGGCCTGCTCCCTGAAAACGCCAATGACGCGACGGTGACCATCGCCGCCAACGACGCCGACCTCAAGGCGCTCAACCCTTTCCTCGCCACCGCGGACATCATCGCAACGGCCGGACTCTGGACCGGCGAAGCCTCCATCTCCTTCAAGGACGGCAAGCCAGCCGTCACGAGCATCCGCACGCACAGCCTGCGCGGCGTCACCCTCGAACGCGGCGGCAAGGCCCTGATGCATGAGATTGACGCCGAGCTACCCATCAAATCCGAAGAGGGCGCGATCTCCCTCGCTCCGTTCAGTGTCGGCTGCGCCGCCGGCAATATCGCCACTGGCTCGCTCACGCTTCGTC
This sequence comes from Opitutales bacterium, assembly GCA_964203605.1. Lineage (GTDB taxonomy): Bacteria > Verrucomicrobiota > Verrucomicrobiia > Opitutales > UBA953 > UBA953. The sequence goes on from CAXNMQ010000003.1 coordinate 212,860, forward strand.
CCGGGGCCGATGGCGCTTGGTCCGCCGTCGCCAACGTCAACGTCGGCATCGTCGAGCTCGCCTCTCAACCTAATTGGGGAGACCTGCCGGTCGACAAACTTAAGGGTATCCGCGTAAGCGGCCAGACCACCGTGGATCGCGCCGCCGGCAAAGCGCCCGTCGTCAGCTCCGCGGAGGGGCGTATCTTCCGCCAAGGCCTGAACTTGCTTTCCCTCAAGCTTCGCCAGCCGCTCGCGCTCGACGGCTCCAAGCCCACTGGCGTGCTCGTGGAGGCCGCGGCCCGCGACCTGCCGCTCGAATCCCTCTCCGCGGTCGTCCCCGGCCTCAAACTGACCGGCGACCTCAAGCGCGCCGACCTTGTCGCTGGCTTCAGCCGCGAAGGGCTCTTCGTGCGCACGGAGGGCGCGCCGCTCTCCTTCACCCGCACCAGCGTCACCTGGTCCGGTAAACTGTGGGTCAAGGATTGCGATCTAGCTGCGAGCCTCGACCTCCTGGTCGGCGAGAAATCCACCCTCATCGGCTTCAATCAAGCCGAACTGAAGAATCGTGGCCGCACCCTGGCTTCGGGCGACATCAAGCTCGGACTGGGCGACGCCGGCACCACGCTGAAACTCGAAGGTGATCTCGGTGCGCTCGCCGAGCAACCGTTCGCGGGGCCGCTGAATATCGTCACCGGCGGACAGTATCGCGCGACGGCCGACCGTGCTCAAAGCGGCGAGATCAACGTCGCCCTCCAAGTGCGCGAGGTCGGCCTCAAGCAAAGCGAAGGACGCATCCAGTCGGCGTCCCTCGCCGGCAGGTATGTGCCCGCCGCCAACGGCCTCAGCGCCGAAGGATCGTTCAAACTCCAGGCGACGAACCTTAGCTCCGGCAAATTCACGCTCACGCAGAAGGTCTCCGGTGAAAAGACCGACTGGCAGGCCGCCGTGGCCATCGATAACGTCGATGTCGACGACTTCCTCTCGCTCCTGCCCAAGAGCGAAGCAGATCTTTCAGAGAAAGGCGCGCCGCCCCGACCGGACCGGGCTCCCTTCTGGGCCAACCAAAGCGGCTCGCTCCAGCTGACAATCGGCACGGCGAAGGCCTACGGTATCAGCGCCGAGAAAGTCGTCCTGCGGGCGGAAGCTGAAGAAAAGGCTATCCGCCTGACGCAACTGAACGGCAAGCTCGCCGACGGCGTCCTCAGCGGCCGCGGCCAGCTCGCGTTCCAGCCGACGATTAGCAACGGCCCCTATTCGCTCTCGGCCACGGTGTCGCTCAATCAGTTTGATTTCGGTAGCGTCGCCCAAGCCTTCCCCGCGGTGAAAGATTTTCTCCAAGGACGCGCGGATGCGACCGCGGGGCTCACGAGCGTGTGCGGCACTCCCGGTGAACTCGTCGGTAAACTTCAGGTCGACACCCAGCTCACCTCCAAAGGCGGCCGAATCCGCCCCTTCGGTAGCAAAAATAGCAGCATGTCGCTCTCGGCAAACAAGGCTGGCGACATCGGCGAAACGTTGGGCGGCCTCGCGATGCTCGCCGGCGCCCTCACAAAGAACCAGCAGCAAGGCGAGAAGGTCGCCAAAATCGGCGCCGCCATGACGCGCCGCCGGCAAGCTACAGAAAGCCGTCGCCGACTTCCAATACACTTCCGCGACCATCAAGGCCTCCCGCCTCGCTTCGGGCACGATCAAGCTCGAGGTGGCCGATATCCGCAACGAGGTGCTCCACCTCGCCGCCAAAGGCGGAATCAGCGTGGACCCCAAGCTGGACTTCGCCGACTGGCCAATGGCCTTCACCACGCAGATGCGCGGCGCTGGCGAGTTCGCCCAATACTTCCAGGCGCTCGGCTTCGGCACCGGTCCGTCGCCGGCCGACGGCTTCACTGAAGGACCCGGCGTCAGCGTCGGCGGATCTCTTAATCAGGTGAAGACCGACCTCGCCGAAAAACTCCAACAGGCGATCGACAACGTCCGCGCAAGCCAGTCCACGGCGCCTTCCAATCCGGGCACGCAGACCGCCCCTGGCAGCCAGGCTGCCCCCGCGCCGACGACGCCTAGTCCGAAGAAGCGGAATCCCTTCGGCGATCTACTCCAGGAGCTCGGTCGCTGATGACGGTAACGAAGGCATGGATGGCGGGCTGCGTCCTGCTAGCAGGCCTCGTCGTCCTTGCCCTTTCCGTCGGCACCCAAGGCTTCGGCTGGGGTGACGGCGGCTCCCTCCTCCTCCTGCGCTCGCCTCGCGTGCTCGCGGCGCTCGCGGCTGGACTCGCCCTCGGCATCGGCGGCGCCGCGCAACAAGGCGTCTTTCGTAATCCGCTCGCCGACCCGGGGCTGACCGGCGTCTTCGGCGGCGCCCTCTTCGGTATCGCCGTGCTGCTGGGACTCTTTCCCGAAGCGGCGTGGCAGCGCGCTTGGTTCATCCCCGCCGCCGCCTTCGGTGGTGCGCTCGGCACGTCCGCCTTGCTCACGCTGATCGGTAGCGGTGGCTCCTCCGCCCGCCTACTGCTCACTGGCCTCGGTCTGAATGCCTTCACCGCCGCCGGCACCCTCGTCATCGCCTCGCGCAGCGGTGAGTCGCGCGAACTGCTGACCAATGGCGCTTACGGTGACTGGCTAGGTATGGCCACGCTCGAACTCACCTGGCTACCCGTAGCCCTGTGCCTGCTCGCCGCACTCCTCCTTCTTCCGCTCGCGCGCTCACTGGATCTTCTGTCCTTCGGCGAAGACGCGGCCCGCGGCTTCGGCTGCGAGGTCGGCAGTACCCGGCGCAAGGCTGTGCTCCTGACGGCCCTGGCCGCCGCGGCCGCCACCTGCCTCGTCGGCCAGGTAGCGTTCATTGGGCTCCTGGCGCCTCATCTGGCCCGGGCCATGGTTGGCCCCCGCCATGCGTACGTCTTGCCCCTGTCAGCCCTACTCGGTGCCGGACTGCTGCTGGGCGCTGATACCATCGGGCGTGGCCTTTGGCCGCAGGCTCCGCTGTCCGCCGCGGCAGTGACAGCGATCCTCGGTGCGCCTCTCTTCATCTGGATAGCGAGGGGACGCCATGAGTGACGCCTTGATCCACGCACTCGGACTCGGCGTCGAGATTGCCGGTCGTCGCATTATCGACGGCGTGTCCCTGTCCGCAGCCCGCGGACAGACCGTGGCGATCGTCGGCCCCAATGGTGCCGGCAAGACGACGCTGCTGCGTGCGCTCGCGGGGCTACTTCCCTCCGAAGGAGAATTAGATGTCGGCGGATACGATCCGCGGATTATCGATGCAGCAACCTGCGCCCAAACCCGCGCCTACTGCGCGCAGAAACCCGTTAGCGCTTGGGATTATCGCGTCCGCGACCTCGGCGACATCATCGGCGACCCCGTCGGCTACGCGGATTGGCTGGCGAAGTTGCAACTCAGCGAATTTTCCGGCCGCCGGCTCTCGGAGTTATCCGGCGGCGAACAGAAAGGCGCGCACCTCGCGATGGCGTTCGCCGCGCTCGCGGAACCTTTCGGCGGAGCACTCCTGCTCGATGAGCCCGCGGCCTCCCTTGATCTCGGCCGACAAGAAGCCGTCGCCCAGGCCATCTTCGCCTTCGCTCAAGCCGGCGGTGCCTGCGTCGTCGCGACACATGACCTCTCCTTCGCGAAACGCTGCGACGGGGTCGTGGTGCTCTCGGAAGGCCGCCTCGTCGCCGCAGGTGAACCCGCGTCGACCTTAACTCCCGAAATCATTTCCGGGGTCTGGGGCGCTTGGGCTGAGTCGTTACGCTGATTTCGGCACGAGTCAGTCGGCCATTGCGGATTGCGGAGAAAAGATACTGCTGCGCCAAGCCGGCGGCCACGCCGAAGTGCGCTTTCCCGAACTGCTCCAGCGGTCCGGGCTTCCATCCGCGCAGGCCATAGGCATCAGCCAGCGCTTGCACGACCCAGGTATCGACCGGGAAACTTTCCAAGCGGCCGAAGCCGAAAAGCGCGACGCAGGCGGCCACTTTTGGGCCGACGCCAGGCAGCGACTGCAACTCATTCAGTAGCTCGGCCGTCGGGAGAGCCGAGAATTCTTCGGCCCAGCGCGGGCGGGCGAGCAGCTTCTTAGCGGTACCGCGCAGGTAGGCCGCGCGATAACCCAATGAGCATGCGCGCAGTGTGTCATCATCGGCGCTCGCGATCGCCTGCCATGAAGGCAGCGCGTGGAAATCGCCGCCCAAAGATTCGCCCAGTTTCGCGGCCAAGGCGGCGACCATGACACGAATCTGCAAGATACGCTTGTTCGAGCTGCAGAGGAATCCGATCAGCGCCTCATGCGGATCCTGGCGCAAGATACGCAGACCGGGATAGGCCGCGCGCGCGGACCGAAGCACGGCATCGGAACGCCACGGCAGCGACTCGGAGAGGCGGGCCTGTGCGCCCTCGGCGTCGAGATAATGTCGTAAAGCGCCCTCGGCATGCGTCGCGCCTTTCTGACCGCGCCACTCCAAGCCCTGCGGGCCGGAGCGCACCGCGGCGAGCGTGCGGCCGAAGACGCCGACCCAGCTGCCGTCGGAGGCAAGCGACCAGCGGAACGCCTGCCCGCCGTCCATCTGCTCGGCGAGCGTGCCAGCGGGAACATCCTCGGCGAGCCGCAACGGCCGCCAAGATGTCCACTCCGCCGAGGCCATCGGGCTTAGCGGCGAACGAGGTCCGAAGGCGTGCCCCACAGGAAGCTGTGCTTCGAGGCGAGAAACTTACCCTTGGCGTCGACCACGGAGACGCGCCAGGCGATCGGGCGCCACTTAGCCTCGCCAGACTGCTTACCGGTGAGTCCGATCACGTATTCGCCGAACGGGAAGCCCGGCTTCAGGTTGACCGCAAAATCATAACGCTCCGGCGGCGTATTTTCCTTACGTACCACTTCAAGGACGAGGCGGCCATCGGCCGGTGGCACGACGTCGAGCTTCACGAAGAAATAGTAGCCCGGACGGGAATCTTCTTCCGTGCGGAAGACCACGTCGGAGCCATGATGCTCCTTGGCGTAGAACGCCTCCGAGGCGCGGGCCACATCGGCTTCGCTCCGGCGGCGTTCGTTGACATAGGCGATACCCGGCACCTCATCCGAGGACGCCACGGGGGTGTCGCAACCCGTGAGGAGCAGCGCAGCGAGCGCGGCCCACGCAGAGGCCTGGCTCACCGCTCGCCTCACTTCTTGGCCTTCTTCTTGCTCGCGGCGACGCGGGCAACCTTGACGCGAGCCTTCTTGCGTTCGAGGTAGGCGCGGCGACGGCGACGCTTGATGACTTTATTGCTCTGTTGGCCCATAGTGAATGCATCCTCCCGCAACCCCTTGGATGGTCAAGGAGAAGGTTTACGGACCTTCCCCGGTGGGCCGGGGTGAGGAAAGAGTCCTTTCTGGCTGCCTGGGTAGGGATCGAACCTACGACCAAGTGATTAACAGTCACCTGCTCTACCGCTGAGCTACCAGGCAGTGCGAAAGGAGTCCAATCAAGGCAAGGTCGGGGCGTCTCTGTCAAACAAATCCTCCGTCCCGCCGCCGAGGTTCTTATCCCTGAAAAGACTCTGCAATCATCCGAAAAGCATGGATTGGCGGGGGTGCGCGACGACATTAGCCCCACGGCCCCCTAATCTCTGGACACCCTTGTGCAGCCTGTCTTCCTTGTTCCTATTCCTATGCGCTGGACCCGACTTCCTGAAACTCCCAACGCCCCCGGCTTCGGTGGCGCCTTCGTGGGCACCTCCGGCGACCTGCTCCTTTGCGGCGGCGGCTCCAATTTCCCCGACAAGGCGGCCTGGGACGGCGGCGTCAAAGTCTGGCATGACGAAGTCTTCTCCCTCGCCAGCACCCGCTCCAAGAAGTGGGCGAGCCTCGGTAAACTGCCCCGCCCTTGCGGCTACGGCGTCAGTGTCTCGATTCGCCAAGGCCTCCTGATGATCGGCGGCGCTGACTCGCATCGCCATTACGCCGACTGCTACACGCTTTCCGTCGAAGAAGGCGAACTCAAGGTCCGCCCCTTCCCCTTCCTACCCCGCCCGCTCGCCTATGCGACTGGCGCGCTCGTCGGCAGCAAAGTCATCGTTGCGGGCGGAACCGAACGCCCGGACGCCACCGCGGCCTCCTCCAGCGCCTTCGCCATCGATCTCGCCAATCTCAACGCCGGCTGGAAAGAACTTCCCCTCTGCGCCGGATCCGGCCGCATGCTCGCCCAATCCGCCGGCACGAAGGACACGTTCTTCCTGTTCGGAGGAGTTGCGCTCAGCCCCGGAGCCAAGGGTGTCGAACGCGAATACCTTTCCGACTGTCACGCCTTCACCCTCGGCAAGGAATGGCGCCGCCTCTCCGCGATGCCCCGCACAATCGCCGGCGCACCGTCACCCTGCCCGGTCTTCGATAACGAGATCCTCGTGCTCGGTGGCGACGACGGCAAACTCGCCGGCAAGATTGAAGCCTCCAAGCACCCCGGCTACGCCAAGTCCGTCCTCTCTTACGATAAGTCTACCGACACCTGGACCGAAGCCGAAGAGGGTTCGGCCAACGTCCTCTCGACCGCTTGCACGAAGTGGTCCGGCGGCTATGCGCTGACCAACGGCGAGCTCCGTCCGTTCGTCCGCTCCGCCGAAGGCTGGTTGCTCCGCACGGAATAAGCGTTGGGGCTGGCAGGTCGCCGGAAAGGGACTAAAAAGAGTCTCACCCCGGCGCATGCTCCGCCTTATCCCATTACTCGGCCTCCTTGCGGCGCTCGCCTGTGCGCAGGCTGAGCCGTTGCCAGACCTGCCCGACCCGCTTGGACGTGCTGGCATGATGGCGGCCGTCCTGCGTGAAGCGGACGGCAGCGAGGTCATCGTAGCCACGGGCGGCACCAACTTCCCAGACAAGATGCCCTGGCAAGGCGGCCAGCGAAAATACCACAAGGACATCCTCAAACTTTCGCGCAAGGACAGCGCCTGGAGTTGGAGTAAAATCGGCGAGCTCCCCGAAGGGCTAGTCGGCGCGGCGTTCTGCGCGACGCCTAAGCGCGACGGATTGGTCATCGCCGGTGGAGCTTCGGCCGAGGGACATCGCGCGGACGTCTGGCTCGTCGGTCTGGATGGCAAGGTCACCCGCTTCGCCGAAAGCATGACCCGCCCGCGCGCCTACGCCGGCTTCACCTCGGCGAACGGACACCTCATCGTCATCGGCGGCATCACCCGGCCCGAGGACACCGCCGCTCTCGCCACACTGACTTCACTCGACCTCGACGACCCCGATAAACCTTGGCGCACGACCGACGCCGACCCGAGCTACGGACGGATCATCCCGCTCGTGGGTTCGGGGCTAGGTAAACTCGTCTGGGGCGGCGGCTGCTCACTCTCGGAAAAAGACGGCAAGCCGTTCCGCAGCTACCACGAGAACCTCGCCTTCCAGTCATCGCTCGACGCTGGCAATCGCTTCCACGGACTGCCGAACAAGCTCGCCGGCGCCGCTGGTCCTGGCGTGCTTTCGCAGACGCATCTATTCTTCGTCGGCGGCGACGATGGCACCCAATACGGCCATCCGTACGAAACGCACACGGGCCTGGCACGTCGCATTCTCGTCATGGATCTCGAGACGTTTGAGGTGACCGACCTCGGCGAATGGCCGCACCCTGTGGCCGTGGCGCCCTTGCTCCGACTCGGCGACGACCTCGTCACCGTAAGCGGAGAAGTCCGACCCGGCGTCCGCACGCCCAAGCTCACCCGCTGGCCGATCCCGGCTAAATATCGATGAACGAAACTCCTTCCGCCTCCCGTACGGCGTGGCTGGTCGTCATGCTGCTCATTCCGGTCGCATTGCTCAACTACCTCGACCGCCAGATGCTCGCGACGATGAAGTCGTCCATGCTCGGCGACCTACCAGACATCCAAACCAAAGCGCAGTGGGGCCTGGTCCTCGGTTCATTCAAATGGGTCTACGCAATCTTCAGCCCCATCGGCGGCTACCTCGCCGACCGAGTCAGCCGACGCCACGTCATCTGCTTCAGCCTCTTCGCGTGGTCCGCGGTCACCTGGGCCACCGGCCAGGTCAATAACTACGATCAACTGCTCTGGACGCGCGCCATCATGGGCGTCAGCGAAGCCTTCTACATTCCCGCCGCGCTCGCGCTCATCGCCGACTACCACCTCGGACCGACGCGTTCACGTGCCATTGGGCTCCACCAGATGGGCATCTACATCGGAGTGATCATCGGCGGCTTCGCCGGCTACGCCGCGGACGAGCCGACCATCGGCTGGCGCGGCGCCTTCGCGTGGTGCGGCCTACTCGGCATCGCGTATTCCTTACCGCTTTTCCTATTCCTCCGCAATCGGCCAGCGACCGAGCAGGCAACGGTCAGCCCGACCGCGGCCTCGACCGTCCGCACGCTCTTTGGCAATCCCAGCTTCCTGCTCCTTGTGGTTTACTTCACCTTGCCCGCCATGGCGGCATGGGTCGTGCGCGACTGGATGCCCGACATCCTCCGCGAACGCTTCAACCTTGGCCAAGGCAAGGCTGGCGTCTCCGCGGTGCTTTATTGGCAAGTCGCCGCTATCGTGGGCGCGGTGCTTGGAGGCTGGCTCGCGGACCGCTGGATACGTACGAATATCCGCGGGCGTATCTTTGTCAGCGCGATCGGCACGTTCCTGCTCCTGCCAGCCCTCTTCGGCGTGGGTAACGCGTCCACCCTGCTCATGGCCGTGCTCTTCCTCATCGTCTTCGGAATCGGCTGGGGCTTCTTCGATTGCAACAGCATGCCCATCCTGTGCCAGCTGGTCGGACCGGAACATCGCGCCACGGGCTATGGCCTGATGAACTTCGTGAGTATCAGCTGCGGAGGATTCGCTGACTGGATCTTCGGCGTCTTGCGAGACCGGCACATGCCACTGAACCTTATCTTCGGCGTCTTCGCCGGCATCGCCTTGCTCTCCATCTTCATCGCGCTCTGCATCCGCCCGCGCGAAAGCACCACCTCCTGACCATGTCCGCCTTCAAGTTCACTGGCCTCTGCACGGCCACCCACACGCCTTTCCATGCCGACGGGTCAATGAACCTCACCGTCGTCGAGCAACAGGCCGCCTTTCTTCGTAGCCACGGCATCACGTCCGTCTTCATCGGCGGCACTACCGGTGAAAGCAGTTCTCTCACCGCCGCGGAACGTGCGGCTCTCAACGACCGCTGGGCCGTCGTCGGTCCGGCGACCGGCATCGAGGTCATCGTGCACGTCGGCGCCAACTGCCTGACCGAAGCAGCGCAACTCGCCGCCCATGCGGAGAAGAACAAAGCCAAGGCCGTGTCGATGATCGCGCCTTCCTACTTCAAGCCCCGCACGCTGGCCGACCTCGTGGCCAGCTGCGCGATGGTCGCCCAAGCCGCCCCGCGGACGCCGTTCTATTATTACGACATCCCCGGCATGACCGGCATCAGCGGCTTCCCGGTCGATGAATTCCTGAAGTCGGCCTCGCCGGTCATCCCGAATCTCGCCGGCGTGAAGTATTCCAACCCGGACCTCGACGCGATGCGTCGGGCACAGGCGCTCGAAGGCGGCCGCTTCGACCTGCCCTACGGCATCGATGAACGATTCCTCGCCGCGCTCCGCGCCGGCGCCACGGCCGGCGTGGGTAGCACTTACAACTTCAACCCGGGCCCCTTGCTCCGCACCATCGCGGCGCAGGCCAAAGGCGACGCTGCCCAGGCCGAAGCCGAACAGGCCAAGGTCCAACCGGTCGTCGATATCCTCGCCAAGCGTGGCTACATGGGCGCGGCCAAGGCCTTGATGGGCCACCTCGGCGTGCCGCTCGGCCCCGCCCGCCTGCCCAACGGCAACCCCGACGCCGCCGAGACCAAGAAGATGATCGGTGAACTCGAAGCCATCGGCTTCTTCAGCTGGAATTTCTAAACATGCGACTCGCCCTACTCCTCAGCCTGCTCTGCGTCCACTCCTTCGCGGCCGACGGCTCAGACATCGTCGTCTTCGAAGCCAAGCAGAACCTGACGCATCCTTCCGTGCGGATCCCTTCGCTGCTACGCACGCAGAAGGGCACGCTGCTCGCCGTCGCCGAAGGCCGCGACAAACCGACCGACCAGGCTGGCAACGACTTGGTGATCTCCTTCTCCAAGGACGAAGGTGCCACGTGGTCCAAGCCCCGCGTCGCCTACGAACAAGGAGCGGATAGCTGCAATAACCCCTGCCTCGTCCAGGAAACCAAGTCCGGTCGCATCTTCCTTTTCTATCAGGTTTTTCCCAGCGGCAGCCATGAATTCGGGAAGCTGCCCGCCGGACCAGCCGACCCCAAGGGCAATCGCTCTTGCTACGTGACCTCCGACGACGATGGCGTGACATGGAGCAAGCCGACCGATGTTTCCGCGACCCTGAAGCCAGAGGAAGCCATCACCACCGCTTCTGGCCCTGGCATCGGTATCCAGCTCAAGAGCGGCCCCAAGGCCGGCCGAATCGTCATCCCCTTCAACTCTCAGGACGCAAAGAAGAACTTCTTCAATTGGGTCGCCTATAGCGACGACGCCGGCGCCACCTGGAAGCGCGGCGAGAAAGTGCCGCAGACCGAAACAATCCAATTGAATGAAGTTCAGGTGGCCGAGTCCGCGGGCGGCGGCCTTTACCTGAATTCTCGCAGCTGGCGTCGCGGGTCTAGCCTGCGCAAGATTTCTTGGTCACAAGACGCCGGCGAGACCTGGAGCCAGGCCGCCGAGGACGCCACCCTGACCGACCCCATCTGCCAAGGCAGCCTGCTTCGTCTGGATGACCGTACCATCGCCTTCCTTAATGCCGCCGGACCCAAGCGCGCCAACGGCACGCTGCGCCTCACGCACGATGATGGCCGCACTTGGGCGAGCTCACGCCTGGCGTTCCCCGGACCGTTCGCTTACAGCAGCATGGCGCTCCTGAAGGACGGACGTATCGGCGTGCTCTACGAGCCGGCCAGCAACACCGTCGTCAAGTTCCGCGCCATCGATCCGGCCGGCCGCTGAGTCTCAGTCGTTGGTAATGAACGGAGTCGATACGGCCTCGGCAGCAGGCTCGCCGTAATAGTGTCGGATGGCACCAGCGAGGAACTCTTTTACATCAACCGGCAGGAACGCCCCGAAGTGCGTCTCTTTGCCGAGCGACGTAATGACGATCGATTCGACCGGCTTCTTGTTTTCGCTCGACCCACGGAAGGCCAACGTGACCGCGACCCCATCGCCCACCGGATGCGTCCACGTCCAGCCGAGATAAGGCAGGATACGCCAGCGGACGACAAAGGCTGCGTCACTCAGAGTCACGCGGTAGCGAGCAAGTGAGAACGCCAACCCGATCAGAAGGAACGGCACGTAGATGAGACTCAGGGAAAGGAAATCCCACCAGTGCGGCTGAGTGATGAGAGTACCGTTCATCTTGACGGTGCCGCCACTGAGTCCAGCGAACATAAACGCCCCATGAACGCAGGTGAAGGCCAGCCAGATCCATCCGAACCAGGTACCAAGACGTACACCATAGCCGACGCCTTGGAAATCGACCGAAGAAGTGACCTTGGGATGACCCTTCGCCAACTCTTCTTCCGTCAACACTTTCGCCGGCCGACCAGCCTGTAGCGCCGCGTTTCGCGCGTCTACCAGTTTCTTGATACTGACGAGCTTAGCTTCGAGGTCTTTGAACAGTCCCATGGATATTGATTACCATTAGGCTGGGCTTACGCAACGCCGTTGAAATAATGGTCGATCAGGATGGCGAGCCGGGCCCGCTCATTGTGGTCCAGATGCGTCCCGAAGGCCACCTCCGCTGCGCCTGAGCCCACGACCACGGATAACTGACCCCTAGTCCCGACCGATTTGGGACCCCGCGAAACCTGGACACCACGATAGGCCAGTCCGACGCGGACCTCACCGTCCAACGGCAGGCGCCACTCTCCAGCCAGGTAGCCGAAGGTGCGACGGCGGACGACCAAGACATCATCGCCGAAGACGACTTCGTGGCGCTGCAGGATCATCCGGAATGGTAAATAGATCATCAGCAAGCAGGCCGGAATGGTCAGCAATGTGGCGTAAAGGAAGGGATGAGCAGTCTTCTGCACGAGCGGGAAGACCGAGACGAAAACCGCCCCCACGCCCGCGACCAAGCCTAAGGACAGCAGCAACCAGCTACCGAAACCGATGGCGTCGGAGCGCAGCAACCAGCCGTCGGCGCGAGGCTCCTGCCCCGGGAAAGGCGTCGAGAGTTCGGCATGATGTTCCGGCAGGATACGCAGGCCCTTCGTGGCGACGGCGAGATACTCCTTCTCCGAGCGAGCGGCGCACCACTGCTCGCATTCGATCAGCTGCTCGGCCAAGGGCTTGGCGTCGGACATAGGCCGACCCTAATCGTAACCACCCGGCCGTCCAGCCAACGCTGGCTTGAACCAAAGGTGCATTCTGGCTGTCCATAGAGACAACCCCATGCGATCCCTCCTCGCCCTGCTCCTCCTGCCCTTGGCCGCCCTGGCCGACGGCGCCAAATACTCCGTGAGCTATCCGGCCTCGGACAAGCCTGGCGAACTCATCTTCGCCTACGACCTATAACCTTTGGCTCCCCGAGGGCGTGAAGACCGTCCGCGGCATCATCGTACACCAGCATGGCTGCGGCACCGGCTCCAACAAAGGCGCCGTGACCGCGGCCGACGACCTCCACTGGCAAGCCCTCGCGCGCAAATGGAACTGCGCCCTCCTCGGTCCAGTCATCGGCGAACCTGACAAAGCCAACTGCCGCATGTGGTCGGACCCACGCAACGGCTCGGGACGAAGCTTTCTAAAGGCGCTCAAGGACCTCGGGCAGACCAGCGGTCATCCGGAGCTGGCGAAGGCCCCCTGGTGCCTCTGGGGACACAGCGGCGGCGGCTCCTGGGCCAGCATCCTGCAGGCGGAACATCCGGAGCGCATCATCGCCATCTGGTTCCGCTCCGGTACGGCCTACGCCTCCTGGCAGAACGAGGCGGACGGAAAGCCGGGACTTTACGGTCCGCCGGTCGTCCTCCCGCCCGAAGCCTTTGAGATTCCGATGATGTCCAACCCGGGCGTGAAGGAGAACGGAGACAAGCGCTTCAACGGCGCCTGGACCGGCGGGCTGGCGATGTTCAAAGCCTACCGCGCCAAGGGCGCCCCGATCGGCTTCGCCCCAGACCCGCTCACCTCACACCAGACCGGCGACCAGCGCTACGCCTCCATCGCGTTCTTCGACGCCTGCCTCGCCCTGCGCCTACCCGAATCCGGCAACCAGCTTCGCAAGATCGACCAGTCGAAAGGCTGGCTCGCCCCGCTGCTCGGCAACGAAGCCAAGCCCACCGGCGAATACTCCGGCGACAAGGCTGAGTCCAGCTGGCTGCCCAATGCCGCCTTCGCCAAGGCCTGGACGGAATACGTTAAGACCGGCGCGACGAACGATACCACGCCCCCGCCCGCGCCTTTCAACGTCGCGACCAAAGCCACCGCCGAAGGCGTCGAGCTCACCTGGGATGCGCACGCCGACTTCGAAAGCGGCCTCCGCCAGTTCCTCATCAAGAAGGACGGGCAAGTCGTCGGACGAGTGCCGGAGAAACTCACCAACCCCTTCGGCCGCCCGCTCTTCCAGGGTATGAGCTATGGCGACACCCCGACGCAGCCGCTCGCGCAGATGCGCTTCGTCGACAAGGGCGCGAAGCCCGGCGCTAAATATGAGATCGTCGCGGTGAACTCCGCCGGCCTCGAATCGAAGTAACCGCCGCGTAGACCGGACAACAAAAAGGGCCGCCCATCGGGCGGCCCTTCGTTTTGTCTGCGACCGGGGGATTATTCGCCCCAGGTGCAGGTGTTACCGGCGTAGATGGCGCGGCTGCCGAGTTCCTGCTCGATACGGAGGAGCTGGTTATACTTGGCGACGCGGTCGGAGCGGCAGAGGGAGCCGGTCTTGATCTGGCCAGCGTTGAGGCCGACGGCGATGTCCGCGATGGTGGCGTCTTCCGTCTCACCGGAGCGGTGCGAGATGATGGCAGAGTAACCAGCGCGCTGAGCCATGGAGACGGCGTCGAAGGTCTCGGTGAGGGAACCGATCTGGTTCACCTTCACGAGGATCGAGTTGGCAGTCTTGGTCTTGATACCGCGGGAGAGGAACTCGGTGTTGGTGACGAAGAGGTCGTCGCCGACGAGCTGGGTGTTGGCGCCCATGGCATCGGTGGCGAGCTTCCAGCCGGTCCAGTCGGCCTCGGAGAAGCCGTCTTCGATCGAGACGATCGGGTAGCGCTTCTGGAGGTCCTGGTAGAACTTCACCATCTCAGCCGACTTGCGCTGGGACTTGTCGGACTTGTGGAAGGTGTACTTGCCAGTCTTCTCGTCGAAGAACTCGGAGGCGGCGACGTCGAGGGCGAGGAAGACTTCCTTGCCGAGCTTGTAACCAGAGGCCTTGACGGCCGCGGCGATAGCTTCGAGGGCAGCTTCGTTGGAAGCGACCTTCGGGGCGAAACCGCCTTCGTCACCGACGGAAGTGGAGAGACCCTGGGCCTTCAGCACCTTCTTGAGGGCGTGGAAGATCTCGGTGCCCATGCGGAGGGCTTCGCTGAAGGACTTGGCGCCGGAGGGCACCACCATGAATTCCTGGATGTCGACCGGGGCGTCGGAGTGGGCGCCGCCGTTCATGATGTTCATGAGCGGGATGGGGAGCACCTTGGCGTTCGGGCCGCCGATGTAGCGGTAGAGGGGCTGGCCGAGGGCGGCCGCGGAAGCATGGGCGGCGGCCATGGAGACGCCGAGGATGGCGTTGGCGCCGAGCTTGCTCTTGTTCTTCGTGCCATCGAGGCCGATCATCGCGGTGTCGATGCCGATCTGGTCCTGCGCGTCATGACCGACGAGGAGGGAGGCGATTTCTTCGTTCACGTTCTCAACGGCCTTGAGGACGCCCTTGCCGTTGTAGCGCTTCTTCGGGTCGATGCCCTTGGCGAAGGACTTCGCGCTCACGTCGCTGTCGCGCAGTTCGTGGGCTTCGTAGGTGCCGGTCGAGGCGCCGGACGGGACGGCCGCGCGACCGCGGACGCCGGAGGCGAGGACGACATCGACTTCGATGGTGGGGTTGCCGCGGGAGTCGAGGATTTCGCGGGCTTTGATATCAACGATTTGGGTGCTGCTCATGATGGAAAATGAAGTCCCATAGGGCTAGGGACAAGGGGGGTGGCTGAGCGAGAAAAAAGGTGTTACGTTCAGCCCGTCCGACCCTGCGGAAAACCCGCCAAACAAGAGCCCCGGACTGGGGTTTCCAGGCCGGGGCTTCGAAGTGGTGGGGTTAGATGGACTTGAACCATCGACCTCCTGAATGTCAATCAGGCGCTCTAACCAACTGAGCTATAACCCCAATAAAGAGGAAAGTGAACAAAGGGAGACGACCGCCCTCTGGCAAGCCTTCAATGTACGTCCCCGAGATAGGTGGCCGAACCGTCTTTGAGGGCCTTGGCGATGACCTCCCCCAAGCCCTTGGGCGAAAGGGGGTAATCCGCCAGACGGGCTAGCGGCAGCCATTCGAAACCGACCTGCCGACGATCGCGTTCCCGTGCCCTCCCCGATCGGGGAAAGGTCCTCACAGAGACAATGGAAGACCGCCTCAACCTGATGAAAGTGACCATGGATCCGATGCATGGCGTGGTTCTTGCCGACGTATTCGCGGAGATAGAGGAGACCCTGTGGCACGACCTCCAGGCCAAGCTCTTCGAGGACTTCGCGGCGCACGGTGTCGCGCAACGTCTCGCCGTGATTCTGGCCGCCGCCAGGGAGCACGAGGAACTCGCCCTCTTCCGTGCGGATGCGGACCGCGAGGATGTCGCCGTCACGCAGAATGACGGCTCGAGCCGCCGTCCTGACCCCGGAGGAATTACTACCGGACTGGCGACGAGGAGCGGACACGAGGCCACACTACCCAGACGAGCCGGACAGTGAAGCCGTAAAGCATGGGCGGAAATCCGCCCGACTTAGGACATCAGCTTCTCGTCGATCTCCTGATTGCCGTGGACCGCCTTCACGTCGTCCAAGGCCTCAAGGGCGTCGATGAGCTCCAACACCTGCTTGGCCACGGCGGCGTCGCCGACCGGCACCGGGATGCTGGAGATGTAGGCCAACTCGGCCGACTCCGGCTTGATAGACTTCTCCTGCAGGGCCTTGGAGATAGCATCGAAGGCTGAGATCGGGGAAAGCACCTCGAAGTGGTCGCCGTTGTTCACGACATCTTCGGCGCCGGCCTCGAGCACGAGCTCCATGAGGGCGTCTTCGCCGATCTGGGAGGCACCGATGAGGAACTGGCCCTTCTTCAGGAAGCTATGGGACACGGCGCCGGTCTGGGCCATGTTGCCGCCGTTATCGTTGAAGGCCTGACGGACTTCGGCCGCGGCACGGTTCTTATTGTCGGTGGTGACTTCGACGATGAGTCCGACGCCGCCCGGGGCGTAGCCTTCGTAGACAATCTCTTCGTAAATCACGCCCGGAATCTCGCCGGTGCCCTTCTGGACCGCGCGCTTGATGTTATCCGCCGGCATGTTGGCGGCGCGGGCCTTATCGATCAGCGAGCGCAGGCGCGTATTGGATTCAGGGCTGCCGCCGCCGGCACGCGCCGCGAGGGTGATTTCCTTGGCGAGGACCGAGAAGATCTTGCCGCGCTTGGCGTCAATGACGGCCTTATGCCGCTTCGTCGTGTGCCATTTGCTATGACCAGACATGATGGGGTGGGGTTAGGGAAAATCAGCCTTTGACCTTCTTCGTCGTGGGCGGGATTACCACGACGTCAGGTTCATCCTTGGTAAGCCAGGTCTGCAGGATGGTCAACAGGTTCTGGATCGTCATGTAAAGCGTGAGCGCGGCGGGCATCGGGTAGCAGATGATCGGGAACAGCAGGGTCATCATCAGGAAGATCATCTTCTGCGAGCCGTCGGCCGAAGGCATCGGCGTCATGCGCATCGACAGCCACATGGTAATACCCATGAGCACCGGGAGGACGTTGATGGGGAAGCCGCCAATCTCGAAGATGGTGTCGGGGGCCGAGAGGTCATGGATCCAGAGGAACGACTGCAGGCGCAGCTCGACGGTGGTCTGGAAGGCGGTGTAGAGGCCGAAGAAGATCGGCATCTGGATGAGGATCGGGAGGCAGCCGGCGAACGGGTTGATCTTGTTCTCGGTGTAGAGCTTCATGAGCTCCTTCTGCATCTTCTCCGGATTATCCTTAAGCTTCTCACGGATATCCTGCATCGGCTTGGCGAACTTCTGCATCTTCTTCGCGGCCTTCATCTGGATCGCCGTCAAAGGCCAGGTGATGACCTTGATCAGGCAGGTCAGCAGGACGATGGCCCAGCCCCACGACCAGGATCCGCTCCACTCGAGGAGCCAATGGACACCGCCGAGGGTGGCGAGGAGCAGCTTGCAGATGGCACCGAAGGAAATGAAGCCGAGCAGCTTCGAGAACTGGAGCACGGCGACCTGCCCATCGGGCAGCGCGGCGACGCGGGCGTATTCCTTAGGGCCGACGAAGAAGTCGCCTTCGAGCGTGCGGGAAAGGTCGGCAGCGGGAACGGTCTCCCAAGAAGCGAAGGCGTGCAGGCTGCGCTTACCGGCTTCCAGGGGAACAGGCAGGACCATGACTTCGGTGCGGGTGCCGCGGGCCTGGGCGTCGCGCGGGTGCACGATGGAGGCGAAGAACTGGTTGCCGGAGGCCACCCAGAGGAGCGGCTTGGCGACGGAGGCCACCGGGTGCTCGCTCTGCGCCTTATGCGATCCAAGGCCAAAGAAGCCGGAGGAGTCGGTAAAGACATCAAGGCCGACGCGCGTCAGCTCGTCGCCATCATAGGTGAGTACCGAAAGAAACTGGTTGGCGGAATCAGCCTCCGTCGGCTGCCAGCAACCGGTCGAAACCCAGATCGAGGGGGCCGGCTTACCCGCGACAGGAATCACCTTCGTGGCGAAACGCAGGGAGTAGGGTTCGGGTTTGATTTCCTTGCCGTCTTCCGTGGCCTTATAAGGGGCGTCAAAAAAGAAGGTGCGCTCGACGCGGGCGCCATCAATCGAACCGACGAGCGTGATGGAGTTGGCCGAAGCTCCCGGCTGGGCGACGAACTCGGAGAGGATGGCTTCCAACTTATTGGTCGTCGGATTCTTGACCGCGATAGCCAGGGCGGACTCGTCGTTTCCAGTGTTAAAGGTCACGACCTGGGTCTTGGTGACATCGGCGGATTCCTTCTTAAGCTCGACCTTCGAGATCGCGCCGCCGCGACTGCTGAGCGTCACCTTGATGCGCTCGTTCTCGATGACAAAGCTCTTGGCGTCGGCACGGGCGACGGGCTTGGCGGCCTGCGCGGACGGAGCGAGCGAGGTATTGGCCACCGGGTTAAGCGCGGTCGGAGCGACTGGCGCTGCCTGCACCTGGGCGGCCGGTCCGGAGGCGCCAGCGGGCTTCGGCTCGGGCTTGGTCAGGAAGAAAAGGGCGAAGGCGCCGACGATGCAGGCCATACCCAGGAAGAAGTTCTTGCGATCCATGGAAAGTGAGTGGTTTGGCGTAGGGAACGGACCGCCTGTGTGCAAGGCACAAGGCAGACAGGAACCCTTAATAAGGGGTTTTTAGGCTCAAATGACGTCTGTGGGAGCACCCTGCCCCCGCCGAGCTCAGGAACCCGGCTTAGTCGCCGGAAGCTTCGCCAATTCGACCGGCACGGCATCCGCCGCATACGTCGGGAAGTTCAGTTCCAGCAACGACACGAAAGGCACGCTAAATTTGGTCTGCCCGGCCGAGCGGTCGACGAGCGAGACGACGGCGACGGCGTTGGCTCCGTTCGCCTGAAGGATATCCAAGCACTCCTGCGCGCGACCGCCGCGGGTGACGACGTCTTCGGCGACGATCACGCGCTCGCCGGGACGGAAGGTGAAATTACGGCGGAGCACGAGCTTGTCGTTTTCCTTTTCAACGAAGACGAAGCGCACGCCGAGCTGGCGAGCGATTTCCTGGCCGACGACGAGTCCACCCATCGCCGGAGCGAGGACGGTGTCGCAAGGGTGCGCGGCGAGCTTCGGGCGGAGCAGTTCGATCAGGCGCGTGACCTTATCCATGTGCTGGCAAACCTGGGCGCACTGGAAGAAATGGCCGCTGTGGAGACCAGAGCGCAGGACGAAGTGTCCAGTCAGGAGGGCCTTTGAATCGCGGAAAATCTGGAGGACTTCTTCTTGGGACGAGCTCATGCTGCCTCTGGATAAGGCGAAAATGGCCTGCTGGGCGAGGCGATATCAGACCCGCCACCGCAAAAGGTTCGCCCTGTCCCGCCCGCCCACCAACATGACCGACCTCCCCATGGACTCCGCCGATAGCCCGAAACCCGCCAGCAACGCCAAGGCCTGGATCATCATCATCGCCGGCGTCCTAATGGTGGCGCCCTTCATCGTCCTGGCCTTGAACCACTCGCCCGCCAGCCCGGCGACCACCGGCATGGTCTGGATTAAGGGCGGAGAATTTACGATGGGCAGCGATAAGGCCGATGAAAAGCACGCCGAGGAAGCGCCGGGCCACGCCGTCGTGGTCAAAGGCTTCTGGATGGATGTCACGGAAGTCACCAACGCGCAGTTCCAAGCTTTCGTTGACGCGACCAAATATGTCACCGACGCCGAGAAGGACCTCGACCCGCGTCAGTTCCCGCAGGCGCCGCCAGAAATGCTCAAAGGCGGCTCGTTGCTTTTCAAGAAGGTCTCCGGCGTGAACCCGTTCCAGTGCGGCGGCGCCAATCTGCCTTGGTGGAACTTCACCGCTGGGGCCAACTGGCGTCAGCCCGAAGGCCCGAAATCCTCCATTAAGGAGCGAATGAACCACCCCGTGATCTGCCTCACCTACAAGGACGTGCAGGCCTACGCGAAGTGGGCCGGCAAGCGCCTGCCGACCGAAGCCGAATGGGAATTCGCGGCGCGCGGCGGTCTCAAGGATAAACCCTATGTCTGGGGCGACGAAGAACGTCCGAACGGCAAGTTCATGTGCAATCACTGGCAGGGAAAGTTCCCTGAGCGCGACAACGGCGTCGACGGCTTCACTTACGTCGCCCCCGTGAAATCATTTCCGGCGAACGCCTACGGCCTCTATGACATGGCGGGTAATGTCTGGGAGATGTGCGAGGACTGGTATGGCCTCGAATACTACAAGGTCTCACCGAAAGACGGCCCCATCGGGCCAGCCATCGGCTATGACCCCGAGAAGACCGGCTACGGTCAGCACGTGATCCGCGGCGGCTCCTGGCTCTGCGACGAAGGCTACTGCCTTCGCTACCGGGCCACGTCGCGCCAAGGACTGGACACGCTCACGTCGACCAACCACGTCGGCTTCCGCTGCGTCTCCGACCTGCCAGCGCCGTCGGCGAAGTAAGGCTTACTTCTTCTCCTGGTAATCCAGGTCCTTGCCGTAGGTCTCTTCCATCTTCCACAAGGCGAGGAAGGCGGCACCGAAGCAGATGAGCGCCAGGACACCCGCGGCCTGCGGGGCGCTGAGCCAAGGCTGCTCCTTGGACCCCGTCAGCCACGTGAAGCCCAAGGTCAGCAGCACCAGAGAGCCACGCGCGAAATTGGGTACGGTGGTCGCCACGGTGGCGCGGAGGTTCGTGCCGAACTGCTCGGCGGCAATGGTGACGAAGATCGCCCAGTAGCCCATACCGAGGCCCAGCAGGAAGATGAGGCGGTAGATAGGCATCGGTCGCCGTCCAGCCGTTGGATACCGAAGCAGGTAGACATCCGACGCAGACTGGCGCTGAAGAGCGAGGAAGGCGAGTACGACTTTCTTTCGGGAGCGCAGTCAGCTGGCTGCCGACGCCGCTGGCGAAGATCGCCAAACGTGAGGCCGAGATAGAATAGCGGCGACGGACGCGAGCTGGCCTTGATGGGCTCACCGGTCGACGCCGCATGGCGGGGGCGAAGTGCGAGCCGATGCACGCTGAACGAGGATGCCAATCATGAACCAGGTAGGGCAGCCCGATGAGGATGCAGCGGAGCGTAGCGCAGCGAAACGGTCGCGACTCGATGAATAGCGCGAAGAAGTTGCCGCGGGCGACCGAACCGTGTCGATTCCGCATGGTCGCTGCGCTTGATTGTACATACCGGACTCGCGCACGCCGACACGCAGGGCGAGCAACATGAGGCCGAGGCCTCCGCCGATAAAGTAGCTCATGCGCCAGCCCTCGATGGGCGCGCCGAAGAAGCTATCGACAACCCGACCGAGGTCGGCGACATGGTCGGCCATGAGGCCGGCGACGACGGCACCGAAAACGCCGACGGTGGCCACCAGCGCGGTGCCGTAGCCGCGTCGTTCCTTGGAGAGGGATTCCGACACGAGCGCGATGCAGCCGCCGAGCTCGCCCGCGAGACCGATGCCCGCGATGAAGCGCCAGGTCGCATAGGCTTCGAAGCTGTTGACGAAACCGTTCGCGATATTGGCCAGCGAATAGAGTAAGATGGACCCGAAGAGCGTGGTGAGTCGGCCCATGCGGTCGCCGAGGATGCCGAAGAAGATGCCACCGAGGAGCATACCGGCCATCTGCCAAGACATCAGGTCATGGTACCACTGGCCGCCGGTGATGAGGTGTCCCAGCCCGAGGTCCTTCAGGCTCTGCTCCCGCACGGTCATGAACAGCGTAAGGTCGTAGATATCGACGAAGTAGCCGAGTGCCCCGACGATGACGGCGGGATGCAGGAGATCCTTCCAGAGGGGGCGTTGCTGATCCAGCGAAACAGAGGTACTCATGAAGACGGGGTTACGCCTTCAGACCGTGCAGATTGGCCATGGAAATGCCAGACAACATTGCCCCCGTAACCCCCAGAAAACCTTGGTCCGTGCCAATCAGGAAGAGGTTCTCTAGGTCGGTCCGGCCATCGCGCCGCTTGACGGTGGAGCCGTAGATGGCGCCGTTGAGATGGCCGGTAAACTTGCGGACGGTCCGGGGCGTGAAGACATCCGTCGAGGTCAGCGCGGCGTCATGGGCGGCGTCAACGACAGCAGGCAGATGAGCCCGGGCGACGCGATTGAGGCGGCCGCACCATTCCTGCTTGCGGGCTTGGTATTCGGCCTCCGGTAAAGCGCACCAGGCGTCATGGTTAGCAAGGGAGGTGACACGCAGCCAACCTTCGTCCAGCACCCTGCCCTCGCCGTACTGATAGTTGTTCGGGATGCAGATTACTCCCGAACGCGGGATCCACTAACTCGCTCGGTGAGCGATAGCTGAAACGCTCGGCGTCACAGAAGAAGACGATGGTGTCCTTCCAGCCGAAGCTAGCGAAGGCCGCCGGGTCATAGGTCGCAATGGTCTCGGCGTAGCCGAGGCGGCCAATGGCTTCCGCACCGGCGGCGGGCGCCACATCGGAACGTAACCGCATCGTCTCGACCGCTCCGGCGGAGGAATACACCGCACCAGCGGTGACCTCGGTGCCGTCGTCCAGGACGAGCGCAGCGGCGCGACCGGCGCGCACTTCGATCTTCCGGACGCCGCACTTCATGCGCCGCTCCACGCCATGCTCGCGGCAACGATCGGTGAGCAGACGGATGACCTGTCGTACGCCGATGAAAGGTCGCGCGAAGCCTTCGCGGAAAAGCGAGCGCCACATCACGGCGAACTGCGAGACCTCGATATCATCCTCCAGCGCGCTGCCGTAGAAACAGGTCGGCAGAAGTAGCATATCGCGGAGCAAGGGGTCACCGAGACGTTCATCAAGCAAGGCGCGGGCCGAACCGCCATGAGCCTCAAGAGCGGCTTCATCCAGCCCCGCAATCCAAGCGTCGAGCGCGACGAACTTGTCGACGGATTTCGGGAATTCGCGGGCGACGTCCGCCAGCAAGGCTTCGTAGTCGTTGTTCAGCCGCAGGTTCTTCCCTGCCATCGTCACGCGCGATCCGAGCTGAGGGCACAGGTCGAGCTCCTCGCGGCGGATGCGCAGCTGGCGCATCAACTTGACCAAGGGCGCCCCTTTGACGCCTTCCGGCACCCAGTTCGTGAGCGCGTGCAGGCCGACATCGTACTTCCGCTTACCGCGAGCGTAGAAGGAATTGAGGCCCCCGGCGGCGTTGTGCCGCTCGAGCACCAGGACCTTGCGACCGAACATTCCCAGGCGGACCGCGGCGGCGAGGCCAGACATACCGGCACCGATGATGACGGCGTCGTAATGGGCGGGGGAGCTGGACACGGGGCTAAGGTCGCAGAAGTCGCCGACAGGTCAAGCGACGCCCTCAGGGCGTCGTGATGCGGATGACCTCCTCCGCCGCGTGCGTGACCTGTTGGGCGGTGATGCGGGCCAGGGCCCGATCCATGCGCGCCAGATAGTCAGCGCGGAGTTCGCCTGCGAACATCGTGGTGTCGACGCGGACCACTCGATGGACCGTACCCCACGGACGGGCGCGGGCGTAATCGGAGGGCCCGAAGACGCCCACCACCGGCGTGCCGACCGCAGCGGCGAGCTGCAAGACGGAGGAATCGGCGCCGAGGAAGAGGCGCGACTCCTTGATGAGTCGGGCAAGCTGCGAAAACCGGAGGCGGCCGCCGGTCGACATCGCCACTGGCCCGATCAGGCCGCACAGCGCTTCGGCCATAATGCGTTCTGCGCCACCGGGGCCGGCCGAGATGACGATACGCTCGACCGCCCGGGAAGCGATGAGTTCGCGGGCGACCGAGGCCCATTTGTCGATCTCGAGGATCCGCTCAGGGCGCGTGGCGCCAGGGTGAATGACGGCGAAACGTCCTTCCTCCAGCATCATGCCGTGCTCCTGCATGCGCGACGGGGCGAACCACATCGCCGGCGTCTCGGCGTGGAAGCCCAAGACGCGCGACATCACCTCATGGTCGCGAGCGGCCTCATGCGGATCGACGACGGAGCCGAAGACCTGCTGGTGCATCAGCGGGCGGAGATAGAACGGGGCGTGGCCACCGCAGGCACGAACGGCTGCGCCGCTCAGCGCCACCAGACGGTTCGCTAAAGAGTGACCGCCCAGAGCAATGGCGAAGTCGAAGCGCTGGCGACGGAGCCGTGAAACAAGCGCCAAGACCGACCCCTCTTCGCCAAAGCCGATGGTCTCAACGACCGCCGGACAACCCTCGAGGGCAACCTCGGAACCGGGCGAGGTGACAAAGGTAATCTGAGCGCCAGGATGCCGTTCGCGGATGGTACGCAAACCCGCCGTCGAGGCCAACGCACCGCGCAGTCCCGTAAACTTAACGACCAGCAGGCGCATCTCAGACGAGATTCTTAGCCTGGTTATCCCACAGGCGGCGGAACAGCTCCGAGGAGGCGTAGACGGCCTCACGCGTGCCGTCGGCAACAATCCGCCCATCGTCAAAGACCAGCACGCGATCCACGTCGCGAATCGTGCTAAAGCGATGCGCGACGATGAGCGTGGTCCGCCCCTTCATCAGCAGCGCCAGCGACTGCTGGATGCTGCGCTCGGTATCGGTATCGAGCGCGGAAGTGGCTTCATCGAGAATGAGGATAGGCGCGTCCTTCAGGAATGCGCGGGCAATGGAGACACGCTGGCGCTGGCCGCCGGACAGACGCCCGCCACGCTCGCCGACCTTGGTCAGGAAGCCTTCGGGCTGGGCCTCGATGAACTCGAACGCGCCGGCCAGACGGGCGGCCGCGTGGACTTCTGCATCGGTGGCGGCGGGCCGACCGAGACGGATATTCTCGAGGATCGATTCATTGAAGAGGACGGGCTCCTGCGAGACCAACGCGATGTTGGCGCGCAGGTCTGCCTGACGCACCTGGCGGAGATCATGCCCGTCGATGAGAATCGAGCCCTGCTGCGGGTCGAAGAAACGTGGCACCAAGTTAACGAAGGTGCTCTTGCCGGCGCCGCTGGGACCGACGAGCGCGACAGACTGACCGGCGGGAATCTTCAGCGAGACGTCCGCGAGCACCGGGTCGACGCCGTAGCTGAAGGAGACGCCGCTCATCTCCAGGTCACCGCGGATACGGGCAAGCGGACGGGCGTCAGGCGCGTCATCCACTTCCACCTTGGCGAGGATGACCTCCTCCAGACGGACAAGGCCGGGGGCGGCCATGCTCAGGCGACTGCTCACATTACCCAGCCGCTTGATCGGGCCGTACGCGAAATAGAAGGCGACGATGAGCGAAATCAGTTCGCTCATCGAGAAGCCGTTCATCGCGCCGACAGCGATAGCCGCAGAAATCCCAATGGCGGCGGTGATTTCGACTAAAGGCGAAAGGGCTTTCTCGTAGCGCACCAGCTTGCCCTGGATTCGCAGCCCTTCCTGGCTGGCCTGATTGAAGCGCTTAGCTTCGCGTTCCTGTAGGCCGTAGGCACGGACCTCGCGGGCCGACTGGAGGTTCTCGACCGCGATGCTGTTCAGGTCGGAAGCGGACTCCATCCCCTGACGCATCCGGGTCTGGATACGTACGGCGACGCTGCGGACGAGCAGGACCGCGGCGGGGACGACCAAGAGGCAGGCTAGGAACCAATAGCCGCTCTCGTGGGAGAAACAAATGAACACCACGTAAGCCAGCGCGAAGAGCATCGACAGAGGCTGGACGATGAGGTCGTTCGACACGTCAACCAGCACCAGCCGAACCGAATTGGCGTCGGCGATCAGACGTGAAAGTAAGTCGCCAATCGAGAGCCGCCCGAAGAAGCCGAGATGAAGTTGCTGCAGTTTGGCAAACACGTCGCGACGCACGGCCTCGATGACGCGCAGGCCAGCGAGATTGAGCAGATAAGTGGAAAAGAATTCACCCAGACCACGGATCAGCATGACGACGGGCAGGAACGCGACGGCAAAGGCCATCTCGTAGCCCTTCGGCAGATAAAGCGCCGGCTGGCCACCCAGCCACTCCGGCCACGTCAGGAGAGGGGCGGCTCGCGCCGCAGCATCACCGAAGACCGCTGGCAGGACCTTGCCCACGAGAAACGGCAGACCGAAGGCGTTGGCGGCTGCGAAGACGATGGCCGCGAGCAAAGACAGGAAGAGGAGCGTACGGCTTCCCTTCAGGTAGGGCAGGTAGAGCTTGTAGCGACCTCGGAACACGCCACCAGCGTGGCTGCGAGCCCCGCGGGTGGAAACATCAAATCTGTCCTATTTCTTCTTCGGAAAGGCGACCGAGAGGGCGATGGCGATGGCCAGGACGAAGCCGATGATGGAGAGGGAGACCGAGGTCGGGACATGCAACCGGCCATCGTGGACGAGGGCCTGCGCCCAGCCGGCGAACTGTCCCTCGGACTGACCCAGACCGGCAGCCCACGGTAGGATCATCTTAACGCCAATGAAGACCAGGATGAAGGACAAGGCCGGCTTGAGGAAACGGAACAAGTGCATGAAGCCCGCCAAGGCGAAATACATCGAGCGTAGCCCCATGATGGCGAAGATATTGGAGGTGAAAGCGATGAAGCGCTTATCCTCGATGGACATCTCGGGAGGCAGGATGCCCAGCACGGCGGGGATGGAATCAATCGCGAAAATTAGGTCGGTGCCCTCGACAACGAGCAACACGAGAAAGAGCGGGGTGAACCGGCGGACGCCCTCTTCCGTGACCCAGAACTTATTGCCATGTAAACGGGGCGTGAGCGGGAAGAACTTCCGGGCCAGCCGCACGAACAGGTTCTCGTCCATGCCTTTGCCTTCATGCTCATCCCGCGACAGGGCCAGCTTGACCCCGGTGAAGACGAGGAAAGCCCCGAAGACCGGGAGTAGCCAAGTGAAGCTCTCGACGGCCGCGACGCCAACGATGATGAAGGCCGCCCGCATGACGACAGCCCCGATGATGCCCCAAAACAAAACGCGGTGCTGCAGGTGATCCGGGATCTTGAAGTGGGCGAAGACCAGGATGAAGATGAAGAGGTTATCGACCGAGAGGGCGAGTTCGAGGACATAGCCGGCGGCGAACAACTGGGCGTCCTCCGGGCCCCGCCAAGCAGACAGCAGGAAACCGAAGCCGACCGCCAATGAGACCCAGACGACGCACCAGGCCACCGCTTCCTTGAAGGAGGGCATGTGGTCCGTCTTGTTGAACACGCCCAGATCAAGGGCCAACATAAAGATGACGAAGCCCAGGAAGGCGACCCAGGCCCAGCCGGGGATTACCAAGGCGGTTTCAGCGAGGACAGGCAGGAAAACGGACATAGTTATGAAATTTGGTTCAAACCCGCCAGAGTCAAGCCCACCCCGCTGATGCGGGCTTGCCCGCCCACCCCTCGCCGGGCTAACTTGCTCATGCGTTCCCGTAGTTCAACGGATAGAACATTGGTTTCCTAAACCGAGGATGTGGGTTCGATTCCCGCCGGGGACAGCGACGCGAACCGGAGGACTACTTCTTGAGCCGATAGGCCTGAATGCGAGTGTTCGGAGTGCGACGATAGATTTCGTCGACATCTCGGAGCCTCATCAGGGTCCACGGCGCCAGGATACTGTCGCCGTTCTTGGTCAGCACGATGTCATCCACGATATGGACGCAGGTGTGCAGGCCTTCACCATCGTCCAGGAAGCATAGCACGTCTCCATATCGGTAAGGCGCATCCACTGCGACGTAGTCCTTCAGGAGATGCTCGGCGGCCTGGCGGGTATCGAGGTAGATATCCTTGGGCTCCTGATTGAAGAAATTCAGGGAGGTCCAATGGCAGTCTGGAAAGCGGCCCTTGAGACCCAGATCAAGTTCCGGGAAACTGTAGACTCGGAGCCGAAACGCCGAAGGAAGGAAGTGGGTGACATCGATGAGCTGCTTGGCTCGACGTTGGGTCACCGCGCGGATGAACGCCAGACGCGGTGTCCCCACCTGATCGGCAGTCCAGTAATCAATGAAAGCTTGGCGGTCCACCGTCAGCGGCAGACGGAGGCTGATGACCAGGCTGCGCACACGGGTGATACTCCGAAAGACGGCGCTCACCTCCTCGGGGCCCTTGGCCAAGGCGAGCAAGGCCTGCACATCACTGAAGACGAGGGCGCTGCCGCGGCGCCAAAGCAGCTGCCGGAACAAGGCGCGCTGCCCGGAAGTGAGCGAGACCTCTTCCAGCCAATCGTCGACATCGCCACCTAGGATGAAGACCGGGTCGCGCTGGTATTCGTTCGCCGTGGACTTGGCGAGTTCCAGGTAAAGGGCGCTGCGTACCTCCATGCTGAGGGCGACGAGATCTTCCCGCTCGGGCAGAAGGATAATGCTGTTACCGCTCTCCACGAGACGCACGGGGCTGAGAAGCCTCGCGATGGTCGCCTCCGGTACGCCGGCCTTAACCAGAATCGCCCGGACGCCGCCCTGCGTGTTCTGCTCGAAGGTCCAGCGGGTCACCGCAGACGGCTTAGCGATCACCGCCATCAAGGACTCCGGTGGCTCCAAATAAACGGAGCGGACTTCCAACTGCCCCCAAGGGCCGGACTTCGTAAGCCACATCGGCTCCACGACGGCCCCGGGCACAGCTCTGGGCACGGCACCAGCCACAAGCCCCCAGCAAACGGCGGCCAAAAGGCCGAGGGAGCGAGGGAAACAGCGGTTCACATCTTTTTAACAACAGGGAAGTCGCGAAGTTCCAATTAAAATATGACGATGGTTCACCGATGACCCGGAGCACCGCCGGCGATTCGCATTGTAGCGGCGAGGCTTTCGTCGCACGGATAGGGACCTTTTCCGCCGTGCCCAGACCCAAGCCCAAGAAAGCCGCCGCTCCCGCGCGCGGTCGCTCCGCCAAACCTTCCGCCCGCCGCGCCGCCAAGCCGGCCCGCCGCCAGGCCGACGCCGCCTCCACCTCCACGCCCGAAGCCGCCAAGGCGCAACCCAATCAGCGCATCGGCGTGCTGATCGACGCCGACAATGTGTCGCACCAGCACCTCCCCACTCTGCGCCGCTTTATCGGCGAGACGGAGATCTCCGCCGCTCGCGCCTACGGCGACTTCAACGGCCGCCTCAGTGGCTGGCGCGCCGCCGCCCAGGACTGGCCCGAGCTGGACCTCGTCGACCAGCGGAGCTACACGCCCGGCAAGAACGCCGCTGATATGCGCCTGACGATTGACGCCGTGAAGTTGATGGCCGGCCCCAATCCGCCCACGACGCTGATCTTCGTCACGAACGACAGCGACTTCACGCCGGTCGTCGAAGACGCCAAGCGCCTCGGCGTCCGCATCATCGTGATGGGCGAACGCACGCACAAGGCCCTCCGCTCCACGGCCCATCATTACCTGAACCTTTCCGAACTGCGCGCTCGCCTCGATGACGAACAGTCAGCGAAGTCCGACCCGCGCATCGCCCTAGGCCTTCTCGCCCAAGCCCTTCGAGCGCTGACGCCGAAGAACAAGGAAGTTGGTGCCCTGCTCGACCAGTTCGAGAAGATGCTGCCTGAACTCCGCTTCGCCGACGCCCCGCGCCCGCAACGCGAGCCCGGCCCCCGGCGCGAAGCCCGTGAGCCCCGCCCGGAACGCGCCCAACGCGAACCCCGCCAGGTGCGCGAACCGCGTGCGCCACGCGAAGCCCGCCCGACGCCCGATAACTCCGGTCAGGATTACCGCGACCGCCCGAACCTCTCGTCCGCCCAGCAGGCCCAAGGTAAGGCCGAGGCTGACCAGCGCCGCGCCCAGCTGCAGCAGCGACAGGACATCATCGAAGCCCTCGTCGATGTCGCCACGGGCCTCGCTCCCGAAGGCGAATGGCTGAAGGTCGAGGTCATCAAGAAATTCCTCCTGCAGGAACACCCCGGACTCGAAGCCAACGCCCCGCGCTATGCGAAGTTCTATCGCATGCTCGAGGACACCGGCCGCTTCGACGTCCAGCTGCAGGGCTCGACGGTGATGGCCCGCCTGAAGGAGTAAGGATTACTTCCCGATCGTCCGGGCGAGGAAATCTAAGGTGGCCTCGGTCAGGTCGGGCTTATCCGACGCGCTGCTCACTTCGGCTCCAGCGACGACGCCCGTCCGCTTCCAGCCCTTGCCCTTGGGGTGCAGGTCGAAGGTGTGCGGAGCGCCCTCGACGACGATATATTCAAATGGCGTCTTCGCCGCGCGCAGCGCTTTCGCCATGTCATCCGATTGCGCGATATCGACAGTGGTATCGGCTGTGCCGTGCAGGATGAGTACCGCCGGATCCTGCGCGTCGCACTGGGACTCAGGTAAGTAAGCGGCCTGCTCCGCCGGCGAAGTCCCCGGGACCTCGCCTTTCCCGCGCTTAGCGAAACTCACAACACCATACATATCAATAACCGCCGAGACCTTGGCCGAATGCTTCGCGGTCGGATCGCCACCGGGTCCGGTCTTATCGTCCGAAAGCCCGACCATCAGAGCGAGGTAGCCGCCCGCCGAACCGCCTGCGACGGCGATCTTATCCGGATTGACGCCAAGCTCCTTCGCATGCGCCCGCACCCAGCGGACGGCGTTGCGGCAATCAGCGATGTTCTGCGGCCAGACGCCTTCCTTGGACTTGGGGCCGAGAACGTAGTTACAACTCACGACAACGTAGCCCGCGCGGCAGAGGTCGGCGCTGACGCTGGCGGAACGATACTCGGCCTTGTCGCCGCCCGTGAAGCCGCCGCCGTGGATGAACACCACGGCGGGGCGATTGGAGCGAAAATCGCCTGACGGAAAATAAAGATCGAGCTTCTCCTTACGACCGGCACCGAGGAAAGGGACGTCGCTCAGACGAAAGACCGGAGTGGGCGGCATGGTCATGTGCGGCCGGCCATAGGCAGCGGCGGCCAGCGCAGGAATCTTGGCGACCTCGACGCTCTCGCCCGGCTTTGCCATCGCGAAGATATGGAGTTGGGCGGTATCGGCGGCAGAGACAGCCGCAGCAGCGAGGAGCAGAATGAGCGGACGCATAAAGGGCGGGGTAGAAGATTTCTACCCCGCCCTTGAAGGCAGTCAACGGTCAGACCGAGATCAGGACAGCGCGTGGGCGTAACCGTCGACGATCGCCTGCAGGGAGGCTTCGACGAGGTTTTCGCTGACACCGACCGTACCCCAGGAGGCCTTGCCGTCGGAGGAGCGGATGACGACGCGGGTCTTGGCCGCGGTGCCGTCGGTACCGCCGAGAATGCGGACCTTGTAGTCCACGAGGCTGACCTTCGCCAGTTTCGGGAAGGACTTCACGAGGGCGGAACGCAGGGCTTGGTCGAGGGCATGGACCGGTCCGTCGCCTTCGGCCACGGTGAGGGTCTCCTTGCCGGCGATGCTGATGCGCACCACGGCTTCGCAATAGGCGGAGCCCTTGGCGCCGCGCGCGGTGACGTGATAGGAAGCGACCTCGAACGGCGCGGCCTTGCTCTTGCCGATGTGGCGGCGGAGCAGAAGAGCGAGCGAGGCTTCGGCGTCTTCGAAACTCCAACCGCCATGCTCGAGCTTCTTCAGCTCGTCGAGCGCGGTGGCGGTAGCGGGAGAATCGCGATCGAGGTCGATGCCGAGGGACTTCGCCTTGAGGACGATGTTGCTGCGGCCGGACTGGTCGCTGACGAGGACCGTGCGCTCATTACCGACGACGGTCGGATCGATATGCTCGTAGGCGGCGGAGAACTTCCGGACGGCGTCCACGTGCGTGCCGCCCTTATGGGCGAAGGCCGCGGTGCCGACCCACGGACGACGCGGATCGGGGGCGAGGTTGGCGACGCCATCAACGAAGCGCGAAAGACCAGCGAGGCCCTTGAGCGAGGTCGAGGAGACGCACTTCCAGCCGAACTTCAGCTGGGCGCACGGGATGACTGCGGTGAGGTCGCAATTACCGGTGCGCTCGCCGATACCGTTGACGGTGCCCTGGACATGCGAAGCTCCCGCTTCAAGCGAAGCGAGGGCGTTGGCGAGGCCGAGACCGGCGTCGTCGTGAGTATGGATGCCAACGGGCGTCTTCTTGAGCGCGGCGATGGCGGCGCGGGTGGCCGCAGCGACTTCAGCGGGCAAGGAGCCACCGTTGGTGTCGCAAAGGACGATGCGGTCGGCACCACCGGCGACGGCGGCGAGCATAGAAGCAATGGCGTAGGCCGGATCTTCCTTCCAGCCATCGATCGCGTGTTCGCAGTCATAGACGACCTCGCGGCGATGGGACTTCAGGAAAGCGACCGTATCGCGGATCATCTCGAGATTCTCCTCAGGGGAACAGCGGAGGACTTCGCGGACGTGGAGGGCGGAGGTCTTGCCGTAGATGGTGACGACCGGGGTATCGACCTCGAGGAGGCCGCGGACCTGGGCGTCTTCGGAGGCGCGCACGCCCTTGCGGCGGGTCGACCCGAAGGCCGCCAGCTTGGCATGCTTGAACTTGATCTTCTTGGCGCGGGCGAAGAACTCGACGTCGCGGGGATTAGAGCCCGGCCAGCCGCCTTCGATGTAGGTCATGCCGAAGCGTTCGAGCTCAGCGGCGATGCGCAGCTTGTCATCAACGGAGAAATGAATGCCCTGCCCCTGCGAGCCGTCGCGGAGGGTGGTATCATAGATTTCGATGGAGCGTGCCATGGTGGTGTGGGTGGGAAAGAGGTGTAAAGGGAGGGGGCCGTTCCGGGCGCCGCGGAACGGGGAGTCGCCCGTCGGGCGTTCCGTTCAGCGGGCTTAGAGCCCGATGATGGTAATAATCGCCGGAATGATGGCACGACCGGCCGCGGAGCGGAGGGAGGTCGAAGACTGGGCCAGGGATTCCATGACGAAGACCCTGACTCCAAGGGCGGAGGCTTGGAGAGTCAAAGGCAAAGGAGCCCGAAGCAGGTCGATGCTCGCCAAAAGGCCCATAAATGCCCATTAATCAGCCCATGCGCCGCCTCGCCGCCTTCCTCCTGCTCTTGGCGGGCGCCATCTCTTCGCCGGCCCAGTGGCAGATTTTCGCAGAGAAACTGCCCAAGCCCGGCACGTGGGCGCGCTACCAATATGAGACGATCCGCGAGGGCAAAGTGGTCTCGAAGAGCGAACTGAGCCTCTCGATTCGCGCCGGCATGGACGTCGGCGGTAAACCGCACGTCTGGTTCAATGTCGAACCAGTCGGCTGGTTAGGCTCGCGCGAACGGGCACCACTTCGCCTGCTCCTGAGCGCCGACATGAATCGCGAGCGGGCCAGCCGCCTCATCGAGAATGCGCAGGAGATCGTCTTTTCGAATCCCGTCAAAGGCACCTACCACATGACCCGCGAGGACATCGCCTGGGTGTCGAAGTGGGCAAACCTCACCTACGCCAGCGAACTGAGCGCGGATACCCCTGCGCAGGAAACCATCGAAGCCAGCGGCAAGACTTTCGCCTGCGAGCGGATGAAGATGCTCGCGAGCACGGCGACCGATCCGCCCATGGTCCCGAAGCAGACCATCGAGTTCAAAGGCACCGTGTGGCGCGCCGACACGACTCCCTTCGGCGTCGTGCGGGCGGAGTGGCTCGAGAAGACCACGAAGAAAGACCGTAACCGCGAGGAGACCCGCCGGCTGACCTTGCTGGCGAGCGGCTGGGAGACCCCTCCGGCCGAGCCGGTCGACCGCGGCAAGGATTTCTCGGTCTGGCGCCTGATCTTCGGTCGCTGAGGCCTCAAAAGGACCAGCCCACCCGGGTTAAATCGGATGGGCTGGCGTTAAATGGTGGCCTGAGTCGGAATCGAACCAACGACACGACGCTCTTCAGGCGTCTGCTCTACCAACTGAGCTATCAGGCCAATTAACTGGACGTTCAGAAGGACAAAGCCCCCCTCCCCTGTCAATCCGACAAGAAAGGGAGGCTTAAAAAGGCCTTCAGAAGCTGAATTTCCAAGCCGACAGGCGGCGTTCGACCTCGGCGATGACTTCGCCTTCGCCAGCCTCGCCCTTGTCGGAAACGAAGGTCACGGAGAAGCGGACGAACGAACCGCAATCATCCCACGGCACGGTGGAGATCAGGTGCTCGGTGATCATCCACTGCGAGAAGGCTTCGCCGGAATCGAAGCTCACCGTGCCGGACGGACCGGTGGCAGACTTCGGGGCAGGCATGTAGAGGAAGAAGCCGGCGCCAGGCTTGCGGACCTGGAAGCCGAGCTTGGCGAGCACGCCGACGAGCTTGTCCATGCGGCGGGAATACTTGGCGGCGATGGCCTTCGGGATGGAGACTTCGTCGAGACCGGCGGCGCCGGCCTTCTGGATGCCGAGGAACTGGCCGGAGTCGGAATTGTCCTTCACATCGCCGTAGGCGCGGACGAGCAGCGCGTTACCGGCGACGAAGCCGATGCGCCAGCCGGTCATATTATGGCTCTTGGAGAGCGAGTGCAGTTCGAGGGCTACGTCCTTCGCGCCCGGGACCTGCAGGATCGAGACCTGCTCGGCACCGAAGTGGAGCGAGCCGTAGGCGGCGTCCTGGATGACGACGAGGTTATGCTGCTTGGCGAAGGCGACGACTTCCTCGTAGAACTTACGGGTGGCGACGGCGCCGGTCGGGTTGTTCGGGTAGTTGAGGACGAGCACCTTGGCCTTGGCCAGGATGTCGGCAGGAATGGACTTCAGGTCGGGCAGGAAGTTATTCTCGGCGGTGAGCTTCAGGTTATGGACGAGGCCGCCGTAGTACTTGGCGTGCGTGCCGAACACAGGGTAACCCGGAACGGTCATGAGCACATAGTCGCCAGGATTGATGAGACAGCCTGGGAGGATCGAGAGTGCGGCCTTCGAGCCGATCGAGTGGAGGACTTCGGTGTCGGCGTCGACCGTCACGCCGAAGAGATTCTGCATGTAGCGGGCGGCGGCCTGCTTGAAGTCCGTGCCACCGTTGTCGGAGTAGCCGCGATTCTCAGGCTTGGCGGCTTCGGTCTGGAGCGCCTTCACCACCATCGGGAACGCCATCTCGTCGGGCTCGCCGACGCCGAGGTCGATCAGGGCGACGTCCGGCTTGGCCTTCTTGGCGGCAGCCTTGGCGCGCTTGATCTTCTCGAACTTATAGATGGCGGTCGACTTGCCGTAATTGACGCCGCCGATGCGTTCGGCGAAGAGCTGCTGGATGTAAGAGTCGGACATGGTGATAAGGCCCTAAAAAGAGGGGGAAGACGGCGGATGGCAAGCGGACTCCGCCCCCGGGCCTTGCCATGAGGGACCTGACGTTGAAAATGACGCCATGGAACCCAGCCTCGAAGACTTGGCCCGTGAACGGCATGCAAGGTGCAACCCGGGATTCCCTTGGCGCCTCATCGGCCTCATCGCCCTCTGCCTGGCCATCGGCGGCCTCGGCTCGGCCGCCACGATGCCGGAGATCAAGGGCTGGTACGCCGGCCTCGTGAAGCCCTCCTTCAATCCGCCCAACTGGATCTTCGGTCCGGTCTGGTCGACGCTCTACGTCCTCATGGCCTGTTCGGCCAACGCCGCATGGACCGACCGCCAGGCCCGCCGGACGTTCTTCATCATCCTTCTGGTCAACTCGCTCTGGTCCCTGCTCTTCTTCGGGATGCATCGCCCGGACCTCGCGCTGATCGATATCCTCGGCTACCTGATCCTGCTCATCATCTGGATTCGCCAGCTCTGGCCGCAGCATCGCGTCGCCGCCCTTCTTCAGATTCCGCACCTGCTCTGGGTCAGCTTCGCCACCGTGCTCAACGTGAGCATCTGGTGGCTCAATAAATAAGAAGGCCCCGGAACCCGGGGCCTTCGTGACGGACTGGCGCGCGCCTTAGTCGGCGAGCTTCGTCCAGCGGGCGTTGCCCTTCGAGGACTTCACCGCGGCTTCGATGAACGCCATGCCGGTGACGCCGTCGTCGATCGACGGGAAGTCGTAGCCGCCCTTCGGAGCCTTGCGGCCTTCGAGACGGTCGGTGATGGCTTCGGAGGCGGCGCGATAGATGTTCGCGAACGCTTCGATGAACGCTTCCGGGTGACCAAACGGCGTGCGGCTATACTTCTTGCAGGCTTCGCCGTTGTAAGAGTTACCACGACGGTGCGTCTGGCGGGGCTGGTCGAGATACTTCACGATCAGCTCATTCGGATGCTCCTGGTGCCACTCGAGGGAAGCCAGGGTGCCGTAGACGCGGATGTTGAGGTTGTTCTCGTCGCCGGTGGAGATCTGCGAGGCGTGCAGGACACCCTTCGCGCCACCTTTGTAGCGGACGAGCATGTTGGCGTCATCATCAAGCAGACGGCCGGGGATGTAGGTGCTGAGGTCGGCGGCGATCTCCTGGATCTCGAGGCCGGTGACGTACTGCACGAGGTTCTCGGCGTGCGTGCCAATGTCGCCCACGCAATTCGAGACGCCGGAGCAGTTCGGATCCATGCGCCAGTTGGCGATCTTCTGGATCTTGCCGGACTGCAGGGCGCCGATGGCGTAACCCTGCGGGTATTCGACGAGGACCTTGTTGATCTTGCCGAGCTTGCCGGCGGCTACGAAGTCACGGGCTTCCTTGACCATCGGGTAGCCGGTGTAGTTATGCAGCAGCGCGAAGACCAGGCCGCTCTTCTTGACGACGGCCCGGAGCTTCTTGCCCTCGGCGAGGGAGAACGCCAGGGGCTTCTCGCAGATCACGTGGATGCCAGCCTCAAGGAAGGCCTTGGCCACGGGGTAGTGGAGGTCATTACGCGCGACGATCGACACGAAGTCGATACGGTCGCCGAGCGGGCGCTTGGCTTCGGCCTTGGCCATCTCGGCGTACGAAGCGTACACGCGGGCGGGGTCGAGGCAGAAGTCCTGGCCGGAGAGGCGGGACTTCTCGGGGTCCGAGGAGAACGCGCCGGCAACGAGGTCGATCTTGCCGTCGAGGGCCGCAGCCATGCGATGCACGCCGCCGATGAAGGCGCCGCGGCCGCCGCCGACCATGCCCATGCGGAGTTTGCGATTAAGGGATGCCATAGGTGTGTTAATCAGAGAGAGACGGGCTTGCCGGACTTCGCCGAAGCGTAGATGGCGTCGATGACCTGCATCAGGCGGTAGGCCTGCTCAGGCGTGTTCAGCGGCTTCGCGCGGCCTTCGATGGCCTCGATGAAGTTCGCGGCGGAAGCGATGCGGCCCATGTCCTCGCACGCGGGCGTGACGATGGAGCGGTTCACGCTATTGCCGTTTTCCTGGACGTAGAGTTCGCAGGTATCGATCGCGGTGTTGTCGAGGCCGTCGATGCCGAAGAGGCGCTCGACCTTACCGCCGGCCTTAGTGCCCTGGAAGACGACGGAGACTTCCTCGCGCTTGATCATCTCAGCCCAGGAAACCTGCAGGGTCAGCACCTGGCCGGTCTTGAAGGTCACGAAGCCATGCGCGGCGTTCTCGACGTCGGTGACGCCGCCGACGCGGTCCGGGATGCCCCACGGACCCTTGAAGGACTTGTCTTCGATGAAATCGTTGAAGGTCTGGCCGAGGACGTGCGCCGGCTCAGGGTAACCCATGAAATACATCGCGAGGTCGACCATGTGCAGCAGGTCGATGAGCGGACCGCCGCCGGAGAGTTCCTTGGTGGTGAACCAGCCGCCGAAGCCCGGGATACCGGTGCGGCGGATCCACTTCGCCTGCGCGGAGTTGATCTTACCGACCAGCCCCTGCTCGACATACTTGATCATCGCCTGCGATTCAGGACGGGCGCGGTTGTTGAAATTGAACATCACGTGCTTACCCGACTTCTTGGAAGCGGCAGTGATCTCGAGGACCTCCGGAGCGCTGAGCGCCGGGGGCTTCTCGCAGAACACGTGCTTGCCGGCATTGAGGCACTGGATGGCGAGCGCAGCGTGGAACTTGTTCGGGACGATGACGCTGACGGCATCGAGGTCCTTGTGGGCCGCGAGCATGGCGTCGACGGACTCGTAAGCATTCGGAATGCCCCACTTCGTGGCGGCCTTCTGGGCGGCGCCCGGCGCGGGATCCGCGACGGCGATGATTTCCGCGCCGGCCTGCTTGAAGCCGGCGGCGTGGTACTGGAGCATGCCCCCTGCTCCGATGACGCCTACTTTGGTTGCCATGAGATGTGTTCGTTAGAGAGGTGATTACTTGCCCTGGGCGGACTTGTCGAAGGCCGCGTCGAACGCGACCTTGTTGCTCGGGAAGGCGAGCTTCTTGACGTAGGCGGCCGATTCGGCAGCGCCGAAGAAACGATCCATGCGGCCGTCTTCCCATTCGACGGAGAGCGGGCCGGCGTAGCCGACGTCATTGAGGGCGACGATGACGTCCTCGAACTTGATGTCGCCGCGGCCGACGGAGCGGAAATCCCAGGCGCGACGAGGGTCGCAGAAATCCGTGTGGCCGCCGAACACGCCGACGGTACCGTCGCCGTGGCCCCACCAGACGTCCTTCATGTGGGCGTGGTGGATCTGCTTACCGAAGGTGCGGATGAACTTCACGTAATCGACGCCCTGGTAGCCGAGGTGGCTGGGGTCGTAGTTGAAGCCGAAGCGCTTGTGGTTGCCGA
The DNA here is from genome assembly GCA_964203605.1 of Opitutales bacterium. Taxonomy (GTDB): domain Bacteria; phylum Verrucomicrobiota; class Verrucomicrobiia; order Opitutales; family UBA953; genus UBA953. The sequence goes on from CAXNMQ010000003.1 coordinate 251,050, forward strand.
CGGCGTCGAGCGCGCGCTGGGCGGAGGCGATATCGAAGGCGATCTCGGTCGGGTGCACTTCGAGGCCGAAGTAGACGTCGTGCTTCTCGAACGCCTCGAGGATGGGCTTCCAGCGCTTGGCGAAATCATCGAAGCCCTTCTGGAGGTAGGCCTGATTGGTGGGCGGGAAGGCGTAGATCGCGTGCCAGATGGAGGAACCGGTGAAGCCGTTCACGACGGTCTTGCCGGAACCCTTCGGCTTGTTGGCCATGTACGCCTTGCCGGCGTCGAAGAACTTGCGGGCGGCCTGAGCGGTCAGGGCCATTTCGGCGCAGGCACGCTGGCGGACGCCTTCCGGATTGCCGTCGCCCCAGACGTGGGCGGGGAGGATGCACTGGTGACGTTCGTCGATATTATCGCAGGTGGCCTGGCCGACGAGGTGCGAGGAGATCGCCCAGCAGCCGAGGTCGTGCTTCTTCGAGTAGTTCCCAGATAGATTCGACGTAGCCCGGCTCGTTGACGGCGCGGACGACATCGAAGTGGTCGCCCCAGCAGGCGAGCTCGACACCTTCGTAGCCCATGGCTTTGACCTTGGGGAGAAGCTCGGCGATTTTGAGGTCGGCCCACTGGCCGGTGAAGAGGGTAACAGGGCGCTGTGACATGGTGAGTAGGGGTGAGTCCCCACTGTCAGCCAATCACCCCACTTTGTTCAAGTGGGCAATGCTCACAGACCCCAATTTATGCCTTACGCGACAGCGATTGGCCCAGTTCGGCCTCAAGCTTGTCGTAGGCCGCCCGGAGGGCTGGGTTCGGCTGGACGACACCTGGGGCCGGGGCGCAGAAAACGGGCTCCAGATCGGCCATCTTGGCCCCACAAGCCCCCTCGGCGGCACGCAGGGCGGCACCTAGGGCGGCGGAGTCAGAAACGGCCAGACGGAGCACCGGGGCGCCAAAGACGTCGGCGAAGATCTTGGCCACGGAAGGGTTCTCGGAGGCCCCACCCGTCAGGAGCAACTGCGTGGTCGGGGTACCGACCCAGCGGCTGTGGAAACGGAGGCTGAGGGCCTGACCTTCGACGGCGGCGCGCGGAAGCGTCGCTTGCGAGGTGGCGGCACCAAGGGCGATGCGGCCGGCAGCACGGCGAGGCGTGATCTCGGGCTCTTCCATCGGGAGCACGGCGGAGACGGCGGCGGGCGTGGCGTCGACGGCGGCGGAGAAAGCCGGCCAGTCGGCGTGACCACATTCGCGACGGATGGCTTCACGCGCGAGCGAGCCGTTACGGACGCAGACGAGGCTCATGCTACCACCCATCGGATTACCGAAAGCGTGACCGAGGCCGGCAGAGTCGGTACGGATACCTTCGATCGCGGCGAAAAGCGTGTCGCTCGTACCGAGGCTGATGACGACCTTGCCCGGCTTCGAGGCCCCCATGCCGACAAGACTGGAGGGATTATCGCCGGTCCCGATGACGACCTGGCACTTCGGGGAGAAACCATATCGGGCGATGAAGTAAGCGGAGATGCCGCCGGCCACGGTCGAACCAGGGCGGACAGGCGGAAGCTTGGCGGCGAGATCGGGCGCGGTCGCGGCGAGCGCGGCCGGAGCCCAGTCACCTTTACGAATATCCATCAGGTTCATGCCCGCGCCATCGCCGGTATCGATCGCGGCATCCTTGCCGGCGAGCACCGACGCGAAGAAAGAAGAAACGAGATGGACGCGCTTCGTCTTGGCCCAAGCGGCAGGCTCGAGTTTGGCGAAGCGGCGAATCTGCGGGCCAGTGAAACGCTGCGTGGCCACGGAGCCGGTCAGGTCGCAGACGGCCTGGTCGCCACCGAGGACGGCGGCAATCTCGGCGCATTCGGCCGACGGTGGATGAATCCATCCAGATCGGCGAAGAGCGACGAGAGAGGACCGGAGAAATCTTGGCCGAGAGCGACGTGGCGCGATTGCCGTCCGCGAGCGCGGCTTCATAGCCGGCGGCGAGGTAAACGCTGCCGTGCTGTTGGCCAGAGACGGAGACCGCGTCGACCTGCGAGAGGTCGGTCAGTTTAGCGAGACGGTCGAGTGCGAGCTCGAGGCCATCAAGCCAGAGGAGCGGATCAGCGTGCACTTCACCGCCCTGCCCTCCGCGGAGGAATCCTTCCGGATGTCCGCGGTCGGGGAAGTCGGCGCCGAACGCCGCGCGGGCGCGGGCGACCGTCGTGCCTTTCGCCGTGTCCAACACGAGCGCCGTTGCGCTCTGCGTGGACAGGTCAAGACCCAGGACGATCGCCATAGCCTCAGCGAATGTACTCGTTGATCAGGTTCTCGAGCATCTCTTGGCGACCGGACGCGAGCGTCGGCGCCTTGATGCCCTGGGCGTAGGCGTCGAGCTGGGCGAGGGTGGCCTTGCCGGACTCGACCTTCTTGCCGATGCCGCTGTCCCAGGAGGCGTAGCGATTCGAGACGAACTTATCCATCTTGCCGTCCTTGATGATCGCATGGGCGATCTTGAGGCCGCGGGCGAAGGCGTCCATGCCGCCGATGTGGGCGTGGAAGAGGTCGACCGGCTCGTGCGATTCGCGACGACGCTTGGCGTCGAAGTTGAGGCCGCCCTTGGTGAAGCCACCCATCTTGAGGATGCGCAGCATGATGTTCGTCGTGAGGTAGAGGTCAGTCGGGAACTGGTCGGTGTCCCAGCCGACGAGCGTATCGCCACGGTTGGCGTCGACCGAGCCGAGGGCATCCGCGCCGATCGAGACTTCCATCTCATGCTCCATCGTGTGACCGGCGAGCGTGGCGTGGTTGGTCTCGAGGTTCAGCTTGAAGTGCTTCAGTAGGCCGTATTCGCGGAGGAAGTTGAGGCAGGCGGCCGCATCGGAATCGTACTGGTGGGTCGAGGGTTCGCGCGGCTTGGGCTCGATGAGGAACTGGCCTTTGAAGCCGATCTTCTTCGCGTGGTCGACAGCGAGGTGCAGGAGCGCGGCGAGGTGGTCGAGCTCACGCTTCATGTCGGTGTTGATCAGCGTGGCGTAGCCTTCGCGGCCGCCCCAGAAGACGTAACCTTCGCCGCCGAGGGCCTTGGTGGCCTCGAGCGCGTGGCGGACCTGGCTGGCGCCGTAGGCGAACACGTCGGCGTTGGGCGAAGTGCCGGCACCCTGCGCATAGCGCGGGTGGGAGAAGAGACAGGCGGTGCCCCAGAGGAGCTTCTTGCCGGTGCCCTTCTGGAAGGCCTTCAGCTCCTTCGTGACGCGGGCGAGGTTCGCATGCGTCTCGGTGAGGGTCTTGCCTTCGGGAGAGATGTCGCGGTCGTGGAAGCAGTAGAAGTCGATCTGGCACTTCTGGAGGAACTCGAAGAAGACCGGAATGCGGCGGAGGGCGTTGTCGAGGGAGTCGGAGCCATCATCCCAGGGCATGAGGGCGGTGCCGGCGCCGAACGGATCGGAGAGGCTGTTGCGCATCACGTGCCAGTAGGCCGCGGCGAAGCGCATGTGGTCTTTCATCTTCTTCCCGCCGATCTTCTCGTCCGGGTTGTAGTGCTTGAAGGCGAACGGGTTCTTGGACTTCGATCCTTCGAACTCGATGACTGGGACATTAGGGAAGTGCGACATGACTTATGGGAGGGAGGGTTCTGACATTGGAGTCCGCCCCCATGCTGCCAAGAAAGGAATGGGGGTCTCCTATGAACAAAACGACAGGCAGGGAGTCCGCATACAACTGCGCCTTGCGCCTTCGCTGGTCCTGCCTAGGTTGCTGGCATGGAGGTCGTCCACACCATCCCCGAACTGCGCGCCGCGGTCGCCCGGGCCCGTCAGGCCGGCAAGGCCATCGGGTTCGTGCCGACGATGGGCTGCCTCCACGAAGGCCACCTCAGCCTGATCCGTCGGGCCAGGGAAGAGGCCGCCTTCGTCGTGGTCTCGATCTTCGTCAACCCGACCCAGTTCGGCCCCAACGAAGATTTCTCAAAATATCCGCGGACCTTCGAGGACGATCGCCGCTGGCTGCGAAGCCGCGGGCGCCAGTCTGATCTTCGCACCCGCCGCCGCGGATTTCTATCCGGCCGGCGCTTCAACCTGGGTCGACGTCGAGGGCATCTCCGCCAAGCTCTGCGGCGAATTCCGCCCCGGGCACTTCCGCGGCGTGGCCACCGTCGTCGCCATGCTCTTCAACGCCGCGCAGGCGGACGTCGCCGTCTTCGGACGCAAGGACCTTCAGCAGCTCGCGGTGATTCGTCGCATGGTGCGCGACCTGCATATCCCCGTCCGGATCATCGCGCACGAGACCATCCGCGAACCTAACGGGGTGGCGATGAGCTCGCGTAACCGTTATCTCTCCGCCGAACAGTTGACGCAGGCGAGCGGCCATCCCCGCCGCCATGGCCGCGGCCAAAGCCCTCGCCCAAGCCGGCGTCACCGATGCCGTGCGCCTGCGGGATGCGGCGGTCGCCGTCCTGACAACCCAGCCTGCGCTCCAGCTGCAATACTGCGAGATTGTCGATCTCGAGACGATGGCACCCGTCGCCTCGACCTCCGGGCTCCGCTGTGCCATCGCGATAGCCTGTCATTTGGGCGCGACGCGCCTGATCGACAACGCCGACCTTTAATCAGGCCAGACTGAGGTAAACCGCGGCCAATAGAATCAAGGCCCCGATCAATCGGCGGGTCATGATGCTCCGGCCTACGTGTTTCTCCGAATTAGAGAACCAATGCCCGACGATCCACACCAACGCGACGCTCCAGAGGCCCCGGGTGTTGTAGAGGACGTTGGTGACGGTGACCTCGTGGTAGACCGCGATACAATAGGCGATGCCCATGGCCTGAATGGTCAGCAGGAGCCCACCGCCGAAAGCCCAGACGACCATCGAGCGAGGCATCTGACTCAATGGCGCGGAGAAGAACGGAATGAGGGCGAACGACAAAGCTCCCACCGTCAAGAACATCACCGGGCCGAAATGGCCGAAACCGAAAGCCGGGACCCAAAGCTGCTGCATCACGTCCGTGGCCGCAAAAGCGATGGAGGCCAGGAAGGCGAAGCCAACGCTGACCAGCAGTCGCTCACGGTTGGCACGCCACTCGCCGCCCAACAAGGCCAGGGCCAACGTCGTCAGGAAAGTAGCCACCCAGAGTTTCCAGCCAAGTTCCTCGCCACCCGTCAGGAAGACCAGGAGCGCGACGAAGACGACCTTGGTGCCGAGCACTGGCGTCGCGATGGAGATGTCGCCCCGGCTGATCGCAATAAAGGTAAAGACCTGACCAATGAAGAAGGCCGTGCCCGCCAAGACCGCATGGGTGATGTTCGTCGCCGTGAAGGGCTCGCCCCCATGAAGCAACCAGGTCTGGAAAAGGACGGCCCCGATCAGGTTCACGATGAACAGGACCCGCCAAGGATGGCCGCCATCCATGGCCCGCTTGAGGGCCATCGCGGCGAAGGTGTAGCCCACGGCCGAGCAAAGAGGGATGACGATGGAGGCGGAAGAACGCATCAGGCAGGCCCGAACGAACGCCCTTCCCTCCCCGCTGGCGAGACCGAAGCAAGAAAACCGCCCGCCGGGCCAGCCATGACCTTGCCCCGTGCCCACCAGTGGGTACGCTGGAGTCATGGGGCAATTTTCTTACAAGAACGAGGCTGTCGATCCGCACCGGAAGATTCTCTCCGAGCAGCTTGTCATGGACCTAGAGCATGTCGCTGAGACCCCCTTGCTCGCCCTCGCCAAGCAGATTCCCGGCGGCTACATCCACCGCAAACCCTTCCTGCGCGATGCCAAGTGGCTATTCAAGAAACGCCTCGCCCATCTGGCCTTGGATGCGGCCGCGATCGCCGAGCACCTTCCTTGGTACGCCGAGGCCCTGAAGTGCGAAAAGGCGAAGCTGCTTGAACACCTGGACGAACTCGCTGGCGCCATCGGCGGACCACGCACCGCCCTGCTCTGTGTCCTCTGGAATAATAAGGCCGAACAGAAGGACGCCGCCCTGCCCGCGGACCTCCTCCCCCGCCTGCTGGCCAACGCCAAAGCGCAGGCCAATAAGCCTGAAACTAAAGCATGGAAGTCGGCCATGGCCAAGCTCGGTGGTGCGACGGAAAAGGAACCGCTCGACTCCGTCGATGCCCTCGACTCCGCCGGCAAGACCGTGCGACGACTGCTGCAGGAACTCTCCCAAGGTAAAGCCGCCCGTGAAAACGAAGGACGACAGATTCGTCGCCAGCATACCAATGAACTCGAAGCAAAGGACACCGAGATCCGCAAGGCCCGCGAGGATGCCGGACGCCAGGCCCAGGAAGCCGCCAAGCAAGCCGCCGTACTCGAGGCGAACATCGTGGCCCTGCAAGCCAAGCTGACTGCAGAAGAAACCGAAGTTGCCCGCCTGCGTGGCGAGCTGGATCGTGCCCGCGAACACGTGGCCAAAAAGGCCCGCGAGATCGCTGAAGAACTCCTCTCCGAGGAAATCCGCCCTTGGCTGGCCGACGCGCGCACCTTGAAATCTGCTTCTGAAGAAGTGGCCAAGCTCCGCCAGCTCACCACGGAGACCGTCGAGAAGGTCCGCAAGGCCCAGCGCGACGCCGACCCCTTCCTCGCCAAGGAGCATGAGCTCCGCCAGGCCATCCCGCAGATGGAGGAGATGCTCAAACTACTCCGCCGCTACCTGCGCACCGCCGGTCAGGCCCTGCCGGAAGTCGTCGCCCTCGAGAAGCGCCTCACGGAGCACATCGAGAAGGTCCGCTACGAACTCGAGAAGCGCGACCAGCCCTCCGACCCCTTCCTCGAGCGCATCTCGGCGAAGATCAACGGCGCCGATGCGCGCGAGTTGAAATCAATCGAGAGCGCCCTCCTCCTCGCCGAGGAGTCCGGCCTCGTCGACTCGCGCCATGCGGACCTTTATCGCCGGGACATCCATCGCCGCCGTTCCTACATGGCGGACCGCGCCTTCCACGAGCAGAAGCAGTCTGGGCCGCTCGCGTTACTTGAGCGCGCCGTGGCCACCGGCGAGAAGGCCCGCCTCGCCCTCGATGCCAACAACTTCGCCTGCCTGCGCCAAGATTACCTCGGCCTGCGCCTGACGGCGAAGAAGAACGCCCAAGGCGAAAGCCGCTTCATGCTCGACACCGCCGCCCGCCAGAAGGTCGTGCAGCTCGCCGAGAAGCTCGCCGATGATGCGCCCGGCCTCCACGTCTGGGTGAGTTTCGATGGCCAGCAGACGGCGCTCAAGACGACGAACTCGCGCGTGCGGGTTACCTTCAGCCGTGCTGGCTCCAAGGCTGATCATGACATCATGGACCTGGTCGCCAAGGACAAGACCGTGGATGCGCCTTGGTTCGTCGTGAGCGACGATATCGAGGTGCGCGACGCCACCGCCCGCGAAGGCGCCTACATCATCTACAACGACGCGCTGATCCAGCTCCTCGTGAACCGCGGGATCCGCGCCTAAACAAGACGGGCGCATCCTGCGATGCGCCCGTGCGGTAAAAGAAAGAAGTCGGCGGATTATTTCTTCTTCTTGGCCGGAGCGGCCGTCAGGGGCGGGGGCAGCACGCCCGCGAAATCCTCGGCCTTCAGGCCAGGGTGGAACATGTTGAAGGAGTACTTGCTCGGCTTCCATTCCACGACCGGCGTGACGTCGGCCTTGGCGGGCACCTCGAGGCCGAGACCCCAGAAGACGCCGTTGACGACGAGGCGGCGGAGCGATTCATCGGCGAGATCGCTGGCGGAGGCCATGGTGGTGGTAAACACGCGGTTCTTCGTGTTGCCGGCATTGGGGACTTCGCGAGTCCAGGCCACGGCCATCGCGGGCGAATTGATGCCCTGCTCCTGCTTATCGGTGGCACGCTTCTTCGCGCGTTCGCTCAGGGGATCTTGCGGATTCATACCCTTAAGGACCAAGCCGCGGAGGAGGATCTGCGCATCGGCGGGCGGGTAAGCCTCGTAGACATCGGTATCGCCGAAGATGACGCCGACACCGTTGAGGATCGCGAGCTTCTCGGCACCGGGTTCGACGGCCGTGCGGGTGGCCTCACCCTTGTGGTTGCCCCAGTGGCTGACCCAGGTCTCGCCGAGGACATTCTTACCGAAGCCGCCCTTGTTGTTCCAGTTATAGGCGACGAAGGCGCTTTCCTTCGGGATGCCGGAGAAAGCGTGGGTGCTGGTGCGGGTCGCGACGATCGGCACGCCGCGCTTGATGGCGGCATCGAACTTCGCGAGCGCGCCATCATTCCACTTACGGAAACGTAGGCCAAGCACGAGGGCGTCGGCAGTGTCGAGGGCCTCGGGCTTGCCCAGGGAGGCACCATTGTTCGGATTGATCACACCGTCGTCATGGGAGAAAAGGACGGTGCATTTGAAGCCATGGCGCTCGGAGAGAATGCGGGCGAGCATCGGTAAGGCTTCTTCGGAGCGATATTCTTCGTCGCCGACGAGCAGCACGACGTGCTTGCCAGCGCCCGGGCCTTTACCCGCAGGGAACTCGAGCCAACCTGGGCCGGAAGTAAAGGCCTCCGCAGCGACGGCTGGGAGAGCAAGGACAAGGGCAGCCAAGGCGGCCCAGAGATGGAGATGACGCTTCATGGGGTAAGACACGGAAGACTGCACCGACGGGTGCGGGTTTCAAGCGCCCTGTTGGGCGGCACCCCTATCATTTCCGCTCTTTCGACCCATCCTTCTTCGCCGGAGCGGAAGAAAACGGGTCGGGACGAATCGTCTCGCGGCGGCCATCGGAATAAGTCGTCACCTGATTGCCAAACGGGTCCGTGCGCGTCGTGGCACGAGTGCCGTCGCTGTAACTCGTCGTCGATCCGCCGAATGGATCGGGCCGCGTGGTCGCCGTCACCCCATTGCTGAAGCGAGTCGTCGAGCCACCGAAGGGATCCGTCCGGGTCGAACCGGTGACGCCGTTGCTGTAGCGCGTGGAAGAGCCGCCGAAGGGGTCGGGCGTCGTCACGGCGGTCACGCCGTTATCATAGCGGGTCTGGGTGCGACCGAACGCATCGGTGCCCTTGACGCCGGACTTTGGAGCTTCGCCCGTGCGGGGCGCGGCCTTGACCTCCGCCGATGGCTTGGCTTCGGGCTTCGTCGCTGATTTTGCTTCGACCCGGGTCGCCTCCTTACGGGCGGCATCTTTCTTCGGATCCGCCGGGGCGGCGAAGAGCATTGCGGTGCCAAGAACGCCAAGGAGGAGCAACGTCTTCATGGGGATGATTCTATTAGAAACCAAAGGAGGCCGGACGCAAGCCACGGCCTCGTGAAAACAAGAAGGGCGGGCACCGCGAGGTGTCCGCCCTTCCGTTCGTGCGACCGAAGTCGCTTAGGCGATGACCTTGTCGACAACCTTACCGAAGTTGTCGGTGAGGCGGAAGTCGCGGCCGTTGTAGCGGAACGTGAGCTTGGTGTGATCGAAGCCGAGGAGGCGCAGGATCGTGGCGTGCAGGTCATGCACGTCGACGCCGTCCGCAGCGACCTGGGAGCCGATTTCGTCGGTCTCGCCGTAGTGCATGCCGCCCTTGACGCCGCCGCCGGCCATCCAGCAGCAGAAAGCCTTACCGTGGTGGTCGCGACCAGAAGCTGCGTTGACGCGGCCCGCGGTGGTCGGGGTGCGGCCGAATTCTCCGCCCCAGATGATGAGAGTCTGGTCGAGGAGACCGCGCTGCTTGAGGTCGGCGATGAGAGCGGCAGCCGGGCCGTCGATGGCTTCAGCCTTACCAGCGATCGCCGTGAAGAGGTTCGTGTGGTGGTCCCAACCGCCGGCATCGACCTGAACGAAGCGGACGCCGCGTTCGACGAGGCGACGGGCGCAGAGGAGCTTGGCGCCGAGGTCGGACTTGCCGTACATCTCGCGGGTCTTTTCGGACTCCTTGGAGATGTCGAAAGCGTCGGTCGCAGCGGTCTGCATGCGGAAGGCGAGTTCGAAGGACTCGATGCGGGCCTCAAGCTGCTCGTCCTTCTGGACGGTCTGCATGTGGCGCTCGTTCAGCTGGCGGACGAGGTCGAGCTGCTTGCGCTGCGCGTCCTGCGTGGTGAACTCGCTCTGGAGGTTGGCGATGATCTTGTTCGCCGGGGCACCCGGACGGAACGAGGTGCTCGCACCCTGGAAGAGGGACGGAAGGAAGGCCGAAGCGCGGGCGTCGGAGCTGCCACCGAGGGAGACGAAGCCGGGGAGATCCTGGCTTTCGGTACCGAGACCGTAAAGGACCCAGGCGCCGAGGGAAGGCTTGGAGAGAATCGCCGAGCCGGTGTGCATCAGCTTAGCGGCCGGACCGTGAGCCGGGAGATCCTGGTGCATCGAGCGGATGACGCACATCTCGTCGGCCACGCCCTGGAGCTTCGGGAAGATTTCGCTGATCTCGAGGCCGGACTTGCCGGACTTCTTGAACTCGAAGGGAGTCGGGAAGAGGACGCCGTTCATGCCGGAAGCGGACATGTCAGCGAGCTCCTTCATCTTCGGCTTCGGATCGAAGGTGTCGAGGTGCGAGGGAGCGCCACCGGCGAAGATGTGGATGACGTGCTTCGCCTTAGCGGCGAGGGGAGCCTTGCGCGGCTTGAGGTTGGCCATGACCTCGGCGTGAGCGTCGCTGACCATGTACTCGGACACCATGGTGCCGAAGGCGAGGGTGCCCATGCCGAGACCGGTCTGGCGCAGGAAGTCTCGACGGGAGTTGGCGGTCGGCACGTAATTGCCGCAGTTGGAGTCTTTCATTGGGGTGTGATGATTAGGGGTAAATATGGGAGGTGATTTTCAGTTTTCAAACTAGATTAATGATATAAGGTAATCAATTCAGGTACACGAATTCGTTCGAGCAGACCATGGACTGGGCCAGCATGACCCAGGGGTTGGAAGGCACCTTACGGTCGACCTTTTCCGTGTTATTCACGATTTTCCCGCCTTGAACCGAGGTTTCGATCTTCACCTCGGGGGTGGACTTGGTGGCGACCACGGCGGCGGCCTTGGCCTTAGCCTTGGCCTTGGCGACCTTGTCGGCCTTGGGCGAGACGGCCGGCTCGTCGATATAGCCGGCGATCCGGGCGACGAACTCGCGGGCGATCTGGCGCTCCTGGACGGTCGGCGAACGCTGGTACATGATGCGGTAGAGCTGAGTCACCCGTTCGTCGTCGGAACTGGCCTTGGTCATCTCGGGGCGAGCGTTGACGTTACGGGCGACCTCGACGGCCAGCGGATTGTTCATGAAGAACAGGGCCTGCTGCGGGACGATGGTCGAGCCGCGGGTCGAGTTCGCCATGTTGGGGTCGGCGAAGTCGAACTGGGACTGGAACTCGCTGAGCTTGTCGCGATCGATGAAGCCGTAGATGGTGCGACGATAGCTGTAGGGCTCGTCGCTGATATTGACCGCGCGTCCGCCGAGGGCGCGGTCAAGCTTACCGGAGAGGAGGAGCATCGAGTCGCGGATGGACTCGAAGTCCAGGCGACGGAGGTTCGCATGCCAGAGCAACTTATTGGCTGCGTCGACTTTCAGGGGATCGACCGACGCCTTCTGCACGACGAGCGGGTTGGTATTCGGATTAGCCGACTGACGATAGGCCGCCGAGAGCAGGATCTTCTTGTGCATCTTCTTGATCGACCAGCCGCCTTCGACGAAGGTAGTGGCCAGCCAGTCGAGGAGCTCAGGGTGGCTCGGGGCTTCGGACATGTTGCCGAAGTCATCCGGCGAGGTCACGATGCCGACACCGAAGTGGTGCATCCAAAGGCGATTCACCAGGACGCGCGCGGTGAGCGGATTGGTGCGACTGGCGATGGCCAGGGCGAGTTCGCGGCGGCCGCTACCTTCGTAGAAAGGCAGGCGGTCAGGGCCGGCGAGCACTTCGAGGAATTGGCGAGGGGCGACTGGGCCGCGCTTATTACGGTCGCCGCGGATGTACACGTAACTGTCGCGCGGCTTCTCGACGTCGGTGACCACCATCGCCGTGCCGGGACCGCCGGGGTGCGTGATGTCGAGCGCGTTGATGTCGGCGAACTTGAAGTACTTCGCGGGCATGTTGTTATTGACGAAGGTCGCGGCGATCGGCTGCTGCCAGCTCTCGCAGAAGTCGCGACTCGTGGTCACGCGCTCGAGCAGCGAGACGGTGGAGATGTCCTCGACGTTAGGCAGGGGCCAGGGGAAGGCGGCGAGCTGAGCGACGGCGGGGTCGTCCTTGTCACCCTTGCGGCCCGGCTGGCTGCGCAGCTGGATGTGCGCGACGATCTTATCGCGGTTCTTCTTGAACATCGCCTGGTAGGCGAAGGCGACTTCCTCAAGGGACTTCGGCTTGAGACCGCGGAGGCCGTCGGCGACGAGCGGGTTGACCGGGCTCTTCTTGTCGGCCAGCGCGGCTTCGATGATCGCGGGGGCCTGCTTCTCAAAGTTCTCCGGGCTGACCTTCTTGAGACGGACGAGCACTCCGGTGATCGGGTGCTCCGTGCGACCCATCGCCGCCAAGAAGGTGGGACCCAGCTCGCGGCTATCGCCCAGATCGAACTTCTTCAGGATATCAAAGCCCGCGGTGCTGCGGAACCCGCCGGACAACGCGGAGAGCGCGCGCGGAGCGAACTCGCGATGGAAGGCGGCCTGCATGCCGGCGAGGTGCTTGTAGTAGCCGCCGGAGGTGGTGCTGATGAGGTCGGCGAGCTTCTTCTCGTAGTCGGCGCGATAGGCGTTGGTCGGCGCGTTCTTGCCGACGAGGAGCGGATCACGGACGACCGGATTCTGCTGAGGCTCGATGACGGAGGCGAAGATACCGTGGAGGGAGTAGTAGTCGGCGGCCGGGATCGGGTCGAACTTGTGGTCATGACAACGCGAGCAGGATACGGTCAGGCCAAGGAAGCCCTTGGTCGTCGCGTCGATGCGCTCGTCGATGGTGTCGTCATTATTCTGGAAACGCTTCCCGACGGTGATGAAGCCGAGGGCAGCGAGGCGCGCGTCGTCCTTAGCCAGGTCCGGCAGACGGTCGGCGGCGAGCTGCTCGATGATGAACTGGTCGTAAGGCTTATCGGTATTGAACGCGTCGATGACGTAGTCGCGATAGGTCCAAGAAGCATCGAAGGTCTCGATGGTACCATTACGCTTCAGGCCCTTAGTGTCGGAATAACGGGCGGTGTCGAGCCAGTGGCGGGCCCAGCGCTCACCGTAGTGGGGCGAAGCGAGCAGACGGTCGACCGTGCGCTCGACGACAGCATTCAGCGCGCGGCCAGCCTGGCCTTTCCGTGCGGCCATATTGTCCATGGCGAGGGCGGCGTCGTAATCGCGGGAGAAGGCGTCGACTTCGACGCTCGTGGGCGGCAGGCCGATCAAGTCATAGGAAAGACGGCGGAGGAGCGATTCACCGTCCGTGGCGGGGCTGGGCTTGAGGCCCTTCTCATCGAGTTTCGCGAGCAAGAAGGCATCGACTTCGTTCTGGCACCAGGCGGCGTTGCTGAGCTTGGTCGGCACGGCGAATTCGCGGACCGGCTGGAAGGCCCAGTGGCTGCGCGCCTTGTCGGAAAGACCGGTGAGCTTGGCGCCGCCGGCACCGGCGGGAGCCGGCGCACCCATCTTGATCCACTGCTCAAGGGACGCGATCTGCGCGTCGGAAAGCTTGGCGCCCTTCTTGCGCGGCGGCATCGAAAGATCAGGATCCGTCTGATGGACGGCAAGGATCAGCATGGATTTCTTGATATCGCCCGGCACGACCGCCGGACCTAGATCGCCACCTGCCAGCAGGCCCGCGCGCGAGTCCATGATCAGGCCACCCTTGGAGACGCCCTTCTCCTTCGAGTGACATTCGTAACAACGTTCGGTGAAGATCGGGCGGACGTTCTTCTCGAAGAATTCCAAGCCGGCCGGATCCATCTTCGGTTCGGCGGGAGCGTCGGCGGCGGAAAGCATGGCGGTCGATCCCAAGGCGGCGAGCACGGGGAGGAGACGAAGCATGTTCGGGTGGCGTTTCATAAGGGGGCGGTCGGATTTAAAGGGGGAGGATAGCCGGGGGCGGCTGGGGGTTCCAACTAGGTGATAATTCTTATGTCCGGATGAAGGACATCAACCTCTGGTTTGCCGTTGTTACCTCATACAACCCCGGCCAACGCCCTTTGGGCTATTTTTGTTAAAAATTTGTCAAAATCCTGCGGGCCGCGCCTCGGGTGATGCCCTCCCCTTCAGCCATAAAAACAAGAAAGCCGGCCACATGGCCGGCTTTCGGAGGAAGCAGTGGTGCTATCCTTAGTTCACGTAAACGAACTCGTTCGAAAGCAGCAGGGCCTGGATGAGCAGTTCCGTCGGGGTCATCGGCGTGCGGGCGATAGACTCGCCGACGTTCTGCATCACGCTTTCGGCACCGCCACCCGTCACGGTGGTCATCATGCTCTCTTCGCCATCGGGAGCCATGATCGCCACACCCTTGGAGGCAGGCGCCATGGTACGCGCCACCGGCGCCACGGCCTTGGTGCCGGCCTTGGTGCCAGCAACGGCGGCCTTGGTCGAAGGGCGGAGGCCGGCGGTCGCAACGGTCATCTTGGCCTTGGCCAGGAATTCTTGAGCAACACGGATCTCACTGGCGGAGGGACGGCGCTGGAACATGCAGCGGAACATCGCGACGATGCGCTGGTCTTCCGACATCGCGTTGACCACGTCCTTGCGAGAGGAGACGGCACGGGCGACCTCGACGGAGAGCGCATTGTTCATGAAGTACAGGGCCTGCTGAGGCACGATGGTCGAATTGCGCTTCGAGTTCGGCTGATCAGGGTCGCCGTAGTCGAACTGCGAGAGCGTGTCGCTGAGGCGGCTGCGATCGACGTAACCGTAAAGGCTGCGACGATAGCTGAAGGGCTCGTCCGTGATGTTGGCGGGCTGGCCGCCGACCGCCGGGTTGAGCTTACCGGTGAGGAGGATCATCGAATCGCGGATGGACTCGAAGTCGAGGCGACGGAGATTTCCCCGCCAGAGCAGGCGATTACCGGCGTCGACCTTGAGCGGATCGATGAGTCCCTTCTTTTGCACGAGCGGATTGGCGGTCGGGTCGGAATCCAGGCGATAGACGTTGCTCATCACGATCATGCGATGGAGGCGCTTCATCGTCCAACCGTTCTCCATGAACTCGGAGGCGAGATAATCGAGGAGTTCCGGGTGCGAGGGCTTCTCGGACATATTACCGAGGTCATCCACCGAGGAGACGAAGCCTTCGATGAAGTGCTTCATCCAGGTACGGTTGACGGCCACACGGGCGGTCATCGGGTTTTCCTTGGTAGCGATGGACTGGGCGAACTCGTAGCGACCGCTACCGTCGACGTACGGACGACGCTCGCCCTTGGAGAGGATGTCGAGGAACTGGCGGGGGACGATCTCACCCTTGTTGTTCTTATCGCCGCGCTTGAACACGTAACTGTCCTTCGGGGCTTCGGAATCCTGCACGACCATCGCCTCGCCAGGAGCGCCGGGGTGCGAGAGACGGAGCTCGTTGATGCGGGTATGGCGGAAGTAGGCGACCGGCTCGCGGTTACCGATACCGCCGTAGATCGGACGGTTCTGCCAGTCGGCGCAGAACTTACGGGTGCTGAAGAGCGAGATCATGTCTTCGTTGTCGAAGACCTCGTCGTAGCTCGGGATGGCCCAAGGATAGCCGGTCATCTCGGCGATGGCCGGAGAGGTCTTCTTCCAGTCTTCACCGGGTTTGGCGAGAAGGGCGAGGTGCGCGAGGATGGCGGCCTTGTTCTCGTTGTACGCCTTCTGGTAAGCGGCGGCGACGTCATGGAGCGACTTCGGCTTCAGGCCACGGAGGGCGGCGGCGATGATCGGGTTGACCGGATGGTCGGGGTCGCTGATCGCTTCCTGAATCGCGATCGGGGCGCGCTCGGCGAAATAGACGAGGGGCACTTGGGCGACGGCGTAAAACGGACCGGTGATCGGCGAGTACTTCTGGATGCGCATCGCGGCGAAATCGGTGTCTTCCTGGAGGCTGATCTTGTAACGCTCGGAGAAGTCACCGGCTTCAGAGGAACCGCCGCGGACGCTGGCGATCATGAGGCGACCAGCCATCTCGTTGTCATAACGGGCGCGGGTCTCACGCATGTAACGGAAGAAGCCGGCGACCTGCTCGTCCTGGAGCTGGCCGAGTCGCTTGGTGAAGTCGGAGCGCGCGGCGGAGGCGGACTTCGAAGTGGCGGCAATCGTCGGGTGGTGCAGCGGCTCGACGGTCGAGGCGAAGATACCGTGCAGGGAGTAGTAATCCTTAATCGGAATCGGGTCGAACTTATGGTCGTGGCAGCGGGCGCAGGACACCGTGAGTCCGAGGAAGGCCTTGGTGCTCGTGTCGATGCGTTCGTCGATGATGTCGTTCGGGTCGTCGAAGCGCTTGCCGACGGTAAGGAAGCCGAGCGCGGCGAGACGCGGATCGTCAGGGGAGATGCCGGGGATGCGGTCGGCAGCGAGCTGCTCGACGATGAACTTGTCGTAAGGCTTATCGTCGTTCAGCGCGTTGATGACGTAATCGCGATAGGTCCAAGCGTAGGCGAAACGGTAATCCTTGAAGAGGCTGTCACCCTGGTCGACCTGGAGGCCGCGGGTATCGGAGTAGCGGGCGGTATCGAGCCAGTGGCGAGCCCAGCGTTCGCCGTAGTGGGGCGAGGCGAGGAGGCTATCGATCTGCTTGGCGTAGATCGCTTCGACGGCGCCGGCGGGCTTGCCGGAGCGAAGCGCCATCGTGTCCGTGATCTGTGCGGCCTGAATGGCCTTTTCAAAGGCATCGACCTGCTCAGAGGTGGGCGGAAGGCCGATCAGATCGTAGGAAACACGACGAAGGAAAGCTTCGGGATTGGCAGCCGGATTAGGCTGGAGACCTTTCTCTTCGAGTTTGGCCATGATGAACGCATCGATGGGCGTCTTGACCCAGGCGCGGTTCTTCACTTCGGGAACGGTCGGCTTCGTGACGGGCTGGAAGGCCCAGTGATCACGAGCCTTGCCCGTGAGACCAGTGAGCTTGGCGGCGCCGCCAGAAGGCATGGGCGCACCCATCTTCACCCACTCTTCGAGAATGGCGATTTTGTCATCAGGAAGCTTTCCGCCCGTCTTCTTCGGGGGCATCGAGAACTCGGGATCGTTGTAACGGACGGCCTTGATGAGGAGAGACTTCTCGAGATCGCCCGGGACAACCGAAGGTCCTTCGTCGCCGCCCTTGTAGGCGCCGTCCATGGAATCGAGGATGAGGCCACCTTTGGAGGAATTCTTCTCAGCCGAGTGGCACTCGTAGCAGCGATCGATGAGAATCGGGCGCACGTTCTTCTCGAAGAACTCGAGGCCTTCCTTGGTAGCAGGCGTCGCCTCGGCGGAGGGAGCGACGGCGAGGGCAGCGAGGGCAGCGAACGCGAGGGTGGTATGACGGAGCGACAGCATGGGCGTGTTTCTTAAGGTGGGATTAAGGTAAGGGGAAGCAGCCCGGGGGCGGACTGACCTTGCTCTGAATGTAAGCCAAGGCCCCCGGAAATCAAGTGCGCTTCCCCATTCGGATTGTAAAGGAAAGACCCCACGGCGAGGATGGCCGGGCCGGACGATGCGCATCCTGATCGCCAACGACAAATTCAAGGGCTCCCTGCCGGCGGAAAAAGCCGGTTTTCATATTAAAAATAGCCTAGAAACGACCTTTCCACAGGCCTCCTTCGACCTTTGCCCGATTGCGGACGGCGGCGAAGGTACCGCCCTAGCGATGACCACTGCCCTAGCCGGAGAATGGACCCGTGGCACCACCCAAGACGCCCAGGGAAGGCCGCTCGAAGCCCCCTTCGGCTGGGTAGCCAGTTCGGCCACGGCCATCATGGAAATGAGCGCGGCCAGCGGCCTGGCAATCGTCCAAGATTTAAAACTTAACCCATTTACTGCCAGCACTTTAGGTACAGGAATTCTCATCCAATCCGCCCTCACCAAAGGCGCCCGCCGCATCCTCATCGGCATCGGAGGAAGCGCCACCAACGATGGCGGCCTCGGGGTGGCCATCGCCCTTGGATATACCTTTAAGAAAGCGGGGCACGCCTTCACCCCCACCCTCGAGACGATTTTGGAGGCCGATCAGGTCGAGAAGCCAGCTTCCCTGCCCGCCTGCGAGCTCATCGTCGCCTGCGATGTGGACAATCCCCTGCTCGGCCCCCGTGGCGCCACGCGCGTCTACGGCCCGCAGAAAGGCGTCACGGATTTCATCTGGTTCGAACAGCGGCTCGCACACCTCGCCGACCTCGTGCGACGCGACCTCGGCAACGATCCACGCGAAGTACCTGGCGCCGGCGCCGCGGGTGGACTCGGCTTCGGTCTCATGGCTTTCTTGGGCGGACGTCTCGTCAGCGGCTTCGACATGGTCGCGACGCAGGTCGGACTCGAAGCCCGCGTCGTCGCCGCCGACCTCGTCATCACCGGCGAAGGCCGACTCGATGAACAAAGCCTGCAAGGCAAAGGCCCCGTCGGCGTCGCCCGACTTGCGCGGCGTCTCGGCAAGAAGGTCGTCGGCGTCGCCGGCTCGGTCGACGACTCAGCCGCGCTGCGCGCGCAGTTCGATCTACTGATCCCGATCAAGCCCGCCGCGATGCCGCTCGACGAAGCCATGCGGCGCACGGGCGAGCTCATCGAGACCGCCGTCCGCGCCCACGCTGCGCCACTGCGCGCCCTCAGCTCCTGAAGATCGGGATCGGGACGCCCTTGCCGTCGACCGTCGCGTAGAACGGACGACCTTCGATATCGAAAGCAGTCTTCGGACTGATGCCCATGGCGCGGAAAATCGTGGCGTGCATGTCGGAGATCGACACGGGGTCCTTGATCGCGACGAGCGGACGCTCATCGGCGGTCGCACCGTAGACATGCCCCTTCTTCACGCCGCCGCCGAACATGACGACGCTCGTGCCGCCGGTGAAGTGACGATGCAGGCCGTAGTGGTCAGGGCTCGTCATAACGCCGGATTTATTGAAGGCCTGATCCTTGGCCTTGGAGCCAGGGCGACCTTCGATCATGGCGTCGCGGCTGAACTCGCTGGCGATGATGACCAGCGTGCGGTCGAGCAAGCCACGCTGCTCAAGGTCACGGATGAGGCGCGCGATCGGACGGTCGATCTCGGCGTGCATCTTCGCGACGGTCTCATGGCCCTTGCCATGCGTGTCCCACTGGAAGAATGGCACGTACTCGGTGGTGACCTCGACGAAGCGGGCGCCGTTCTCGACCAGGCGTCGGGCGAGCAGGCAGCCACGGCCGAAGCGGCCAGTGTCATAATCCTTCTGCACCTCGGGCGTCTCGAGCGTGATGTCGAAAGCGGAACGTTCCTTGGCGCTGAGCAGGCGATAGGCGTTATCCATGGAGCGCAGCATGGACTCATGCTGATGGTCGCTGAGCAGGTCGCGGCTGGGCGTCGCGTCAACGAGGCGACGGAACTCGCGGTCGCGGTTCACGAAACGCCCGGCATCCATGCCCTTCGGCGGGCGCACGGCGGCGGCGGCCTCCTCCGGAAACGGCAGGTTCATCGGGCCGTATTCACCGCCAAAGAAACCGGCGGTGGTGAAGGACTTCAGCTCCTCGCTTTCGCCGACGCCTTCGAGGCGCTGGCCGATGTTGATGAAGGCGGGCATCACCGGATTGCGCGGGCCGAGCACGCGGGCCATCCAGGCACCGATGTGCGGACAGGCGACCGTCTGCGGAGGGACGTAGCCGGTGTGCCAATGGAACTGGTGACGTGAATGCAGGATGCTACCGAGGTCGGGCTGCACCGCCGAACGGATCAACGTCCCGCGATCCATGACCTGCGCGATGTTCTCGAGCCCTTGGCAGATCCGGACGCCGTCGACAGAAGTGGGAATCGCCGGGAAGGTGCTGAGCACGCGCTCATACGAGAGTCCCTTCTCGTAGGGCGCGTAACGCTTCGGATCAAAGGTCTCCGGGGCGGCCATGCCGCCGGCGAGCCAGATGAGGATGCAGGAATCTGCCGTAGCGGCGGGCTGCACGACCTTCTCGCTCTCGGCAAGGAGACGCGGCGCGCTCATCGATAGCGTCGCGGCGCCGGCGGCGGCGAGCATGCGCAGGAATTCGCGACGGGCGAGCGGCTCGGGCAAGGAAGGATCTAGCGGCAGCGGGGAGTTCATGGCGATCAACGGATGGTCTGGAATTCGGGGAGCATGCACACAGCCCACAGGAGATCGGCGATGCCTTGTTCGGAAAGATCGGGGCCGACCATACCGGCGGCGACCTTGAGTTCGGCCGGGGCGGGTTCACGGCTCAACGCGGACACGTAGAGCCAGCGCGTGAGATCTTCGGGCGACGACCAGCTTCGCTTCTTCAGCTTGGCCGCGCCCGTGGCGAGGAGGTTCGTCAGCGCTTGGCCGTTGGAAAGGTCGATGGCCTCGAGCGTGCTGAGTTCATTCGGGCGCATTGAAACAATCTGCTCGCGGTTCGGACGGCCTAACGCGCGTTGCAGCATGTCGGATTTCATCAGGCTCGCGCGCGCCGGCAGGCTACTCGTGCCATCGACGCCGGCCAGCATCTCGGCCATGCGGACTTCGGCTTTGCGCCACGCCTCGCTCTTCACGAGCGAGACCGGCTGCCAGACGACCTCCGCGGCCTTGGTGGCGGCTTTGGCTTTGCCGGCGGCGGCAAAGGTGCCGCGGGCGTTCGGTACGCTCTTCGTCCATTCCCAGGAGGCGTCGGTGGCCATCCTCACGCGCGCACCGCCCTTGAGCGAGACGTTCACCTGGAAGAAGAGCGCGGCGATATTCGGCGAGGAGCCCGCGTTACTACCGACGATCACGAACTGGTTGGCGCCCTTCAGCAAGGCCGAGGAGAGATCGAAGCTCTTCGGGTCGGCCCAATTGTCGCCCGAGCCGATCTTCTTGCCGTTGACGTAAAGGTCGAAGCCGTTGTCGCAAGTGATCACACACGTAGCCAAGTCCACGTCGGCAGCCAGCACGAGCTGGTGGCGAAAGGAACGCATCTCACCGGCCGCGGGTAGGCGGCCGCCCGCAATGTCACCCGACCAGATCGGGGCGGCGACCAACGGCTCGATGACGGGCTTCTTGGCCGAAGCCGCAGTAGGATTGGCCCGTGGAACTTTGAGCTCAATCTTCGCCGGCGTGGTGCCGGTCAGGCGCCAGACGGCGTCGACAAACTGCTCGGCGGTGAGGCGCTTGGCGCGCGGCCCGCGATACACGTAGTCTTTATCTTCGGCGTCGCGGGCGAGAACCTCGGCGCGCGACTGGTAGGCCTGCGAGGTCGCGATGAACTCGAGCACGGCCTTGAGGTCGTACTTGGATTCGACGAGGCGGTTGGCGAGGACATCGAGCAGATCCTGATTCCAAGGCTGCGATTGCATCGCGTCGACGGGATGCACGATGCCGCGGCCCATGAGGCGATGCCAGAGGCGGTTGACGATGGTGCGCTGGAAGCGGCCGTTCTCCGGATGGGTGATGAGTGCGGCGAGCTGGGCGAGGCGTTCATCGCGCGGCTTCGTGGCGTCGACCTGACCGAGTTCAGGGAAAGGCCAGGCGGCGGCGGCGGGCTTGCCCGTCGGGATGTCGCAGCGCACGAGCTCCATCGGTTGGTCCGAGTAGATCGCGGCGAGGCCGTAGGCGTCGCGCAGCTTCCAGCGGTCGACGAAGCTGTCGTGGCAGGAGGCGCACTTCATGTTGATGCCCAGAAACGTCTGCGAGACGCTCTGCGAATATTGGAGCTCGGGCATCTGAGCGGCGCTCACGGCGCCGCGCCAGATGATGCCCTTCGCGAACCCTTCGCTATCCGAGGAAGGAGCGACGAGCTCACGCGTGAACCGGTCGTAAGGCTTATTAGCCAGCAGCGAAAGGTAGAGCCAGTTGGTGATCTGCTTACGGCCGCCGTCGATGTAACCCGTGCCGGCGTAATCATTGCGCAGGAGGTCGTTCCAGAAGACCATCCAATGGTCGGCGTAGTCGACGTCGCGCGCGAGCAGCGCACGTACGAGCTGGACACGCTTGTCGGGACGACGATCGGCGGCGAAGGCCTGCGCCTCCTCGGCGGAAGGCAGCATGCCGACGAGGTCCAGCGAAACGCGACGCTGGAAAGTCGCGTCGTCCGCCGGCGGCGGCGTCGGGGCGCCCTTCTCCGCGAGCCAACCATCGAGCACGCGGTCGATCGGGTGCGTGCGGCCAGCCTTGGCGGCGGGGAGCACAGGCTGACGCGGACGCAGCGGCGGCTCGTAGGCGGGTTGCTTGAAGGCGAAGCCTTCGGTCCACACGGCACCCTGCTCGATCCACGTGCGGAGCGTGGCGACTTCGGCCGGACTCAGCCGGTCGCCCTTGGGCGGCATGCGGATATCCGGATCGGCGCTGACGACCGCTTCAAGGAGTTTGCTCTGCTGCGCCTGGACCAAAGATACGACGGCGCCGTTCTCGCCGCCTTCGAGCAGCGAGGCACGGGTATTCATCGAGAATCCGCCCTTCTTCTTGTCGCCCGTGTGACACTCACTGCAGTGCTTGCGTAGGATCGGCACGACCTCGTGCGCAAAGTCGACCGGCGCCGCGCCGAGGGACGCCGCCGCGAGCAGGCTGACAAGAAGAGGACTACGACGCATGCAGTAACGGACGAATCAAGGGACGAACACGACAGCGGCGGCGGCGGCGGCCTCGACCGACTGCTTGGTGTCGGTCAGCTTGCCGTCTTGGCCGATGCGGTAAGCGTTAAGCGTACCGGACTTCTGGCCAGCGCACACCAGCCAGCGACCATCGGCGCTGAGGCCGAAGCCACGCGGGGTGGCCGGCGTGCCGAGCATATGCTGGAGCAGCGTGAGCTTACCGTCCTGGGCGATGGCATAGACGGCGATGGAGTCATGCCCGCGATTGGAGACGTAGAGCGTCTTACCGTTGGCGCGGACGAAGATCTCCGCCGTGGAGACGCCTTTCTTGTCGGCACCGGCCGGCAGCGTGGGCAGGCTCTGGATCTCATTGAGTCCACCGTTACCTGCGACCGCGAAGGCGACGACGTTGAGGCCCATCTCGGTGTTCACGTAGGCGAACTTACCGCTGGGATGGAAGGCCAAGTGGCGCGGGCCTTCGCCGGCGGTGACGCGGCCAGACTTCGGCTTGTTCGGCGTGAGCAGCCCTTTCTCGGCATCGAACTTGAAGATGAAGATGTCATCCGTACCGAGATCGGCGACGTAGGCGCGGCCGTTCTTCGGATGGAAGTAAACGCCATGCGCGTGCGGACCAGCCTGACGGCCGGCGTTCGGGCCCGAACCGACATGCTGAATCGAAGAGGTCGCGGGCGCAAAGGAACCGTCGGCCTTGATCGGCAAGGCGGTCGTCGATCCAGAACCGTAATTCACCACGACCAGGTTACGGCCGGCGGCGTCGACGACGAGGTGCGTCGGTCCTTTACCCTTGGAGGCTTCGGTATTGAGCAGGCGCAGCTTGTCGCCTTCCACCGCATAGGAGGCGACGGCGCCCTCGGCGCCCTCAGCGGTGGCGTAGAGAAACTTAGCGTCAGGGCTGAGCGCGACGTAAGAAGCGGACTTAGCTTCGGCGGCGACGGTCGGGACCGAGATCTTGCCGGTCTTGCCGTCGAGCACACAGCGTAGGATGCCTGGCGCCTTGGCACCGGAGGTGCCGACGTAGAAGACATACTGAGCGGGGGCTGGCTTCGGCGCGGCCTTGGTGGCGGCCTTCGGCGCGGGTGCGGAGGTATCGGTGGACTGACAGCCGACGAGCGCAGCGGCGAGGGCGGCGAGGAGGATGCGTTGGGTATTCATGATGATAAGAGAAGGAGAGATCAGCGGCCAGTCCACCAACCGTCGAGCTGGGTCGTCAGGCGCTTCACGTCATCAGGACGTTCAGCGGCGAGGTCGCGCAGTTCGTAGGGATCGGCTTTGAGGTCGAAGAGGCGCGGCGGCTCGATGGCGTCAGTGGAACCGTACTGAGTCGTGCCGGTCTTGAGGCCGCTCGAGACGATCAGCTTGAGGTCGCCGGCGACGAGCCAGCGGTAGCGCAGACTGGCCGCAGGGCGACCGAGATCGAGGATGTCGTGCGTCGAATTTTGACCCGCGACGAACGGACGCGCCTTCAGGGCGGCGTCGTCGAGCAAGTCGAGGCCGTCACCATCGGCGGGCACGGGGGCGCCGACGAGCTTGAGCAAGGTCGGCAGGATATCCACCGCGCTGGCGGCCTCGGCCATGACCGTCGGCTTGATGCGTCCGGGCCAGCTCACGAAGATCGGCGTACGGACGCCGCCGTCGAAGGGCGACTGCTTGGAGCGTTCGAAATCGACCGACGGCTTGTCCGTGCGCGGAATCCATCCGTTGTCGGTGATGTAGACGATGATCGTGTCGCGGGTGAGGCCTTCCTTCTCCAGATGGGCACGCATCTCGCCGATGGTCTCATCGAACCACTCCACCATCGCGTGGTATTTGGCGGCCTGCGGCGTCGGCGACTTGTCGCGATACTTGGCGAGCAACCTTTCGGGCGGCGTGTGCGGATCATGCGGCATCATCGGCGCATACCAGGCGAAGAACGGCTTACCGTCCTTCTTCGCACGGCTGATGAAATCCGTCAGCGGCGCCAAGGTCTTGCGGCCGATGTCGAGGCCCTCGTCGCCGTGGCGACCGCCCTTCGTCATGCCTTCGGTGAAGCCGCCGGTCTGATAGGGACCCATCCACCACTTACCCGTCTGCAGGCTGACATAGCCCTGCTCGCCGAGCAGGCGGGGCAGGATCGGCGATTCCTGGAAGAGCTTGATCATCTGGGCGCGCCCTTCGAGGAAGGCCGCGCTCTTCTGTTTCGCCGCGGCGGCCTTGCCTGCGCCTTTCGCGCCTTCGACAGCCGGCATACGCGGGTCGTTGCCCGTGATACCGTGGCGATGCACGTGGCGGCCAGTCAGCATCGAAGCTAAGCTCGGACCGCAGAGGGAGTTGGTCACATAACCTCGCGGGAAGACACGCGATTCCGCCGCGAGCTTGTCGAGGTGCGGAGTGCTGACCGCCTTCGAACCCATGAACCCGTAATCAAACCAGGCATGGTCGTCGGAGACAATCATCAGGATATTCGGCGGACGGTCGGCGGCGGACAGCGACAGGCCCAGACAGGCGAGCACAGCGACGCAAAGGGATAAGAGGCGGGGCATGCCTTATAGACTCCCCAAAGTGCCGACCGTTCCCACCCAAAAAGTCAGCCAATCACAGTCATTAAGTGCTCCAGCGGAGAAAAGCGGGCCCACCCCCTTTGACGAACCTGCGGACTTGGGCATAATGAGCCCCGTAGCACCCCTTCAGGCCTCCCCGACCTGACCCAGTCGGCCCCTGTAGAAAATATTATACGTTTTTATCAAGTTGTCATTCAATGACTTGTGTAAATACACCCCTCCGACCCCCCTTTTTTAGCCCTATATATACAGGCCCCTTTCTTTTTCCACATGATCAACAACATCACCCCCCGCACCGCCAAGCCCGACGCCCTCACCTCCCTCCTCCGCTCCGACCTCCCCGACCTCGGTGAAATCCGGGTCAGCGTCGTCGAAACCTCCCCGGACCGCTCCGGCGAGGCCGACACCCTGACGCGCTACCTGAACCAGATCGCCCGCTGGCCGCGCCTCGGCGCCGAAGAGGAACTCCGTCTCGGGCGCCTCATCAAAGCCGGCAAGGATGCCGACGGCAATCTCACCCCCGCAGGTCAGGCCGCCTTCGAGGAGCTCGTCAACCGCAACCTCCGCCTGCCGTATCACGCCGCCAAGCAGATGCGCGTCCCGCGCGAAGAGATGATGGAGCTCGTCGGGGCTGGTAATTTCGCGCTCCTCGCCGCCGGCCGTGACTTCGACGCCGACCTCGGCCATCGCTTCAGCACCTACGCTTTCTGGGGCATCCGCAGCGCCGTCATGCGCGAACTGAATTTCCTCCGCCGCACCGTCCGCCTGCCGCGCAATCTGCACGAGCAGCTGTCGAAGCTGCGCAAGGCCGAGGCCGCGCTGATCCAGAAGCTCGGCCGCGAACCCGAGGAGGAAGAGGTCGCCGCCTTCCTGGAATGCTCCCCGGAGAAGATCATCGAGCTGCGCAGCTATCAGCAGCACAGCCAGTCGCTCGACGCGCCCCTGGGCGAAGAAAGCGACACCACGTTCGGCGACACGCTGAAGGATGATGACGCCACGACGCCGGCCGCGCACGCGGAAGCCGCCGACTTCAAGGACGCGCTCCGCGAAGTCTTGGCGCAACTGACGCCTCGCGAACTTGAAGTGACGCGCCTCCGCCACGGGCTGGACGGCGAAGAGCTGACGCTCGACGCCATCGGCCAGCTCCAGGGAGTCTCCCGCGAGCGCATCCGCCAGATCGAGGCCGCCGCCCTACGCAAGCTGAACCAAGGCATCCGCCGTTAACCCCTTGTGCCAAGGGGCGGGTTGGCTATGATGAAGGCGTGCCCTCCCTCCTTCGCATCCTGCTTGTCGTCGGACTGATGGGTCCGCTGGCGCCACGTGCGTCGGCACAGCAGGTCGAGCCCTTTGAGGAGCCGCCGATCAACTACTCGGCGACGCCGACGAACGACCGCGCGACGGCAATCAGCGCCAAGTTCCAGAGCCGCGCCATGGAGATTCGCTCCATGCCGGCGAAGAAGCGACTCCAGTGGCTGCTCGCCGAGCTGGGCGTGCCCGTCGAATCCCAGATCTTCGTCTTCAGCAAGACGAGCCTCCAGCGTGAACTCATCAATCCAGAGACCCCACGCGTGCTCTACTTCTCCGACGAGGCCTACATCGGCTGGTCCCCGACCGGCGCCTTCGAGGTCGCAGTGTTCGACGCCAAGCTGGGCGCCACCTTTTATGTCTTCGAACCGCATGCCACCAAGGAAGAGCCGCTACTTGCACGCAGTGGCGACTGCCTGCTCTGCCATTCCCGGCATGAGCATACGCCGTCCCTGCGGACGCGCTCCGTCTTCCCCGACGCGAACGGCGAACCGCTGAGCGGCTCCGGCAGTTCCAACATCGCCCCCTCGACCCCGCTCGCCGAGCGCTGGGGCGGCTGGTATGTCACCGGCACGAAGGCGCCCTTCGAACATCGCGGCAACCTGACGGGCAAGAAGATCGACGACTTCGAAGGTCCAGCCGCCCAACCGACCCGTAATCTCCTGAGCCTCGAAGGCGTCGTCGACACCCGCCGCTACCTCCTCAAGACGAGCGACGTCGTGCCGCTGCTGATGCATGACCATCAGGTGCACGTGCATAACGTCCTCTCGACGGCCAACCAGGACGCACGTATCGCGCTCCACCGCTGGCCCGCCATGCGCGAGATCCTCGGACTGCCGAAGGACGCGCCACCGCAAGGCTCCTGCCTCGTCGTCTTTGATAGCCAAGCCGAGAAGGTCCTCGACGCCCTGCTCTGCCGCGACGAGGCCGCCTGGCCCGCCGGCGGCATCCAAGGCGACGGCGTCTTCGCCCCCGCCTACGCCAAGACGCGCAAGCCGGATGCGAAAGGTCGCTCACTGCGCGACCTCGACCTACAAACCCGCCTCTTCCGTTACCGCTGCAGCCCGCTGATCTACTCGGAGAGCTTCGCGACACTGCCAAAGGAACTGCACGACATCATCCTGCTCCGACTGTCCTCCGGTCTCCGCGCCTTCCCGCCATCGCCTTCCTTCGGACATCTCCCCGACGACGAACGCGCCGCGATCCACGAGATTCTGTCGGCGACGCTCCCGAACCTGCCAGCCGGCTGGGGCAAGTAAGGGCGGCGCAAAAAAGGCCGGCCCTCGGGGAGGACCGGCCTTCGATTCAGCCGCGGGACGGCTTATTTGACGAGCGAAGCAAGCTTCTCGCGGATCGCGTCGGCTTCGATCTGGTAGCTGGCGGCGTTCAGGTGCAGCAGGTCAGGCATGACCGACTTCTCAAGCGTACCGTCGGCGGTGAGGAATTTTGCGCCGATGTCGAAGAAGTGGACCTTCTTGCCGTCGTCGAACTTGGCGATGATCGCATTGACCTGGCTGTTCTTCACGCGAGGAGCGTCGGTCGGCTTGGCCGCACGGGGGAAGACCGCGAGGAGGAGCACCTTCGTGTCAGGCGAACGCTGATGGATGGCGGCGATGATTTTCTTGATGCCATTGGCGATCAGCTCCGGCGTGTGCGCCGGGTTGCCAGCGTTGTTGGTGCCGATCATCAGGACGACAGCCTTGGGCTTGATGCCTTCGAACTCGCCGTTTTCGACGCGCCAGAGGACGTGCTGGACCTGGTCGCCACCGATACCGAAGTTGGCGGCCTTATACTGGCCGTATTCTTTTTCGAAGAGAGCCTTCTGGCCGTTCCAGCCCGCGGTGATGGAGTCACCGAGGAACACGACCTGCGCTTCGCCCTTCTGGGCGATCGCGACGAAAGATTTATGGGAATTGGCGAAGCCGGTCTGGATCTCGCCGGTCTTGGGGTCGAACTTCGGAGCCGCGACGTCGGGCTGCTGCGCCGGTAGCTTCACGGCCGGAGCGGCGGCCTTCTTGGGGGCGTCTTTTTTGGCTTCCTGGGCGACGACGGAGGTCGCGGCGAACAGGGAAAGCCCGAGGAGGAGGGATAGGGTGCGTTTCATGGGGGTAACTTGGGGGACCTCCATTTCGTCTCAGGGTTCCCCCCTGTCAACGACCTCCCCCTCTGGCTTGCTCACATGCGACCAGCTGGCGTAGGAACCTGTATGAGCAAACCCCTGCGTTTCGTGACCAAGGCCGAGGCCATCAAGGAAGAGTATAAAGGACGTACCAATTACTGGCTGACCCGACCCGAGCTGACCGGGGCCAAGGACCTGCAGGTCTGCGAAGCTACCTTGCCCGCGGGCGAAGGCCACGCCTTCCACACGCACCCCGAGCTCGAGGAGATGATCTACGTCCTCGCCGGCGAGGTGGAGCAGTGGGTCGAAGAGGAGAAGCGCATCCTGAAGCCCGGCGACGCCGCGCACATCCCCGCGGGCATCGTGCACGCGACCTTCAACGTCTCGCAAGCGGACGCGACGATTCTCGCCATCCTTTCGCCCGGTGCGAGCAAAGGACCTTTCATGGTCGACGTGAGCGGCGAGGCCCCTTGGAACCAATTGCGCGGCCCGGCATGAAAGCGCTGCTCGGATCACGCGCGCTGATCGTCTCCGTCGTCCTCCTCCTCGCGGGGACAATCATCCCATTTATGATTTGGGGCGACGCGCTGGAGACGACGTTCTCCGTCCAAGGCGCGCGCGCCTGGATGGCCGGTTATGGCGCCGGCGCTGGCGTCGCCGGCATCGGCCTGCTCGTGGCGGACATCCTCCTGCCCATCCCGAGCACGCTCGTGATGTCGGCGCTGGGCCTGACCTACGGTCCGCTCATCGGCGGGCTCTACGCGGCGACCGGTTCCGCCCTCGCCGGTCTGATCGCTTACGGCCTCAGCCGCTGGCTCGGTCGTCCGCTCGCCGTACGCATCGCCGGCGAAGCGGGCCTGCGCGAAGGTGAAAACTTTTTCGCGACCGGCGGCGCCTGGCTCGTCGCGTGCTCACGCTGCCTCCCCATCCTACCCGAAGCGGTCGCCTGCCTGGCCGGCCTGAACCGCATGCCCTTCCGAACTTTCCTCCTCGCGGTACTCTGCGGCAGTTTGCCGATGGGCTTCATCTTCGCGGCGATCGGCGCACTAGGGCAGGACGACCCCGCCTGGGCGCTCGCGCTCAGCGTCGTGGTGCCAGCACTGCTCTGGCTAGGCGCGCGTCGCTGGATGCGACGCTGATTAGCGCAGCTCCTTGATCCGGACGTTGCGGTACCAGACGTGCTTCGCCTCGTCTTGGAAACCGATATGCCCATCAACCGGACGGTCTTTCATCGGGGAAGTAGCGAGATCGAGGACAATCGTGCGTTCGCCGTTAAAGTCGACGGTCAGACGGCGGTCCTTCAGCGTGAGCGTGTAGCGATTCCATTCGCCGGGCGCCTTCACCATGTTCTTCGAGGCAGCCATCGCGCGGATGATGCCGCCGCAGTCATGATGGCCTGGCTTCGCGAGTCCGAAGGTATCGAGAATCTGTAGCTCGATGCCCTTGGCGACGGGGTCGAGTGGATCAGCGACGCAGAAGAAGACGCCCGAGTTGCCCGTCGGCTCCATCTTGAATTCCAGATCGAGGACGAAGTCGCGGTACTTGCGCTCGGTGAAAATATAAGCGTCGAAACGCTTCCAGCCTGTCTCGCCGGGGCGAGGCTTCAGCGTCACGGTGCCGTCCGTGTCGTAAACCCAGTTACCCTTGGTCTTCCAACCGGCGAGGTCCTTGCCGTTGAAGAGCGGGGCGAAGCCCGGGGCATCGGCGGCCGGGTGCGGCACGGCGGCGGTCGCAGGGCTGACGGGATACGGCTCGGGCGCGGCGGCGAGCGCGAGCGGCAACAGGGCTGCCAGGAGCAGGAAGCGGGGCATACGAATGAGGTAACGCGCGGCGGAAAGAGGTCGAGCCACATATCAGGTTCGACTGCCCCCCGGCTTATCATAATAAAGATAGGACATGGGCCGCCCCTCCCTGCTCTCCGTCTGCTTCTGCCTGCTCGCCGCCGTCGGCCTGGCCGCCGTGCCGCCCAACATCGTCGCCGAAGGCGTCCCGCCCGTCCCCGCCGCACTGACCGCCGAGCTCACGCCCTACCTCAATCTGGGCGGCGCGAGCTTCCGCGGCTGGCACTCCACGCGCCGCGAGGCGATCGTGACGACGCGCCTCGGCGACGCGTCGCACCTCCATGCGATGGCCGCGCCGCTGGCGAAGCGCCTCGCCCTGACGGGCGGCGTCGAGCCGGTGAAGAGCGGGCAGATGCAGCCCGGCGGCGCGCTACTACTCTACGCCGCCGACGTCGGCGGGAACGAGAACTTCCAGCTCTACCTCAAGGACACCACCGACCCGAAAGCCTCGCCGGTGCGCCTGACCGACGGTAAGTCGCGCAACATCGAAGCCTGCTGGTCGCGCGATGGCCGCCGGATCGCGTTCTCCACCAACCGGCGCAACGGCAAGGACAGCGACATCCTGATCAAAGATATCCACGCGCCTTATGCCGAGCGCGTCGTTCACACCGGCACCTCGCCCGGCTGGGGCCCGGTCGAATGGTCGCCCGACGGCACGCTGCTGCTCCTCCGCCAATCGATGGGCCAGGAAGAGTCTCGGCTCTGGACGATGGACGTCGCCACCGCCAAGAAGACCCAAATCACGCCGAAGTCCGTCCGTTGCTATTTTACGCAGGCGACCTTCGCCGAGGGCGGCAAGGCCGTCTACGCGCTGGCGAACTTCGAGTCCGACTTCCTATCGCCGACGCGCATCGACGTGGCCACCACCACGCTCAGCAAACTTCCAGGCGGACCCGCTTGGGACGGCGAGGAGCTGGTCGTCTCGGAAGACGGCTCGCGGCTCATCGTGTCCTTCAACGTCGAGGGATTCTCCGAATTACGCTGCTGGGACCTGGCGACCAGCAAGCCCCTGCCTGCGCCCAAGCTCAAGGCCGGCGTGATGAGCAACCTGGTCTTCCGACCGGGCAGCCACGAGGTCGGCTTCTCCCTCAACAGCGAGGATTCAGCGAGCGATGCTTGGTCGGCCGACCTCGACACCGGCGCCGTCACTCGCTGGACCAACCGGACATCTAAGCCAAAGAAGGAAATCCCGAATCCGGAGCCCCTGATCACGCGCGTCACCAGCTTCGACGGCGTAAGCATCCCGGCCCTCGTCTATCACCCCGACCCCAAGAAGTTCCCCGGCAAGCGGCCGGTGCTGATGATCTTCCATGGCGGCCCCGAAGGGCAGTCGCGCCCCGGCTATCGCGGTAGCTTCCACTTCTACCTCAACGAACTCGGCGTCGCCCTCGTCTACCCGAACATCCGCGGCTCCACGGGCTACGGCCGGAAATACCTGACCCTCGACGACGGCGTGAAGCGCGGCGATGCGATCAAGGACGTCGGCGCCATCCTCGACTGGGTGGCGAAATCCGACCGCCTCGACGCGCGTCGCGTGGCGTCCTACGGTGGCAGCTATGGCGGCTTCATGAGTTTGGCCTGCCTCGTGAACTACGCCGAGCGTTTCCGTTGCGGCGTCGACAACGTCGGCATCGCCAACTTCGCGACCTTCCTGCGGGATACCTCGGACTATCGCCGTAACGCCCGCCGCCTGGAATACGGCGACGAGCGTAAGCCCGAGGTAAAGGCGTTCCTGGATAGCATCTCTCCGGCCAACCACGCCGACCAGATCCGCTCACCGCTGCTCATCATTCAGGGAAAGAATGACCCACGCGTCCCCTTCACCGAAGCCGAGCAGATGCGCGACGCCGTGAAAGCCAAGGGCGGAATCGTCTGGTATGTGATGGCCAAGGACGAGGGTCACGGCTTCGTGAAAAAGACCAATTCCGACTACCAGTTCGCGGCCACGATTCTATTCCTACGGGCCCACCTCTTGGACTAACGGGTGTCTATACGATTACAAATGACGGAGTCCGTAAGGAGATTCCCCTCGCAGGCGGAGGGATAATCACCGACAACTGGAACCTTGATCGTACCCCTCGGTCTTACCCCTACCCCTACCCTACCATGAACTGCGTGAAGAAACTCACGGCGGCGCTGCTGCTGTCCCTCCCCGCCCTCGCCCGCGCCGGCGAAGCGGACATCCGAATCCCCGACCTGGCGAAAACGACGTTCCTGAATGGTGCGCTCACCGGCCATCAGATCCTGTGGTTCGGCCTGGTCGTCTGCGCCCTCGCGACCGTCTACGGATGGTGGCAGTACCTGCAGACGCGGGCGCTCCCCGTCCACCGCTCGATGTCGGACGTCTCCGATATCATCTGGGAGACGTGTAAGACCTACCTCTGGCAGCAGGGCAAATTCCTGGCCGGCCTCTGGGTGCTCATCGCTGGCTGCATGACCTACTACTTCGCCGGCCTCGAGCACAAGGACGCTTCCTCTGTCGCGGTGATCCTCGCGGCTTCGGTCCTCGGTATCCTTGGTAGCTACGGCGTCGCTTGGTTCGGCATCCGCATCAACACCGTCGCCAATTCGCGCGCCGCCTTCTCCGCCCTACGCGGCAATCCGCTCGCCACGTTGCTCATCCCGCTCAAGTCCGGCATGAGCGTGGGCCTCCTGCTCGTCGCCATTGAGCTCTTCTTCATGATCGGGATCCTCCTGTTCCTGCCCAAGGATCTCGCCGGGCCCTGCTTCATCGGCTTCGCCATCGGCGAATCCCTGGGCGCCGCCGCCCTCCGTATCTGCGGCGGTATCTTCACCAAGATTGCGGACATCGGTGCCGACCTGATGAAGATCGAATTCAAGCTGCCGGAGGACGATCCCCGCAACCCCGGCGTCATCGCCGACTGCACGGGCGACAACGCGGGCGATTCCGTCGGTCCGACCGCGGACGGCTTCGAGACCTACGGCGTCACCGGCGTAGCGCTCATCGCCTTCCTCGCGCTCGCCCTAGCCGCCAATCCCGCGCTGTGCGCGACCCTCATCATCTGGCTCTTCGCCATGCGCATCCTGATGGTGATCACGTCGCTACTCAGCTACTGGATCAACGACGCCGTGAGCCGCGCCGTCTGGGGCCAGGCCAAGGACTTCAACCTCGAGCAGCCGCTGACGAACCTCGTCTGGATCAGCTCGCTGGTCTCGATCGCGATCACCTACCTCGCCAGTTACTTCCTCCTATCCGACCTCGGCGGCGGACTCTGGTGGGTGCTGTCCACGATCATCTCCCTCGGCACGCTCGCGGGGGCGCTCATTCCGGAGTTCACCAAGGTGTTCACCTCGACCGAGAGCCGCCACGTGAAGGAAGTCGTGACGTCGTCCAACCAAGGCGGCGCCTCGCTTAACATTCTCTCCGGCCTCGTCGCAGGCAACTACTCCGCCTTCTGGACCGGGCTCTGCATCCTCGGCCTGATGTTCGGCGCCTACCTGCTTTCGGCCCATCCGGCCGTCGCCGGCCTGATGCCGACTGAAATTCGCCTTCGCCGCGCCGATCTTCGCGTTCGGCCTCGTCGCCTTCGGCTTCCTGGGCATGGGGCCCGTCACCATCGCGGTCGACTCCTTCGGCCCGGTGACCGATAACGCCCAATCCGTCTACGAGCTTTCGCAGATCGAGAAGCAATCGGGTATCGCCACTGAGCTTGAGCGCGACTTCGGCTTCCGCCCCGACTTCGAAGGAGCGAAGCACCAGCTCGAGAAGGGCGACGGCGCGGGTAACACCTTCAAGGCGACCGCCAAGCCGGTGCTCATCGGCACCGCGGTCGTGGGCGCGACCACGATGGTCTTCGGCATCATCATGATGCTGCAGGAACACTATCAGGCGGTGGACGCGAAGTTCAACGTGCTGGAGAAACTCTCCCTCGTCCACCCCGAGGCCCTCATGGGCCTCCTCATGGGCGGCGCGGTGATCTACTGGTTCACGGGCGCCTCGATGCAGGCCGTCGTCACCGGCGCCTACCGCGCGGTGGTCTACATCAAGGAGAACATGAACCTCAGCGCGACGACGGCGACGACCGAGTCCTCCAAGGAAGTCGTCCGCATCTGCACGCAGTATGCGCAGATGGGCATGACGAACATCTTCATCGTCATCTTCTGCTTCTCGCTGTCCCTCGCGCTGTTCGACCCGTTCTTCTTCATCGGCTACCTGGTGGGCATGGCCTTCTTTGGCCTCTTCCAGGCGATCTTCATGGCCAACGCCGGCGGCGCTTGGGATAACGCCAAGAAAATCGTCGAGGTCGACATGAAGGCTAAGGGCACCCCTCTCCACGCCGCCACGGTCGTCGGCGACACGGTCGGCGATCCCTTCAAGGACACGTCCTCGGTCTCCCTCAACCCCGTCATCAAGTTCACGACGCTCTTCGGTCTGCTCGCCGTCGAGATCGCGGTGAAGATGCCGGCCGGCCCGAAGCTGCTCCTCGGGAGCGCGATCTTCCTGGTCGCCCTCTTCTTCGTCTATCGGAGCTTCTACGGCATGCGCATCCCGGTGGCGAAAAAAGCCCCCTGAGCCAGCCAGGCCGACGGCCCCCAAGGGCTCCCCGACCGGGGAGCCCTTCTTTTTGCCCATAAATCGAGGGGTTATATTATTTTTAGAAACCTCCGGCGGCCCGCTGGACAACCCTCGGCGGCTGGGCATAGTAGCGTCCTCGGCCAGTTCTCCGCCCACCCCGGCGTCCCTGTCCGATCCTCCATTCCATTGCTCAACGTTCCAGCCGCGCGCCGTTTTCCCACGGACCGCACGGCAGGGATTCCCTCTCTTCTTCTTAAAAACCAAACCATGAAACGCCACTCCCCCGCTCCTTCCCGCCCTCGCCCGCTGCTCCGACGTCGCCTCCGTACTCCCTTCCCCGCCATGAAACTCCGCGAACGCCTTGAGGCCCTCGGCGGCGCGGACGAAGGCCTGCCCACGTTCTTCGTGCTGCCGGCTTACGGCGACTGCGTCCGCCTGAGCGGACCGGAGCTCCATGGCGACATCGGCGTGCGCATCGCCGGTGACGACTCGGGGCCAACCGGCGTCGATGGCCGGACGAACGAAGTCACCTTCGACTTCCGCGCCGCGGACAAAGCGGTCGTCCAGGCGATCGTGGCCGGCCTTGGGCCGGAGGTGCGCGAGGAAAAAGTCCGCCGGCCGAAGCAGGAGATCCAAGGCCACCGTGTGCCCGGCCACCAGCCGAACGTGGGCCACTTCCTCGCCTGGGCGTGCTGCATGCCCAGCATGGAGGATCACGTCATCCTGGAGTCGGCTATCGACGCTGGCATGGCCTGTGAGTTCGATTGCTTCGAGCACATCCACTCGGCCATGCGCGCCTTGGACTTCATGCGCATGGTGCGAATGGAAGGCGGCCACGGCAGCGCTTGCGACGGGGACGAGATTCCCCCGCACCTGCGCCACCCGACCCGCCAGGGTCTCACCGGCAAGGCCGCGATGCGCGTGACCCATCAGGGGCGCAAAATCACGCTGAACGCGACGATCGACACGAAGCCGAATCCGGCAGGCGAGCGCCTGCGGATTCACTACGGCTGGTCTGCTGAACGCCAACGCTACCTGGTCGGCTGGGTCAGCGACCTCGCGCCGAAGGCTCAGTGATCGCTGGGGTGGCGCTGCATCTTCTCGCCCCAGGCGAAAAGGATCATCGAGGCGAGAAACACGCCGTGGATGATGGCCTGCCAGAAGATCACCTTCTCCTGGCCCGCCGACATGGGCGTTTCGGCGGCGGCGGCGGTGATGTCGATGAAGCTCTTGAGCAGGTGGATGGCCGAGATGCTCGCCAGGCTGCCGGCGAGTTTCACCTTCAGGGTGTTCGCGTTGATGTGGTCGAGCCAATCGGGGCGGTCGCCGTTCTCGCCGAAGTCGATACGAGAGACGAAGGTCACGTAGCCCCCGACGACGACCATGTTCACGAGGTTGGCCACCATCGAGATGTCGACGAGGGAAAGGATGCCAAGCATGATGGAACTCTCGGTCGCCGTGGAGAATCCGCTGAGTATGTGAAAGAGCTCCTGGACGCTCTTCCATGCGTAAGCGATGGCCGCAAAGATCAGCGCGACGTAGATCGGCGCCTGCACCCAGCGGCTGGCGAAGATGAAATATTCCAGCCCGTGCTCGAGCTTCTGGGCAATACCTTCGTCCTTGGAGTCTTTGGCCATGCCCGGAGATTTACGATTTCAGGTCGACCGTCAAGCCGTCGGAACGCCCTCAGACCCCCGCACTCGCCGCGGCCTCGCCGAGCGGGTCGGCGTTCGGCTCGCGCAGGTAGGCGTCGGCCTTGGCGGAGACGATCACACCGTAATTGATGGTACCTAGCCAACCCGACATGATGATGCCGACGCTGCCGGCGTGGTAGAAGCCGCCGACCTGCTCAGGGCAGGGCCATCGAGACCTTGAGGCCTTCGAACTTCGTGCCAAACGAGGTGCCACCAATGTGACGGACGTAGCGCTGGACGGTGCGCGGCGTGGCGGCCTCGGCGTGGTCGACCTTGGAACGGATGTCAGGGATGAACTTCTCGAGGCCCTTGAAGGATTCCTCAATGACGCGCGCCTTGTGAATCGCGTAGTCGGCGTCGGAGAGCTGCGCCCAGTCCTCAAACTTCTGGTTAACCGACGTGACGATCGCATAGCGCGGCTTCTTGGTATGCGGACGAGTGTCCGGATAATAAACCGAGTAGGTGCGGGAGGTCGTATGGAAGTCGACGAGCTCGTGGCTGGAGAACGGCTTGGCCTCGGAGGTGAAGACGAGGTCGCCGATGTGCGGGATGGTCTCGCCTTCGCGCACGCCCATGTAGACCTGGCAGGAGGAGGTGTTCACGCGCACCTTGCTGGGCTTCCTCGAGGAACGGAGCCTCGAAGGCGTCCTCGCCGCCCATCTTCAGGACGGTGTCCTTGATGTTGGCGTTGGAGACGACGGTCGCACAGGCGACCTCGGCTTCTTCGCCGAGACGCGTGCCGCGGAGCTTCACGCCCACGACGCG
Organism: Opitutales bacterium; assembly: GCA_964203605.1. Classification (GTDB taxonomy): domain Bacteria; phylum Verrucomicrobiota; class Verrucomicrobiia; order Opitutales; family UBA953; genus UBA953. The sequence continues at coordinate 288,340 of CAXNMQ010000003.1, forward strand.
ACGGCGGCCAGAAGCGTCCTTCTCGACGAGGACCTTCTCGACGAGGACGTTGCGGCGGATATCGACGCCGTTGGCCTTCATCTCGGCGGTCATGAGGTTGATCATGGTGTCGGTGCCGCCCTGGAAGATGAACACGCCCTTCGACATGAAGTTCGAGAAGACGATGCCGAAAGTGATCGCGGGGTCGTCGAGGGTGGAGCCGTTGGCGTAGGCGATGGGTTCGAGGAGGAGGCGCTGGACGTCGGGACGGCCGGGGAAGAACTGTTCGAAGAGCTGACGCGTGGTGCGCGGGTCGTTGTCGTAGTAGTTCATCTCGCGCAGGTGCGCGAAGAAGGCTTCGACGGTCTCGGCGGAAAGCTTGAACTGCTCGATCAGGATGCGCGTGAAGTCGGCGCGGTCGAAGGTCGTGCGGACGTCGAAGTCGGGATTGATGAAGCGGACGTCGCTGAGCTGATGGATGCGGTCCGAGATCTCCTTGGTCCAGTAACGGCGCGTGGACTTGATCATCCCGTGCGGGAAGCCGTGCAGGGAGATATCGAAGACGTGGCCGCCGGCGCGCTTGAAGAAGGTGGCGAGGCCGCCGAGCTGGTAATGGTGCTCGAGGAGGAGCACCTTGCGGCCGAACTTCGCGAGGTTGTTCGCCGCGGTCATCCCGCCGAGACCGGCGCCGATGACGACGGCGTCATAGCGGGGGAGGAGGTTGTCGAACGGCGAAGGCATTGCGAAGGAAGATGAAGTAGGACGAAGCAAGGGTTAAGGGGAAGTCGAAAGCGGTCAAACCGCCCTACCACCTACTTCCCAGCGACATCCAGCGACCATCCGGCCCGCCCTTTAGTCAGGCGCACCTTGCGTCCGAAAAGCTTCGATAGCGCGGCGGGCTTCAGGACGTCGGCCATCTTGCCGGCAGCGAGGGCGGCCCCGTTCCGCAGCAGCAGGACATGGGTGAAGACCGGCAGGATCTCCTCGACGTGGTGCGTGACGAACACGATGGCCAAGCCCGGCTTGAGCTTCGGCAGGCGCTTCACCAAAGAGAGGAACTCGGCGCGGGCGATGGGATCGAGGCCCGCGCAGGATTCGTCGAGGATCAGCAACGCCGGGTCGGAGGCCAAGGCGCGGGCGATGAGCACGCGCTGGCGTTCGCCTTGCGAAAGATGACCCCACGGGCGCGCGGCGAGTCCGCCGACCTTGAGCAAGCGGAGCAGACGGAGCGCGAGCGCGCGCGTCGCGGGCTTCGGCCGGCGCCAGAGATTGATGAGTCCGTCGACACCGCCGGCCACGACGGACAACGCGGGCTCGGAGGGCTGGATCATCGCCGCGACGGACGGACCCACGAGGCCGATGCGCCGTCGCAGCTCGCGCCAATCGCTGCGACCGAACGTCTCGCCGAGGACCGAAAGCGAACCGGAGGTCGGCGCGAAGTACCCCGTGAGCGCGGCGAGGAGCGAAGACTTACCCGAGCCGTTCGGTCCGAGAATCACCCAATGCTGCCCGGGCTCCACGCGCCAATTGAGTCCACGTAAGATGACCTTGTCCTCGCGGGCGATGCGCAGGCGGGAGACTTCGAGCACGGGAACTTGGACGACAGAACGGGGCACGGCGTAAGGCTATGGAGCAACCAGGGCGGGCTTCCAAGCCGCAACCACGCTTGCCCTCGGTACGGTTCATGACTACCCCTTCGTCATGCGCCGGTACCCCGCCCTGCTCCTTGTCCTACTCTCCGCCGTCGTCGGCGCCGCCGAACCGGCGACCCCCGCGTCGCGGACGACCCCCGAGGGCCTCGTCGTCAAGGAAGGCGTCGAGACGCGCATCGCCTGCGACCACAATGGCGGCTACTCGAAATATTCCGGCGTCTACCACTACCGCGTCGTCTTGCCGAAGGGCTATCACGGTGACGCGACCAAGAGCTGGCCCGCAATCTTCGTCGCCTCGCCCGGCGGCAACGCCTCGATGGGCAACATGGCCGAGTGGATCAAGAAGCACGGCTACATCGCCATCCTCCTCGACGAATCCAAGAACGGCCCATGGGACCCCAGCGTCGGCAATTTTCTCGCCGCCAACCAGGACGCCGAGAAGCGCTTCCGCATCGCCGCCGGCCGCAAGGTGTGCACGGGCTTTTCTGGAGGCGCGCGCGCGAGCTCGGTCTTCGCCAGCATTGGTGATGGTTTCGGCGGCGTGGTCTTGCAAGGCGCCGGCGCCGGCCAACTCGACAACGGCATCCAGGGACTGCGCGGCGTGCAGATCCCCGCGGTCGCCCTGACCATGGGCACCAAGGACGGCAACCGTGGCGAGATCAAGCAGCTGCGCGAGACGCAGGGCGATCGCCTGCAGGTCTTCGAATTCGAAGGCGGCCACCAGTGGGCCCCGAAGGCCGTGGTCGAGAAAGCCCTCGACTACGTGGATTCGAAGCTGCCCAAGTAAGCGGTCGGTCTTGCCATCCCTAGGCGGTGCGGGCATCTAGAGCGCAACCCCATGCGTACCGCCCTCGCCTACCTGTCCCTCGGCTTCGTCGCTTCCATTGTCGACGCTGCCCCGGTGAAGTTCAACGACCCGAAGCCCCAGGCTTACCACCTCACGGTGCGCGCTAGCGAGGTCGACCCGTCCGCGAAGTCTTACCCCGACATCGAGTTCGGACTGGAGAGCAAGGGCAAGCCGGCCGACGTGCAGACGGCCGACGTCGACACGCGCGTCGCCCCTCGCGGCCAGCTCGTCGTCTGGCTGATGGGCCATAACGCCGTCATCGCCGAGAAGGTCAACGGCTACGGCTACCACCATATCAGCGTCGCCTACGCCCGCGGCTGGTTCGGCAAGCTCAACACCGTGCCCGCCGACACGCAGCACCTCGGCAACATCCGCCTCGAGGCCACCGCTGGCGTCGATGCTTCAAAGTCGGTCGAGATCGCCGAAGCCGATTCCGCTAAGGGACGCGCCACGCGGATGGTGCAGTGGCTCGTGAAGAAGCACCCGCAGGGCCGCTGGGAACAGTTCCTCATCGCCGGCGGCAAGGAACTCGACTGGACCAAGGTCGTCGTCGGCGGCTCTTCGCACGGCGCCACTTCCTCCGCGCGTTTCGCGATGCACCAGCAGGTCGCGCGCGTGATCATGTTCTGCGGTCCGCGCGACAACACCGAAGACTGGCAGGCCGGTCCGTCGGCGACGCCGCTCAACCGCTTCTTCGGTTACACCCACGTCCTCGACAGCGGCTGGACCGGCGACCATTACCAGCGCTCCTGGCTGATGCTGCGCCTCAACGCCTACGGACCCATCGTGAACGCCGAAACGGAGAAAGCTCCCTATGGTCATTCGCGCCGCCTCATCGCCGACGCTCCGATGAAGGGCGACGAAAAGAAGCAGGCCGGCGCCGCGCACGGCTACGTGACGCCGAGCAAGGGCTCGCCCAAGGACGCCCAAGGACGACCCCTGCAGGAAGACGTGTGGAAGTATCTGTTCACCTCCGACGTCGAGAAAGTCGGCAAGCCGGTGCCCGCGGAAGCCGGCGTGAAGATGGACCAGCGCTCCGAGGCCAAGCCGAAGAAGAAGTAAGCCGCCGGAAGGACGGCTTGCGCTCGGCGGCCTTTCGGCTGTTGGATGACCGCGTTCACCGTGGCCATCCGCATCGACCTAGTCACCCTCTTCCCGGCCATGGCCGACGGCTTCCTCCAGGAGTCCGTCATCGGCAAGGCCATCGACAAGGGCCTGATCGAGTTTAAGGCCCACGACCTGCGCGCCTACTCCAAGGACAAGCACCGCAAGGTCGACGACATGCCCTACGGCGGCGGACCCGGTATGCTCATGAGCTGCCAACCCCTCTTCGACGCCGTCGACGCCCTGGCCACCCCGGACTGCGAAGTGATCTATCTTTGCCCCGACGGTGAACAATTGACCAACAAGCTGGCCAAGGAACTGGCTCAAAAGAGCCATTTGATCCTCATTTCGGGTCATTATGAGGGTATCGACCAACGTTTCCGGGACCGGAAGGTCACCCGAGAGGTCTCAATCGGCGATTATGTGCTTACTAACGGCACTTTGCCCGCCTGCGTCCTGGTCGATTGCCTCGGCCGGCAGCTCCCCGGGGTGCTCGGGGAGGAAAACTCCTTGACGGGGGATAGTTACAACGGCAAGTTGCTCGCCTTTCCGCAGTTCACCCGACCCGCTGTTTACGATGGTCTCGAGGTGCCCCCCGTCCTCCTAGGAGGAAATCACGCCGAAATCGAAAAATGGCGTCGGGAAAGGCAAATAGAGAAGACAAAGCAACGCAGACCGGACCTGATGAAAGACCAAGAACACCAGCCATGAGCAACCATCCCCTCATCCAATTTGCCACCCAGCCCCAGCTGAAGACCGCCCGCGGAGACCATGATTTCAAGGTCGGCGACGGCGTCAAGGTAGCCACCAAGGTTCGCGAAGGCGACAAGGAGCGCACCCAGACCTTCTCCGGCATCGTCATTCAGCGTAAGGGCGGAGGCATCCACGCCACCTTCACCGTTCGCCGCATCTCCTTCGGCGAAGGCGTCGAGCGCACCTTCCCGGTCCACTCCCCGAACATCGAGAAGATCGAAGTCGAACGCGTCTCGCAGGTCATGCGCGCCCGCCTCTTCTACCTCCGCGATCGCCAGGGTAAGTCGGCTACCAAGGTCAAAGAAAAGCGCTTCGACCCGACCGAGCACGCAGCAGCTGCTGCCGCGGCCGCTGCTGCCAAGTAAGCCCCTCGAGGCTTCCCCGAAACCCCGCCAACTGGCGGGGTTTTTTGTGCCCAGATTCGAAGCCAAGCCGGAAGCCGACCGAAAAGGCCTCCAAACCCCCTATACGCAAGATACAGCCTAACCCACTTATTAACAGGGTCTTGTTTTGCGTGTTTTGACGATGGGCTCAGCGAGGGTGGGATATTTTTTACTAAAACCTTCGGGGGAAGGCTTGACTCTCCCCCTCCCTCCTGCGTTTTTGCACATCCGTCTTTTGAGAACTCTCCTGAGACGATAACTCGCCACCTTCTCCAAATCCAATGCTACGCATCCGCCTCCAACGCTTCGGTACGAAAAACGAGCCGACCTATCGTCTCGTCGTCGCCGAACAAGCCATCCGCCGTGACGGCCGTTTTGTCGAAGTCCTCGGCAACTACAATCCCCGCGCCCGTGGTAAGACCCCGGGTCTGGTGATCAACGTCGAGCGCGTCGACCATTGGGTCAAGCTCGGCGCCCAGCCGTCCGACACCGCGAAGTCGCTCGTGAAGCGTGCCCGCGAAGAAGCGGCGGCTCCGGCCAAGGCCTAAGTAAATTTACACGGCGGAAACGCCCACCCTGACGATGCTTCACCCCGCCACCCGGCGGGGTGATTCATTTGCAGAGGTCGCCGCGGGCCCGAGAACTCAGTTGAGCTTATTCCAGCCGCCCTTGCCGTCCTTCTCCAAGCGCTGGAAGCCGGCCTGGGCGAGGCGCTTGTCGCTCAAGCCCTGCTTCATGGCACCCTCACCATACTTGGTCGTGAGCGTGGGCGACTCGAGCACCCGACGGCACGGCTCCTTGGTCACAGGGTGATGCGTGAAGTCGGGCGCCTCCGACGGCAGATCGGCCTCAAACTCATCCCCTTCGGCTCCGTCGGGCTTGATGACGATGTAGCGGCGCAACGTCATGGCTTACTTGCGGGATGAGCGCGGGTCGAAGGCATCGCGCAGGCCGTCGCCGAGGAAGTTCAGGGAAAGGAGTGTGAGCGCGAAGACGACCGAAGGAGAGATGAGCAGCCAAGGGCACTCCTCCATGATGTCGGCCCCCTCCTTGATCATCAGGCCCCACGAGGTCATCGGCGCCTTCACCCCGAGCCCCAGGAAGCTGACGAAGGCCTCGAGGAGCATGACTCCGGGGACGGTGAGCGTCGCGCACACGGCGATGGTGCCGGCGAGGTTGGGCAGGTAATGCCGACTGAAAATACCCCAGCGAGACTGCCCCAGCGATTCGGCGGCCTGGACGAACTGCGAGGCCTTTAGCTCGCGAGTCTGATTACGGATGATGCGCGCCATGGTCAGCCAGGAGACGCCCCCCACGGCCAGGAAGATCATCGGCATATTCTGGCCGAAGACGACCGTGCACAGGATGACGATAAGCGTCAGCGGTAAGGTGCTCACGATGTCCACGAAGCGCATCAGGGCGTCTTCCGCCCGGCCGCCGACTTCCGCCGCGAGCACGCCGTAGCAGATCCCCACGGCCAGCGCGACGGCGGTGGCGATGAGGCCGACAAAGAGTGAAATCATGCCGCCTTGCAGCAGGCGCGAAAGGACGTCGCGACCGAGGAGGTCCGTCCCGAGCCAATGCGCGAGGGAAGGCGCCTCCGCGCTGTGCGCGAGGTCCTGCGCCATATACGGATACGGTGCAATGAGCGGCGACAGGAAGCAGACGGCGGCGATCGTCACAAGGAACCACCCGGACCAGACCGCGGCGCGGTCGCGCCGGAAACGCTGCCAGCCGCTTTCGGAGGCGAGGGACTCGACGACGGGCTCGCTCATCGGCTCCGGGCCACCTTGGGGTTCAGCGCGGCGTTGGCCAGGTCGGCCGCGAGGTTCAGGAAGAGCAGCGCCACGGCGTAGACAACCGTCGTGCCCAGAATCAGCATGACGTCGCGGTTGATGATGGCGGTGACGAAGAGACGGCCCATGCCCGGGACGTCGAAGAGCGATTCGATGACGAAGGACCCCGAGACCAGGCCGGCCGCGGCGGGTCCCAGATAGGTGACGACCGGCAGGAGTGCGTTGCGCAGCGCGTGCACGAACCAGACGCGCAGCGGCGGCACGCCCTTAGCGCGCGCAGTGCGCACGTAATCCAGCGAGCGCACCTCCATCAACGAACCGCGGGTCAGTCGCGCGAGCGGCGCGGCGGTGATCAAGCCGAGCGTAGCGGCGGGCAGCACGAAGTGGATGGCCGAGCCCCAGCCGCAGGGCGGCAACCAACCCAAGCCCAGCGAAAAGATCAAAGCCAGGATGGGGCCGAGCACGAACGACGGCACGCAGATGCCCACGAGCGTGAAGCCCATCGGGACGCGATCGAGCCAGCTATTCGGCCGCGACGCGGCGAGCACCCCGACGGGGACGCCGATGAGCACGGCGAGCAGTAAAGAAACCAAGCCGAGCGAGGCCGAGACACCGATACGCGAGCCGATGACTTCGCGCACGGACCAGCCGGGGTATTTGATCGACGGACCAAGATCACCCTGGGCGAGATTGACGACGTAGTTGCCGAGCTGGACGGGGAGCGGCTGATCGAGGCCGTAATACTGCTCGAGGCGCGCCTTCACTTCGGCTGGCAGCGGCCGATCCTTATCGAAAGGCCCGCCCGGCACCGCGTGCGCCAGAAAGAAGGTCGCGGCGACCACGATGAGCAGCACCGGGATCATCTCCAGCAGGCGACGCAGGACGTAAGCCATCAGGGCGTCTTCTCGGCGGCCTTGACGCGCTTCTCGAGTTCTTCGGTCGTCGGCGGAGGCGGCAGACCCGGCGTGCCCTTGGTCGTCCAGCCCATCTTGATCGCCATGGCCTCGTATTCCTGCGGACTCAAGGTACCGCGTGCGCGCAGGCGTGCCTTACGCTCATCGGTATCATCCAAGAGCCGCTCCTGCTGGGCGGCGGCGGTGCTCTTCGCATTAGGAATCGAGCAACCCGCGCCGAGCAGCGCGCAGGCGAGCAGAAGAGCGCGGGGCAGTGACTTCATGGCATTGTTTCTATTCCGCGAGATGGTGCGGGCTCAAGCGCGTACAGGCGGCCGGACCCGTGAACCGATGGCGACGGCGCGCGACCTGGTCGTACAGGAAGTCGCGCAAGGTGCCCGGGCAAAGGCAAGCCAACCAAGCCAGCAGTCGCCAGCCGCCGCCCAGCGTGCGCAAGAGGGCCAACACGGCGGCCGATCGCACCAGCCGACGGGACCCATCCCAAACGACGATCGTACCCATGTCACCGCCCGGTGGTTCGCCGGCGATACGGGCGACCTCGCCCTGGTTCGTCGCAAAGACCATGGCGCCGGCAACGTCCCGGCAGGCCAGCCAAGCGGCGGTACCATTGCACAAGGCGCAGGAGCCATCGATGAGCACGACCAGAGGCGTTTTCCGCATAGGCGGAGCCTAAGCGGTGCCTCGCAGGTGTGAAGGGGCAAAAAGGCCCCCTCGGTGGCCAGATAAAGGGCCATTAAGTCCAGCGAAAGCGCTTGTCATGCGCCGACGGCACTGCCAAGTTGCCCATCCTGTTGGCCGGAAGGGTATCCAAGTGGCTAAAGGTCGCGGACTGTAAATCCGTTCAGCTTCGCTGTTCGTGGGTTCGAATCCCACCCCTTCCACCAGCAGGACTCATGAGGCCCCTCAAAAAGGGGCCTCTCCGTGGCCAGAACCCTCAAATCCGCGTTGACTCCGAGGGCCGCCCACGGCTTCCCTACTAACTCACATGGCCAACATCAAAGCTAACAAGAAGAGCATCCGCCAGACCACCCGTCGCGCTGAGCATAACAAGATCGTCCGCACCCGTCTCAAGGGCCTCGTCAAGGGCCTGACCGGTGACAACGTCGTTGCTTCCGCCTCCCAGGTCGCTTCCGCCGCCGACAAGGCCGCGAAGACCGGCGTGATTCATCGCAACAAGGCGAACCGCATCAAGGCTCGCCTCGCGAAGAAGCTCGCTGCGGCCAAGAAGTAATGCCGGCTGGCCTCCTCACCGACCCCGTCGCCTAGGCGCCGGGGTTTTTTTGTCCCCGGAAATGTCCGACCTGCCTCCAGCCACCATCGGTTTCGCCGCCGGCCTGCTCGGCGAGGAAGCTATCCGCATGGCCGTCTTGGCCTACGGCCCGGGCTGGGTCGCGCTCGACAAGCCCAGCGGCGTCGCCCTGGAGGAACACCCTTGGCAGAAAGGCGCGCCCACCCTGCTCGGCCAGCTGCGCGCGCAACTCGAAGCCGGCAAGTCGGAGATGGTCCGCCTCGGCCTCGCCGAACCCGCCGCGGTCTTCGGCCCCGAACCAGAATCCGCCGGCATCGCGATCATCGCCGACCGCGCGACCACGATGGCCGACTGGCGCGAAGCCCTCGGCTCCGGCGCCTTCCGTTTTGATTTCGAATTCATCGCGCGCACGGAAGACGCTCCTGAAGACGCCGGCATCTGCGACCTGCCCGTGGGCATGGACGACTCGCAGGAACGCGCCTTCGTCTCGCAACGCAATGGCAAGCACGCCCAGACCCGCTTCGAGCCCGGTCGCGCCTGCGGCCGCTGGCGCATCTGGACCGCGCACACGCCCTTCCCTCGCCGCGATCAAGTCCGCATCCACGCCACCGAATGCGGCATCCGCATCGCCGGTGAACTCAAGTACGGCCGCTCGGGCCGCGTGACGCTGACCGACACGACGCCGAAGGGCCGCCTCAACAAGGGCGAAGACAAGCCGTTGCACCGCGGGCTACTCCTGCGCATCGCCCGCGTCACCGGTAAGGTCGCTGGCAAGGAATTTGAAGTCATCGCACCCCGGCCGGATGACTTCGCGACGGTGGTGAAGCGCCTGTCGAAAGGAATCTAATCAGCTTCCCGACGGGAACCGCAGCGTGAAACGATCCGTCGTGCGCGCATAACCGTCCGGGCTGTTGAGCCGGCCGATCGGCGCATACTGCGCATAGTCCACCTTCCAGGTCGCGGGGTCGGCGACGCCCTCGCGCACATGGGCGAGCAAGATTTCCACGACGACCAGTCGGTTTTCGCCGTACTTACGGATGTCCAGCAAGCGGCACTCCAGGGCCACCGGACATTCGACCAGCCGCGGCACGCGCACGCGCTCCGACGGCGCCAGCGTGAAGCCTGCGCGCGGCACCTCACTCACGCCGGGCGGCAACGAGCGGGCGCACTCGACCATCTTCGCCGCGACGGCCTCGTCGCAGAGATGAATCACGCATTCGGCATTAGCCGTCAGGTTGGCGGCGGTATCCTTGAGGGTGCCGTCATCGCGGTCCGCCGGCGCGAACACGGCGATGGCCGGCTCGGCGCCCATGACGTTGAAGAACGAGAATGGCGCGGCGTTGACCACGCCGGCGGCATCAATCGTGGTGACGAGCGCGATGGGGCGAGGGACGACGAGCCCAGCGAGAAGCTTGTACGCCAGGGCGCCCGGATGGGCGGCGACGTCGAAGCGCAGGCTCATCTGCCGGCGGGCGGATCCTCGCCGCCGTGCGAGACGATGGCTTCGCGGAGCAGGCGATCATGCCGGTACGACATGATGATATAAAGACCCACCCCGACGCAGATGCAGGAGTCGGCCACATTGAAGGCCGGGAAACGATAATACGGCAGGTGCACATCGATGAAGTCGATGACGTGATCGCCGAACAGCCGGTCCCGGACGTTGCCCAGGGTGCCGCCGACGAAGAGGCCGAAGGCCAGCTGGCCGCCCTGCAGTTCGCGCAGGAGCTGCTTACGCCAGCGCCAGACGAGCGCGAGCACCGCGAGCGCGAGGAGAATCAGGAACGGGCGGACGTCATACTCGGCGCCCAGCCCCCAGGCGGCGCCTTTGTTGCCGACATGGACAATCCAGAACCAATCAAAGAGCATGATCGGCGGACGGGACAGATCCTGGGAGAAGTAGGTGCCGAACGGGATGTGCCGCACGACGAGCAACTTGGTGGCGATGTCCACGACAATCGCGGCCACGCAGATCACCCAAAAGGACCGATAGGCGCGGAGGCGGGACAGCATGAACCTCAGCTCGCTCAGGTGTCGCTAGGCTCGTCGTCGCCACCACCGCCGCCGGTACCAAAGCCGACTTCATCGCCGATTTCGCCGAGCGGGTTGCCGCCGCGGCGCCGATGGGCGCGACGGTTGCGCTCGAGGTCTTTCTGGCCTTCGAGGGAATAGCGGGTGAAAGGAACGGCGATCAGGCGCGCGGCCGGGATCGGCTTGTTGGTGATTTCGCACGTGCCGTAGGAGCCCTTCTTCATGCGGTCGATCGCATCGGCAATCTCCTTGAGGGCTTCCTGCTCGTTCGAGATGAGCGAGAGGGCGAAGTCGCGGTCGGCGGTGTCGGTGCCGGCGTCGGCGAGGTGCTGCGAGTAGCCAGAAAGGTCGCCGGCGTCGTCTTTGCCCGACTTCTTGAGGGCTGACTCGGAGTGGAAGGCGAGGCCCTTGTGCAGCGCATCGCGCATGTCGACCAAGAGGCGGTAGTAGCGGCGGAACTTCTCGGGGACCTGCTTGGATTCGTCGACGAAGCCTTCGCCCTTGCGGAAGGGGTTGGAGCCGCCGAGGAGTTCGGAGATGGAAGCGGTGGCGATGTTGTTCGAACGGTTGCCCTGCGAGCGAGCGGCCGCGGCGGCCTTCTCGCGCGCCTTGCGCTCCTCGTCCGGAACCCAGACGTTGAGCTTGGTCTTAGTCTTGTTACGCTTCTCGAGGTAGACCTTCAGATCGCTGATCGTGTAGAATTGCAGCTTGGCCCGCGGCACGACCACCAGCGCATCGGACTGGTGATGCTCGTCGCGGTGCTTGTTCAGCAGTCCCTTCTGCACGGCATGATCGACCTTGGGTGCCTTCGGAGCCTTGGCGGCTTTGACGGCCTTTCCAGGAACGACCGGGGCAGCCTTGGCACCCTTGCCCTTGGCAACTGGAGCCGCGATGACCTTGGCGGCTTTGACGGCCTTGACGGGAGCGGCGGGTTTGCCTTTGACGGGAGCCACCTTGGCGATCGGCTTCGGCGCAGGCTTGGCCACGGGCTTCGCCTTCGCCTTGGCCTTAGGGGCGGGCACGGGCTTCTTGGCGGACTTCTTGGAATCGTTTTTCTTGGACATCGGAAAGGAGGGTTAGAGTTGCGGGTACTTGGAAAGGAGCGCTTCGCGGCACCGTGGAGATACCATACCAAATCTGCCGGCTTCCACAAGAGCGGGGACCCATCGCCAAGAGCGGGGGCAGCGGACGCCTTCGGCTTTGTCGACGGCGAAGGCCAAGGTGGCGCCGGCCTGCGGCTTGAGCTGGACCGAGGAGACAATCCACAGCTCGGTCAGAAGCGCCTGCTGGGCAACCAATAGGGTAAAATCGGCATCCGCCGCATCACCCGTCACGACGACCGAGGCTTCGAGGGACTGGCCGATCTTCTTGTCCTGACGCAGGCGCTCCATGGGCACATTGACCTGGGCGGCCAAGGTCTGGATACGGGCGACGGCGGCATGGGCGGCCAAGCCGGCGGCATCCTCCCAGCGGGCGTCGATCGCGGGCCAATCCTGCAAGTGGACGCTGGACGCGTCCGTGTACTCGGACTTGGCGTTGAGGTGCGACCAGGCTTCGTCCGCGGTGAACGGCACGAAGGGAGCGATGAGCTTCAGATAGGCGCGGAGGACGATGTCGATCGCGGTCTGGGTCGAGCGGCGCATCGGGTCGTCAGGCGCAGTGGTGTAAAGGCGATCCTTGACCACGTTATGGTAAGTAGCGGAGAGCGTCCCGGTCGTGAAGCCGGCGAGAGCCGATGCGGCGCGGTGGAATTCATTACGTTCGCAGGCGTCGGTGACCTCGCGGACGAGCTTGGCCGTCTCGACGAGCACCCAGCGGTCGATGGCGGTCATCTTCTCCACGGGCACGGCGTGCTGGGCGGCGTCGAAGTCGAAGAGGTTGCCTAGCTGATAGCGCAGCGAATTACGCATGCTGCGATACTGGTTTGAAATCGTCTCGAAGATCGCGTCGGAGAGCGGGATGTCGCTCTGGTAGTTCTCCGAAGCGACCCAGAGGCGCACGATGTCGGCGCCATACTTCTTGACGGTGTCGTCGGCGGTCTGCGGCTTACCGTCGGACTTCGAGATCTTCTGGCGCTTCTCGTTCACCACGAAGCCGTGGGTGAGGACGGCGCGATAGGGCGCCGAACCCTTGACGGCGATGGCGGTCCAGAGCGAGGACTGGAACCAGCCACGATGCTGGTCGGAGCCTTCGAGATAGAGGTCGGCCGGCCAGTGCAGGTCCTTGTGCTTGGCGCAGACGGCGAGGTGGCTCGAGCCGGAGTCGATCCACACATCGAGCGTGTCGGTGCCCTTGCGGAGGTCCTTCGGCCAAGCGGCAGGAACCGGCGCACCGGCGAGGATCTCCTCGACGGAAGCGGCCCACCACCAATCGCCACCGCGGGTCGCGACCTGCTGGGCGACGTGACGCACGACGGCGCCGTCGAGATAGGATTCGCCCTTGGACGGCGAATAGAAAGCCGGGATCGGCACACCCCAGGCCCGCTGACGCGAGATACACCAATCCGGACGGCCTTCGAGCGCGGCACGGATACGGTTTTCGCCGGAGGCGGGGATCCACTTCACTTCGCCGACGGCGGCGAGGGCCTTCTGGCGCAAGTCGCCGCGATCGAGGCCGACGAACCACTGGTCGAGCGCGCGGAAGACGACGGGCGTCTTGGAGCGCCAACAATGCGGATAGGAGTGCTCGAAGCTCTGCGCCTTGAGCAACGCGCCCTTGGACTTGAGCAATTCAAGCACGGCGATGTTCGCGGGGTTCTTGCCGTCGGTCTCGAGGACGGTGATGCCCACGAGCGAAGCCGGAACCTTGCCGTCGTCGGCATAGGTGCCGTCGTCGCGCACCGGACAATACGGCTCAAGGCCATACTTGTTGCCGGTCTGGTAGTCTTCGAGCCCGTGGCCGGGCGCGGTGTGCACGCAGCCCGTGCCGGCGTCCGTCGTGACGTAGTCGGCGAGCACGATGGGCGCGGCGCGATCGATGAAAGGATGCTGCGGCTGCAGGCCTTCGAGCGCGCGTCCCTGGACCTTGAAGCCATCGGTGGCGCCTTCGAGGGCGCACGCGGCGACGAACGCCTCGCGCAGCGCGGAGGCCACGAGGAAGGAACGCTCGCCGTGACGGACCTCGACGTATTCGAGCTCGGGATGCACGGCGATCGCGAGGTTCGCCGGCAACGTCCACGGCGTGGTGGTCCAGATGACGACGGAAAGCGGATGCGCCGGTGCGAGCTGCTTGGCGGCAGGATTAGGCACCGGGAACGCCACCCAGACGGAGTGCGAGCGCTTGTCCTTGTATTCGATTTCGGCTTCAGCGAGGGCGGTCTGGCAAGGGATGGACCAATACACCGGCTTCTTCGAACGGTAGACCAGGCCCTGCTCGACGAAGCAAGCGAAGCCGGCAAGGATCTCGGCTTCGTACGCCGGATCCATCGTGCGGTATTCGGACGACCAATCGGCAAGGATGCCCAGGCGCTTGAACTGGCCCCGCTGTTTCTCGATGAAGGCGGCGGAGAACTCCGCGCAGGCCTTGCGGACGCCAAGCGCGTCGAGCGACTGCTTCTTGGCCTGCAGTTCCTTCATCACCTTATGCTCGATCGGCAGACCATGGCAGTCCCAGCCAGGGACGTAAGGCGTCCGGAACCCGCGCATGGACTTATACCGGAGGATGGAGTCCTTGAGCAGCTTGTTGAGGGCGGTGCCGATGTGCACGTCGCCGTTGGTGAACGGCGGTCCGTCATGGAGCACGAAGGCCGGCTTGCCGGCGGCGCGGGCCTGAATCTGGCCATAGAGACCGTTGCGCTCCCAATGGGCGATGCGGACGGGTTCGCGTTCGGCCAGGCCGGCCCGCATGGGGAAGTCGGTCACCGGCAGGTTGAGGGTATCCTTGAGCTCTTCGGCCATTTTTGACGTGATAAAGTGGATCGGTGAAGGGCTTACGCACCCCTCGGGGCGGGCAGGGTGAACGGGTAAGCCTGCGTGGCAAGGGCGGAGATGGGGTCCCCACCCCCCTTCAGGCGAGGCGGGATTGACAGGGCGGACGGGAAACGCACCAATGCAACCCCATGGATAACATGAAGCCCAAGCTCATCACCAAGCAGGCGGTCGTCATCGACCTCGTCCTGACGGTGGTCTTCTTCGTCTGGATCACCTCGATCCTCAAGAAGCATGTGCCCTGGTCTGAAGCCGGCGAAACCGCCGTCCTCCTAGGTGCCGCCTATTGTGGCCTTTGCCTCGCCGGCGTGTTCTGGATGGCCCTCAGCCTCTTCCGCGTGACCCTGGCCGACCAGATGCTGCCGAAGACGGTCGACGACAGGCAGTCGAACTGACCCACCCTGCCCGCCTACTTGGCGGCCGGAACGACCACATTCATCGCGGCTTCGACTTCCCGACGCAGCTCGTCGGCCAGTTTCCGTTCCTGCTGATAGTCCGCCCACAAGGCTGCGAGCTCTTCTGGCTTGGCCTCGGGGAACCGCTCCAGCCAGGCTCCGAAAGTGCGCCATGAATTATGGAAGACGGGATTCTGGCGCAGGATCTCGCGACGCAGTCCCGCCAGCCGGGCTTTGATGACGGCCTGTACCGCCGGCAGGTTACGATACTTGGGGAGATCTTTACCGGAAATGAGCTCGTCGCCCTGGCCGACGTCGAAGACGAAGCGCGAGATGTCGTCGAGCGACTCCGCCGACTCGAACAGCCCGAGGCTGACGGGGGCCCGGGAGAGGAGAAGTTCCGCGCGATGGACGAGCCACCATTCATCCGGAGACTTACCCGCCGCCGCCAATAACTTGAGCACCGACTCCCCACGGGCGGAGGCGATCAGTACCTTCGACTGCTCGGCTGGCGAGCCGAGCGTCGGGCGCAAGGCGCGCCAGAAAAGGAAAGCCTCCCGCTCCGGCGCCTTGCCCGCCACGATCTCCGCCAACGTGGAAGGAATGGCCTGACGCCCTTCGCGATACCAGTAATCATTCATCGACGGTCGCAGCTGCGCGCGCACCTCGCAGGCCAAGGCCTGCCGCGCCCACGGCTCACTGGCGTTCGCTGGCTTCCCGGCAACCAAAGCGACCCGGGCCAGCCAAGCGCCGGCCGCCGCTTCGGCGGCGCGACCAGGAGCCACCAAGCCATCACCCAAACGAACGACGACGAGCACCGTGCCAGCAGCGACCCTCGTCTCAAGCGGAGCGAAGCCAGGGATATCCGCCACTTCAAGCCGCGCGAGCGGCGGTGGGGGCGGCGGAAGGTTCAGCGCAAATTCGAGATGACTCTGCAAGGCCGCGCAGTGCGCGGCCACGAAACTGACCTCCGTTAGCTTCTCCCCGGCGACCAACGCGATGGGCGTGTCGTACGTGAAGACGTGCGCCGGCACCGGCGGCACGGGCTCGGCCGCGGCCAACCATGCGCAGGCAGCCAGGAGGCTCACCATATCAGACGCCGCCGAAGTGGCCTTCGTCGACCTCCAGCGGTTCGCCGCCGGAAATATGCAGAGGTTCGCCCAGCGGAGACTGGTCGTTCTTCCAGACTTCGATGGTGGCCGGAGCCTCGGGGTCGGGCGAAATCCACTGCCAGCGTCCGATGCCAAGGAAACTCATGGGGACGCCCTTATCTTGGCTCAGGCCAGGGCCGGTGCCACGGACGAACGGCTTGTTGCCGATACCGATCATGAGGTTGACGATGAGCGCGGTGCCCGTGCCGGCGGCAGCCGACACAGGGGCGGAAGGGGCGACGGGCTCCTCTTCTTCGATCTCCTCAATCACCTCGACCGCTTCCTCTTCTTCAATCTCTTCGATTTCCGCAGGAGCTGAGGCCGCCGGAGGATTTACGCGGGCCTCACTCGACACCGCACGTAGAGCTTCAAGGGATGCTTCGACCTTGTCGACGGACTGAGCAGCGGACTTGGCGGCCTTCTTGATCTCGTCGCGGACGGACTTCAGTTCACTTGCGAGCGTCTGCGCAAACTCGGTCTTCGTCTTGCCGGCGGCTTCGGCGGCCTCGTCAGCATCGGCGACCACGGCGCGGACGGTGGTGGCCAACGCGTCAACCTTCTCGGTCAACTCGTCCATCGCGTCGGTGGACGAGGACGCGGCGGCGGCTTCTTGCAACTTCTTCTCCAACGCAGCGAGGGCGGCCTTCAGGCTGTTGATCTCGGTGGAGGCACGCTGGGCGACGGCCACGGCGGAAGCCTCGGCGGCTTTTTGCGCGGACGTCTCCACCTCGGCGATGCGACGGTTGAGGGCTTCGTTGCCGGCGCGGATGTTATCACGCTGGAGATCAATCTCCTCGGCGAGCTTGGCCCGGAGGCGGGCCGCCTCGGCCTGGCGCTCGGACTTGCCCCCGCCGTCCTTCAGCACCGGAATCACCACGATCAGCGAGGCGGCGAGGATGGCGACCATGATCAGGAAGGTGTCCAGGCCGTCGCGCTTATCCGGCATCACGACCAGGATCGCCAGCACCGCGATCAGGTCGGCGGCGACCAGGAACCATTTTTCTTTGAGCAGTTTCTCGATTTCGCGGTTCATATTAGGGGTACGGGGTAAGGGGGTGTGATCAGCGCGGGCGCTCGACGAAGCCGACCTTGCGGTTGACCTTGGAGAGCGTGCGGAACGCGGTGGCCTGGGCCTGTTCGGCGCCAGACTTGAAAATTCGGTCGAGCTCACCGCGGTCCTTGATGAGTTCGTCATAGCGCACGCGGACAGGGTCGAGCGTCGCGACGACGGCGTCGGCGACAGTCTTCTTGAAGTCGCCATAGCCCTTGCCGACGAACTCGGACTCGAGCGTGGCGACGGAGCGGCCCGTGCAGGCGGACATGATGGAAAGCAGGTTGGTGACGCCGGGCTTATCGGGACCGGAACGGACATCGGCAGAAGAGTCCGTCACGGCCGACATGATCTTCTTCCGCACTTCCTCGGGGCGGTCGGTGATGAAGACCGTCGCGCTGTGATTCGGGTCGGACTTCGACATCTTCGCCGTCGGATCCTGCAGCGACATGATGCGCGAGCCGACCTTGGAGATGAAGGCCTCGGGCACGTTGAAGGTATCGGAGTAACGGCTGTTGAACTTCTCCGCGAGGTCGCGGGCGAGCTCGAGGTGCTGCTTCTGGTCGTCGCCGACCGGGACGAGTGAAGCGTTATAGAGAAGGATATCCGCCGCCATCAGCACGGGGTAAAAGAGCAGACCCGCATCGATCGATTCCTGCTTGCGGGACTTATCCTTGAATTGAGTCATGCGCTCGAGCTGGCCGAGCGGGCAGAGGCAGCCAAGGATCCAGGCGAGCTCCGTGTGGCCAATGACGTGCGACTGGACGAAGAGCCGGCTCCGGGCCGGGTCCAGGCCGCAAGCCACATACTGGGCTAGGCAGGAATAGGTGTTCTCACGGAGCTGGGCGGGGACATACGGCACCGTGATGGCGTGCTGGTCGACGATGCCGAAATAGCACTCGTTATTGTCCTGCATCCGGCCCCAATTGAGCACGGCGCCGAGGTAATTGCCGAGGTGGAGGCGGCCAGTCGGCTGGGCGCAGGTCAACACCACGGGCTTGGCGGGCTTTTTTTCGCTAGTTTCGCTCATTCCGGTCCCCCAGCGTGGCAAGGGGGGCGTCCCGCATCAAGCGGATTGGAGGCTCGGTGACGCTTGAAATACGGAAGCCGTCCGCCTAGATAGCCCTTCGTCCAAATCGACCCCGTCATGTTGCTTGCCCAATCTACCCCCATCGCCACCCCCGCCGCTGTCGCCGTCCCCGTGGACCACTTCATCATCGGCGACCTCAGCAAGGTCATCGCCAAGGCCCCGGACGACTGGAGCAAGATCATCATCCACGCCATCGGCTTCATCGCGGTCGCCTATCTCATCGGCTGGGTGGCCGACAAACTGATGCGCTGGGTCTCGACGAAGTTCGGGAGCAGCCCGATCGCCGAGGCCACCGTCGCCGCCCTGGGTAAGTCACTCCCCTACATCCTCCCGGCCTATACCCTTCTTTTCCTTATCAAGGACTTCCAGGAGGCCCTCGCCTACATTGGCTGGCTGAATTTCGCCGTCACGAGCGGGACCTTCCTCTGCTCCTTGGCGCACACGGCCTCGATCTTCTACCTCGTCGCGATCCCGATCGCCTGGGCCCAGAAAATCGCCGACCAGTCGGACAACAAGTTGGATGATATCCTGGTCCCGATGTTCTCCACGGTCATCCGCATCGCGGTCCTCCTCGTCGGCACCTTCAAGGCCATCTCGATCATCGACCCGAAGTCCTCGGACGCGATTCTCGGCCTGCTGGCCGGCGCCGTGGTCGGCCTGGCCTTCGCCTCGCAAGACACGATCAAGAACGTCTTCGGCGCGGTCATGCTCATCATTGACCAGCCCTTCACGCTCGGCGACACGATCAACATCGGCAGCCATGAAGGCAAGGTGGAGTCCCTCGGCCTGCGCTCCACGACCATCATCATGCTCGACGGCCAGCGGCTCGCCATCCCCAACGGCGACCTCGCCACGCGCGCCATCGTCAACATCACGCGTCGTGACTTCATCCGCGCGCAGGACCTCGTCCACCTCGAGGCCAATACGCCGGCCGAGAAGGTCCGCGAGGCCGTCGCCATCGTCCAAGAACTGTTGGTCAATCACGAAGGCTTCGAGCCCAGCCACCCGCCCCTGGTGCACGTGACGGAGTTCTCCGACTGGGCCATCAATATCCGCCTGATGTACTGGTATCACCCCTCCACCCCGGTGAAGCAGCTCGAGTTCAATCAGCAGCTGATCATCCGCATCGCGGAACGCCTCCAACAGGCGGGCATCCGCCTCGCCGTCATGGGCACCCCGCAATCCCGCTAACTTTTCCGCCATGCCCCTCATTGAAGCCAAGAACTTGTCCAAATCCTACGGCGCCATCCGCGCCGTCCATGCCGTCTCCTTCTCCGTCGACCGCGGCGAAGTCGTGGGATTCCTCGGGCCCAACGGTGCCGGTAAATCGACCACGATGAAGATGCTCACGGGTCACCTCCGGGCCGATGAAGGCGCCGCGGTCATCGCGGGCTTCGACGTCGCCGACCAGGCGGTCCAAGCCAAGCAGCATCTGGGCTACTCGCCGGAAGGCGCGCCCGCTTACGGTGAGATGACCGTCCGCGAGTTCCTCCGCTTCGCCGCCGATCTCCGTGGCCTGGCCGATCCGGCCGAAAGCGTCCGGAAGACGCTCGATCTCTGCCGCCTCAACGAAGTCGCCGCGCAGACGATCGACACGCTCTCCAAGGGCTACCGCATGCGCGTGGGCTTCGCCCAAGCAGTCATCCACGACCCCGAGGTGCTCATCCTCGACGAACCGACCGATGGCCTGGACCCGAACCAGAAGTTCGAGGTGCGTCGCATCCTGAAGGAGATGGCCGCCCGCAAGGCCGTCATCGTCTCGACCCACATCCTCGAGGAAGTCGGCGAGCTCTGCACCCGCGTCATCGTGATCGCGAAGGGCGAAGTCCGCTGCGACGAGTCCCGTGATAAGTTCCTCGCCCGGGGCACCGACCTCAACGCCGTCTTCCGCCAACTCACCGCCTAATCTTATCGTCATGTCCTCTTCCGAAAAATCCCCTTCGCCCGGACTCAAGCCTTTCACGGCCATGGTCCGCCGCGAGTTCGCCGGCTACTTCCGCACGCCGCTGGCGTACGTCTTCCTCGCGGTGTTCAACGCGTTCGCAGTGTCCCTGGCGTTCTTCGTCGGCGGGCTCTACGAATCCGGCATCGCCAGCCTGGATCGTTTCTTCCTCTACCATCCGTGGCTCTGGGCGTTCCTCGCTCCCGCCGCCGGCGCCCGCCTCTGGGCCGAAGAACGCCGCCAAGGCACGATCGAGCTGCTCCTGACCTGGCCGATCACGGTCTGGCAGGCCGCCCTCGGCAAGTTCCTCGCCGCTTGGCTCTTCCTGGCGTGCGCACTGCTGATGACGGTCCCGGTCGCCCTCACGGTCGGCTGGCTCGGCGACCCTGACTGGGGCGTGATCATCGCGGGCTACACGGGCTCGCTCCTCTGCGCCGGCGCCTGCCTCGGCATCGCCGCGATCGCCTCCGCCCTCACCCGCAGCCAAGTCATCGCCTTCGTGACCGGCTTCCTCGCCTGCTTCCTCCTCGTGCTCGTCGGCTACGGCGTGTTCGACGAACTCCTCGCCGGCCTCATCGGCTCCGCCGGCGTCGATGAAATCCGTCGCCTCGGCCTCTGGCGTAATCTCGAACCGTTCACGCTCGGCCTCGTCGACGTGCGCCCCATCGCCTACTTCCTCTCCGTCGCCTTCGCCGGCCTCGGGTTGAGCACCATCATCGTCGAACGCCGCTAACCGGAAACCCAGCCATGAACCGCTCCCAAGCCCTGCTCGCCACCTTCGCCGTCCTCGCGGCGGCGTTCTTCGTCAACCTGATCTCCGGCGCCATCCCCGCCCGCGTCGACCTCACCGCCGACCGCACCTTCACGCTCTCACCAGGCTCGAAGCGGATCGTCAC
Organism: Opitutales bacterium; assembly: GCA_964203605.1. Taxonomy (GTDB): domain Bacteria; phylum Verrucomicrobiota; class Verrucomicrobiia; order Opitutales; family UBA953; genus UBA953. Next base: position 309,499 of record CAXNMQ010000003.1, read on the forward strand.
CAAGCTCGATGAACCGGTGACGCTCGAATTCTTCGTCAGCCGCTCCGACGTGAAGCTGCGCCCATACCTCGAAAGCTACTCGCGCCGCGTCGAGACGCTCCTCCGCGAATACGTCGCGGCCTCCGGCGGCAAAGTGAAGCTGATTGTCACCGACCCGCGCCCGGACACGAAGGAAGAACAGCGCGCCCAGCGTCACGGCATCGCCCCGATGCGCGCCGCGCAAGGCAGCGCTTACCTCGGCCTGACCGCCCAGCAGGCCGATACGGTGAAGGCCGTGCCGATGCTCGACCCGTCGCGCGAACGCTTCCTGGAGTTCGATCTTTCCAAGCTGATCGCCTCGGCCTCGCGCCTCGACCGCCCGAAACTCGCCTTCATTAGTTCGCTTCCGATCAGCAACCAGATCCCGCAGGGCGGTGAACAGCAACCCGGTCCGGCCGACTTGCTCCTCGCCGAACTCAGCCAGTCTTACGAGGTGATCACGCTCAATACCACCGCCAGCGAACTGCCGAAGGACGTCGCCGTCGTGGCGCTCGTCCACGCCCACCATATCGACGAACAACTCGCCTACGCGATCGACCAGTTCCTGCTCCAGGGCGGGGCGGTCTTCGCGGCCGTCGACCCGCTCTCGCGCATCCAAAAGTTCTCGCAAGGCAACATGCCCTTCATGATGGCGCCGATGGCCCTCACGGCCGCGAGCGATCCTGCCTTGCTCCGCGCCTGGGGCGTCAACGTCGACCTCGACGCTGTCACGGGCGATGCCGCCAGCTCGGTCTCCATTCGCAGCTCCCGCGGCGATGCCGTGCAATACCAACCAGCCTTCGCCGCGGGTAATGCCGCATTCTCGAAGGACTCGCCCCTCACGTCGGACCTGCGCGAACTCGCCTTCATGGAAGCCGGCTCGATCGGCCTGATCTCCGGAGCCGAAACCCGCCTGAAGTTCGAACCGCTCGTCACGATGAGCGGTCCCGGCATGGGCGCCGTCGATGTCGGCTCCGCCAACGCCGGGCCCTTCGAGAAGGTCGCCGTGGCCTTCAAGCCCGACGGCAAATCCCGCGTGGTCGTGGCTTCCGTCTTCGGCGAATTCGTCTCCGCCTTCCCGAAGGGCGCGCCAGCCCCAGGCAAGCCTGAGCCCACGCCGCCCGGCCAGCCGCCGAAGCCCGCCGCCAAGCCCCTCCCCGGACCGCACCTGGCGAAGAGCGCTAAGCCCGCCCGCCTGTTCGTGGTCGCCGACTCCGACTTCATGATGGACCCGTTCACGGTGCGCCAGCGCCAGGTCGGCGGTCAGGCCGCGATGGAGCCGATCAATGACAACCTGGGCTTCGTCGTCAGCGTGCTCGAGACCCTCGGCGGCAGCGACGAACTCGTCAGCCTCCGCTCCAAGGGCACCTCGCTGCGCCCCTTCAAGAAGGTCCAGGAACTCGAACGCGTCGCCCAACTCCGCTACCAGGCGAAGCTCGACGAGATCGAGCGCCGCCTCGAGGAGGCCAATATGAAAATCACCGAGCTCTCCAAGCAGACCGGCGGCGTGACCGCTAAGGGCATCGTCATCACGCCCGAGATGCAGCGCGAGATCGAGAAGTTCCAGACGGTAGCCGATCAGCTCTCCGAAGAACGCCGCGTCATCCGCCGCGGTCTCAGCGAAGACGTCAACTCCCTTGGCCGTCGCCTGCAGGTGCTGAATCTGCTCGCCGGCCCGGCGCTGGCTCTGCTCTTCGGCCTGCTCTACACCTTGGCTCGCCGCCGCAAGCTTTCGTAATCCGCCATGCGCAACAAGAACCTGCTCATCGTCACCCTCGTCCTCGGGCTCATCGCCTTTGCGGCCGTCCGTCTCACCCGCGAAGCGCCCAAGAGCGAAGCCGGCAAACAGCCGCTCGTCGCCGCCACCCTGCTCGAAGGCGCGAAGTCGCTGACGATCAAGGCCAATAACAAGAGCGTCACGGTCGAGAAGTCCGCCGACGGCTGGACGGTGAAGGAGAAACTCTCCCTCCCGGCCGACATCGAGAACCGCTTGCTGCCGCTCATCCGCGGCTTGCAGAAGGCGAATAACTTCGGCCAGCTTACCGCGAACCCCAAGCGCCTCGAGAAACTCGGCCTCACCGATACCTCGCTCACGCTGGTCGGACCCGACGGGAAACCGACGACCATCCAGTTCGGCAAGCAGACGGAAGACGGCCTCGGCGCCAGCGCCCGCCTCGCCGGTCAGGAATTCGCGATTCGCACCGACTTCACGGGCTACCTGGAGAGCGATCCGCTTTCCTGGGTCGACCTCAACCTGTTCGTCGCGGCGCCCGCCGAGATCAAGTCGATCGACTTCCTCTGGAAGGACGGGAAGGCATCGTTCTCCCGCAAGGAACTCGGCGCTCTCTTCGACGGCAAGGAAGGTCCCGCGGTCGAGGACATCGTCATGACGCTGGCCACCGTCCGCGCCGCGGATGCCGTCGCGCTCGACGACAAGGACGCCGCCAAGGCCGCTCCGCTCATCCCAGGTGAAACTCACGCTCTTCGATGGCACGTCGGTGATCGCTGACGTTCGCGAAGCTCGCAGGCACGACGCCTAACGAACCGGGCAAGACCTTCGTGCGCGTCGAACATTCCGACCCGAAGCATAAGGCCAACGCGACCGCCAAGCTGGCCGCCTTCGTCGCCGCCCCCTGGCTCGCTGAACAGGTCCCCGGGTCGCTGGCCGACTTCAAGAAAGCCCAGCAGGCGCCCGCCGCCGAACCCGCGGCAACGTCTATCCAGATACCCGGCCCGGCTCCGTCGATCATCACTTCGCCCGACGTTAAGATCAAATAAGGGTGATTCCGCAAAAGCCCTTGCCTCCCGAGGCGAGGGCTTTTTTGTGTCTATCTCCGATGGCCGCCGCCGAATCCCAGTCCCTCAGCACCTACCTGCCCGCCCTCGTGCAGATCGTCCTGGGTCTCTCGATCCCCGCGATCATCCTGATTGTCAGCCACGCCTTCGGCCAGCGCGCCAAGGGTAACTACATCAAGGATAAGGCCTACGAGTGCGGCCTGCCGATGGAAGGAAAGCCCCACCCTCGCTTCGCCGTGAAGTTCTACGTGACGGCGATGCTCTTCATCCTCTTCGACATCGAAGTGGTCTTCCTCGTGCCGTGGGCCCTGGTCTACCGCGAGTTCCTCGCCGCCGGCATCGCCATCACGGCCGCCACCGGCGTCTTTCTCGGCGTCCTCGTGCTTGGCCTCGCCTACGAGTTCAAGCGCGGCGCGCTGGAGTGGGATAAGTAAGCAACCAGCGCCGATTAAAATGAGGCTGGCGGAAGGCCCCTTCCGAGGGTAGGCGTATTTCCGCAATGCATACCCTCACCACCATCCTCGCCCAAGCTTCCGGCAATCAGGAAGCCGCCATCGCCGCCGGAATCGTGGCCTTCTTCGCCGCCTTCTTCCTCGTCTTCGTTGTCATCGGCATCGTTGCGCTGATCGGCATGTGGAAAGTCTTCACCAAGGCCGGCCAACCTGGTTGGGCCGTGCTGATCCCGGTCTACAACATCATCGTGCTGCTCCGCGTCGCGGGTCTTCCTTGGTATTGGGTCTTCACCCCGCTCATCGTCCTCATTCCGTTCCTCGGCGCGATTGCTTACCTCGTCTGGATCGTCTGGATCCACCACCGTATCTCGACCAACTTCGGCCAGGGCGTCGGCTTCACCATCGGCCTCACCCTGCTCGGCCCGATCTTCTGGCTCATCCTCGGCTTCGGTTCCTCGAAGTACGTCGGCGAGCAGCCTGCTCAGGCCTAAGCCCGAGTTCAGTCGCAACGAAAAGGGCGCCCGATCGGGCGCCCTTTTTTGTACCTATGCGTATCGCTCAGGGACCGCAGATGCCGCAGCCGCCGGGTAGCTCGCGGAAGAAGTCGTGGCCCTTGTCGTCAACGAGGATGAACGCCGGGAAGTCGACGACCTCGATCTTCCAGACAGCTTCCATGCCGAGCTCGGCGTAATCGATGACTTCAACCTTGCGGATATTCTCCTGGGCGAGGATCGCGGCGGGGCCACCGATGGAACCGAGATAGAAACCTCCGTGCGCCTTACAGGCATTGGTGACGGTCTCACCACGGTTACCTTTGGCGATCATGACGAGCGAGCCACCGTGCTTCTGGAAGAGTTCGACGTAGCTGTCCATGCGTCCGGCGGTGGTCGGGCCGAAAGAACCGGAGGCCATGCCGACGGGCGTCTTGGCGGGGCCGGCGTAGTAGACGGGGTGGTCCTTGATGTACTGCGGGAGGCCTTCGCCCTTCTCGAGGCGTTCGCGGATCTTGGCGTGCGCGATGTCGCGGGCGACGACGAGCGTGCCGGTGAGCGCGAGGCGCGTGGTGACGGGATGCTTCGAAAGCTCGGCGCGGATGTCCGCCATGGGACGGTTGAGGTCGATCTTCACGACCTGGGTGGCGTCGGCGTGCTTGCGCGCGTCGGCGGGAATGAAGCGGCCGGGATTCTCCTCGAGCTGCTCAATCCAGATACCGTCCTTATCGATCTTGGCCTTGGCGTTGCGATCCGCGGAACAGGAGACGGCGAGGCCGATCGGACACGAGGCACCGTGACGCGGCAGGCGGACGACGCGGACGTCGAGGGCGAACCACTTGCCGCCGAACTGCGCGCCGATGCCGAGCTGATGCGCGACCTTGAGGAGCTCAGCCTCGAGCGCGATATCGCGGAAGGCGCGGCCGTGCTCGTTACCAGACGTCGGGAGCGCGTCGTAGTAATGGGTCGAGGTCAGCTTGACGGCCTTCATGGTCGCCTCGGCGGAGGTGCCGCCGATGACGAACGCGAGGTGATACGGCGGACACGCCGCGGTGCCGAGCGACTGCATCTTCTCGGTCAGGAACTTGACGAGGGACTTCGGATTCAGGACGGCCTTGGTCTCCTGATAGAGGTAACACTTGTTAGCAGAGCCTCCGCCCTTGGCGACGAAGAGGAACTCAAACTTCGAGCCGCTCACGGCCGCGATGTCGATCTGCGCGGGCAGGTTCGTGCCGGTGTTCTTCTCGGTGTAGAGGTCGAGCGGGGCGAGCTGCGAGTAGCGCAGGTTGTTCTGCGCGTAGGCCTGATAGACGCCGAGCGAGAGCGCCTCGGCATCATCGCCGCCGGTCCAGACCTGCTGGCCCTTCTTGGCGGTGATAGCGGCGGTGCCAGTGTCCTGACAGAACGGTAGCACGCCCTTCGCGGCGACCTCGGCATTGCGCAGCATCGCGAGCGCGACGGCGCGGTCGTTATCGCTGGCTTCCTTGTCCGCGAGAATCGCGGCGACCTGCTCGAGGTGCTCGGTCCGGAGGTAAAAATTGATGTCATGCAGCGCCTGATTGGCCAGCAGCGTGAGGGCTTCCGGGGCGACCTTGAGGACGGCCTTGCCGTCGAACTCCGCGACGGAGACATGCTCCTTGGTGAGCAGGCGATACTTCGTGGTATCGGGGCCCAGCGGGAAAGGATCTTGGTAATGGAAGGGAGAAGCCATCGCCACTACCATACGGCAGGCACCCCCGCCCGCAAACGGAAACAGGTCAGCGCGCGGCCATCTGCGCCGGTACGCCCATCCGCACTTCGCCGAGGACCGACCCTTCAGCGAGGTCGACCGACACCAAGGCCAGTCCGACCTGACCAGCCGCAGAACGCACGGTGCCGACGACCTTCCCTTCCGACGACTTGAGCTCCTGTCCGACCACCACTGGTCCTGACACACAGCGAAGGATACGACGCAGCGAACCCATGGACTGGATGCGGGCCATGACCTCTTGGCCGAGGTAGCAGCCCTTGGTGTAACTGACCCAGGCATCGAGCCCACACTCCTGAGGAAATTCATTGGCGCCACAATCAGCCGGTACGGCCGGCACCCCGGCGGCGACGCGCTGCGCATCGAGTTCGGCGAGCGGCGCCAGCTCACCGGGAGCGACGAGCGCCGATTGGCGCGAGCACATCCCACGCGGCGACGCCGTAACGCTTCGTCGCGAAGACCTTGGCTCCAGCGACCGACGGCGCAGCACCCCAGACGAACCACTTTTGCCAAAGGGCGGATTCGTCGGTCGCGACGACGTCGTCGGCGATGACGTTCGCAGTCACGACAGCGATGAGTGCCTCAGCGGCCGAGAGATGCGGGCAGAGCAGTAGGTACGAGCCATCGGCTTCTTTCGCGATCACCGTGTGGGCGAGCACCCTGCCCTTGCGATTGAGCCAAAGGGCATCAGCCAAGGCGACGCCACGCAGATCCGCTGAGCACTGCCCCTGCAGGAAAGCTGCGGCGTCCTCGCCCGTCACCCGAACGACCGCGGTGTCAGCTGAGGCGCAGCGCAGCGGCATCAGAGGGCCGCCCAGAGCAAGGCGATGCCGTGCAAGGCGAGGTTCGCGTAGACCGCGGCCATCACGTCATCGAGCACGATGCCGAAGCCTCCAGGGAGTTTCTCGAGCGCCTTGATGCCGAAAGGCTTCGTAATATCGAAAAGTCGGAACAGCAGGAAACCGAGCAGGATGAAGAGCAGCGATGATTTGCCGCCGGTGACGTAAGGATTGAAGAGAAAGACCAGCGGCATCGCGGCGAACTCGTCGAGGATGATCTCGGAGGGATCCTTCTTCCCGATGAAGGCCGCGGCGACGCCACAGACGAGGATCGCCATCATGACAACAAGCGCATCGAAGATGAATTCGTGCGGTCCGCCTTTGGCGTGCGCGAGGCGCACCACGAGGGCCCACCACAGCAGGCCAGCCGCGGAACCCCAGGTACCCGGCGCCTTGAGGCGGCCGAGCGGACCGAGCGTCGCGATCTGGACGATCATGAAGCGAGGCCCGGCAGATGACGACGATGCCGGATGAGATAGCTGGCGCCAGAGACCACGGTAATCAGCACCGACAGCCAGAAGAGGGCCATGATGATGACCTCCCAGTTCTGGTGCCATTCAGCGGAAAGGTTCCAATGCGTCTCATAAGCGCGCAGGCCGATGAGGTGGCCGATCGCGATGATCTGCAGGAATGTCTTGAGCTTGCCGAGGCCCTCGGCCTCGAGCACCTGACCCGAAGCGGCGGCGACGAGGCGCAGGCCGGTGATCAGGAATTCGCGGATGAGGATGAGCATCACGCCGAAGGACGTATAGAGCACCGTGGCAGCATCTGGGTTGATGTGCACGCCGGCGTCGTTGACGCGGATGACGGGCAGGCAGTCGATGGCGGCGAGGCCGACCAGCAGGCCGAGGATGAAGATCTTGTCGACCAAGGCGTCCATGAGGCGGCCGAAGTCGGTCACGGCGTTCAGCTTGCGGGCGATCCAGCCGTCAAAGATGTCGGTCAGGGCAGCCAGGATGAACAGAGCCAAGGCGGCACTGGCCCAAGGGCCGGCCCAGTAGGTCCAGAGGGTGATCAGGAAGATCGCTGGCAGGCGGGCAGCCGTCAGGAGATTGGGGAGATGCCTAAGAAAACGCATGTGGGCTTGCCGAAAGGATGTTCCCGCCCGAGAGTACGCCGCAACAGGAAAACGATGTCCCGCCTCCAACGCATCGCCGTCTACCCCGGCACCTTCGACCCGATCACGCTGGGGCACCTGGACGTCCTCCGTCGCGCCTCGCGCCTGTTCGACAAAGTCATCGTCGCCGTGGCCGCCAGCGACAGCAAGAACCCGTGGTTCGACGTCGAGGAGCGCCTCAGCATGGCCCGCCAAGCCTGCAAGGGCATCCGTAACGTCAAGGTCCTCGAACTCGACGGCCTGACGGTTGAATTCGCCCACAAACACAAGGCGGCCGCCATCATCCGCGGCCTCCGTAAATTCAGCGATTTCGAGTTCGAATTCGACCTGGCCCACGCCAACCGCCTGATGGCCCCGGAGATCGAAACGGTCATCTTGATGCCCAGCCAGGACCAGTTCGTGACCTCCTCCAGTTTTGTGAAGGACATCGCCCGCCATAAGCTCTCACAGGCCGCGGCCTTCGTCCCCCGGTGCGTCCTGCCCCTTCTACGCAAAAGGTTGGCCGAAAAGGCCTGAAAAGGCCTGCCTTCCGCTGTTGACCGTGGGGGGTAGTTCTATTTGCTCGGCCATTCCCCCCACTGCGTCCGCAGACCCGGGGCCTCCCTCCTATTTATACCTACCATGGACATCAAAATCCAAGAAACTAACCCGACCCGCCGCTCCGTCACCGTGACGGTCCCCGCCGCGGCCGTCGCCGCCGCCGAGAAGGAAGTCCTCAAGGGCTTCTCTCGCGAGGCCGCCCTCCCCGGCTTCCGCCCGGGCAAGGCCCCTGAAGCCGTCGTGCGCCTGAAGTACAGCAAGCAGATCGCCGACGAGGTCAGCCAGCGCCTCCTTTCCCAGGGCTACGAACGCATCCAGCAGGAAAAGTCCTTCACGGTCTACACCGTCGCCGACGTCCAGAAGGAAGCCGGCTCCGGCGCCGACGCGGTCTTCCGCTACGAAGTCGACGTCGTCCCCGAGTTCAAGACCCCGGATTGGAAGTCCGTCAAGGTCCCCGCCGAAACCATCACGGTCACCGACGCCGACATCGACGAACACCTGAAGAAGATCCTCGAACAGCGCGCCCGCTACGAGAAGACCGAGGACGCCGCCGCCAAGGGCGACTACGTCCGCATCGGCTACGTCGGCACCGTCGACGGCAAGCCGGTCAGCGAGATCGACGCCGAAGCGAAGTCCTACGGCAGCGCCGAATCCACTTGGGAAGAAGCCGGTGCTGATAGCGCCGCCGTCGCCGTCCCCGCCATCGCCCAGGCCGTGATCGGCCTTAAGGCCGGCGCCACCGCCCAGGCTGAATACGTCTTCCCCGCCACGCATGAGCGCGAAGCCCTCCGCGGCAAGAAAGTCTCCTACGCCATCACGGCCACCGAAGTCCGCCGCAAAGAACTCCCGAAGATCGACGAAGCCTTCTGTAAGGCCGTCGGTGTGAAGGATGAAGCCGAACTCCGCGAACAGCTCAGCAAGGGCATCGAAGGCTCGAAGAAGCAGGCCGCCGAGACCGCTCGCCGCGAAAAGGCCGTCGACGCCCTCCTCGCCGGTCAGGACTTCCCCCTCCCGGAATCCGCCATCCTCTCCGTCGCCCAAGGCCTCTTCTATCAGTACGCCGAAATGCGCCTGCGCAGCGGCACGAAGCCCGAAGAACTCGAGACCCAGCGCGACGATATCCTCGCCGAAGCCAAGAAGGCCGCCGCCCTCCGCGTCCGCGCCCAGTTTGTCCTCTCCCGCATCGCCGAAGAGCTGAAGCTCGAAGTGACCCGCGAAGAGCTCGGCGCCGCGATCATGCAGGCCGCCCAGGCCAGCCAGACCCAGCCCGAAAAGCTGGTCAAGGACCGCCAGCGCCTCGCCGAACTCCGCCGCGACGCCCTCCTCAACAAGGCCCTCGACGCCGTCCTCGCGGGCAGCATCGCTGCCTAAGGTTGAGATTTCGCCCGTTCCGGGCACAGTCCCCCTCGCACCACCATGTCCTACATCATCCCTAACGTCGTCGAACGCGACGCCCGTGGCGAACGAGCCTGGGACATCTACAGCCGCCTGCTGAAGGACCGCATCATCTTCATCGGCTCGCCGATCTACGACGAGGTCGCCAACGCGGTCATCGCGCAGCTGCTCTTCCTGCAGATGGAAGACCCGAAGAAGGACATCTCGATCTACATCAACTCCCCTGGTGGCTCGATCACCGCGGGCATGGCGATCTACGACACGATGAACTTCCTCACGTGCGAGATTAACACCTACTGCATCGGCCAAGCGTCCAGCATGGCCACGGTGCTCCTCGCCGCCGGCACCAAGGGCAAGCGCCACGCGCTCCCGAACTGCCGCGTGATGATCCACCAGCCCAGCGGCGGTGCGACGGGCCAGACTTCCGATATCTCGATCGCGGCGAAGGAAATCCTCCGCTGGCGCGACACGCTCAACCACGTCCTCGCCAAGCACACCAGCAAGACGCCCGAGGAACTGATGCGCGATTCCGATCGCGACTTCTACATGACGGCCGAGCAGGCGAAGGCCTACGGCCTCGTCGACCACGTCGTGGCGCCTAAGGCGGTCCGCGCCTAAGCGCATGGCCGGGGACCGCGCCGAGAGCTGCTCCTTCTGCGGCAAGCCCGCCGCCCAGGCTGGCAAACTGATCGCTGGCCCCGCCGGCGTCGGCATCTGCGACGCCTGCGTCTCGACCTGTGGCCGCCTCCTCGACCGCGAGAAAACCCGCGACGGCAAACCCGCGGCCTCCGCCGCCGCCGGCGGTCCCGCGATGCAGGAAGCCCCTGCGAAGCAGCCGCTCGCCCCGATCAAGCTAATCCCGCCCACGAAACTGCGCCTCGAACTCGACGCGCACGTCATCGGCCAGGCTCACGCGAAGAAGGTTCTCTCGGTCGCGGTCTTCAATCACTACAAGCGCCTCAACGATCGCCACACGCAGGCCACCGCGGCCCAGGCCGGCGACCTCGCCGACGTCGAACTCGACAAGAGCAACGTGCTGCTGATCGGCCCGACGGGCACGGGCAAGACACTCCTCGCCCGCTCGCTCGCGCGCATGCTCGACGTGCCGTTCGCGATCGCCGACGCCACCACCCTCACGGAAGCGGGCTACGTCGGCGACGACGTGGAAACGGTCATCCTACGCCTCCTTCAGGCGGCCGACATGGACATCGAACGCGCCCAGCGCGGCATCGTGTTCATCGACGAGATCGATAAGATCGGCCGTAAGTCCGACTCGGCTTCCATCACCCGCGACGTCTCGGGCGAAGGCGTGCAACAGGCGCTCCTTAAGCTCCTCGAGGGCACGATCTGCAACGTCCCGCCAGCTGGCGGCCGCAAACACCCGGAGCAGCAGTGCATCCGCGTCGACACGTCCGATATCCTCTTCATCTGCGGCGGCGCCTTCGCCGGCCTCGACCGCATCATCGCCCGCCGCGGCGGCGCGAAGTCCCTGGGCTTCGTCCCCCCACGCAACGACGCCCCTTCCCTCTCGGCCGAACAGATCATCGCCGGCCTCCAGCCCGAAGACCTCTTCTCCTTCGGCATGATTCCGGAATTCGTCGGCCGTCTGCCGGTCATCTCGGTCCTCGAGCCTCTCGACCGCGAAGCCCTCATCCGCATCCTGACCGAACCGCGCAACGCCGCGACGAAGCAGTACCGTAAGCTCTTCGCCCTCTCGGGTATGACCCTCGAATTCACCCGCGAAGGCCTTGAGGCCGCCGCCGACAAGGCGCTCGCCCTCGGCACCGGCGCCCGCGGCCTCCGCTCCGTCCTCGAAGGCGTGCTGCTCGAAACGATGTACGCGCTGCCCGAAGCCGCCCCTGGCTCGAAGTTCACGGTGACGGCCGAAGCGATCCGCGGCGAGAAGCCGGTCACGGTCTCGGCCGCCGCACCGAAGAAGAAGGCTTCCTGATTCCCATGCTCGCCTATCCGGCCATCGATATCCGCGGCGGTCGCTGCGTCCGCCTCAGCCAAGGTCGCGACGACGCGCGCACCGACTACTACAAGGACCCGGTCGAGCCGGCCATCGTCTTCGCCCAAGCTGGCGCGGCGTGGATTCACGTCGTCGACCTCGACGGCGCCTTCGGCGGCGCCCCGCTCAATCTCCCGACGCTCCAGCGCATCGCCGCGCTCGGTCCGAAGATCCAATTCGGTGGAGGCATGCGCGATCGCGCCACCGCTGAAGCCGCCTACGCCGCCGGCGCAAGCCGCGTCGTCATCGGCACGCGCGCCGCGACTGATCCCGCTTTCCTCCGCGAGATGGCCAAGGCCCACGGCCCACGTCTCGCGGTCGGTATCGACGCCAAGGATGGCCTCGTCGCCGTCAAAGGCTGGACGGCCGTCACGGCCCTCAAGGCCACGGAGTTCGCCCAGGAAGCCGGCGAGCTCGGCGTCTCGACGGTGATCTACACCGACATCGCGACCGACGGCATGCTCACGGGCCCGAATTGGAAATCCCTCGAGGCAGTCCTCAAGGTCTGCCCCTGCGGCGTCATCGCCTCTGGCGGCGTGTCCGGCACAGAAGACGTCGTGCGCCTCGCCGAGATGGCCAAGGCCTACCCGAACCTCGTCGGCGCCATCGTCGGCAAGGCGCTCTACGAAGGCCGTTGCGACGTGGCGGGCCTGCTCAAGGCGACCGGCGAACGCTGAGTTCGGGAGCGGCGCACGCCCTTCCGATGCTTGCCAAGGCGGAGCCCCCGCCCAACATTTGCCTTCCATGGTCCTGCTTCGCCCATTCTCCGCGCTGTTCGCGACGCTCCTGCTCGCGGGACCACTCGTGTTGTCCGCCGCCGACAAAGCGCTGACGGTCGAGGTCGTCATCGCCAAGGCCCGCGCGGCGCTCACCTCCGACGTCGCCACGCTGGATAAAGTGAAAGCTTTGCGCATGGAATTCGCGGCCTTCGACGACAAGGGCAAGGAGCTGAATACGACGACCCTCACGCTGGCCGCACCGGGCTACCGCCTGCAGAAGACCACCGATCGCGACCGTGGCCTCGAAGCCGCGGTCTGCGCCGGCCGCCTCGACGGCTGGACCACGAACCGCGCCGACGCGCTCGCCCGCCGATCCGTCCGCTCGGTCCCCTACGAAGAATTCAAGAAGCTCCAGGACATGTCCCGCGATGACCTCGCCTTCTTCGCCCTCCCCGCCGCCGGCCTCGGCACGGCGACCTACAAAGGCCCTTCCGAGATCGACGGCGTTAAGACCCAGGCGGTCGAATACGCCTACGCGAGCGGCTTCCGCATCACGCGCCACTTCGACGCCGATTCCTTCGTGCTCGTGGCCTCCGATCAACCGACCCCGAAGGGTGAACTCCAGCGCCAGAAGGTCGCCGCGCTGACCAAGGTCGACGGTATCGCCTTCCCGTCCAAGGAGACGATCTTCGTCGACGGCAAGAAGTCTGGCGATGTCACCTACGCCCAGATCCAGGTCAACCCGGCGCTGCCCGCCGGCCTCTTCGATTTCCCTTCTTTCTGAGCCCATGACCCTCCTCCGCAGCAGCGACAAGGATTTCCGCAGCCAACTCCGCGCCTTCGTGGGCTCGGGCGAAGCCGCGCCCGACGTGCGCGCGACCGTCGCCTCGATCATCGCCGACGTGAAGGCCCGCGGCGACATCGCGGTCCTGGATTACACGGCGAAGTTCGACCACGCGAAGCTCACGGTCCGCCAGATCCGCGTCCCGCTCAAGGACCTGGAGAAAGCCGCCGCCCAGTTCGATCCAGCGAAGAAGAAAGCTTTCGACGAAGCCGCGAAGTGCGTCACGGCCTTCCACGCCCGCACACTGCCCAAAGGATGGACAGCAAAGAACCCGCACGGCGCCACGGTCGGCGAACGCCACCACGCCATCCGTCGCTGCGGCCTCTACATTCCTGGCGGCCAGGTGCCCGCTCGTCTCCACGGTGCTGATGACCGCGCTCCCCGCCAAGGTCGCCGGCGTCCCGGAACTCTGCGCCTGCACGCCTCCCGGACCGGACGGAAAAATCAATCCCGACATCCTCGCCGCGCTCTACCTCTGCGGCGTCCGCGAAGTCTACGCCATCGGCGGCGTCCAAGCCGTCGCCGCGATGGCCCTCGGCACGAGCACGGTCACGCCGGTCGACAAGATCTTCGGCCCGGGCAACACCTTCGTCACCGAAGCGAAACGCCAGGTCTTCGGCCTCGTGGGCGTCGACCTCCTCCCCGGCCCGAGCGAAGTGATGATCATCGCCGACCGCACCGCCAAGCCGGAGTGGGTCGCGGCCGACCTTTGCGCGCAGGCCGAACACGGCAGCGGCAAGGAGAAGCTCTATCTGGTGACGGAGACCGAAGCCTTCGCCGACAAGTGCCTCGCCGCCGCGCGCGCGCAGTCCAACTCACTCACCCACGGCGAGAAGATCAAGAAAGCGCTCGCCGCCAAGGTCTGCGTCATCCTCGTTTCGAAAATCGAGGACGCTGCCGAAGCCGCCAATCTCGTCGCCCCGGAACACCTCGAACTGATGGTCGCGAAGGGTAAGCTCAAGAAGCTCTCCGCGCAGATCACCACCGCCGGCGCGATCCTCATCGGCAGCCACACGCCCACAGTGCTGGGCGACTTCACCGCCGGCCCGAGCCACACCCTGCCGACCGGCGGCACGGGTCGCTTCTTCAGCGGCCTGCGCGTCGCCGACTTCCTCCGCCGCACGAGCTTGGTGCAGTACGACCCGGCCTCGCTCAAGAAGGCGGCCGGCGTGGTCGACGCGTTCGCGCGCATGGAGCGTCTCGACGCCCACGGTCGTTCGCTGAAGATCCGTCTCTGACCCGCGCTTACTCGCGCAGCGTCCGCATCACCTCAGCGTGCAGCTTCGGCGCCGCGGCGATGATGTTGCCGGCCTTGATCGGATCGCCGCCATCCCAGGAAGTCACGACGGCACCGGCGCCACGCAGGACGGGCAGCACGGGCACGAGGTCCCACGGGTTCATGATGGGGTCGGCCACGACGTGCGCACGGCCGGACGCCACGAGGAGATGGCCGTAGCCGTCTCCCCACGTGCGCACATGGGCGACGCTGTCGGCTAAACGGTTCCAACGAACGTCGCGATGCAGGCGGCGGACGTTGTCGAGGTCGGTCGAGACGACGACGGCGTCCTTCATCGCAACTTCGGCCACACGCACGGGCCGGCCGTTGAGTTCGCACGTCCGGTTGTCGCCGACGATACGCTCGCAGAGAATGGGCTGGTCGATGACGCCGAGGACGGGCTTCCCTTCGTAGCGCAGGCCGATGAGGGTGACGTAGAGCGGGACGCGGGAAAGGAACGACTTGGTGCCGTCGATGGGATCGAGCACCCAGCAATACTCGGCGTCAACGTTCTCGGGGCCGAACTCCTCACCGAGGATACCGTGATCCGGATAAGCCTGCTTGATGGCCGCGCGCATCTGGCGCTCGGCTTCCTTGTCGGCGACGGTCACGGGCGTGCCGTCGGACTTGATTTCGACCTCGGTGTCGACGCGGGCGTGCGCCGCGACCAAGACCCGGCGGGCGATGTCCGCGAGTTTCTCGGCGAAGGCCTTGAGCTCTTTCTGGCGGGCTTCCGGAAGCATGTCCCAGAGGTAAGCCCGGACCGCCCCCGCTCCAAGCGAAAAGCCCCGCACAGGCTTGAATCACGGCCAATTCCGCCGACACTGTACCCATGAGGCTCACCCCTTGGCTCCTTGGCTTGCTGGCCTGCGCGACGACGGGATTCGCCGCCCAGCCTTGCCGCATCGAGATCGTCGAGAAGGGCGATGGCTGGCCCGTGCCAGGCGTCGAACTCCGCACGAGTCCACGGCGCCCGCTTCATCTCCGACAACGCCGGATTGATCGCCTTCGATCTGCCCGAACTCATGGGGCGCGAGACCTGGTTCAGCGTCCACGGCCACGGCTACGGCGTGAAGGCCGACGGGTTCGGCTACGCAGGCGTCCGCCTTACACCCGTCGCCGGTAAGACGCTCAAGGTCACGGTCGAGCGCACGATCCTCGCCCGTCGCCTCGGCCGCCTCACGGGCGCGGGCCTCTTCGCGGAATCGCAGAAGCTCGGCGAACAGCTCGACTGGAAAGAAAGCGGCGTGCTCGGCTCCGATAGCGTGGTGACGGCAAAGCTCGGTGGAAAGATGCTCTGGTTCTGGGGCGACACGAATCTGGCCCACTACCCGCTCGGGATCTTCAACGTCTCCGCGGCGTCGACCGAAAAATTCGTCCCGCCGGCGAAGCCGCCCCTGCGTCCGCCTTTCACCTACGTGAGCGAACGGAAGACCGCGCAGAGCGAACTGCGCCCGCGCGGAGTCGCGAAAGTACCTGGCGATGGCCCGACCTGGATCTGGGGTGCGATCACGCTGCCCGATGCCAAAGGCGCACCACATCTGGTCGCCGCAGCGGTGAAGACGAAGGGCGAGATGCAAGCCTATCGCTGGGATCTCGTCGAATGGGACCCGCACGAAGAACTCTTCCACCCGCTCGACACCGTGTGGACCGAAGACGCGGCCAACCCGAAAGCCCCACCGATGCCCGAAGGCCACGCGGTGCCTTGGACGGACCCGGTCGGCCGTAAATGGATTCTGTTCTGCGACCCATTCCCGATTCTCCGGACACCCGCCACCTATGAAGGCTGGAAGAATCCGGATAATTGGAAACCCATGCGTGCCGCGACTTCCGCCGCCACGCCGACCGGCGAGGCCATCGTCGTGCACAAGGGCCACATCGCCTGGCACCCCTGGAACCGCAAGTGGCTCGCGATCTTCACACAGAAGGCCGGCAAGCCTTCCTTCCTCGGCGAAATCTGGCTGGCCGAAGCGTCCGACCCCGCCGGCCCTTGGGGTAATGCCCGCAAGGTGCTCTCGCACGATAATTACACGTTCTACAATCCGGTGCTGCATCCGGAATTCTTCCAGGCCGATTCGCCGGTAATCCATTTCGAAGGCACCTACACGACGATGTTCTCGGGCAACAAGCAGCCGACCCCACGCTGGGAATACAACCAGGTGCTCTACCAGCTGGACCTGTCGAAGCCGCCGTTCGCCGAGGGGAAATAAAAGCCGGTCCGCTTGACCCGCTCGGACCTCCGAGGAGGATGAGCAGCGTGAGCGATGCCACCGACCGACTGCTGCGCGCCCGCGTCCGCCCGACGCGCCGCCCAGTCATGCGTCAGCGCTGGGACGACCTGTTCTTTCTGCATTGGGAATATGCGGCGGAGGCAATCCAGTCCCGCCTACCGGCCGGCCTCACGGTCGATACCTTCGAAGGCAAGGCATACCTCGGCGTCGTGGGCTTCCGCATGAATGCGGTCCGCCCCCTTGGCCTGCCCGCCCTGCCCTGGCTTTCTTACTTCAACGAGCTCAACGTGCGCACCTACGTGCGCGACGCTTCGGGCGAACCCGGCGTGTGGTTCTTCTCGCTCGACTGCGACCGCGCCCCGGCCGTCATGATCGCCCGCGCGGGCTTTGGGCTGCCCTACGAACATGCCGCGATGTCCTTCGGCCCGGGACTCGCGCAGACCTGCCGCCGCCAAGGCGAGCAGGAGACGGCGCGATACGCTTGGTCGGCCGTGTCGTCGCCGCAGATCGCCGCGCCTGGCTCGCTCGAATTCCACCTGGCCGAACGCTACAGCTTCTTCTCGGTAGCGCGGCGGCCGACTCGTCCGCGGTCAAGTCCACCACGCGCCGTATGAACTCAGCCTGGCTGACCCCACCGCCTGGAGCGAGCTGCCGCTCCGCTGGGACGGCTTCGACGTCGGCGGCCGGCCTCCCGATCTCGCCCACTGTTGCCAAGGTGTGGCCATCGAGGCTTTCTCCCTGGTGTCCGCCCATGCGTAAGAAGCTTACCGACTATCGTCACGCCGTCTGGGATTGGAACGGCACGCTCCTCGATGACACGTGGTTGTGCTGTGCATCGCTGAACCGTCTGTTGAAGGAAGATGGCCATCCGCTCGTCGACCCGGTCCGCTATCGCCAGATTTTTCAGTTCCCCGTCATCAAGGTCTACCAGGCGATCGGGTTCACGCCCGACGAAGCCTCCTTCCGCGCGATGTCGGTCCGCTTCATGGCCGCCTACGAGGAACGTAAGACGGAGTGCGAACTGCACCCGCACGCGCAGACGCTCCTCGACGGACTCACGGCGGCCGGGCTGACGCACTCAGTACTCTCGGCCTATGAGCGCAGCCTGCTCACCACGACGCTCACGCACTACGGACTCGATCGCCACTTCATCAAGACCTGCGGCGGCCACGATATCCACGCCGGCAGCAAGGAAGACCGCGCGCGCCTCCACCTGTCCGACCTGGCTCATCGCCCGGAGGACGTGATCTATATCGGCGATACCGCTCACGACGCCGAAGCCGCGGCCGCGATGGGCGTCGACTGTGTGCTGGCTGCCCACGGCCACCAGCATCGCGAGCGTCTCCAAGGCCTAGGCGTGCGCGTGGTCGACGGGTTTGCGGAACTGCTGGCCGAACTTTAGGCAACAAACCCTGAAGGGAGGGGTCAAACTACTCACAGACCCCGCGTTTTGGTTGCCCTCCGGCGACCCGCAGGGTTCATATTCCCCACCCCACTGCCCCATGGTCATTTTTGCGGATCAACCCCCTCTCTCTCCTGATATCACCGGCACCCCCTGGCTTGTGCTAGCCCTCGCCCTGCTGGTCGCCTTTTCTATCTACCTCATCCTTCGCTCCAAACGTAAATAACATGGCCAACACCCCTCAGAATTCCGACGCCAACGAAGAAATCGACGACGTCAAGAAGGCCAGCGCCGAAGGCTTTGGCTCCAACGAGCAGATCTTCCCGCCGAGCGCCGCGTTCGTCGCCAAGGCCCGCGTCAAGGGCATGGATGGCTACACCGCCCTCTACAACCGCTCGATCCAAGACCCGGATGGCTTCTGGGCCGACGAAGCCAAGGAGCTCGCTTGGTTCCAGCCGTGGACCAAGGTCGTCGACGAATCCAAGAAGCCGTTCTTCCGCTGGTTCGTGGACGGCAAGACCAACGTGGCCTACAACTGCCTCGACGCGCAGGTCGCCAAGGGCCTCGGCGACAAGGTCGCGATCGTCTACGAAGGCGAGCCCACCGCCGACGGCAAGGCCGTCGAGGTCCGCCGCATCACCTACCGTCAGCTGCTCTCCGAAGTCAGCCGCTTCGCCAACGTGCTCAAGGGCATGGGACTCCAGCGCGGCGACACGGTCGCGATCTACATGCCGATGGTCCCTGAGCTCGCGATGGCCGTCCTGGCCTGCGCCCGCCTCGGCCTCGTCCACTCGGTCGTCTTCGGCGGCTTCTCGGCCGAATCCATCCGCGACCGCGTCAATGACGCGAAGTCGAAGGCGGTCATCACGATGGATGGCGGCTACCGCCGCGGTAAATTCCTCGCGCTCAAGCAGACGGTCGACGAAGGCGTGAAGGATTGCCCGACCTGCGCCCACGTGCTCGTGCTCCAGCGTCACCCGGGCAAGCCCGACGCGGGCTGCGTCATGCAGGCCGGCCGCGATGTCTGGTATCACGAAGCCGCCGCCAAGGTCACCGACCAATGCGAAGCGGTTCAACAGGAGGCCAATGAGATGCTCTTCCTGCTCTACACTTCCGGCTCCACCGGCAAGCCCAAGGGCATCATGCACAGCGTGGGCGGCTACATGGTCCACGCCTACTCGACCAACAAGTATGTCTTCGACCTTCGGGGCGACGACCTCTTCTGGTGCACGGCCGACGTGGGTTGGGTCACGGGCCACACCTACGTGGTCTACGGTCCGCTGCTCAACGGCTCCACGGTATTGATGTACGAAGGCGCGCCCGACGCTCCTGACTTCGGCCGCTTCTGGAAAATCATCCAAGACCACAAGGTCACGGTCTTCTACACCGCGCCGACCGCGATCCGCGCCTTCATGAAGTGGGGCGATGAATGGGTGAAGAAGCATGACCTCTCCTCGCTGCGCCTCCTCGGCTCCGTCGGCGAACCGATCAACCCGGAAGCCTGGCTCTGGTACCACCGCAACATCGGCGCCGAGCGCTGCCCGATCGTCGACACCTGGTGGCAGACCGAGACCGGCGGCCACATGATCACCCCGATGCCTGGCTGCACGCCCACGAAGCCTGGCTCGGCCACGCTGCCCTTCTTCGGCGTCGACGCCGCCGTCCTCGACGAGAACGGCAACGAGACCGACCACGGCATCCTCGCGATCCGCAAGCCTTGGCCTGGCATCACGCAGGGCATCTTCGGCGACGAACAGCGCTACGTGGACACCTATTGGAACCGCTGGGGTGGTAAATATTACTTCCCGGGCGACGGCGCCATCCGCGACAAGGACGGCTACCTCTGGATCACCGGCCGCGTCGACGACGTGGTCAACGTCTCGGGCCACCGCATCGGCACGGCGGAACTGGAAGCGATCTTCATCGAAGACGCGGCGGTCGCTGAGTCTGCCGTCATCGGCGTGAAGCACGACCTCAAGGGCCAGGGCCTCATGGCCTTCGTCATCCTGAAGTCCGCCGCCGCCAAGACGGTCAACGAAGCCGAACTCGCCAAGAAGCTCAACGGCATGGTCGACGCCAAGATCGGCAAGTTCGCCCGCCCGGAGCGCATCGTCTTCGTCCCGGATCTCCCCAAGACCCGCTCGGGCAAGATCATGCGCCGCCTCCTGCGCGATATCTCGGAAGGCCGCGAACTCGGCAATGTCTCGACCCTGGCCGACCCGGCCGTCGTCGAAGCCATCCGCGCGAAATTCAACGCTCCCAAGGCCTGAGACCAACTACCAGTCCGTCCAAAACCCCGACCCCGTCGGGGTTTTTTGTTTCGTCATGCGTGGGTAGGGTCAGCACTGCGTGCTGACCTAGCTGTCTTTGGATAGGTTGACGCGGTTAGCGGTTGGCGGTTGGGGAATGAAACTCCCGGGACCTGTACCCGAACCTGAACACCTGAACCTGATACCCGACGGCCGAGACCCGGGACCTGATAATGAATCCCCCACAGCATCCTTTCCGGTCTCCCCTTGAGATTGCCCCATTGGCTCTAGGTAGGGCCGAGCATCCCTGCTCGGCCGCGGCCAACCAAGGATGGTTGGCCCTACCCAATCACCTGCCACCCGAAGCATGCATCCACCTTTGCACTTTTGCACAGGCCGCAGGCCGATTTGCACCTTTGCACCTAGGACAGCACGTGGTGCTGTCCCTACCCCGCACAGCCCATTGCCCCAACCGCTAACCGCCAACCGCTATCCGCCACCACCTTCCGACAACCCCCTCTTGCCTCCCATCATCCTCGACCCAAACTCATTCCCATGCGCACCCTGCTCCTGCTGCTGCTCACGGCCACCCTTTCCGCCGCTGGCCTGAAAGTCGGCGATCCCGCTCCCGCCACGCGCCCGGAGTCGATGCTCCAAGGCGAGGCGGTGAAAGAATTCAAGAAGGGCGAAATCTACGTCTTCGAATGCTGGGCGAGCTGGTGCGGCCCGTGCGTCGCCGCGATCCCGCACCTCGATGAGCTCCACAAGAAGATGGGCAAGAAGGGCGTGGTCATCACGGGCGTCAACGTCTGGGAAGCCGAACGCGATGCGGCCTCCGCCCAACGCGCGAAAGACTTCCTCAAGGCCCAAGGCGATAAGATGTCCTACCGCGTCGCCGTCGGCGGCAAGGCCTTCATCAAGGACTGGCTCGAAGCCGCCGAAGTGAACGGCATCCCGCATGCGTTCGTCGTCGCCGAAGGCAAAATCGCCTGGATGGGCCACCCGATGCAACTCACCGATGAGATCATCGGCGATATCCTCACGGGCACACCCCTCGCCGCCGCCGCGCCGATCGCCGACAAGATTCCGCAGCGCCGCCTGAGCAAACCGGCCGTCCCCGCCTCGAAGTCGTCGGGCGACCCCGAGATGCTCGCCGCGCAGGCGAAGCTCGACGCGCTTTCCGAAGCGATGGGCCGACCGCGATTGGGATGCCGCGGAAAAAGCCCTACCCGCTGCCGCGGGCGTGCTCCCGCACCAAGGAAGGCAAGGAACTCCGCGAATCCATCGAAGCCCAGATTGGCCTCGCCCGCGGCGATCCGACGAAATTCTACGCCCAGCTCAGCAAGCTGGCCGACGAAGAGTTCGACGACGCCGAGGCGATGAACGAAATCGCCTGGCGCCTACTCACGGTGCCCGGCCTTCGCGAAAAACCTGAACCTCCCCCTCGCGGAAAAGTGCGCCGTGCAGGCGGTGAAGCTCACGAAGGAAGAACACCCCGATAAACTCGACACGCTCGCGCGCCTTCGCTGGCTCCAAGGGCAAGAAGGAAGAAGCCATCCGCTGGCAGATCAAGGCGGTCGACAAGGCCGAAGCCGGCGCGATGAAAGCCGCCCTCCAGAAGACCCTCGATGCACTCCTGAAGGGCATCCTGCCCTCCGGCCGACGACGAAGAAGAAGACCCCGCGCGCTAAGCGGTATCTTCCCTGGCCCAAGCCCCAGCCCTAGCCCTGCATCGATTCAGCCTTCCATGCAGCCTATCAACTTGCTTCTCACTTTTGCACCTTTGCACAGGCCGTAGGCCGATTTGCACTTTTGCACCTACCGTTACCCCGATACTCCATACTCTCGCCTCCCATGCTCCCCCGCCGCGACTTCCTCAAACTCTCCGCCCTCGCTTCCCTCGGCGCGCTCGCTGGCTGCGCTTCGCACACCGGCCACAGCCCGCATCCGTCCGATCACCCGCGGGCCGAAATTTCATTGGCGCGGCTACTACGATAAATTCCTCTTCTCGGCCGATGACCGCTTCGTGCTCGCCAATGAGGTCGACTTCGAAGGCCGCTCGCCGACGAAGGCCGACTCGATCCGCGTCGGGATGGTCGACACCCAGGACGGCGACCGCTGGATCGACCTGGGCGGGTCCAACGCCTGGAACTGGCAACAAGGCTGCATGCTGCAATGGGTCCCTGGCTCGGACCGGGATGTGGCCTGGAACGACCGCGCCGACGGCCAGTTCGTCACGCGCATCCTCGATGTGAAGTCCGGCCGCACCCGCACCCTGCCCCATCCGTTCTATACGTTCAGCCCCGACGGCAAGACGGCCTTCGCGCCGGACTTCGCCCGACTCGACGTCACCCGCCCGGGTTACGGCTACGCCACCGGCGCGGAACGTGATATCTGGAAACTCAAGCCGGCCCCTGATGACATCGGCATCTGGAGCATGGACGTCGCCACGGGCAAGCAGCGCCTACTCTTCTCGCTCGC
Source organism: Opitutales bacterium (assembly GCA_964203605.1). Classification (GTDB taxonomy): domain Bacteria; phylum Verrucomicrobiota; class Verrucomicrobiia; order Opitutales; family UBA953; genus UBA953. The sequence continues at coordinate 332,107 of CAXNMQ010000003.1, forward strand.
CGAGGCGGCCAAGATTCCGTTCACCGGCCCGGCGAACGTCGCCTTCAAGCCAGGTGCGGTCCATTGGTTCAACCACCTGCTCTGCAACACCGACGGCACCCGCCTCTTCTTCCTCCACCGCTGGCGCAATCCCGGAGACAAGGGTAGCTTCCGCACGCGGGCGCTGACGATCGATGTCAACGGCGGCAAGGTCCACGTGATGGATCCCAACGGCGGAACCTCGCACTTCGTCTGGCGCGACCCGCAGCACATCTTCGCCTGGGCCTGGCACCCTTCACACGGCGAGCGCTTCTACGTCTATAAGGACCTCTCCGACGAGGTCACGGTCGTCGGCAAAGAAGCGATGCCGAACAACGGCCACAACACCTACCTGCCGAACACGAACAACGAGTGGGTGCTCAACGACACCTACCCGCAGGGCCCCGAGAAGCTGCAACGGCCGTACCTTTACCATATCCCCACCAACCGCCGCATCGAGGTCGGGGCCTTCCCCTCGCCGATTGATATCGTGGGCAAGGAATGGCGTTGCGATACCCACCCCTCCGCCAGCCGGAGCGGCCGCCAGTTCTGCTTCGACTCCGCCCACGCCGGCGGGCGCCAAGTCTACGTGGCCGACATCGCCGGGCTGCTGGGCTGAGCCGTCACGGTTCTGTCACTCAATCACGCTTCCCATCGGCGGTGGCGTCCTGCATAGTGCCCCCGATGCCTACCCGTAGCGCACTCGAGCGAGCCCGCTCTGCCCTCCATCTTCGCCTCCTGGCCGCCCAGCGCCGCCTGGTCACGAAGCAGCAGAGCGCGGTGATCGTCATCGGCGGCTGCGACCGCCTCGCGGCCTCCGCGCTCGCCAATCAGCTAACGGAGTGGTTCGACTCCCGCACGGTCCGCATCTGCGCTCCGGATGCCGCCTCCATCGACGGTCGCCCCTTCCTCTGGCCGTATTGGCAGGAGATGCCGGCGAAAGGTCGCCTGACCATCGTGGTCGGCGATTGGCTCACCCGTACAGCCGTCGAGGTAGCCTCCCATGAAATTTCTGGCGACGCGCTCCGCGCCCGCCTGAAATCCCTCCGCACGTTTGAAGAACTCCTCGCCGCCGACGGCACGTCGGTGGTCAAGGTCTGGCTAGAGACGTCGGAGAAGACGCTGCGCAAACGCCTCCGCGACGCCGAGGATACCGATGCCGAGGGCTGGATGGTCACGGAAGAAGACCTCCTGCTCGCCAAGCACAGCAATCTGACGCTCTGTCGCGCACTCCGCAGCCAAGGTAGCGGGAAGAATCTGCCGTGGAAGGTCGTCATGGGCGGCACCGAAACGAAACACCGTGACCTCAGTGCCGGCCTGGTCATCGCCGCTCAGCTGGGTCAGGTCTCGCGTCGCCGTCCGGCGGTCCCTGCGAAGAAGCCGAGTGGCCGTCCGCGTGGTCTGCTCGAAAGCGCCACGGCCCATCCGACTTTGGACAAGAAAGGCTACAGTCAGCAGATGGTAAAACTGCAGACCCGCCTCGGTCGCCTGACTCGCCTCGCCGCCGCAGAAGGGGCTCTCGACGATGGTCGTCCTCGAAGGCCCCGACGCCGCCGGCAAGGGCGGCGCGATCCGCCGTCTCTGCGGCCTGCTCGACGCCGCCCATTACCAAGTCTTCCCGACGCCGGCCCCGACGCCGGAAGAAAAGGCTCGTCACTATCTCTGGCGCTTCTGGAACAAGGTGCCCGCCCCGGGCCATCTCGCGGTCTTCGATCGCTCCTGGTTCGGCCGCGTGATGGTCGAACGCGTCGAGGGTTTCGCCAAGGACGCCGAATGGGCCCGCGCCTATGCGGAGATCAATGATTTCGAGGCCCGCCTCGCCGAGTCCGGCATGGTGGTGCTCAAGCTCTGGATCAATATCTCGAAGGAAGAACAGCTGCGCCGCTTCCATGCCCGCGAAATCTCTCCGCACAAGCGTCACAAGATGACGAAGGAAGATTACCGCAACCGTAAGAAGTGGGATGCCAACGTCCGCGCAGCCGAAGACATGATCGCGCGCACCGATACGCCGCACGCCCCGTGGGTGGTGGTCTCGGGCGACGATAAGCGCTACGCGCGCGTGGCGACCCTCAAGGCCGTTTGCCGCGCGCTGTCCGACCGCCTCGACTAAGCCACTCGCCGAGCCAGCGTCGATGCGGCCCGCTCAAAGCGGCCCCGTCTAAAGCCTGCGCGTCCACCCACTCGAGCTCGCCGTCCTTCGTCCAGCGACGGAGCTCGGCGACCTTGGGCTCAAGGGCGTGGAGTTTCTCTTCGTAAGTCACCGTGCCGATGGTGCGACGGCGCACGAGCGCGGGCTCGCCCGCCGGCTCGATGCCGAGCGACGACAGCACGGGGATCTCGGCCATGCCGGCGAGGCGCTTGGCGCTATGTGGATTGCGTCGGAGCAAGATCTTGCCTTCGCGGGTGACGAGCGCGCGTTCGACGACGGCTTCCTTGCGCTCCTTGGAAACGAAGCGCGGTAAGGCCTGGGCATCACCGGCCTTCTTGGCATCGCACCACTCCGCCAGCGGGCACTTGGCGCAGTCCGGCACGCCTTTACGGCAGACGGTGGCGCCGAGCTCCATCATGGCCTGGTTGAAATCTCCGGGTTGCTTCGGGTCGACGAGCTCATCGGCCCGCGAGGTGAATAGTTTGGCTGCGGACGAGGCGTCGCGCAGCTTGGCCCGCACGCCGTCCAGGCGAGCGAGCACGCGCACGACGTTACCGTCGACGACCGCGACGGGCTCAGCGAAAGCGATGCTGGCGATGGCGGCGGCGGTGTACGGCCCGACGCCTTTGAACTCGCGCCACTCGGCGGCGGTCCGCGGCGGCGACTTCAACGCGGCGACCTGCTTGGCGAGGTTCAGGAGATTACGCGCGCGGGAGTAATACCCGAGGCCGGCCCAGAGCGCGAGGACCTCGGACTCCTCGGCTTTGGCGAGGTCCTTGAAGTCCGGCCACTTGGCGGTCCACTTTTCGAAGTACGGGATCGCGGTGGCGATCTGGGTCTGCTGGCACATCAGTTCCGAGACCACGGTCCGGTAGGCCGACACTTCTTCCCGCCACGGCATCGGGCGACGGTTCCGGGCGAACCAGGCCAAAAGCGCCCGGCGCATCGCGGAGATGCTGGCATTACGGGCGGGTTTCGCGGCGGGCATGGATGGGGCTGGATTTGGACGCCAACTACGGTAGACCTTGGGACTCATGGCACGAAAGGCAAAGCAGGACTCCGACGACGAGCCGAAGAAGGTGGCGATGCATACGCTGAAGCTCGACGCGGCTGAGGCCGCGAAGCTCCGCACCATCCTCGTCGCCAAGGGCTGGGTCTCCTTCCCCGTCGACCATGCCGCCTTCGCCTTCAAGGGCGAGAACCTGAACATCGTCCACTACAAGTCCGGCAAGTGCGTCATCTCGGGCAAGGGCACCGAGGACTTCGTAAAATTCACCCTCGAGCCCGATGTCACCGGCCAGGCGATCCTGGGCTACGAGGAAGCGAATAACCCGGAGTGGTTCGAAGAACACGCCGGCCTCGACGAGTCCGGCAAGGGCGACCTCTTCGGCCCGGTGGTCTCGGCCTGCGTCATCGCGACGGGCGAGATGACCCGCGAATGGATCGAACTGGGCATCAAGGATTCGAAGAAGCTCACCGACACGAAGATCGCCGAACTCGACCGCATCATCCGCTCCACCCCCGGCGTGGCGGTGAAGACGACGTTCATGCGCATGGCGAAGTATAACGAGCTGCACTCGCGCTTCGGCAAGAACCTCAACCGCCTGCTGGGCTGGATGCACGCGACCTCGTGCGAAGAAGCCCTCAAGGATTTCGAGCTGCAGCACCAGCGCCGACCCAAGTGGGGCCTGCTCGACCAATTCACCGAAGAACCCCTCGTGCAGAAGGAGCTCGCCCGCAAAGGCGTCGAGTTCGACCTCCGCATGCGCACCAAGGCCGAATCCGACCCCGTCGTCGCGGCGGCCTCCATCGTCGCCCGCGCGGCCTTCGTCCGTGAGATCGACCGCCTCTCGCAGGATGGTGGCGTCCAGCTGCCCAAGGGCTCCGGCTCCGAAGCCAAGAACGCCGGCATCGAACTCGTCGGCCGTCTCGGCCCGGCGATCCTCGTCAATTTCGCCAAGCTGCACTTCAAGACCGCCTACGAGGTCCGTGGGCTCGAGCCGCCGGCCACCAAACCGTTCGTCCGCCGCAAGAAGGCGGAATAAGCCGTGGCCTCGCTGGCATCATTCGACCGCAAGAAAGGTGCCGATCGTCCGGGCATCGCGGGAGTGGATGAAGCTGGCCGTGGTTCGCTCTGCGGACCCGTGATCGCCGCGGCGGTGCTGCTCGACGCCGGCTTCTACGGCGAGCCCGCCTGGCTGCGGAAACTCTCCGGCGCGAATGATTCCAAGAAGCTGACCCCCGAGAAGCGCGCGGAATTGCGCGAGGTCATCGCGAAGATGGAAGCCGAAGGGAAAGCTCAAGACCGCCTGGGCCGCCGGCTCGGTGATGGAAATCTCGGCGCATAATATTCTCGGGGCCACGCGTCTCGCGATGGCCCGCAGCATCGCCAAACTCGCCGTCGGGCACATCGCTCCCCTCTTCGCCGCCGCGGGCACCGAGGGCGAACTCTTCGGCCGCACCGATGCGCGCACGTTCCTCGTGCTCGTCGATGGACTGCCGCTGCGTCCGTTCGCCTGGGCGCATGAATCGGTCAAAGGCGGCGACGGCAAGAGCCTCGCCATCGCGCTCGCCTCGATCGTGGCCAAGGTCGAACGCGACCGCATGCTCGTCGAAATGCACGCGCGTTATCCCCAATACGGTTTCGCCACGCACAAAGGTTACGGCACGCCTGAGCACGTCGAAGCCCTGCGCGCGCATGGCCCTTGCGCCGAGCACCGTGATCTCTTCGTCCGCACCATCCTCGCCGGCGACCCTCCGCCCCCCGAAGCCACCGACGGCGAATTTAGTTTTGAATAGCTTCCCTTGGTAGGGTCGGGACCGCGTCACGACCTAGCTGTCTATGGTAGGGCTGACCACCCTTGGTCAGCCGCGGGAACCCGAAGCCGATGGCTGACGGCTGAAAGGCCGACCCCCGAGTGGCCGATGCCCCGGTGGCCGTCACCCGTCACCTGAATCAATGATATGCCCGCAGCATCCTTTCCGGTTTCCGGTCTCCCTTTGAGTTGGTCCCTAGGTAGGGCTGACCACCCTTGGTCAGCCGCGGTTGAGCGAGGGCGCTCAACCCTACCTCAAGACAGCGGATGCGATGTCATCGCATCCCTACCCACACAAGAAAGGGGCGCCGATTGGCGCCCCTCTTAAATTACCTGTCCCTAGCCCTGTCCCTGGCCCTCCGCGAAGCTTACTTCGCGGCCGGAATCTCATTCAACGTATACCATCCCTCGCTGTGCCACAGGGTCTCGCCGGCCTTCGACTTGATATCACCGAGGGCGAGGTGGTGGACATTACCGCGGACGAGGCCGTCGACGATGAGGCGGACCTTGAGTCCGTCCGCGGAGACGGTGGCGGACTTGATGGTGGGCGTGGTCTGATCGACCTCGGGGCTGCCGTAGCTCGACTGATAGATATAGGTGAAGGTATCCATGGTGTAGTTCGCGACGTCGGCGGCCGCGGCGGCGTCCACGGGGTGCGTGAACGTCACTTCGAAACCATCATTGCGCGCGGAGATGTTGTGCATCTCGAACGGCACCTTGCCCTTGAAGCGCACGCGCTCGAAGGTGAAGTTCTTCGAACCGCGCGAACCCCAGCCGCGATTGGAACCGCCGACGAAGAGCGTGCCGTCTTCCTGGTCCATGCGGACCGGGATCAGGCCGGCTTCGAAACCGCCGAGGAAGTGGAAGACCGCGCCCTGATAGAGGCCGTTGACGACCTCGAGGTTGGCGCGCTGGACCTGCGAAGCGGTCTGCTCGCCGATGAGCATGTGGCTTTCCCACGGGCCGAACTTGCCCTTGGACATATCGCACGCGACGCCGGACGGAGAATTACCGACCTTGCCGTGCGGCAGGATGAGCGCCGGCGGCACGTACTCGGGGAACTTCAAGCGCTCAGCGAGCGTACGCGAGCCGCTGGTGGGCTCGGGCGGCGCGGGGAAGTTCGCGAGGGCGGCCGACTTGTTGCCGGTGGGATTACCCTGGAACGATCCCGGGCGGAGCCACTTGAGCGAAGAGGAGCCGTTCCAAACGCCCTGGTTGTCGGTGTAGAAGAACTCACCCTTATCATTGGCGCCGATACCACCCGGCGAGCGAATGCCGGAGGCCACGGGGATGAACTTACCTTCGGGCGTGATCTTAGCCGCCCAGCCGCGCCACGGAGCGTGGGCGTGGAATGAACCGGTCAGGCAGAGGACCATCCAGACGTCACCGTTCTTGTCCGGGTCGGAGCCGAAGGCGTATTCATGGTAGTCGCCGCTGACGCCCCACTGGGAGCTGACGGTGTCGAAGCTGTCCGCGCGGCCGTCGCCATCCTTGTCGGTCAGGCGCGAGAACTCCGGACGCTGCATCGCGTACATGGAGCCTTCCTTCCAGAACATGCCGAGGGGCTCGTGCTGGTTGGAAGCGTACTTGGTCCACTTGATCTTGGAGAGGTCGGCATCGTAGGCGCCTTCGGCGACCCAGATGTCGCCGCGGCGGGTGCCGATGGCGACCTTCTTGCCAGGGAGCAGCGCGATCGAGGAGACCTCGGTCACTTCGCCCGCGGGCGTGGGGATCTCGACGCGTTCGTAGAATTCGTTCTGGCGAGCTTCGGCGACGCGGATGGAGTCAACCGTCGCGAGCTTGCCAGACTTGGCAGCCTTGCCGGCCTTGGCGGCTTTTTCAGGAGCAGCCGACACGCCGACGGCGAGTCCGGCGAGGGCGAGGATCAGGGAGAGGTTCTTCATAAATTTGGGTTCCGGTGATGAGGGTTAGCGGAAGGAGTAACCCAGCACGGCGGTCTCGCCGGGCTTGAGGGTGAGCGTGAGGCTCTTGTCGTTGGCGTTGGCCTTCGGGGCCGGGCCGCTGACAGCGCGCACCACCAGGCCACCGGCGATCTCGGCGACGCCATCGCTCGGACCGCTGACCGCGAGGTCGCGGGCGAGCACGATCGTGACGGTCTTATCGCCGGTCACCTTGAGCGTGCGGGAGAGAGCAGCCTTGCCGGAATGTTCTTCAGGCAGCCAGGCGTCGGTGAGCGCGAAGCCTTCACCTGCGGAGCGGAAGGTCGGGTTGCCGGCCTTATCGAGGTCGTAGCCCTTGAACTCGGCCGCGACCTTGACCGCGGAGAATTTCCATTCCTTTTCGTCCTTCTCGCGGACGAAGCGAACGACGTCGCCGGCGGAGCCTTCGAGCAGGACGCCCTGGCTGGCGGAAAGCTTGATGACGTTCGTGCCCGCGGGCGGCTCGTTGCCGGCGCCGCGGTCGGTCCAGTGGTGGCCGCCGTCCATGAACTTGCCGTTCCAGAAGAGCTCGGCGGCGAGGTTGTCGGCGCTATAGGCGATGTTCAGTCCGTTCGGGAAACCGATGCCAATCGCGCGCGGGGAAATGTTATCGATGAAGTTACGGTAGATCGCGGCGACACCGTCCTTGGGCTGGATCGGGATGAAGACCCTCACCTTGGCGGGCTTACCGGCCTTCCCGCCCTTGGTCTTAGAGAGCCACTTGTAGTCCTTATCCTTCGGGCCCTTGTAGCCGAGCACGACGACTTCCTGGCCAGCGAACTCCACGTATTCGACGCGGATGGGCGTAAGGCCCTTCTTCAGGATGACCGGCACTTCCTTGGCGCGGCCACCGACGGGTCCGATGCCCTTCACCTCAGCGATACGTTCGCCGCCGACATAGAGGGCGCCGAAATCGTCGCAGTCGAAGAGGAAGGTATACTTACCCTCCGCCGGGGCGTCGAACTGGCCGGTCCAGACCATCGCAAAGGCGTCCTTCTGACCGGACTGCGCGACGTCGATCACGCCGGCGTTGAAATCTTCCATGAGCGCGGGCTTGAGCGTGGAGAAGTCAGGTAAGGTCTTCCACTCGCCCTTATACATCGTGCCGACGAGGTTCTTCAGCGCGGTCTTGGCGGGCGGGAAAGGATGGTCCTTGAGCAGCTCTTCGGCGGTCCAAGGCGTCGTGCGCTGGGCGGTCGCGGCACGCACGGCTTTAACCTCGTCGGGCGTCACGGCACCGGCACCGCCCGCGAAGGCTTTGCGGACATAGGTGAGGGCGGCGGCGATCTTCTCGTCGCTGAGCACGGCACCCTGCGGGGGCATGACGATGTTGTAGGTCTTACCGGCGACTTCGACCGGACCTTCCATCCCGCTGAGCACGATCTTGATCGAGCGCGCAGCGGGGCCCTTGGGCCAGTCGCTGCCGACCAGGGGCGGCAGGCCATTGAGTCCTTTGCCGTCGGGGCCGTGGCAGGCGACGCAGAGGGTGTTATAGACTTGGGCGCCGTCTTCGGCCGCCGTCACGAAGACAAGCGAAGCCAGAAGGGCGAGGAGCGACGGGGTGCGCATAAGGGGTATCCGACCATCAAGCCGCCTATTTCAGACGGTGCAAGTCGGATAGGAATCTCGGGAAAAGACAGCACCACGTGCTGTCCTAGGTGCAAAGGTGCAAACCGGCCTACGGCCTGTGCAAAGGTGCAAAAGTGGATGCAAGTTTCAGGTGGCGGGTGGCAGCCCCAGGTAGCGGGTGGCGGGAATGATGAACTCAAAGGGAAACCGGAGACCGGGTGATTAGCTGGAGGACACCATTCCAGGTGACAGGTGACGGGCACGGGCGTCGGCGACACAGGTATCGGCTGCTCGGCCATCAGCTGCGGGATCCTGGAGCCGGCTGCCGAAGGCCGAAAGGCTGACTCCCGAATGGCCGATGCCCTGATGGCCGTCACCCGACACCTGCAATTATGAGATACCGCAGCATCCTTTCCGGTTTCCGGTCTCCCTTTGAGTTCATGTCTCTAAAACAAAAAAGGCCGCCTGAATAGGCGGCCTTTTTCGGCACTCACCGCGCCCGATACAATCCCTGCGGATCGTACAGCCACCAGGCGTCGAAGGGATTGGCGAGAGCGGGGAGTTCGAAATACGGACGGCCTTTGTCATCGACGCGCGAGGTCACGCCCGAGATCTCGGTGCGGGTGGGCGGCTGAGGCAACGGCGATGGCATGGAGCTCGGCGCGACGGGCACGGGGAGCAGATCGAGGATGGCGGTCTCTTCGATGCGCTCGATGACGTTGTCGACCCACTTGAGTTCCTTGGCCTTATCGCCAAAGGCCTGCCAATCGCCGCTGGAATCGTTGGCGTACATCTGCTTCACGAATTCCGGGAGCGAGATACCCATCTTCTTGGCGACGGGGGTGGCGAGACGGTCGAACCACTGGTTGGTGAAATCGATCTGCTCCTTGAGCACGGTCATGTTGCCGCGGACGACGTTCGAGGCCTGGTGATGCAGGAGGATGGTGTTCGGGTAGCAGTAGGAGCGCTCGGCGAGCGTGCAGATGACGGCGGTCATCGAGGCGGCGAAGCCCTTGACGACGACGTGGACCGGGGCCTTGGAGGCGGCCATGGCCTTCTGGATCTGGTAACCGGCGGCGACGGAACCGCCGGGGGAGTTATCGACGACGATGAAGATCGGGAACTCGGACGACTGGTTGTTATAGAAGGAGATGCGCGTGCAGACGTAGTCGGCGAGCTGCTCGGTCACGGCGCCATTGAAGGAGATGCGGCGATCGCTGATATACAGGACGCCATCGACGAGCGGATCCTTGAGATACTTCGGCTTGGCCTTGCTGGCGATCTTGCGGGCCTCGTCTTCCTTCTGGAAGCGCTGGATCTCATTGGAGAGGCGGGCGATGGTATTAGCGGCTTCGAGCTGGAGCTGCTTGGCTTCGGCTTCGAGTTCGCGGATCTTGTTGGAGCGCTCCGTCAGGCGGGCGCTGGAACGAGCGGCCTCGAGGCCGGCCTGGCGCTCGAGCTTGGCGCGCTCGTCTTCGAGGGCGGCGGCTTCGGCGGAAGCCTTGGCGAGGCGGAGCGCACGCTCGGCGGTCAGGCGGGCGACCTCGGCGTTAAGCGGGGCGAGTTCTTCGGCGCGCTTGGCTTCAGCGAGGGCGAGCTCGGCGTCGATGCGGGCCTTCTCACCGCGCATGCGGTCGGCTTCCTTCATGGAAGCCTTCTGCTCGGGCGTGAGCTCATCGCGCTGGGCGGGAGCGCCCTGCGGAGCAATCGGCTGGGCGGAGGTAGCCGCGGCGGGAGCCGCAGCGGGAGCCGCGGCCGGAGCGTCGGCGGCGGGCTTGGCCTTGGTCTGCTGGGCGAATACGGGCGCGACCGTGAGAACGGCGAGCGCGAGAACGCGGAGGGAGGTGCGGAGATGCATGAGGGTGTTTTGGTTTTAAATTAGCGGAGGACGAATTCGACGGTGGGATCGTACATCCACCAGAGATCGCAGGGGCCGAGGAGCGGGAGCTGCTGGCGGACGCGTCCGTCCTGGGTCTTGCCGGCGTTGAAGCCGTCGGGATTGGGTTCAGCCTGGATCGGCGGAACCGCCGTGGCGTTGAACAAGGAGTCTTCGGACATGCGGTCGACGACATCGGTCACCCACTTGCGGCGGCCAGCCTCGTCGCCGAGGATCTTCCAGTCGCCGGTCGAGGTGCCCTTATACATCTGGGCGACGAAATCATCGACGTCGGTACCGATGCGCGCGGCGACCTTCACGAAGATACGTTCACACCAGACCTTGCTCCACTTGAGCTGCTCCTTGAGCTGGGTGACGTTACCGGCCAGGCCCACGGAGGCCTGGTGATGCAGGACGATGGTCTGCGGGTAGACAAAGGAGCGCTTGGCGAGGGTGGTGATGATTGCGGCCATCGAGGCGGCGTAACCCTTCACGACGACGTAGACCGGGGCCTTGGAGGTCTCCATGGCCTGGAGCATCATGTAGCCCGACATCACCGAGCCGCCGGGCGAACGATCGATGACGATGAAGATCGGGGCTTCGCTATCGATGGCGTTGTAGAAGGCGATGCGGCCGCAGACGAACTGGGCGAGCTTATCGTCGACGCGACCATTGAACGGGATGCGGCGATCAGAGATGTGCAGGACGCCGTCGATGAGCGGATCCTTCGGGTAGCTCACCAGGGCACCGCTCGCGATATCGGCGGCCTTGGCCTGGAGGCGGGCGATCTGGGCGACGGAGGAGACCTTGGCGTATTCGACGGAGACTTCGGCGGTGGCGAGGCGGGCCTGCACTTCGAGTTCGGCGCGGGCGCGATCCTTATCGGCGGAAGCGACGGCAGCCTTGGCGGCGGCGAGCGCAGCATCGAGTTTGAGCTTCGCCTGCTCGGCGTCGACCGGAGCAGCGGCGGCCTCGGCGCGGGCGGCGCGGAGGGCGGCTTCGGCTTCGAGCTTACGAATCTCGAGCGTCTGCGTCAGCGCGGCGAGACGACGCTGCGAAGAGGCGAGGTCGAGACGCGCGCGGATGACGTCGGTCTCGATCTCGGCCTTGATGACCTCGGGGGTCTTCTTGACGGGCCCCTGCTGGGCCATGACGAGCGCTGCGAAGAGAAGAGGGACAAGGGCCAGGCGCGACATGGGGGTAAGGAGTGTTTTGACAGATATATGGTTCCCTTGAAGCCCAATTTTGGCAAATCTGCCCGCATGGAAGCCGACGCCCCCATCACCCTGCTCAATCGCCATACCGGCCGCATGGAGACCGAACAGGTCTACGGCGAGAAGTGGCTGCGTCGCATCTACGGCAACCCCCTCGGCAAGCTGACCCTCCACACAGTGGTCAAACGGGCCCTTTTCTCCAAGTTGTATGGCTGGGCCATGGATCGCCCGAGCAGCGCGCGTCGCGTTGCGCCCTTCGTGAAGGCCTTCGGCCTGGACCCGGCCGAGTTCGCCGACTCCGACCTGAACTCGTATCGGACCTTCAACGACTTCTTCTACCGCAAGCTCAAGGACTCCGCCCGCCCCGTCGACCCGCGCACCGAGATGGCCGTGCTGCCGGCGGACGGACGTCACCTCGGCTTCCCCGACGCCTCGCGCGTGAACGGCATCTTCGCCAAGGGCCAGACCTTCGACATGGCTGCGCTCGTCGCGGATCGTGAACTCGGTGAACGCTACGCGCGCGGCACCGTCGTCTGCTCGCGCCTCTGCCCCGTTGACTACCATCGCTTCCACTTCCCCGTCGCTGGCGTGCCCGGCGAACCCGTGCTCGCCCAGGGCCAGCTCTACTCCGTCAACCCCATCGCCCTCCGTCGCAGTGCCGCGTATCTCTGGCAGAACAAACGCCAGCGCGTGACCATCGACGCCGGACCGTTCGGACTCGTCACCATGGTCTCCGTCGGCGCCACCAATGTCGGCACCATCATCGAGACCTACAAGCCCGGCCAGGCCGGTCGCCAAGGGGGACGAGAAAGGCTACTTCCGTTTCGGCGGATCGTTCGTCGCGACCATTTTCGAGCCCGGCCGCATTAAGTTAGAGGACGACCTCATCCATGCCGGCGAAACCGCCGTGGAAGTGTACGCCAAGGTCGGCTCGCCCCTCGGTCGCTTAGCGTAAGCGCTTGCCTCCGTCGCCCGACGCGCAAACCTCAGCTCACAGGTTTTGCTCGGGTGGTGGAATGGCAGACACACTAGATTTAGGTTCTAGCGCCGCAAGGTGTGCGGGTTCGACCCCCGCCCCGAGCACCCTGTTCACTTCGCGCAGAGGACTGCATCGAGTGCTGAGTCGATGAGACGCAGAGGTAGGGTCGGGACCGCGTCACGACAGTGCTGTCTTTGGGGGTGGGATGCTTAACGACTGAGCATCCATGCAAAAAACCCGAACCACCCCACCGCCACTAACCCCCAAAACCATGCCATCCAAACCCCTGCGGAGCTGACCCGGCTTAGCCGCCGCGACATCCTCGATCGGAGTACCCTTGGCACTCGCCTCGGCCTCAGCACTTAACTTTATCGGCTCGGGCGAATCGAGGGGTGGCTCATCAGGAGAATCAGCGGGCTCACTCTCCGTCTTGAAGAGCATCCTGACGGCGTTCCAGACAAGTATCCAAACCAGGAGGCCTGGGATAAAATAAATAAAGGCCGTTAAAGCCTGCCCAAGGCCGTCGCCGGGGTTGGGCATCATAACCTGCAGGGCCTTAAAAAATACTATGGTGAAGACGACGGCCGGGAAGAGGTGGTGAACCACCATTTCAGCCAGGAATCTTGCCAGCTTTTTCATGGAGCTGATTGTAACACACCCTCGGCAGAAGTGAGTATTGTTAAAACTGATACGGCTCATCGGCTCGTGTGCTAGGCGCGTGGGTCATGAACGGCAAAGCGATGGCCTCGGCATGGGTAGGGCTGACCACCCTTGGTCAGCCGCGGTTGAGCGAGGGCGCTCAACCCTACCTCAAGACAGGCGGATGCGATGTCATCGCATCCCTACCCACGCATCTCCCGCCACCTGCCAAGTTGCCTCTGCTTCGCAGCATGCCAGCCTGCCAGCAGATCCCCACGCGGCCCGAGGCCGCGACTGCTTCGCAGCAGTTCACCATGCCAGCAGTTCCCCCGCGGCCGAAGGCCGCCTCCACTCTTGCCCCTGCCCTTCCAATCCCTACCGTCACGCCATGTTCGCGTGGCTTCGTTCCCTCTTCGCTCCGAAGACGCCCGCGCCTGATCTCAGCCAGGCGCCGGACGAGCCTGTTCCGTCCGAACGCGTAGCCTCCACCCGTCCGGCTAACCAGCAGGGCTGGATCGGCGTCGATCTCGACGGGACGTTGGCCGAAGCGACCTCCTGGCAAGGGCATGAGCCATATCGGGCCGCCGGTGCCGCTGATGATGCGCCGCGTCCAGCAGTGGCTCGAGCAAAGGCATGCGCGTGAAGATCATGACGGCCCGCGCCGGTGACCCGGAAGGGCTCGTCGCCACGCAGGCTTGGCTCAAAGCTAACGGCCTCCCGGAACTCGAGGTCACCGACAAGAAGGACTTCGGGATGATCGAGCTCTGGGATGACCGCGCGATCCAGGTCGTGCAGAACCAAGGTATCTGCTTCCTGGGCACTTCCTACTTCGCCCGCCCGAAGGCCCCCATCCTGCCAGATGAGGTTGCCGACCGCACCTTCATCCTCGTAGGGTCGGAACCGAAAGCCCCTCCGCAGGGCCCTAAGCACAGCGCATGAAAGCTTCCCTCAAACTCGAGTACTCCCTCCGCGTCCTCTCGCAGCTCGCCCGCCGCCACCGTGGCACGGCCGTCACGCGCATCGAGGAACTCGCCCGGCTCGAGGACATTCCGGCCAATTACCTCGTGCAGTTGCTCAACGAACTCCGCGAAGGCGGACTGGTCGTCTCGAAGCGCGGCAAGACCGGCGGCTACCGCCTGGCAAAAGACGCCGAAGATATCTCCCTGAAGCAGGTGCTCGCGGTCGTGGAACCGGAGCTCGTCGAGACCAAGATCACGCTCAAGGGCGCGTCCGGACCTCAGGTCGCGGCGCTCTGGCGCGAAGTCTCGAAGCGTTTCGACAAATCGCTCACCGGCTTCACGGTCGCCCAGCTGGCGCTGTCGGAGTCCGGTACGGATTTTGAAATCTAAGCGGCCGGAGGCCGCGGGGATCCGCTGGCATGGTGAACTGCTGCGAAGCAGGCGCGGCCTGGGGCCGCGTGGGGTTCTGCTGGGACGCTGGCATGCTGCGAGGCAGCGAGTCCATTCCGGGTGACAGGTGACGGGCACGGGAGCCTGGAGTTCAGGATCCGGCCGTGCGGGAACCAGCCGCGGGAACCCGAAGCCGATGGCCGATGGCTGAAAAGCCGACCCCCGAATGGCCGATGCCCCGGTGGCCGTCACCCGTCACCTGGGGACGACTTCCCGGTCTCCGGTTTCCCTTTGAGCTTATCATTCCCGCCACCTGCCACCTGGGGCTGCCACCCGCCACCCGAAGCGTATTTCCATTCAGTCCTCCATTCAGTCCTCAATGCAGCCCTCCACTCCGTCCTCCCACAAGATGCCTCTATGTCGTGCACGCGGCAACTTAGCCGCAGGGTCGGGGTTACTTCTTTAACCATGCGCCCCGTCTTTCCCCTCCTCGGCCTACTGCTCGCCGGCCTTTTCGGCCCGCTCATCGCCGCGGACCGTCCGCCGAACATCATCTTCGTGCTGGCCGACGACCTCGGGTGGACCGACCTCGGCGCCTTCGGGAGCAAGTATTACGAGACGCCGAACATCGACCGGCTCGCCGCGCAAGGCATGCGCTTGACCAATCACCACCACTGCCAGAACTGCGCCCCGACCCGTTCCGCCCTCCTCTCCGGCCAATACGGAGCCCGCACCGGCACCTACACCGTCGGATCGATCGGCCGCTTCAACTGGCAGACTCGACCGCTCCGCCCGGTCGAAAACGTCACGAATCTCTCCCTCGAGCGCGATACGTTCGCCAACCAGCTCAAGGCCGCCGGCTACGCGACCGGGATGTTCGGCAAGTGGCACCTCGGCAATGCGCCCGAGTATCACCCGGCGAAGCGCGGCTTTGACGAGGCGATCGAATCCTCAGGCCAACACTTCGACTTCGAGACGACGCCGAAGACGCCCTACCCCAAGGGCCAATACCTCGCCGACTTCCTGACCGACAAGGCCGTCGACTTCATCCAGCGCCACCAAGCCAAGCCCTTCCTACTCTACCTGCCGCACTTCGGCGTGCACTCGCCTTTCCAAGCCAAGGCCGAGCTAGTTGCGAAGTTCAAGGGCAAGGCCGGCGTCGGTGGCCATAATAGCCCGACCTACGCCGCGATGCTCGCGAGCGTCGACGAAAGCGTGGGCCGCGTGATGGCCAAGCTCGAGGAGCTCAAGCTCGCGGATAATACGGTGATCATCTTCGCGAGCGATAACGGCGGCGTCGGCGGCTACGACCGGCCCGACGGCCTGATCCGTGAACCGGGCACAGAAGGCAAAGGCAAGAAGGCGAAAGCCGCAGACGACGAAGACGGCGGCGGCATCACCGACAACACGCCGCTCCGCAGCGGCAAGGGCAGCCTCTATGAAGGCGGCGTCCGCGTGCCGTTCATCGTCCGCTGGCCCGGCAAGGTCGCCGCTGGCTCCGCACTCGGCACACCCACGGCGCACGTCGATCTCTTCCCGACACTCCTCGAACTCTCCGGCGCCGCTAAGCCACGCCAGGTCCTCGACGGCGAAAGCCTGCTTCCGCTCATGCTCGGCAAAGCATCGACGCTGAAGCGCGAGGCGATCTTCCAACACTTCCCGGGCTACCTCGGCTCCGGTGCCGGAAAATGGCGCACGACGCCAGTGAGCCTGATCCAGATGGGCGACTGGAAGCTGATGGAGTATCTCGAAGACGGACACCTCGAGCTGTATAATCTCAAGGATGACCTCGGTGAGACCAAGAACCTCGCGACGACGAATCCCGACAAGGCCAAGGAACTACTCGAACGCCTGAACGCCTGGCGCAAGGAGACCGGCGCCCCGATGCCCACGCCCAATAAAGGCGAAGCTGGCGCCCCAGCCGCCAAGAAAGCAGGCAAAGGTAAAGCCAAGTAGGCAGGCCTAGGTGGAAGCGGTAAGCGGTAAGCGGTTAGCGGTTGGGCAATCTATCTCCCCGAACCTGCACCAGAACCAGAACACCTGAACCTGATACCCGATGGCCGAGACCTGGGACCCGAAAATGAATCTCCCCCAGCTTTCATCCGGTCTCCGGTCTCCCTTTGAGCCCTGCATCTGGTAGGGCCGAGCACCCCTGCTCGGCCGCGGCCAACCAAGGATGGTCGGCCCTACCCGAGACAAGCGGATGCGATGTCATCGCATCCCTACCCTGCTTCGCAGCAGATCCCCATGCCAGCAGTTCCCCCGCGCAAGCGCTCAGGCTTTGGCCTGAGTCTTGCGCCTGCGCCGAATCGCTGCCGCGGCGAGCGCCAGCGCCCCAAGGCCGAAGCCGTAGGTAGAAGGCTCGGGCACCGCGGTCAGCGTGATCGCTCCGTTCGCCGAGTTCCAGTCGATCGACCAGAGGCCGGCGTTCGAGGTACTGCCGTCGGTGTAAGTGAACTGGCTGACATCGAAGCTGGAAGACGTCGTTGATATTCGCGTTAGCGCCAAGATTGAGCAGCTAGCCGACGGTACCAAGGCTGAAGTTCTTGATGCGCTGCGCAGCCGGAGGCGGCGCCTGAAGGCGGTGTCGAAGTTCAGTGGGTTGCCGAGCGCGGTGCCGTCACCGGCCCCGAGCAGCGAGACGACCTTGAAGACGATACGGTTCGCCGAGCTGGCATTGGAAAGATTCAGAGTGCCGGTGACGTTGAAGTGGTCGTACTTGGCCACATCGGCGGCATCTTGCACCTGCCACTCGAAGGTCGAGCCACCGAACAAGGCCGCGCTGCCGGCGGTCAGGGTGCCAGGTGAGTTACCCGGCGAGAGCTTCGCACCGGAGACGACATTGAGCGTGGCGACAGTGCCGCCGCCGCCGACGATGCCGCCGGAGGCGACGTTGACCGTATTGGCGATGACAGCGTTGACGGTGAGCAGTCCGCCGTTGACGGTGGCGTTGGCGGCACCGAGGCCGAGGGCGTTCGTGACGTTGAGCGTGCCTTGCGCGACGGTGAAGCCGCCCGCAATCGCCGTATTGTCAGCCGCGAGAGTCAGCTTACCGGCGCCGGACTTCGTGACCGCGGCGCTACCGGCGCCAGCGACGGTCAGGGCGGTGGCGAAGGAAACGTCCGAAGATACCGCCAAGGTGACCGCAGCGCCGGCATCGAGCTGGATGCGGCTGCCGAGATCGTCCGTGTTGCCCGCCTCCATGCGGAGGGTCGTCCCGGTGGCGAGATCGACGCGGCCAGCCAGGGGCAAGGCGCCGCCAGAAAGGCCGAGGAGGCCGCCATTGACGTCGATCTGGGCGGTGCTCTTGAGGGTCTCGCCGTTGGCGAGAATCCAGGTGCCGACGCCGTTCTTGACGAGCAGGTTGATTTTGTCGGTATCGAGCGTGCCGCCGACCGAGAGGCCGGCGCCGAAGCTGTTGGCGGCGGTGCTGGCGCCGTCCAGTGTGAGGGAGCGAGTCGCCGTGCTGTTCGAGAACGCGACCTTGGCCGCGGACGAGACCACGAGGGCGCCCGTGCCGGAAGCCTCGAGCGTGGACTCGGTGGAGACCGTGAAGCCGCGGGCGGAAGTCTCGCCAGCACCGACGTATCCGAGCGTCACGCCCGTAGCGAGGATGAGGTTGGCTGAATCCAGACCCGCGGTCGCCAAGGGAACTGGCCGTGACGCCGTCGCCGAAGGTCGAGATCACCAGTTTACCAGCGGAGACGGTGGTGGTTCCGGTGTAAGTGTTGGTACCGGAGAGGATGACGGTACCTGCGTCCCGTTTTTCTAAGCCAGCGAGGGCGTGACCACCGCTGATATTACCCGAGACGGTCAAGGTGCCGCCGGCGCTGGCAATCAGGTCAAAGTTGGCGGAGACGTCTTCGTTATTGGTGATGTTGCCCGCGTAGGTGGCAGAGGTGGCCCCGCTCTGGAGCTGGATGATCTTGAAGTTACCAGACGCTGCAACGGTCATGGCATTGGCGACCGTGATACCATTGGCGAGTTCGAGGGTGGCAGCTTGGCCGGCGAGGGTGACCGTGCCGGTACCGAGAGCGTTGTTATGACCCGCGATGATTTTGCCGCCCGTAGCGCTGATACTGACGCCGCCGGTGAAGGCATTGGCGGTGTCGAGCAGCAAGGTCCCAGTCGTAGACTTGGTCAGCACGCCCCCGCCGTTGAGCTCGGCAAGGTTCCGGAGCGTACCCGCCTGGGCGTTGAACGTGATGAGGGCCCCCGAGGCGCCGATGTTACCGCCAGTCAGGTCCAAGGTGCCTCCGTCAAGGGTGACGGTATTCGTCTCCGTGCCCAGGCCGTTGGTGTATTGGATGTTTCCGCCGACGGTCAGGGAACCCGTACCGGTGATATTGATAGTCGCGGTCGCGACGTTATTGGCGTCCAGCGTGGTGGCGCCCATGGTGAGGTTTGCCGAGCCAGCCAGGGTCAGCGATCCAGCGCTGATGTTGAGCGTAGAAAGGGCTGAGTTGACGGTCACCGCAGCGTTCGACGCGGAATTCTGAGCCCCCATCGTGAAGGTTGTGTTCACGGTGGTAGCGCCGCCGGTGATGTTGAGGGTGGCGTCCGTGTTACTGCCGTTACCCGTGGCCTACCAGCAACGGTGTTCACGCCCATCGTCAGCGCGGTGATGCTGTCGGTGCCGGCGCTGATGTTCAGGGTCGAGACCGCGTCCCCGGTCGAACTGCTCGGCCGTCAGCGCGACGTTGTTGGTGCTCATGGTCACCGTGCCGATGGTGCTGGTGCCGCCGCCGAGGGTGACCGTGCCCGTCACGCTGCCGGAGGTGGCGGTGGTCCCGGTGCGGGCGGCGATGTTGAGGGTCGTCGCATCAAGGGTTCCGGTGTCGAAAGAGAAGCTGCCCGTGCCGTTGCCGGAGGCGGCGGCGCTGCGACCGCCTACCGCCACGGTGCCAAGCAAAAGATCGGCGGAGTGACCCCTGAAATCGACCTCCCCGACCGGGGAAGCGGCGGTTCCGGCATTGCCGTTCTGGACGTTCATGGCCGTTCGGCCGACCCCGTCGAGCGCGCGGATCCTGATGGTTCCGGTGAGGGCGTTGAAGCTCAAAAGGCCGGCGCTTCGGTTGCCGCCGGCGCCGATGGTGATGGTATTGGCATACAGTTCATTCGTACCGCTGCCGAGCCGGATGGTCTGGATGGCATTGCTCGTCGGACTGTCGGAGGTGATGGTGGCGGCGATGATGGTGCTGTCGGCCGCCAGAATCAGAATCGAACCATTTTCGATCGAGCCGCCGCCGCTGGAATTGGTAGGATCTCCGATGCGAAGCGTCCCGCTGCCGAGATTGGCGTAGAAGGTTCCGAGGCCGCTCATATCGAGGGTCGCGGCGTTGCTGATGCCAGAGGTCGCGCCGTTGCCGACCTGGAAGCCCAGGTTGGTCGGGGCGCCGACGTCGCCGACCTTGAAGGTGCCGGCGCCGGAGACGGTCAGCCTGGTCGTCGAATTGACGGCCGAGTTGTAGCCCATCGTGAAAGTTCGGTCGACCTGAAGGGTCTTGCCCGTCCCGATCGTGATGGTGTTCGGGATGGCGTTGTCGGTCTGGACCAGCATCGAACCGCCGAAGCGCGCGCTGGCGGTGCTGAGGTCCAACGCGAACGCGGCGGTGCTACCGACGGAGGCCCCGAGGTTGAGTGCGTGGGTGACGCTGGTGAGCGTCTGGTCGACGGCGAAGACCAGCGTTCCCTGGCTCAGCGTGGTCGCGCCACCGTAGGTGTTCGCGGCACCCAGGGTCAGCGTGCCCGCGCCGGTCTTCTCGAGGTTGAAGGTGTTCAGGCCGTCATCGATCACGCCGTTCACCGTCAGATTGCCGGCCGTCACGGTCGACCGGGATGTTCGCCCCCAAGGTCACGGCGCCCGGAACCCGTCACGAGGTTGTGGGTTCCGGTGAAGGTGAAGCCTGTGTTCCAGGTCTGGCCGCCGTTCCCTCCAAGCGTCAGTGCGCCGCCAGAAGTGTTGTCGAGGGTGCCGCCGTTAAAGGTGAGCGTCCCGCTGCCGAGCGCGTTGGCGTGGCCGAGATTGAGGGTAGCTCCAGCAGCCATGGTGACGCCACCCGCAGCGGCTGAATTATCTCCGTTGAGGGTCAGGGCGCCGTTAATGAGATTGGTGAGCCCGCCATAGGTATTGGCACCATTCAGGGCCAGGACTCCCGCACCAGACTTAGTCAGGCCGAAAGTAGCGGCACCGTCACCGATAGCTCCACCGACAGTCAGAGTCTGCGCGGAGACGGTGGCGATGACGTTATCAGTCATCGTCACGGCCCCTGTGCCGAGGTTCAGCGTGTTGGTGCCGGTGAAGGTGAAATTACCGTTCCAATTCTGGACGTTGGTGCCGGCGTTAACGATCGCGGTCGCGCCCGTGTCAAGGGTGGTGCCCGCACCGATGCTGAACGTACCGGCGCCGAGGGCGTTGGCGTTACCGATAATCAGGGTGCCGGCAGCCAAGACGAGACCACCTGAGCCGGTGTTGCTTCCGCTAAGCGTGAGCACGCCCGCTCCGGTCTTATTGATGACGTGACCGATGGTCACCGACCCGCTCACGGTCAGCGACGAACCGTTGGCGCCGCCTCCGACGACTTCCCAAGTCTGGATCGCTCCAGTCGCGATGGGCGCGCCGATGGTGATCGCTCCCGCATTAGCCGGGACGGAGATGCCGTTGTTGGCGGAGGCGGGAGAAAGGGTCAAGGTCCCGGATGAGTCCCTGATTGATCGCGACGGCGGTGACGCCGGTGGGATTGGTCGTGAACTTCAGGCTGTCGGCGGTGAAGTTTCCGTCGAGCGTGGTGGTGAACGCTGGGGCCGACGGCGGACGTAGCGGCGAAGACCAGCGTGTCGGTCGCCGATCGGCAGCGCCCCGAGGTCCGTCGTGCCGGCGAGGTCGCTGGCCCAGTTCGTGTCGGCGGCGTTATTGGCGCTCCACGAGCCGCCGACGACGTCACCCTTCCAGTAGACGAGGTTCAGGAGGCTCGTCGTGAGTCGCAGGGTCTGCCCCGCGTTCACGGTGGTGAAATTATAATTCAGACCGGAGGGCGCGAGGCCGAGGACGTAGTCGGCGGCGTTGAGCGTGCCGGCGCTGACGGACAGGAGGTCGTACGATCCAGTGCCGAGGGTGCCCAGGGCGTTGAAGTTCAGGGAGACCGACGGCGTGATGGCCGCGGTGCCGGTGAGGCTGAGCACGTCATTGACCCCGGTGGCGCCGAGATCGAAGCCGAGCGAGCTGCCAGCAGCCAGCGTGAGACCATTAATGGCCATGGTCGAGGTGCTGCCGTCGTAAAGATTGAGCGTCGCGCCGGCGGACACGGCGATGGCGCCGACGCCGCTCGCGGTGAAGCCTGCGTTGAGCACGCCCGCGCTGACGGTCACATTACCGCCGTTGAGGTTGGTCGAGCCGCCGAGGCCGACGGAGACGGAGCCGAGGCCGGTCTTGGTCAGGTTGGCCGCCGCGGAGGTGAAGATACCGCCCTGCAGATTGAGGGTGCCGGTGGCGTCCGAGGCGTTGAGCGTGGCGCCGCTGCTGCCGATGGTCACACCCTGATTAGCCACCAGGTTCGCAGTGCCGGAGCCCGTGTAGCTCAAGGTGCCGCCGTTGAGCGTGAGGGTATTGGTGGCGGAGGCATCGCCGAGCTGGTTGGCGGCGGAGAAAGCCAGCGTGCCGCCGGTGATGCTGGTCACGCCGGCATAGGTGTTCGCCCCTGAGAGGGTCACGGTGTCCGCCGTGGTCTTGTTCAGGCCGACTGCGCCGCCGAGGATGGCGCTGACCGAGCCGTCGCGCAGGTCGTAGGCGGAGGTGGAGGTCAGCACGCCGGTGGTGCCGGTGATGACGCCGCCCCGGAGCGAGACGGTGGCCGACGGTGTCATTGAAGGTCGCGATATCCAACGTCCCACCCGCGATGGTCACGTTACCGGCATCGGCCAACACGTTGTTCGCTCCGAGGGCGAGGGTGCCGAGGTTGACGGTCGTGCCTCCGGTGTAGGTATTGGCTCCGGAAAGCGTGAGCGTGCCGGCTCCGTCCTTGGTGAGGCCGCCCGAAACATTGCCCGCGTTGAAAGTGACCGCGCCGAGCGTGGCCTGGGTCGCGTAGACGCTGGCGTTATCCACGAAACTCACCGTCAGCGCGTCCGTGCCGAGATACCCCGTGCCCGGATTGGTGATCGTGAGGCTGCCGATCTTGAAGGTACCGTTACCGCTGCCGTCGTCGACCATGTTGGCCACCGCCGTGGCGCCGGCGCCGGTGCCGCCGGAGATCCGGACGACAGGGGCCCCGATATAACCGGTCCCCTCGGTGCTCACCGCGATGCTTTGCACGCCTAGTCCGGCCGGCGCCTGCAAGGGAGAAGGAATGGTCGAATCCAGACCGTTGGTGTCGACGGTCAGCCCGCCCGCATAGACGAAGGCGCCGCTGTTCGCCGTCAGGGTCGTGTTGGTGTTGTTGATATTGATCAGGGTCGTGCTGGCCTGATTGGTGATGATCGTGCCGCCGTTGAGATTGATATGGACGAAGTTGTTCGTGGCGCCCGAAGCGGTGCCGTTGGTGATGCCGCCCGAGGCCGTCCGGATCGTGCCGCCCGTGAGCAGGTTGACCACGTTGGTCATATCATCCCGGGCGCTGCTGTCGCCACGGTTTGCGAAAATCGTGGATCCGGTGGCGGCGATGAAAACGCCGGAGCCACGGACATTGAAGAAGGAAAAGGCCCCGACGCCCCCGGCGCCCAGCGCGAAATTAGTTCCGGAATTGTAAACGCCCCCCGCGATGTCGAGCAGCGCGCTGCCCGAGCCATGGGCCACCAAAGTCCAGGTGTTGGCGGTCACTGTGCCGCCCGTCTGCCGGAATACGCCGGTGCCGCTCGTGCCGGTGTTCGACAGGGTGAGCCGGTTCATGTTCACCGAACCGCCGCTGATCTCGTAATATCCATATGCCGTGTTGGCGTTGCCCAGGCCGAAGACGGTGTTGCCGTCCGCCGCGGTCAGGACCACGGTCCCGCCGGTCTGGTAACCGGCGCCCGCCGAAAGCGTGGCGTTGGAGCCAAAGTCCAGGTCGACCGTGGTGATCGCAGCGCCGGAGCCGATCAGCAGCATGCCGCGCGTATTGGCGGCGGAAGCCGTGGTGAACTGTCCGGCGGACATCGTGGTCGTGCCGGTCACCATCGACAGTCGGCCGCCGTTCACCGTGAAATTACCCGTATTGGTGTTCGTGCCGCTGAGGGTCAGCATGCCGGTGCCGGTCTTGGCCAAGCCGAGCCCGAACGAGCCGCCGTTCTGCAGCGTACCGCTGAAGGTCGTGCTGCTGTTATCCCCGCCGACCGTGAGCGTCCGCGCGTTGGCCGTGCCGCCGTTCTCCACCGTGCCGGCGCCCGCGAGGGACCCGATGGTGGCGTCGAAGTTGTTCAGGCGCAGGATACCGGCAGCCTGGATGACATGCGCGGAAGCGTTACTGAAACCCTGGGCGATGCCGGCCTGCAGGACGCCGTCAGCCACGGTGGTCGAACCGGAATAGGAGCTACCCGCGACGGCGAGAGTCAGGATGCCCGCGCCGGTCTTCTCGAGACTGAAGGCGCCGGTGATGGCGCCGCTCACGGTGAGGGCGGAGCCGTTGGTCCCGCCGCCGACGATGTTCCAGCGCTGGTTCGCCCCGAGAACCACGGGGGCGCTGATGGTGATGGCGCCGGCGTTGGTCGGCCACGTCGATACCGTCGGTCGCCACCGTGGGGGTGAGGGTGAGCGTCCCCGCGGAGATCGTGCCCGGGGCGATGCTGACCGAGGTGACGCCGCTGGGATTGGCGGCGAACTCCAGGTCCTTGAGGCTGAAGTTGCCGTTCAGCGAGTCGTGGCGATCGCCGGACCGCCGGCGGTATTGGCGCTGAAGATGACCCGATCGTTCACTCCGGGGAGACCGTTGGCGTTGGTGCCGGCCAGATCGGTCGCAAAATTGCCCGCGAGCCCACTGTTCGCCGTCCAATTGCCGTCGCCCAACGCATTGGACCAGTAAAGGTCGGACGTGAAGGCAGTGACGCCGAGGCGGACGAAGGTGTCGGTGGCGGTCAGCGTCCGGGCGCCGCCTGCGACGACGGTGAGACTACCGAGGGCATAAGTGGCGCCGCCCGAGGTCAGGCCGCTCGCCGCGGTGAGCAAATCATAATCACCGACGCCAACGCCCGCGAGACCAGTCAGATTGAACAAGACCTCGCCGCTCACCACCGCGGCACCGGTCGAAGTGATGCGGTCATAGGCGGTGAGGGAGCCGAGCTCGAGCCCGAGCACGGTGCTGCCGGTGCCGGACGCCCCCAACGTCAGGACGCCGGAGCCAAGATTGATGGCCTGTCCGGCGGTGTTGACGAAATTCAGGGCGGCGCCGCGCGCCACGGTGACGGCCGAAGTGGCGAGAGCGGCAGCGCTTGAGCCAGTGAGATTCAAGGTGCCACCGTTCACGACGGTGGGACCCGCGTAGCTCAACGTCGTGCCCGAGAGCGTCAGGCTGCCGACGCCGGTCTTCGTGAGGCCGAGATTGTTTTGGTTCGCACCCACACCGCCAATGGCGCCCGCATAGGTAGTGGTCGTCGACTGATTGACGGTGAGAATGGAAACTGCGATGTCGCCGCCCACAATCGAGCTGGTGCTCGCGCCGCTGAGCTGGCTCACCGTCTGGCTGACAGCGCCCGTGCCGGCGCCGAGTGCCAGCACGGCGTTGTTGGTCAAGGCAAGTTCGCCGCTGCCGATGGCACCAGAGGCGCCGAGCGCGAGGGTGCCGGCGTTGACGATGGTCCCGCCCGTGAGCGTGCTTGCGGCGTTGAGCGTGAGCACGCCGACGCCAGCCTTCGTGAGGGCGCCAGCTCCGGAGCCGAGCGAGTTGGCGAAAGCGAGGTTGTTACCGTTGGTGTCGAGGGTGCCGCCGCCCTCGAGGATGCTGATGGTACGGGCTGAAAGGTCGAAAGCCCCGGCAAACCGGAGAGTGCCACCGGCGAGCACCAGCGCGCCAGAGTTGCCACCGATCTTATCCAGCGCGTCGATCTGCAGGACGCCTTCGTTGATGGTCGTCTTCCTGACGCCACCGCCCGCGGTGTTGGCGACCGCAAGAACCAGGGTGCCACGGCCGGACTTCGTGAGGTCGGCGGTCGAGGTAAGAGCCGAAGAAATCGTGGCCGTGACGACCCCGGTATCGGCCGCACCCGAAGGATTCTGGACGAAGACGACGTATTCGTTGGTCGCGCCTGCCGCGATGCCCGCATCGAATCCTCCGAGCGTGAGGCCCATGGCGAGCGAACCTGCCGTGGCGCCTGTGGCCGTGAAGAGCAGCGCACCGGAGCTGACCGTCAGCGCCTGCCCGGCGCCCGTGCCACTGACTCCGACCGTCGTCGCCGTGGAGTTGGCGTTGTTCAGGACGAAGGCATTGATCGTCCGGCCGCTGATGGCCGTGAGGTCCGCGGACAGCGATTCACGGACGTTCTCCGTGGAGGCCGCCAAGGAAAGCGTGGCGTACTCGGTCGTTAGATCGAGGGGACGAAAGCCGGCGCCGCTGCCCGCGGCCACCACGTAGGTGACCAGGGAGTTACCCATGTTGTTCGTGGTCGTACCGGCGTTCTGAGTCTCACCGATCGCCCAAGGCAGGATGGAAATCGTCTTTGTGCCGGCCGCGCCGGCGCCGCCCACCACAGTTCCGGCAAGGGCCGTCTCGGCGGCCGTGCCGCTCACGATCCGGACGAAATTGCGGTCGCCGGCCGTGGCCCCGAGATTGCGCCCGCGGGCGGCCAACGTGGAGTTGTTCTGACGGACGATGTCGGTCGAGATGATGCCGGCGACACCGCTCGCACCGCTTGCTGTGCCGTAGAAGTAGCTGGCGCCAGAACCTAGCGTCAGGTTTCCGACGCTCTCGTTCGTGGTGGCGGCCGCGTCCGTACGGATGGCGAGTCCAGAGGGGAAGGTCTGTCCGTTCCAAATCCCGTCGGCCGAATGAAGCGTGATTGGAGAAGCGTCAGGGATGCGCGTTCCCAAACGGGTAGTACCGTTGTTATCAAGAAGCAGCGCCGCCTTCGTCACCGTGATGGCGGAGACGCCCAAGGCGCCGTTGGCGCTCAGCTGGAACATACCACCGTTAACGACCAAGGACCCAAGGAAGGTGGCCGAGGTGTTCAGGTTGTAATTCAAGTTGCCGACGCTGCCGGCGTTCAGGACCAAAGAACTCCCGGCGTCGCCCGTCAGGAATAAAGTCAGGTTTTGGCTGGCGGATTGATTGAGTCGGAGGGCGAAAGTGCCCAGCCGGACATAAGACTCGCCCCCGACGGCGCTGTTTCCGCCGGTGATGCCTCCAACGGTCTCATTCGCAAGCAACTCAAAGACACTGGAGCGGGTGGTGCTGATATTGACCAGGGAGTTGTCGCCGATGGCGTTGCCGCCTTCCACCTGCAGCGTGCCAGCCTTGAGGTAGGTCACGCCGGTGAAATCGTTATTCGCGCTGGAAAGCTTGAGCAGCCCGTTACCAGATTTTGTGAGGGTGTGTGCGCCGCCGATGGCGGAGAACACGACGAGCGGACGGGAAGGCGAGGTGACGTCCGTGGTAAATATCAGCTCGGAGCCGGTGCCAGAGACGAGGCGACCTCCGGCCAACCTCGGGGGCCTCGTAGCCCCGCTGGCCGCGGAGGTCTGCAACACCCCCCCGGAGTAAAGTGTAAGAACGCGTCCGTCGGCGATGGTGACGGTGGAATCCGCGGCCGAATCAAAACGCAACGAACTGACGCCAAGATTCTGCGAGAGGATGCCGGAGTAACCCGAAGCGCCGTCGGAGACGTGATCGGCGGGGGCCCAGGTGGTGACATCCGCCTTAATTGCGGAGGTGACGAGCACGATGCCTCCGGAGCCGTCGTTGGCGGCGAAGTTCGTGACACCCGAGGCGTTGGCCGCGGTGGCCCATCCTCCGAGGATTCCATTGACGTTGGCCGTGGTCGTCCGGAAGCCGTTCGTGGAGTCTTGTGCTCCCGTGGGGAGATTGAGGCGGATCGTGCCGGCGGAAGTCGCGCGGGTGAAAGCGCCAAGAGTGAGGAGGATTTTTTGGGGACCTCCGGGCGTAAGCCTGATCGTGCTGAAACCACCGCTGGTGAGGGTCGTGCTGGCGACCGCCTGCGAGGTGTCCGCGGAGGAGTTGCCGAGCAGGGTGAGATTACCTCCGCCGTTAAGCGCGAGGGCGCCCGTAGCGTTGATCTTGGAAGTATTCAGGGTCGAATAATCCAAGAAGAGACCCCCGGCCGTCAGGGTAGTGTTTCCCGTATAGGTATTAGTGCCCGCGAACTGCAGGTTACCGAAGCCACTCTTGATAGGACCGAAGGCTCCAGAAGATGAGATCGTCGCCGAGACGACGAGCTCGGCGAGGGTGGCACCCACGAAGGAACTGTCGCCGATATTGAAGGTGCGGTCGGCGTTGAAAGATAACTGTCCAGACCCAGCGGCCGAGATGAAAGCCTGCGGATTCCCCGTGGCCACGCCCGTGCCGTTGAAGGTGATATTGGTGGCTCCGATCGTCAGCGTCGCTCCGTTCTCGATGAGGACCGAGGCGTTGGATAAGACGTTCGCGGCGGTCCCGTAGAAGCTGAGCGCCGTCGTGCCTCCAGAATTGGCTCCCGAGGGTCTGGGACGTGTTGGCGGCGATCTGCAGCTGAACAACGCCTGAGGCGACGTTACCGATGGTCATGGCGGCGTTGGTGGCGAGGGTGTTGTTCGCCGCGATGCGCAGGACGCCGGACTGCAAGTCCGTCGTTCCCGTCCAGGCGCTCGTGCCCGATAGCGTCAAGACGCCCGAGCCGACCTTGCGGATGACATTACCTGTCACTGCCTCCGGCCGCGAAGGACCCGGAGAAAGTCGTCGAGGTGTTGCTTCCTCCGATGACGAAGGTCTTGGACGGTGGTGCCGCTGTTCAGGACGGTTCCTGACCCCGAAAGCGCACCGATGGTCGAGGTACGGCTGGAGGTTGTCTCGAAGATATCCAACGTGCCGCTCGCGCCGATGGTCACCGGGCTCGAGCTGCTGCTCACGTTCACGTTAGCGGCTCCCCGCAGGATACCTGCGTTGATGAAAAGGGGCCCCGTGAAGGTGGAGCTGGCTCCGATGATGAGAGTGCCGGGGCCAGTCTTAGTGTAACCCCCTGCCCCGCTGATGGCGCCAGCCAAGGTCAGTTCGGTGGTGGCGCCGGTGACCTCGATCGTCGCGTTGCCACCGGTGAGATTGTAGGTGTGAGCGCCCGCGGTCGCGGCGGTTCCGCTGATGGCCCCGGTCGCCCCAGTATAACGCAACGTCCCGCCGTCGCGGATATTGACGGCGGTCGTGGAACCGTTGCCCAGGCTGCCGGCGGCGGCGGCGGTGACGCTGCTGAAGCTGAGGACACCGGCATTGATGGTGATGGCGCCCGTCATCGTGTTCGCGCCGGTGCCGAGAGTCAGGACACCCGTGCCCGTCTTGGTCAACGCACCGGCGCCGGAAAGAGGGGCGTTGATGGTCAGCCCTCCGGAGTTGAACTGGTGGATCACCAAATCGGTCGCCGCCGTGAGCGCGCCGGTGCCCTTGATTTCGTAGGCGTCCGTGCCAGTGACGAGATAACCCGACGCCGTCAGGTTAAAGGTGGCGAGGTCGAGGCTCTGTGACGCCGACGTCGACGTGATCTTGAGCGTATAGATGGTGCTGGCCGCGGTGCCTTGGAGCTGGCTACCGGAGAGCGTGTAGTTGCCGGCGGGCAGGCCGCTACCGTCGGCAGGCAGGGCGCCCGTGTAGGCAGGCGTCGTGCCGACGCCCGTGCCGAGACCGGTCCACTGGAACGGCGTGGTGGAGCCTTGGCTTAGCCAGTTGAGCGCGCCTGCGCCGTCCGAAAATACCGCGCGCCCGGCGCCGAGGATATTATTCGTGAGCCCGGTGGTGATATTAGACACGACCGTATTGGTCGGTGCGGTTACCAGCAGCGTACTGCCGGTAGAGGTAGCAAAAGTACCGAACCGGAGGGTGGTGGCCGTGCCACCGTTGGCGGTGACCGTGATTACGCCCGCCCCGCTGATAGATAAGTTGCCGAGGGTCTGGGTGACGGTGGCCCCACTGCG
Organism: Opitutales bacterium; assembly: GCA_964203605.1. GTDB lineage: Bacteria > Verrucomicrobiota > Verrucomicrobiia > Opitutales > UBA953 > UBA953. The sequence continues at coordinate 361,732 of CAXNMQ010000003.1, forward strand.
ACCAATCATCTCAAAGGCGCCGCCCCCCAGCGTGAGGGCAGTGCCCGCCAGGAAGCCGCTCGTCAGCGTGCTGCTCGACGTGTCTAGGGTGATCTTGCCACCGCTGACGGTGGTCAAACCGGTATAAGTGCTGGTGTTGCCGGCGGTCGGCTGAAGTGTGAAGTGTGCCCGCACCGACCTTGGTGATAAGCGATGTTCGCGGGCTGTGGTGGAAGTAATCGTACCCGTAAAAACTCGTGGACGTGTCATCCCGACCCATGGTTACGATTCGGGCGGCGCCAGTGGCATTAGTCACATTACCCGCCCCCGTGATTGAACCCCAAGTAGGCTGACCCTTAATCTCCAGCACGGCATTCACATCGATACTGATGGCCGAACGGATTGGGATATCCGACCCGCCGTTCATGATTAGGCGACCCGCCTTGATCCAAGTCGTACCCGCATAGGTCGAGGAACCGTTCGTCTGCATGATACCCGTACCCTCCTTGATAAAGCCGCCGGCGGTAGAAATGGCACCAGTGATGATGGAACCCGCGGCGACCGGGCCCGTTCCCGTGATGGCAATATCCGAATTCACGGACCTCATGGCGCCCAAGAACGTCAGCGTGCCGCCGCCGGAATTGTTGGAAATGGTGAGCGCGTCGTTGAACAGAATGTCGGCGGAAATCGTGTCCAGGCTGGGCGATAGCCGTTCAGCTTGTTGATGGACACGGCGCCGTCCGTATCATCCAAAATCAATAAGCCGTTCGTGCCTCCCGCCAGTGTGTAGCCTGCGGCCGACGAGGGCGCGGACGCTCCGAAATTCAGTTCGCCGAGGGTGATGATGCCGTTGAGATTCACCGTCTGCGCACCCGCAAGCGCTCCGCTCAGATTGGCGACATCGCCGATCGCGTTGGGAAAACCCGCGCCGCCCCAGTTGGCTGAGTCGGTCCAGTTGTAAGGACCTGCGCCCGTCTGGTTCCAGGTGAGATTCGCGGCCTGGGCTTTCGGCGCTGAAGACACGGCGACACCAAGCAGCGCAGCGGCCACCATGAGGGAGGAGCGAGAGAGTAACCGGGCAGGTTTTCGGGGCGAAGCAGACATAAAAAAGTAGGGTGCCAACTAAATGGCAGAGAATGAGTGCTGGGGTTCGGCACTACTTCCTAAAAAATTGATTATAACACCCCCCTCATCAATCTGATTTACCGATTAAGTCGTCACATTGTGTTTTGTTCCACAATCCGAGCGGCCAAAACGCCGTTAAATGAATTGTTATGGTCATTTAGATTTGTAAACTGTTGTTCTATAATGGGATAATTAGAATAATATAGCGGTTAGCGGTCGGCGGTTAGGAACTCATTTCGGCTTTCAGCCGCGGCAACCCGAAGCCGATGGCCGATGGCTGAAAAGCCGACCCCCGAATGGCCGATGCCCCGGGGGCCGTCACCCGTCACCTGTATCGGCGACTTTGCCTCTGATGTGTTCCCAACCGCCAACCGCTAACCGCCAACCGCTAACGTTTGCACCTTTGCACAGGCCGCAGGCCGATTTGCACTTTTGCACTGAGGACAGCACGTGGTGCTGTCCCTACCTCCCATTTGCCTTTCCCCTCCTTCCCCCCACCCTATCCCTAAGTCAGCCTACCCCAACCCCTGCCCCTACCCCTACCCCTTTTCTCACCATGTCCTCCCGTCGCCTCATCCTCGCCTACTTCGTCCTCGTGCTCGTCGCCATGACCTGGGTGTCGTGGTACGCCTCGACGGCCCCGACGATCACCTCGCTGCCGCAATATGCCGCGATCACCGGCAAGGAAGGCATCAACGTCATCGACGGCTTCGTGACGGTCTGCTCCGAGCCTTGGGGCCTGGCCACGATGTTCGACGCCTACTTCGGCTTCCTCGCCTTCTGGCTCTACGTCGCCTGGCGCGAACAGACCATCGCCTCGCGCCTGGGCTGGTTCGTGGCGCTGATGCTCCTGGGCAATTTCGCCATCGCCGCCTACGCCCTGCTCTGTCTGAAGCAGTCCGGCGACGAGACCGACCTCGGCAAGGTGTTCTTCACGCGTAAGGTCGCCTGAATGGGACGCGTCTCCGACTGGCTGCGCCGCCGAGTACGTGATCCGCTCGTCGCGGAACTCCGCCAAGGCGCAACCCCGGAGGCCGTCTCGGCCGCGGTCACGGTCAGCTTCGCCATCGCGATCCTCCCGTTCATCGGGTTGACGACCCTGCTCTGCCTGCTCGCCGGCCGCCTCTTCCGCCTCAACCACGTGGTGATGCAGATCATCAACCACACCGCCTTCCCCTTGCAGATCCTGCTCATCGTGCCGTTCGTCCGCCTCGGCGAGACGCTCTCGGGATCGCGGCATTTCGCCCTCACCCCGAAGGCGATCATCGACGAATTCACCCGCTCCATCCCCGATTTTCTGGAGAAATTCTGGCTGACGGGCCTCCATGGGCTCATCGGCTGGGCTGTGACGGTCCCGCTCGCCTGCTGGCTGCTGCACCTTATCCTGCGTCGCACGTTTCATCGCCTCACCCCCAAACCTTCCGCCCCATGAATCCCCTCTTCGAACTCGGCCTCGATTTCCTGATCCTTCTCGGCGAAGCCTGCGTCTTCTTCGCCCTCTGCTGGCTCATCGCCAAGAAGATCGATAACTGGTCCATCGTCGACGTCGCCTGGTCCTACGGCTTCGCGCTCGTCGGCCTGCAGATGCTCGCCATCCACTTCTGGGTCTTCCCGCTCGGCGGCCAAGGGGTGTTGATGGCCGTCGCCACGGTGCTCTGGAGCCTACGCCTGGGCACGCACCTCGCAGGTCGCGTCCTCGGGCACCTCGACCAAGAAGACGGCCGCTACCTGAAGATGCGGGCCGAGCACGGTGAGCGTATGCCCGCGCAGATGGCCTATTTCTATTTCATCCAGGCGCTCGTCCTCGCGATCCTCTGCCTGCCGCTGCTGTCCTCGCATCCCACCGGCGCCTCCGGTCCGGCTCAGACCATCCACTGGGTCGGCCTCGGCGTGGTCGCCCTTGCCCTGCTCATCGAGACGATCGCCGACGCCCAACTGGCGGCCTTCAAGAAGGACCCGGCCAACAAGGGCCAAGTCTGCGAACGCGGGCTCTGGGCCTGGAGCCGCCACCCCAACTATTTTGGCGAATGGCTCGTGTGGGTCGGCTTCCTGTTGATGAGCTATAATAGCACCTACCGCGGCGTCCCGGGCCTGATCTGCGTCGGGGTGATGTATTATTTCCTGACGCGCGTGACCGGCATCCCGCTCACGGAGCAGCAGCTCCTGACGTCGAAGGGGCCCGCCTACGCCGACTATCAAGCGCGCGTGCCGGCCTTCTGGCCCCGTCCACCCCGCCGTTGATTTTCCACCGCGGCGGATTGCCAGCGGAGGGGTCTTCGTGCACAGTATGGGCATGCCGCTGATCGATACCCTCATCGAAAAAGACGTCCTGCCGGACAGCGTGATCCGCTGGGGCATCCGCCGTCTGCTCAAGCAGCGCCTCGCGGACGAACGTCCGGACTCCGCCGCCGCGCGCTTCGCGAAGGTCGACGCCTTCGCGGCTGAGCTGCGCACGTTGCCGGTGGCCATCGAGACCAAGGCGGCGAACGAACAGCATTACGAAGTCCCCGCGGCGTTCTATAAACTCTGCCTCGGACCGCGTCTGAAATATTCCTCCTGCTATTATGAGTCCGGTAGCGAGACCATCGGCGAAGCCGAGGAGACCATGCTCGCCCGCACCTGCGCGCGCGCGGAGCTCGCGGACGGCCTCGAGATCCTCGAGCTCGGCTGTGGCTGGGGTTCGCTCACGCTCTGGATGGCCGAGAAATACCCGAACGCCCGCATCACCGGCGTCTCGAACTCCGCCTCCCAGCGCGCCCACATCGAAGGCGAATGCGCCCAGCGCGGCTTCAAGAATGTCCGCATCATCACCTGCGATATGAACGTCTTCGCCGCCGAGGCCTCGCGCTTCGACCGCGTGGTGTCGGTCGAGATGTTCGAGCACATGAAGAACTGGGGCGAGCTCATGCGCCGCATCGGCGGCTGGCTCAAGCCCGGCGGTAAGCTGTTCTTCCACGTCTTCACGCACAAGGATGTCGCCTACCATTTCGCAGCCAAGGACTCGACCGACTGGATGTCGCGCCACTTCTTCACCGGCGGCATCATGCCCTCCAACTGCCTCGCCAGCCGCTTCCAGGCCGACCTGAAGCTCGAGCAGCAGTGGGAGGTCGAAGGCCGCCACTACGGCCAGACCTCGGAGCATTGGCTCCAGAATACCGACCGTCATCGCGAGGAGATTCTGCGGATCTTCGCGCAGACCTACGGCGAGGATCGGGCGAAGGCCTGGCTGGCCAACTGGCGCGTGTTCTTCATGGCCTGCGCTGAGCTCTGGAACTTCCGGGGCGGCGCCGAGTGGATGGTCTGCCACTACCGCTTCGCCAAGCGCGCGGGCTAAGTCCGCGTTTGCCTCGGGCCGTCCGCGTCGTTTGCTCTGCCACATGCAGAGCTACGAAGAAAACGGCGTGCCGATGGAACGATGGAAGGTCGGCGCCTCGACCTACGAGACGTGCCTGACGCGCGGCGCGCGCCTGCTCCGCTGGAAGCTCGACGTCCCTTCCGGCCACCGCGAGATCCTCTTCTGGCCCGAAGGCGCGCCGATGGACCTCGACAAGATCGGGCCCTGTCCGCGGCGGCAATCCGATCCTCTTCCCGTTCATGGGCCGCAATTACGCCGACGGCGAGAAGTTCGCCTGGAAGGCCGCCGACGGCGTCAAACGCCCGATGCCCCAGCACGGCTTCGCCCGCGATTCCGCCTTCGAGATCGTCGAAAGCGGCCCCAAGCACGCGGTGGTGCGGATGGTCCAGGACGCGCGCGGCCGCGGTTGCTATCCCTTCGCCTACGACTTCCGGATCCGCTTCGACTTCCTCGAGCTCTTCCTGCGCATCACGTTCGAGTTCGAGAACCGCGACGCGCAGCCGCTGCCGTGGTGCGCCGGCCATCACTTCTACTTCACGCTGCCGTGGCACCCAGGACTCAGCCGCCGCGACTACATCGTAAAGATACCGTCGAAGAAGCAGTGGCGCCACGCCGCCGACGGTAAGTTGATTCCGTTCGCGGAGCTCAAAGGCGCCGAGGCCATCAGCTTCGACAACCCGCATCTCTCCGACTGCATCTTCACCAACCTCAAATCCGCCACGCTCAGCTTCGGTCCGAAGTCCGGCGAAGAGGACATCACGATCAAGGTCGGCGAAGAAGCGATTCCCGGCAGCTGGGCGAGCGTCGTCACGTGGACGCCCGATCCGGAAGCGCCGTATTATTGCGTCGAGCCGTGGATGGGCCCACCCAACAGCCCTGAACACAAGAACGGGCTCCGTTTTGCGGAGCCCGGTCAGATCGACACTTTCGTTACCGAAGTGTCGTTGATGTAAGCCGTGCGGCTTACTTGCTGCTGTTGCTGTTGAGGGGCAACTTGCCCTTAGCCTTGGTCGGAGCAGCCTTCGTCGGGGCGGCCAGAGCAGGCTCAGGCGTCAGGACCGGAGTCACGACGGTGGGACCCGCGGAGAACGGAACGAGGTCCGAGGCGGCGCCATCGGTGACGGGGGACGGACCCTTTTCAGGGCCCATGCAACCGACGATTGCGAAGGAAAGGAGGGAGAGAACGAACAGATTGCGTACCATGGCAGTGAGGTTAGGTTGCGGGGACTCTACCCGCCATGCCCCACCGCACAAGCGCAGATTCTGGCCCCCTCACCCTCTTCGTCTGCACGGGGAACTTCTACCGCAGCCGCCATGCCGAGGCCCTTTTCAACTGGCATGCCGCCCGCATGGGGCACCCCGCCCGGGCCTTTTCCCGCGGCCTCCTGACCTCTCTGGTGGCGGATGAACCCACCCTGATTTCCCGAGATACCGAGAGGCGCCTCCGCGAGCTCGGCATCCCCCTCGACCTGACCGGCCCCGCGCCCACCCAGCTCCGCCGGGAGGACCTGGAACGCGCCCATCGGACCATCGCCCTCAAGAAGGACGAGCACCACGCCATGATGCTCCAGTCGCACCCGGAGTGGGCTGATCGCATCGAATACTGGACCGTGCACGACATCGACTTCGCCCATCCGGACGACGCCCTTCCTCAGATCGAGGCTAAGGTCCTCGAACTGATTCAGGGGCTACGGTCCTAAGCGATTGAAGCTTAGGCCGCCGAACCGGCGTCGGCGCGACGCAGGGTCTCGAGATGCGAGGCCGCCTGATTGAGCAGGCCACGCAGTTCGACCATCGTTTCCTGGGCCACCTCGGCCTTGGTCGTAGCGGCTTCCTTGAGGGCTTCAGCGCGCAGCGCGAGTTCCTTGGCGAGCTCGTGGGCGGCGGCGATCGTCTTGGCCTTGAGCTCGCGGGAACGGGCGTCGAGGCGGGCGGCGAGGGAATCGATATCGCGACCGAGGGTGCGGCTCTTTTCCTTGAGCTCGGCCGCCATGATGCGGGAATCCGGCACGCGGCGGAGGTCTTCGGTCAGGCCGACCTTGGAGAGCGTCCAGATGATCCACTTGGTCGGGTCGAACTGCCAGGGCTTCACGCCGTTGCGGTAGTCGTGCTGGAACTCGTGGTGGTAGTTATGGTAGCCCTCGCCGAAGGTGAGGAGCGCGACGGCGCCGCTGTCACGGGCGCTGTGGTCCGTGGAGTAAGGCTGGCGGCCGATCATGTGGCAGAGCGAGTTGATGCAGAAGGTGCCCTGCTGGACGACGACCGTACGGAGGAGGCCGGCGATGAGGAAGGCGGCGAGCGCGGTCATCCACGGATTGGCGTTGAGCTCCGCGGGGACGAAGAGAACGCAGTAAGCATAGCCGAGGACGGCCGGCATCACGAAGCCCACGAAGGCGCCGATCCACTGGACGTAGCGGTGCTGCCACATGACGAGGGGGTCGGCCTCGAGGTCCTTGACGTTGGTGATGGGTGCCGGCGGCTTGAGGCGGAAGAGGAGCCAGCCGATATGGGCGTAAAAGAAGCCCTTGGAGATATCGTACGGGTCTTCGTCTTCATCCACGTGCTTATGGTGGATACGGTGGTCGGCGCACCAATCATGGGCCGAATTCTCGAAAGAAGCGGCGCCGAAGAGCAGGACGAAGAGCTTCACGGGCCACTTGGCCTTGAAGGAAATGTGGGAAAACAGGCGGTGGTAGCCCAGGGTGATACCGAAGCCGGTCGCGTAGTAATAGAACACGAACATGGCCCAGACGAAGCCCCAGCCGTGGACCTTGTTGGCGGCGTCAGCCGGCAGGGTGTACTGGGTCCAGAGGAACCAAGGCACGACGGTCAGCGAGAGGAGGGCCGTCAGGATCAGAAAGGTGGAGGTCACCCATTCGATACGGTAGATAGGGAAGTTTTTGAACTTCATAGTAGGGGGAGAAAGTAGAGCAACCCCCCCTTGAGGCGAGAGCAATCAACCGCCCTAAAATGGCTAAAAAGCGCGTCTAAATTCGCTTTTTCGAGAACCTTATTACCGCAAATGACGCGGAACCGATTCGCTTAGTCGCGACGACGGCGACCGATCGAATTCTTCACCGGGATAATCCGCACGGGTTCGCGCGTCTTGATCCAGAGATCGCTCTCCTTGAAAAGCTTTCCCGGAGATGCTCTGCACGGCGTCGCCGAACGACTCCACCGGCACGCGCTGTCCCTTGGGCGATTCGTTGAAGGCCTTGGCAACCTCGACAATCTTGGCGGAGACTTCCTTGGGGTCATCGTCCTCGAGCAGCTGGACGACCCAGCCGGTGAGATCCTTAGGCAGACCTTCCTCGGGTTCGCTGACCAGGACGAGCATCTGCTTCTTCGCCGGCTTCTCGCGCTCGACGGCGTCCTCGGCCACGACATCGCGCAGCTGGTTGAGGATCTCGGCGGCGAGGCGTACATCGACGCCATTCGACTTCAGGATTTTCTGGACGGTCTCGAGGTCTACTTTGGCCATAGACCCCCAAGAGACTCCAACCACCCCAGCGAGGGAAGCCGGAGTTATTCCCAGCACGCCCAGAGTCAGGAATCAAAGGGAAACCGGAGACCGGATGATTAGCTGGGGGGCATATTATCGGGTGCCGGGTGGCGGCCACGGGGGCCAGCAGTTCAGGCTCCGGCCGCCCTGCGGCGGCCGCGCGGGAACCCGAAGCCGACGGCCGATGGCTGAAACGCCGAGCCCCGAAAGGCCGATGCCCTGGTGGCCGTCACCCGTCACCTAAAGCAATAAACACCCGCAGCATCCCTCCCGGTCTCCGGTCTCCCCATGAGCCCTGCATCGGCCTACCCCTACCCCTACCCCTACACCTTTTGCTCTCTATTTGCCTCCCTCCCTCCTTTCCCTCTTAACCCCCTCGTGCCGGAACATACCAAAGTCATGGGCAAGGAGTGGGCGGACGCCCGACGAGCCGCCAACGTGGCCCGCTTGGCCGCGACGCTGGCCACCGCCTTGGCCGGCCGGACGGACATCACCTTCGAGCTGGGCTGCGGCCACGGTCACTGGCTGGCCGCCTACGCCGCGGCGCATCCGCAAGAATTCTGCGTGGGCATCGACCTGATCACGCACCGCGTCGAACGCTCCGTGCGCAAGCAGACGCTGGGTAAACTGGACAACGTCATCTTCCTGAAAGCGGAGGCGACGGAGTTCCTCGAAGCGCTCCCGCCCGCGGTCGTACTCCGCAAGATCTTCATCCTCTATCCGGATCCGTGGCCGAAGAAGAAGCACCACAAGCACCGCTTCATCCAAACCGCCAGCCTCGACCTCCTCGCCCAGCGCGCCGTCGCCGGCGCTCACCTGCACTTCCGCACCGATGACGCGGATTACTTCGAATGGACGCGCACGCTCCTTGCCGAACACGCCGCCTGGAACCTTAAGGCGGAAACCACGTGGCCGTTCGAGCAAACGACGTTCTTTGAAGAGCGCATGACGGCGAAGCGGGATCTCGAAGCGGAAAGAGTGCCGTAAAATCACCATTTTGTTCCGATTGCTAGGGTGTTCTTTCCCTTGCGTCTCCACCTTTCATAAGTTGTCATAAACGCTGTGAAGTCCTTCCGTCACACACGCATCACGTTCACCATCGGTCCGGCCACGGAGTCGGAGGCCCAACTGGAAGCGATCATCCAGGCCGGGGCCAACGTGGTCCGCCTCAACATGGCCCACGCCGACCATGCCTGGGTCCGCACGACCGTGGAACGCGTCCGCAAGGTCAGCCTCCGCATGAAGAAGGAGCTCGCGGTGATGATGGACATCAAGGGCCCTGAAATCCGCACCGGCGCCCGCAAGGAGTCCACCCAGCTCACCGTCGGCCAGGTCGTCGACGTCACGGGTTCCGACACGGCCCTCGCCGAAGGCGAGATCCTCGTCATCCCCACCAACTACCCGAAGATGATCAGCGCCGTGCCCGTGGGCGGCGTCGTCCTGGTCGACAACGGCCTCATCCAGCTCCGCGTCCTCGAGCAGAAGAAGGACCGCCTCCGCTGCAAAGTCGAGCAGCCCGGCCCCCTCGGCAGCCGCCGTCATATCAACCTTCCCGGCGTCAAGGTCGACCTCCCTGCCCTCACCGACAAGGACCGCGCCGACGTCGCCGTCGGCTGCGAAGTCGGCGTCGACTTCTACGCCCTCTCGTTCGTCCGCGAAGCCGCCGACGTCTACGCCCTCCGCACGCTGCTCGCCCAGCATGAGTCGAAGGCCCACATCATCTCGAAGATCGAGGACCAGTCCGCGATCGAGCACCTCGGTTCGATTCTCGAAGCCACCGACGCCCTGATGGTCGCCCGCGGCGACCTCGGCATCGAAATCCCTTACGAGACCCTACCGCTCATCCAGCGTCGCGCGGTCGCCATGGCCATCGCCTGCCGCAAGCCGGTGATCGTCGCCACGCACATGCTCGAGTCGATGATCCAGAACCCCGTCCCGACCCGCGCCGAAGTGACCGACGTCTCCAACGCCGTGCTCGAGATGGCCGACTCGGTGATGCTTTCCGGCGAGACCACCACGGGCAAGCACCCCATCCGCTGCGTCGAAGTGATGAAACGGATCGCCAAGACGACCGAGAATGAACTGCCGCGCGTGCTTTCGGCCGAACAGCCCAACGAGACCCCGAAGGTCAAGCTCCTGCGCGCTGCCGCCGGCCTCGCCCAAGATCTCGGCCACACGGGCATCATCGCGTTTACGCGCAATGGCGACGTGCCTCGCACCCTTTCCTCCCTCCGCGCGGTCGGCTGCCCGATCTATGCATTCATGGAAGAAGAACACGTCCACCGGAAGATGAGCCTCCTCTGGGGTGTCGAATCTTTCCAGACGAAGTTCGAGCCCAAGGCCGAGGATAATATCACGCTGGCGCTCATCCGCCTGCGCGACGAAGGCTACTGCGTGCCCGGTCAGATGCTCGTCATCGTGACCAACGTTATTCTGGGTCCGACCGTTATCGATTCCGTCCAGCTGCGTATCGTCCCGGCCAACGAAGCACCGAAGGTGTGACAGGTAGGGACAGCACTGCGTGCTGACCTAGTTGCAATCATAGTGCAAATCCGGCCTGCGGCCATGTGCAAAGGTGCAGGACGTTAGGGTAGGGCGGTCAGCGTGTCTGGATACACATCAGAGGCATAAGCCGCCGATACAGGTGACGGGTGACGGCCACCGGGGCATCGGCCATTCGGGGGTCGGCGTTTCAGCCATCGGCCATCGGCTTCGGGTTCCCGCGGCTGATTCCCGAACGGCCGGAGCCTGAACTCCCGGCTCCCGTGCCCGTCACCCGTCACCCGAAATGTCTCTCACACCTGAAAATACCTTCGTGCCAGCGCTTGCGTACCGGAATCACCTTCGCCGGCGGCGACGACGTCGCCGTAAAGTTTCGCGGCGAGCTCGAGGCCAGGTAGCTTGATGCCCTGCTCCTTGCACACATCGAGCGAGAGGCCGATATCCTTCACGAAATGCTTCACGTAAAAGCCCGGGGCGAAGTCGCCCTTGAGCACGCGGGGCGCGAGGTTGAGCAAGGCCCAGCTCGACGCGCCCCCGCCCGAGATCGAGCGCAGCGTGGTCTCGAGGTTCAGGCCGGTGGCGTGCGCGAACGCCAGGGCTTCGGACATCGCGATCATGCCGGAGGCGATGCCGATTTGGTTGGCGAGCTTGCAGAGCTGGCCGGTGCCAGGGCCGCCCTGCAGGACGATCGTCTTGCCCATCGCGGCGAACAGCGGCGCGGCGAAATCAAAATCCTTCTGCGCACCACCGACCATGATGGTCAGCGTGCCTTCGCGCGCGCCGCGATCGCCGCCCGAGACCGGCGCATCGAGCGGGCCGAAGCCTTTCGCCGCAGCCTCGGCCGCGAGCGAACGGGCGAGAGCCGGGCTCGACGTGGTCATATCGATGAGCACGCAGCCCGACTTGGCGGTCGACATGAAGCCCTGCGGACCGCGCCAGACTTCTTCGACGTCATTCGGGTAGCCCACCATCGAGATCACCGCGTCGACGCCCTTGGCTGCCTCAGCTGGCGAAGCGGCCCACTGGGCGCCGAGCGCGAAGAGGTCATCTGCCTTGGCCTTCGTGCGGGTGTAGACCGTGACCTCATGGCCCGCCTTGAGCAAGTTAGCCACCATGCTCTTGCCCATCACTCCCGTGCCGACGAACGCGATTTTCATGGGCGAAGTGAAAGGCGGAACTGGTTCGTTGGCAAACAGGTAGGGCTGACCGGCCCGGTCAGCCTCGGTTGAGCGGGCCGCTCAACCCTACCCTTAGCCGCCCCCTACCGCATCCGCCTCGCCGTCGCCGAACTTCAGGCGTAACTTACGTCCCTTGGTCACGTCCTTACTGGTCGAGATCACGGATCCATCCGCATCGCGTACGATGGAATAGCCACGGGAAAGAATAGATTCGAAGCCGGCCGAGCGCAGGCGATGGCCGAGCTGATTGAGCTTCTCGCGCGTGACGCCGAGGCGAGCCTTAGGGGAGAGGCGATGCAGCTCGCTGCCGAGCTCGGAGAGGCGGTGGCGATGCTCCGCGATGACTTCCTGGGCCGCGCCATCGAGGCGCTCGTTCAGGAGATCGAGGTCCTGATAAAGCGACTGCAATTTCGCCTTAGGGGAATGCTGGGCGAGCTCCGAGGCCAGCAGCTTGAGGCGCTGACGGAGCTTGGCCTGGCCGGTGGCGATGAGTTCGGCCGCAGCGGTCGGAGTCTCGGCGCGCTTATCCGCGGCGAAATCGCAGAGCGTGAAATCGGTCTGGTGGCCGACGGCCGAGATGACGGGCGTCTTGCTCGCGCGCACGGCGCGCACGAGGGCTTCGTCATTAAAGCCCCAGAGGTCTTCCATCGAGCCTCCGCCGCGACCGACGACGATGAGGTCGATGCCCGGAATCTCATTGGCCTGCTTCAGGCCGCTGATGACCGAGCCCGGACAGGTATCGCCTTGGACGCGCGCCGGCACGAGCCACGCCGTGCCACTCCACCCGCGGGTCTTCAGCACCTCGATGAAGTCATGCCAGACCGCACCGATCTCGGACGTCACGAATGCGACGACCTTTGGGAATTCGGGCAGCGGGCGCTTGAGTTCGTCCTCGAACAGGCCCTCGGCCTTCAGTTTAGCCTGCAGCTCTTTGAATTTCTGGAAGAGGTCGCCCTCCCCGGCTGGCTTGATAGATTCGATGATCAGCGAGAACTTGCCCGTCTTCCCGTAGAAGTCGGCCTTCGCCTTCGCCACGACCTTCATCCCGTCACGCAGCGGCGTCTTCAGCCAGCGCGCCTGATAGGAATAGAGCACGCAATCCACCTTCGCCTCGCTGTCCTTCAGCGCGAAGTAGTGATGGCCGGAGGGATAAGTCTTGTAGCCTGAGATCTCGCCCGTCACCTCCAGCGTCCCCATCCCGTTCAGATGCCCTTTGAGGACATCCGCCAAGTCGGAGATGGTGAGCGGAGCCGAATCCATGGCGGAAGGTTTGCCGATAGGCACCGCGAGCGCAAGCGGGCAAGAGGTAGGGGCGCGACTGCGTCGCGTCCGTTCGCAGAGGAATCGCCGATGAGCCGGGCAAGTTATCGGACCTAAATACGTCTATCCGCCCACGGACGCCACGCAGTGGCGCCCCTACCTCCAGACAGGCGGATGCGATGTCATCGCATCCCTACCCAATACATCCCCGGACCTGCACCAGAACCCGAACACCTGAACCTGATACCCGATGGCCGAGACCTGAGGATGAATACAACTAGGATAGCACGCAGTGTGCCCCTACCCTCGAGACAGACACTCCCCCGATACTCGATACTCAATACTCGATACTCTAAGCAGCAGGCTCCGCCGGCTGCTTCCGCTTGCGCCTACGAATCGCCGCGGCGGCGAGGGCCAGCACACCGAGGCCGAAACCGTAGGTGGAAGGCTCGGGCACCGCGGTGAGGGTGATCGCATTGTTCGCGAAGCTGAGCGACCAGAGGCCGGCGTTCGAACTGGTGCCGTCGGAATACTTGAACTGGTCGACGTTGATGGTGAAGACGTCGCTGATGTTGGTGTTAGCCCCGAGAGTCAGTGAGCCGACGGTGGCGAAGGTGAAGGTCCGGATAGACGAGACACCGGCAGGCGGGCCGAAGTTCAGCGGGTTGCCGAGGGCCGTACCGTCGCCATTGCCGGCCAACGAAATGATCTTAAGGTTGATCCGGTTCCCGGAACTTGCGCCGGACACATTGAGGGCGCCCGTGACCGCGAGGGTATCGTAGCCCGTGCCCGCGGCACCGTTGGCGTTCTGGACCTGCCATTCGTAGTCCGTATCGCCGACGAGCGAGATGCTGCTGGAGGTCAGAGTACCTGGAGAATTGCCCGGGCCGATGATCGCGCCGGAGACGGTCGTGACCGCCCCGACCGTGCCTGATCCGCCGAGGATCGCGCCTGAGGCTAGGGTGACATTGCCGACGGTACCGTTGATCGTCAGCTTGCCCGTCGGTACATCGAAGTTAAGGCCAGGGCTCGAAACCGCGGTGGCAATCTTGAGCGTACCCGTACCGGACTTCTGGATGGTGCCACTCGTGAGGGCGGCACCGTTGGCGTCCTTCGGGGCCGCTGCGAAGGTCACGTCGTTGGCGCCCAGATTCATCTTGGCGGTGGCGCCCGTCGGAATCTGGAGGCGTGAGGAGATGTCGTCCGTGTTCGCACCGGACCAGACTAGGACGGTGTTATTATTGAGGCGGATAACCGACGTCGAATAGCCGCTGCCCATGCCCAGCGAGCCGGATTCGAAGCCGAGGGTGGAGCCCGCCGCCGCCTCGATGCGGATATCTCCCTTGAAGCGGTTGGAGTTGCCCCCGATGACCCAGGTTCCGGTGCCATCGATGGCGAGGAGCTGCCAGCGGGCCGTGCTGCCGTCCGCCAGGGCGCGCGGCGAAGCGGTTGGTGCCGCCACTGCTTGCTTGGCGGTGAGCGTGAGCTCAGGGGCGGTACCGCTGGTCGCAAACGTGGAAGCAGAGTCGTGAATTCAAGCGAGCCAGTCGCCCGTGCCGACGACGATACCCGCGGTACTCGTTGATGGTGAAGCTGCGTGAAGTGCTGGTGGTCGGTGCCGCCGGTGAACTCCAGCTTCGCACCAGAGGTGAGCACCAGGTTCGCTGGGTATGTCTGAGCGTGCTGGCGCCGAGGGAGCTGCTCGTTGTCGGCAGAGGAAGGCCGCCTTGATGACAGAGGTCAGCCCCGCTGGCGGCGGTGGCGCCGGTGTAGAAGTTCGGGGTCGTCAGGGTCAGCTCGCCACCGGTACGAGTCAGGCCGTCGGTACCGGTCAGGACGGTGCTCACGACCGCCGGAGCTGTGGCCGAGATGGTGGCGCTGGAAATGCCGCCCGTAACGGTTCCGAAGTTCGTGCCGTCGGTCTGGCGAGTGATGACGTTCGCAACGCCGAGACTGCTCAGGTTAAGCGTCGCACCCACGGCAACCGTGACGGTTCCAGAGCCTAGCGAGCCGGTGTCGGTGATGATGAGCGCTGCCGGCGTTGATGATTGTGCCGCCACCGTAGGTGTTGGCGCCCGAGAGAGTCAGCGTACCCGCACCATCCTTGGTGAGACCGCCGGCTCCAAGCGAAAGTCCAATTGTCGACACCGTGACGTTCCCGGCTCCGCCAATCGTCAGCCCGAGGTTCGTTGAAGAAACTCCGCCGGAAAGGATCAGCGTGGCGGCGTCGCTATTGATGCGCGCAGCCGATGCTAGCGTGATGGCGGAGGAAACGGTGTTGCTACCAGCGGAGCTACGAAGCGCGCCCGCAGCAGAGACCCCCTGGCCGTTCAGGGTGATAGCTTCGCTGGCAAGGGTGATACCCCCGGTGAGCCTGAGTTCGGCGCCGGCAGCAACCGTGGTGCCAGCGGCGGAAGAGCCCAGCGCATCGGCATGCGATACCGTGAGCACGCCGGTATTGACGCTGGTCACGCCGGCATAAGTCGAAGCAGCAGAGAGCGTCCAGGCGCCGGCGCCCGTCTTGATCAGGCTGCCGGAGCCGATGCCGATAGCTCCACTGACTGAACCATCGCCGGCACCAGCAAGCGTCAGACTAAAGTCAGCGGCGGTGATACCCGAGGCATTCGAGATCGTGTAGGTTCCGACATCCGAAGAAATCGTGGCGGCGGCGGACAATGTGACCGGGGCGGCGAAGCTGTTTGTACCCGCAAGGGTATTCACCAATGCTCCCGTCTGGCCGGAAGCGCCGGCACCAGAGATGCTGACGGGCTCGGACGCGACACCCGTCACCTGAACCTGCAAGGTCGCCCCGGAGGAGACGATGGTACCCGCGACGGCACTCCCCAAGGCCGCGGCGCTCTGGATGTTGAGCACGCCGTTAGTGACATTGGTCACCCCGGTATAAGTATTCGTGCCATCCAAAATCCACCGACCGGTGCCAGACTTGGTCACCGAAGTTACGCCCGTGCTTGCAGCTTGGTCGATCAAAGCCAAGGTCAGGCGGTTGTTGCCGGTGTTAGCGCCAGTCAAGGACAGGGTGCGGGCGCCGGGCTCAATCGCCGCGGTGCCGATGTTGGTCACGCCGCTGAATCCGAGGGAGCCAGTGCCGGCAAAGGTCACCACATCCGCCGAGGTGGCACCGGAAGCGTCAAGCGAACCGCCGCCGTCGCCGACGCTAAAGAGGCGGTTTGTACTCTGGGCACCGGTGCCGACATACTTCAGAGTGCCGTTGTCGAGAATCAGGTTGGCTGCGGCAACCGGAGCCGCACCGATGCTGCTGTTCGCGCCACCGTTCGCGAGCAAGGCGACTTCGAGCGAGCCACCGTTGCCGACCGCGGTGGCGAGCAAGTAAGTGTTGGCGACGCCGGTGATCCGGGTGACGCCTGAGTTCATCGACCACAGACCGGTGGAACCGGTGGTCGTCAGTGTCTGGGCAATGACGCCTCCGAAGGTAAAATTGCCTCCACCCACCAGGTTGATGAAACGCACGATGCTGGTGTCAGCGCCGATATTGCCACTGAAGGTGAGCGTCGCGCCGGTATCCGCACGGAAGGTCGAAGAACCGCCGCCGCCGGTCAAGGTGACGGGTCCGGTAATCGTATTGTTTCCGCTGACCGACCTAAACAATCCGTCGACCGTGCCGGCCAGGCCCGCGCCCGAAGTCGTGAAGCCGGAATTTCCGAGGGTAATCCCGCCGACGAGCTGAACCTGGACGCCCAAGGCATTGGTATTAAACCTGACGGTGGATGGGCCAGTACCGAGGGCGTTATTCGCGCTGGCGATGATGATACCAAGGTTTGAAGCGGCTGCTGCATCGATGGTCAAACCGCCGGCAAAGGTGTTGGCTCCGCTGAGTTCGAGTGTGCCGGCGCCCGCCTTGGTGATACCGGCGGCGCCGCTGATGACGGAACTGACGGTCAAATCCACCGAGGCGTTGGCGCTATCGCCGACCGTGAAGGTACGAGCTGCGGCACCGACATCGAGCGACGGCACGCTGATCGTCGCCTGTCCCGGAGCTCCGGTGGCGCTATAGGTCAAGTTGCCACTGAGTGTGAGGACGGCCGCTCCGCTGCCCGTGACGGTGGCCGTTCCGGAAGCAGCCCCGCCGAGGGCGATGCTCGAGACGCCCAGAGTGAAGGCCTGCAGGTCGAGGATCGCCGAACCCGCGGCCACGTTCGGTGACACCGTGAGAGCGGAATTGGAATTAAACGCCGCCGCGACCCCGAGTTTCAACCTGCCGCCGGCCACCGTGGTGGCGCCCGTGTAGGTGCTGACCAACGGCATCGTCCAGGTACCGGTGCCATCCTTGCGGAGCGACGTCGCGCCGGTGCCGTTGTTGCCAAGAATGAAGTTCATCACGTTGTCGGCCGTGTTGGCTCCGGACAGCGTGAAGGTTCGGGCGGTGTCGGTGCCGCTGATAGTGGCCGCGACACCGCTGCCGATGCTCAGCAGGCCAGTGCCGGAGGAAGCGATAGTTCCGCCGCCGAGACCGATGGTGAAAGCCCGGTTGGTGGTGTCCCCGGCACCCACATAACGCAGGGTAGCCCCGGTGCTAATCACCAAGTTGGCAGCGGTGGAAGTGGAACTTCCGATGGAGCTGGCCGTACCGCCGTTGGCCAGCTTCGTCACTTCAAGGACGCCGTCGGTAATCGAGGTGACGCCGGTATAGTTGCTCGTCGCGCTCGTCAGGCCCCAGGTACCGGGTCCGCTCTTAGTCAGTGTCCCCGTGCTGAGGGCGAGCTGGGCGGCAAGCTGGTTAATAGCGGTGCTGGAACCGTTAAGCACCAGGTTTCTCACACCCGTCCCGCCGATGGCGGCGGTGCTGTTCATGACCAACGCGCCGTTTCCGGAAGCGGTCAAGGTGCCTCCGGAGGCGCCAATCGTGAAGTTACGGTCGGTGGTACCACCCGCGCCCACATACTGGAGCACGCCGCCGTCGATGACGACGCTGGCGGCCAGGTTGCCCCCGTTGCCGAGGCTGTCAGTGGAAGTCCCGGCGGTGGCGGTCTGGATGCTCAGCGCGCTCACTACGAGGGTACCGGCATTGATGGTGGTGGTTCCAGTGTAACTGTTGCTTGAGCCGAGGGTCAGTGTACCAGAGCCGGCCTTGACGAGGGAGAACGTCTGGGCGCCGTCGGTGATCGACTTGGCGACATCGAGTTCCACGCCGGTGGCGATCGTCAGGGTCGAATTGGCGGCGAGCGTGACCGCCGTCGCGGTGGTCAGACCGGCATCGCTCAGCGTGAGGCTCTGACCTCCCACGGAGATGCTGCCGGCGAGCTGGACCTGATTATGGATGGTCTGGGGTGCGCCTACACCGTTGAGCACCGTTCCGGTAGCGATGGTGAGGAGGCCGGTACCCAGCGGGCCACCGGTGATGACCCCGCCCGTGACGGTCGAGGACGCCCCTAGTCCGATGCTGCCGCCTTCGAGGGAAGTCCCACCAGAGTAATTGCTGCTGCCGTGAGAGAGCGTGAGAGAATCGGAGGCCGAGCCGGCCTTGACGAGGATACCCGCGCCATCGATGCGTCCGGCGAATTCGGAGGTGCTCCGGGTGATGTTCACGGAGCTGGCGGAGCCGAAGGCGAGACGACCCGAAGAGGCGCCGTTGAGGATGGAAATCGTGGTGACGCCGGAGCTAGCGTCCAAGTTGATCAGACCGTTCAAGGAAACAGTACCCAGTGACTGTCCGGCCGCCGGGAAAGTCGCGGTACCCGCGGATCCGACCACGAGCGCCGACCCGGCGGCGAGCGATCCTGAGACCCGTAGCGTGCCGCCGTTGACCGTGGTGCCGCCGTTATAAGTATTCACTCCGGAGAGCCGGAGGATTCCAGCCCCCGCTTTAATCACCGACTTACCTGAGCCCGTCAAAGGCTGCTGGAACTCGGTCGTATTGGACACCGTCAAGGTGGTCGTGGCGGGGACCAGCGTGACGGAGCTTCCCGCAACCTCGTTGGTGAAGGTCAAGGAGCCGGAGCCGGAGGACGAGAAGGAGACGTTCCCGCCGATAACGAGAGAATTCGCGATGCTGAGGTTATTGCCATCATCCTGCAGGGAGCCGCCGTTGACCTGGAAGACGCCGCGGCCAAGCGGACCTCCCACGATGGCGCCGCTGGTGACCGTCGTGCTGGCACCAAGCCGGATTGTTCCCGCGTTCAGGGTGGTGCCACCCGTGAAGTCGTTGCCGCTGGCATTGATGATTAGCAGGCCAGTGCCTGATTTGACCAAGCTCGGCACGGTGGAGCCAGTCAAGGCAACCGCCGATCCCGGTAAGGTCGTGGGGTTGTTCAGGGTGATGGAGTCAGCGCCGATAGCCGTGACGACCGATCCCACCGGGATACCGGCGCCCGTCACGGACATACCGATGCTGAAACTCGAAGTGTCGGTGATACCGGCGATAACCGCGGTCGTTCCGTCGATCGTTCCGGTCTGGCCGGTGACAACCCGGTCGCTGATGCGGTCGCCCGATCCGTTGGCCTGACCGAGGGTATAAGTATTGTTGCTGTTATTGAAGACGACCGAAAGCGGCTGCACGACGCCGTCGATCATCGGCGCGAAGCCGGTCGCGGTGTCGTTGAAAGTGACGTCCAGTCCCGCGACGTAATCGGCCGGCGAGGATAGCAGGTCCTTCCAGTTCTTGGTGGTCGGTCGAACGAGGGCGTTCCACTTCTGGTCGTCGACGCCGGTCCACAGGGCGGTGGTGTTACTCTGCACGAGCAGGTCGATCGTCTTGTCGAGCGAGTTATCCTGCAGCGTTAGGATGAAGCCGCCCACCGGGCTCGAGGGATTCAGGCTCGTGATGTTTCCAAAGCCGGAAACCGTCCCGGCCGCATAATTGATCAGGCGATAAGTGCCGGCGCCGAAGCCTCCGCCATTGAGGATATTGAACGTGGCGTTGCCGGTAATCCGGAGCAGCGACTCGGTCGGCGAATCGGTTCCCGTGAGCAGGATACGGTCGCTGAGCGAGAGGTTGCCGGGGGCACCAAGCTGGAAATTGAGCGTACCTCCATTGATGGTAAGCGCTCCGAGGGACAGCACGCCGACCGAACCGGAGGCGCCACCGGCGACCGCTCCGGGTGAGATGAAGCCGCCGGCGGAAAGGTCCGCGCGTCCGGCGACCAGGCCTTGGGTACCCGAAGAGGAGAGGAGCGAGGCGGCGGCACCGCCGGCGAGGGTCGCGCCAGACTTGACGTAGACAGGACCAGTACCGGTAGCGGACCCGGAGGCGTTGGCCGCTTCGAGCGTGCCAGCGTCGATGTCGGTGGAGCCGACGTAGGTGTTCGGGGCGGTCAGCTGCAAGACATGGGCGCCTACCTTGACGAGCTTGAGGTTGTTCTGAAGCGTGCCGCCATAGGAATAGTTGGCTCCGCTCGTATTGCCGACGGTCAGGGTCGCGGTCTCGTAGGCGGTGTTCGTGATGAAGCCCATCGAGTTCGCCAAGGTTGAACTCGGCGAACTGAGGTGGCGGACGGTCTGACTGTTGCCAAAGAGGTCCAATACACCATTGGCGGTCGTGGTGAGATTACCGGCCGCTGGCAGGGCGCCAGCGCCGCCGGTGCGAAGCAAGCCTTGGGTGACAATCGTGCCGCCGGAGAACGTGTTCGCCCCGGAGATCGTGACGATGTCATAACCCTGCTTCGTGAGGGAGCCCGAGCCGGAGATGACGCCCTTCAGTTCCAGAATCACGCCCTGGTACTGCTGATTGGTTCCGGTGAAGAGATTGGTGGTGTTGGAGGTGGGGCCGCGGCCGTTGTCCAAGCCGTTGATGCCGTCGAGGAGATTCTGGCCGAGCGTGACGGCACCCGTGACGTTGAAGGCGACGTTGCTGCCGACCGTCCGGAAGGCCCCGGTGACGTTATTATTGTTGGAGGCCTGGTCGCTCGTGGTGATGAAACCCTCAATACCCCCGCCGGCCGTCAGGTTGACGGTGATGGCGGCGAGGTTCGCATTGGTCTGGTCGGCGGCGATCTGCAGCGTTCCGCCATTGAGGCTCAGGGTGGAGACTCCGTCGCGAGCTCCGTCGACACTCCACCGCTCGATACCGCCCTGCTCATAGGTCGCGACCTTGATAATATCGGCGACGCCGAGGTCTAGGACGCCGTACTTGCGCACGGTGACGTCTCCCGAACCCAGGGCGCCGACGTGGAGCATGCTCAGCGCGCCCTGCTCGATGTAGGTGCGTCCAGTGAAAGCGGTGTTGTCTCCGCGCAGGTAGAGATAACCAGGGCCCCACTTGATGAGTTTGGCCGAGCCACTCATACCCGCCGCAATCACACCGGACTGCGTACCGTTGGTGGTATTGGAACCCCAGTTGACGTCCAGCGCAGTGGTTCCGTTGAGGGTGATGACGCCGGTCTGGAGGAAGCTGCGCAGTCGGCTGCTGGTGAAATTGAAGCGGAGGCGGGCGGGGACGTCGTCCTGCAACGCACCGGTCGCGGTGTTGGTGACGTTGATCGCTCCGATGGTGCTGATGGAGTCGTTCAGGCCGGCATCCCAGTCGATGATGGAGTTATCGACCGTGTTGATCGAGGACATCGAGTACGACAGGTTGCGCGCATCCATGTTCTGCGCCCTGAGGTTGAGCTGCGTGGCCTGGCCATTCAGCGTGATCGAGCCCGTGCCGGACGCCCCGAAGGTATTCAGGGTCAGCTGGCCTTCGTTAACCGTCCAGTTGAAGGCAGCGGCCGTGGTCTGATCGAAAGAGCGCTGGTCTTTGCTCAGGGCCATGATGCCAGTACCGAACTTCGTGACGCCACCGGCGAGGACATCGGCCGTCAGGGTCAAGGTGCGTGCAGCCTCCACATAGATGAAGCCTTCCTTATCGCCGGCCGCACCGAAGCGGAGGTTGGTGGAGATTGTCGGTGCCGCGGTGCCGCTGACGATGATGCCGCCCATGTCCGCGCCGGACTCCTTGAAGGTCACGGTGTTGATGCGTCCCGCACCGCTGCTGAGGCTAGCATTGTTCAGGCGCAGCGCGTAGATGGTCGGGTCGTCAGTCAGGACTGGGCTGACGGCATTGACGGTGACCCTGTCGGTGCCGGCGGTCAAAGCTGTCGGGAACGTGGTCGTCGTAATCGTCTGGGTATAGGTGGCGTTCTGGACGAAGTTGCCGGACGAGGTAACGAAATCATTTGAGAAGCCGTTGACGTAGAAGCCCGGGAACATCCCGTTGGACGGCGTGGGCAGCCCGCCGGTCACGACGAAGTTGTCGGTGTTGGCGATGTTCGTACCGAAGGCGTCCCCGGGCACGAACACCATGGTGCCGCCCGCAAGACGAGTCAGGCTGGCCGCGGTCAGAGTATGGGCGCTGGCGGAGGTTCCGGGATTGATGATACTGATCCTGGAGCCTCGGCCGAAGGTGATGGCACCGACCGTCTCGTTGCCCGCCTCGACGTTCTGAGACTGATGGAGGAAGGTGGCGCCGTCGAGATTGACCGGAGCGGTGTCAGCCCAGCGGGTGTAGAGATTACCGAGGTAACCGGTGACGTTACCGTCGAGCAAGATGACGGCGCCCGGGTGGGTGACGATGACGTTGCTGTTCGCGGTGCCCGCGGCGTTCTGGAAGGTACCCGCGGCTCCGCGCGCGGAGAGCATGCCGAAGACATCCACCTGCCCCGAACCGAGCGGAGTATTGGCGCCTCCGGTCGTGATGATGCCGACGTTATTCGCATGGGCGGCGGCATAGTTAGGCTGGACGACCGTCCCGCCGGAATAATCATTCGTCTGATTGAAGGCGACGCCGCCGTTACTGTTGGTGCCAGTATTCCCAACATACACCTTGGCGGTTCCGGTCAGCACGTTGCTGGCGGCGGTAGCCGGGGCCAACGTCAGGATCTGGAGGCCGCCGCCGAGACGATACACCGCCGTGGTGGACGTTGAATCATAAGGGGTCGTCCCGCCCGCCGTCAGGGTGTTCGCGGTGTAATTGACCGCCCCGAAGTCGGCGGCGAGCCACATGCGTCCGGCACCGATGTTCGCCAGATTGAGAGCGCCGCTGAAAGTAGCCTCCAAGCCCAGCATGCCGGTGCTAGTTGCCCTGATGAAGTCGAAGGATCCGCTGGCGTTCGGGGCGACATTGGTCACCAGGTTGATGCGCGAAAGCTGTAAAGGCACGCTGCTCGCGACGACCTGCTGGCCGGCGGCGAAATTGGTGGCGGCCTGGGCGCGGATGATGGCGCCGTTATTGATGCGCAGCGTACCGGTGCCGGCCTGGGCGGTGGCGCTCGCCGCCGCATTCGTACCGAAACGCACGATCGCTCCGGAGACGTTGTTGGCGATGCCTCCCGTGAAGGTGCTGGTGGCGTCACCGAACCACAAGGTGCCCGCGCCGGAGTTCTTGATGATGGCGTTGCCCACCGAGCCGCCGGCGCCGCTGCCGTCCTGGACGCCCAGCAGGACGGTGTCCATGGTGTTGTTGATGACGGGGCTTCCGGTGATGAAGAAGCCCGAACTGGCGCCGGCCGCGGCACCGAGGCGGAGGTTGTAGCTATTGCCACCGGGATTGACGGTGATCGTCTGGGAGCCGGCGGTGAAATTGGTGAGGGCGACGTCCTTGTTGGCGTTGGTGGTGAGTGCGCCGGTGCGGTTCACATCCAAGGTGACGTTGCCGCGGACTTCGAAGGAATTCGCGATTGTCAGGATCTCCCTGTCCGTGTCGTTGCCGCCGTCGACCCTAAGGTTGAGCTGGCCTGCCAGCATCGTGACGGCGCCCGCGCCGAAGCCGCCCGTGGTGATCGCCGAAGTGACGCCGGCGGCGACGTTGGGCGCAGAAGCCCAGACTTCCAGGGTACGTCCCATCATCACGGTGCCACCGGTCCAATTATTTCCGGAAGCTCTATTGGAAAGGATGATACGGCTGCTAGCGCCTTCGCGCGAGGCGACCAAGGTGCCGGAGCCGGTGACCAGTCCGGCCAAGGTGACATCGGCGATGGAGTCGGTCGCCGGCCGGAAGAAGACATTGCCGGCCGGGCCGAGATTCGTGGTACCGGTCACGCGGAGGCCGAGCGAGGTCGTGCCGGAACCGGTGACCTGAAGGGTCTGGCCCTGCTCCCTGGATTCAGGCGTGGCGGTGGCCCCGGTGATGCCACCGAAGGTGAGGCTGCCGATGTTATTATAGCCACTGGTTCCCGTCGTGTTAGCGATCAGGGCCAACGGGTTATTCTCGCCGATGAAGAGGTTATTCTGGAAAGTCACACCGGTCGCTGAGGTCGCCGCCGAGGTGAGCGCCAGCTGCGAACCATAGCCGTTGATGACGATAGCACCGCCGACGCCGCCCACGGAATCCAGTCCGCTGGTCGCGACGGAGGTGAGCGTCAGATTGCCCGCATTGAGGATGATGTTACCCGAGAAGCCCGAAGTGGTCTGAGGATTGGTGATCTGGAGTTCGCCGGTGCCGTCCTTGACCAGCGCAGTCGCGTAAATCTGGCCGATCGTACCAGAGGCAGTTGAATCTCCGAGACGCAGGGTCGTTAATTCGATCGTTGTTGCGTCTGAGCGGCGGGCGCTGGCAACATGGATATAACCGACAGAAGGACTGGAAGTGCTGGCACCGAAGATGATCGGCGTACGTACTGCGACCACATCGCCTCCGGACGCGATGAGACCGCCGCTCCGGATGGTGACAGTCTCGGTGGTGGCGCCGACGACGTTACGGATTTTATCGGCGCGAGGGGAGTCGATGCGCAGGGCGAAGACGTTCAAGCTGTTCGTGATCGTCGTCGTGTCGTCGGCGTTGTGGGTACTATTGATGAAAGCACGATCGGTGGGCCCGGCGAAGGTGCTGCCATTAATGGCAGTGGTGCCGCCGCTTCCGCCGGAGACGACCGTCCAGCCAGCACCGACAAACCCGGCGGACCCATGCGTCACGAAGCTGGCACTAGCACTCTCGGCGATATTGGTGTCGGCGTTGCCGGTAAGGAGGGGGTTGGCCCCGCTCCAGATCCAGGCGGGCGCCATTCCGTTCGTAAGGGTGACGCCGGCGGCCACGATGACGCGTTCATCGCCGCCCAACTGCAAGGGAGTGCCGTAGCTGGCATTGGCGGTGGCGGGCGTACCTGCGAGGCTGGCCAAAGTCAGGGTGCCGTTGTTGCCCACGATGGTCGTGCCTTGCACCGTGACGTCGGCGGCCTGAACGAGGCTAGCGAAGCTCACGCCGGCAAAGCGGGCCTGAACCCCACGCTGGACGAGTACCGCCGCGCCGCCGCGAACGGTAAGCGCGCCGACCGTCTCGACGACGTCCGAGGTGAGCGAACCGGTCATACGCAGGGTCGCACTGTCCAAGGTCATCGGGGCGGCGTCGTGCCAGCGGCCCGAAGTGACGCCTACATCCGGCAGGCCGCCGTTGGCGTTATCGAAGCGGAGCTCGGAGCCTGGCCGAAGGAAGAATGTGGCGGCGGCGTTACCCGTGCCGGCGGCGTTGACGAAAGTTCCGGTGTCGCTGACCACCAAGGTGCCGTAGTTCTCGAAGACCGGCGAGGACAGGCGGCCGCGGAAATCCAACGTGCTATTGCGGTTGACGAGAGTGCTGCCGGTATAGTTCTGGCTCGTATGGAGCATCACCACTCCGGAAGCGTTGCCCACGGTCGAGTTGCCGCCGACCGGGCTGCCGATGATGAGGCGATTGGTCGTGCCATTAGCGGCGTCCGTGAGTGCGTTGGCGTACGCGAGATCGCTGCCGATGTTGAGCGTGCTGCTGCCGGCTCCCAGACGGTAGGCGCTGCCTAGGCCGGCCGTCAGGCTGGAGCCGTTGAAGCTTCCCTGCTGGATGAGGTTATTGGAGGCGGAGCCGAGATACCAGAGACCGTCACCGAGCTTCGAAAGGTCGATGGACTGAGTGTAGACGGAGCCAAGGGACAGCACGCCGGCGCCGATGTTATTGGCGCGAGTATAGGCCTGCCCTACGCCGCCGGCCGATAGCACCGGCTGCGGGCCGTAAGCTGAACCCGAACGCACCCGGAATGAGCCGAGAGGGTCGTTCGAGGCCAATCGCAGCATGCCGTAACTGATGAGGCTAGAGCGGACGTCGACAGTCTGTCCGGAACCGAGGTTCGTATCGTCATTGAACTGAATCGCCGCGCCGGCCTGGACGAGGATGTTCCCCGCGCCGGTCTTGGCCGTCGGGTTCATCACGAACGTCTGATAGCCGAGGCTCTCCGAGGTCCCGAAGAATAGGGTATTGGCGTGAAGCCAGGTGCCCCCCGGATGCGTGGCGGTGCTATCTGCGTTCAGGAACAGAGGCTGGTTGCCGTATCGCAGGAAAGTTCCCGGCAGGCTCAACGCGCCATTGAGGGTGGCGGAGACATTATCGATGCTGATCGAAAGATCCTTGAGGCCAGAGGTGGTTCCGTTCACCCAGACGGAATAATTGTTACCGCCATTGAGCCAGACAACCGGCGAAGAAAGCGCGCCACCGACGGACACGTCCCCGAACGAGATCGCCTTGTTCTGGGCGGCGGGGCTAGCACCCCATCGGTTCACATTGAGCTGATTGACATTACCGGAAGACAGGAAGCCAGCCTCAGCCGGACCAGCCAGATTGCCGAAGATCAGGTTATTGGACTGGAAGGTGGTGATCCGCTGGTAGGTCTCGAGGTTATTGCCTTCGTGCCTGATATTGAGGAGACCTGAGGCGTTGATGACTACGGTGCTGTTGTCGACGAGCGGATTGGATACCGTTCCGTCGCCCATGCGGACCTCGATCGCACCGGTGTCACGAAGGATATTCCATCGGGCAATCCCCGCGTTGGCACCGGTACCAGCATCGGAATTGGTCAGGTAAAGGATACCCGCACCGACCTTGGTGATGACGGAAGTCCCGGTGCCGGAAAGTTTGCCGCCGAGGCCGACCGGGCGATTGACCGCCAGCAAGGTGTCACCGGCGAGCGTGGTGGCGCCGCGCACGAAGAAGCCGAAGTCGGTCGATCCGTCGAAGCTCAGCGCCGGAGCGGAGATAGTCAGGCTGTTGACGGCCGCCCAGGTGGCGGTGTTAGTCCAGTGGATCTTGCTCGACTGGTTCGTAAGTCCGAACGTGTTCAGGGCACTAACGGTGATGTCATACCCACCGGACGTGACATTACCAAAGGTGAAAGCGTTGGTGAGCCCGTCGACGTCCTCATGCTCATCCCTGCGCAGAGAATTGATCTGCAAGGTGCCGCCAAAAAGAGTGATGGGGCCCGTCCCTAGTCCCATGTATTCGGAGGTGCCAACCGCGCCGGTCGCCAGGTTGGCGAAGGCCGCAGCGCCGGTCTGGGCGCTCAGGACGGCGGAACTCACCAAGGTTCCCGCATGGATTGTCGTTCCTGCCGAATAGGTGCTGTTGCCGTTCAGCTGCAGGACGCCCGTACCCCGCTTGACGAGCGAGACGGTGCCCGCCGCGTCGTTGATCGCGCCCGCGAAAGTATTCGTCTGATTATGCCCGGCAATCGTCAGGGTCGCGTTGGCCCCCGTGTTGGTGAGCGTACCCGTGGCAGTATTGCCGATATTGGTTCCGTTGTTGCCGAGTCCGGCGAAGGAGAGGCTCTGTCCGTTGAAGTTGAAAGTGCCGGAGTCGTTGACGATGAGGTTAACCGCGGAGACGCCGCTTGGAAGGCCGACCACCGAAGTGCTGGGCAGGCTGGAGGCGCCGGCGAACGCGAGCGTGCCTTCGTTCACCACGAGATTGCGCAAGGCGGCGTTGGTGGCCGGGTTCATCAGGTTACCGGAACCATTGATGAGGAGGCTACCCTGGCCGAACTTAGTGAAATCGGCGGCCTGGATGCTGGAGGTGATGACGCTGTTGCCGGTCTGGCCGCCGCGCACGAAGACGAAGGCCTCCGTCAGAGCGGCGGCGCCAGTGCCGAAGCGCAAGGTGAACGGAGTGGTGCCACCGATGACGGGCGGGGTAGCCGTGCCGTTGAGGATCAAGCCGCCATTATTGATCTGCAGGACGTCGGTCGCGTCGGTGCCGTTGATATTGGAATCTGTCCGCAGAGAGAGGACGTTGAACGTGTCCGTGACGGTGGCCGTACCGATGGACGCGACCGCAGAGATATTAGCCAGAACAGTGGCCAAGGGATCCGTAGCCAGCGACGCAACCCGCGTGCTGGTGTTGAACTGCAGGCTGCCGGTGGCGCCGCCGACGTAACTGGCGAAATCGGCGTTGCCCGACCCGGACTGAAGAATGACCACGCTCGGTATCGTGAGCTGGCCGTTGGCGACAGTCGGAGCGGTGCCACCGACGGTGAGCTTGACCTGATTACCGGCCGTCAGGGCCAGCGTGGTCCCGGTGGCGAAAGCATTCTGGCTGAGCGTGATCGCATTCGTCGTGTAGTTGATCCCGGTGATCGTGGTGCCCCCCGCGATACCAGCTCCGCTGATGGTCATTCCCGGGCTTAGGCCCGCAGCGTTGCCAACTACGACCGTGTTAGTGCCGATGGCACCTCCTGAGGAGAAGGTCAGGGGCAGCACAGCTCCGCCAGCATTGTAAGCCTGGGTGGAGGCGGCTACGTTAGTCGTGGCGGAGAGGGTGAAGGTCGTGGCACTGGTGACAGCAGTGATGGTTGCCCCGGACGGTATACCCTGTCCGAACACGGCCATACCGGGAGCCAATCCTGCGGTGCTCGCCACTGTCACGATATTATCAGCGCCAGTCGTCGAACCTCCGGTGAGCGCCACAGTGTTGCCCAGCAAGCCTGTATTCGACGAGGTCACCACCAAGGTTCCGTTACTGTTGGCCAGACGGTTGAAGTTCTGGGCCTGCAGGGTGCTGGCACCCGTGCCCAGGCCGCCGGACGCCGTGGAGGCGGCAACCACGGTCACGCCGGTGCCGGTGGATAGTGTGAAAGTGGTCGC
>CAXNMQ010000004.1:0-165634 GCA_964203605.1 Opitutales bacterium
TTAGCAGAGACCAAATTTTCGCAATACATCTCTCAAGTTTTCCGATCACGACGGTCCAATTGCGGCCGATTATACCTTGGCTTTCTTAAATTATCGACTCGTCGCCCAGGTGACAATGATGGAAGAAGAGTTCGTCATCGGCGCGCTCGCCTACATAGATGGTTGCGCCGAAGAAGCTGCGCCCTTCCGCGGGCGCGAGCGCACGGCCGTACTCCCCGCCTCGTCGCGGGATCGCGCTATCCGCCGCCCAACGCCGGCGGAGCGCCGGCGTTCACGATGGCGCGACGCCCAGCCGTCGGCGTTCATCCCGCGTCGCCGGTGACCGGCCAAGAGTTCTGGCCTCTTCCCGGTCGCGAAACCGCCGCCCTCGGCTCGACGCCGCCGCCGCGCGCCGTACCGAGGCACGCTGGCCGGCGCCGCGATGCGCAGATGGGGGGCAAGGATGCCTTCCTCCGCCATTTCCAGTGACCAGCGCGGGGCGCTCGTCCTTTCCGTCTTTGCCCACGGTGCGTTGCGCCCAACCGATGCCGGCTGAGTTCACCAACTCTCGCCTCATCGGGCGCAGGCAGGCCAGCGGAGTACCTTCCGGCCGAGAATCCTCGCGCACGGAGCGCCGTCGAAGGCCTTGCTCGATTCGCCGAGGGCTTCGGGGTCGAGATCGACTACGCCTGTAAGCCAGTGCTCGCCTCGACGCCTGCATGTCGCCTCGATAGATGCTCTCGATCTTCCCACGCTAAAGAACAAGGCCGCATCGCGTGCCCTCGCTGGTCTGCCTGATCGCAACAGCCGGAAGCGTCCTATCCCGCTCCTCTCGCCTGCAGGTTTGATAGTCGTAAAAAATGCCGAAGCACGTGTGAGCGTGACGCCAATCCCGGCGGTAATCGAGGTAACTCAGCCTTAAACATCCCTCGCGAGATGCCGGTTTGGCGACCGCGCTGAGCGAAGGTCGCGCTCCGCCGCTGGCGGCGCCTTCATCTCAAGAGCCGTGGGGTCGACCGATCTTCCAGCTACCGCTGATAGCGCGTCACCGATGGCTGGCTCATCGGCTTCGCGCCGCTCCTACTCCCATCCTCGACATGCGCCTCAACCGGCTCACCGGTAATGCGGTGGAACAACCGGCCGCACGTTGTTCCGGCACACGGTCAATGAACGCTCCAGGCCCTGCCCGACTTCGGCCGAGTTCGCGCCACGGCCGTCGACGATCCCGAGGATGTGGAAGCGTACGCCGGCCCCGCGGCCGCCACCACTGCTGCGCCTGCGCCGCTGCCGCACGAGAGTCTGAAACAGCCATTGGGCGCAGAGTCGCAACAGTCGGCCGGGACGAGAAGCTCGACACCGGTACGCCGATCATCACCCTGTTGACGGTTATCGCCGTGATGATCTTTCGTGCAGCTACTCGTTCAGCGCGATAGTTCGTTGAGGAGGTTCAAAGAATGGAGCTTAAAGCCAATACCGCACCTTGATACAAAGATACTTCGCCAGCTCTGGCGCAGGTCGCGACCTGAGCTTGACGGTGCAGGTAGCTCTTCAAAATATGCTCATTAGCTAAGGACAGGATCTTCGTGCTTACGGAGCCGGAAGGCTTCGCTTGAATTTCGCCAGCAGCAACATCTGGCTGCTGAGAAGCACCTTTTACGAGTCGCCGGCGTTGGCACGAATTGGCTTCATCCTACCAGGGTCGAGAATGCTGCGGTTCGGAGACCAGAGGGCGCACGCGGTGTCTCGGCTCGCGTCAGAGAGATGGCCGAGCAGGTTCCGGATAGCCCCGACTACCGAAAGGCGCTTATTGGAGATCCCGGGGTAAGGGGCCTTCGATTTCTCGCGTGCAGGTGTGAAGTTATGTTCGCAGGTGATCACCTTGAAGGGGTGACGCTTGAAATCGAAGGCCTGTAGGATCTCCAGCTCGCTGCCTTCGGTGTCGATCGAAAGGTAGTCAGGGCTATCCGGAGCCTTATGCTCAGCCATCAGGTCGTTGAGCGAAATCGTCTCTACTTGATAATGACGCGAGGAGCGCCGAGCCGCCGCATGCTGGTCGCCGCCCTTGAACGGGGTAAGCGTGGAGATCTCGGCTTCGCTGGCCTCGGCGAATTCCAGACTGTCTCCGGTAGACTTCCAGACGCAGCGATTCTCGATTACGCAGGTGCGGTTGGCAGCCAAACGTTCATGCCAGCACTTGGCGGGCTCGGCAAGGATGCCGGACCAACCGAAGTGCTTCTCCAGCAGCCAAGTGTTGCTGAGTTCCTTGCCGCTGGCCGCACCGAATTCCACGAAGTAGCCACAACGCTTGAAGCCGAGCTCCGTAAGCACGAAGAGGTCTTGGCGCAGCTGAGCATGAGAAAGCGGGAGCAGTTTGAGCAACTCGGCGACGTGCGCATCGGGCATCGCTGCCAAGGAAATCGAGGTCGCGGCCGCGGGCTGCGGCGGCGCTTCAGAGCGGCGAGCGAGCTATTTCCTGGCCATACAGTATAGCCCAGGCGTCCAAGAAGACGTGCGATGCAGTGGCTTTCATGTGATAAGACTTCTAGAGGCTCAGCCTCTGAAACTCCTCCAAGCGGAGGGGCTGATGCAGATCCCGCTCCGCGCCCGAACGGGCGAGTACCTTGAAGAAGGTCATCACGACAATCTTCATATCGAGCCAGAAGGTGCGGTGGTCGACGTACCAGACATCGAGGGCGAACTTCTCGTCCCAGCCGATGGCGCTGCGGCCGTTGACCTGCGCCCAGCCGGTGACGCCAGGCTTCACTTCCATGCGGCGTGCTTGGAAAGGGCTGTAGCGCGGAACATAGCGCATGAGTAATGGCCGCGGGCCGACGACGCTCATGTCGCCGATTAGGACGTTCCACATCTCCGGGAATTCGTCGAGCGAGGTGGCGCGGAGGAACCGGCCGAAGGGGGTCAGGCGTTGTTCGTCGGGCAGGAGCTCTCCGTCAGGGCCGCGTTCATCGGTCATGGTGCGGAACTTGACCATGCGGAACGGCTTAGCCCGCAGGCCGGGACGCTCCTGCACGAAGAGCACGGGCGAGCCGAGCTTGAGGCGCACGAGGATCGCGACGACGAGCAGGAGCGGCGCGAAGCCGATGAGCCAGCCCGCCGAGAAGACGATATCGAACGCGCGCTTGAGCATCAGCGGCCCGAAGAAGCAGGAAGGTCGATCAGCTGCACGGTGGCCTCTTGGATGAACGCGCCGCCGGTGAAGGCGATTTCATATTCGAGCCCCGTAGCCCAAGCCGGCGTCATCGCGGGGACGACGGTCTGGCGCGCATGACAGACCTGGGTGACCTCGGAATTACCGCCGGGGCCGGTGAAGCGGAGCGTCACGCTCACCTGTGCTTCGGCGACGTTGAGGCGTTCGGCCCAGGTCCAGAGCTGCAGGCGAACGAGCTGACCAGCACGGAGGGCGACCGGGACGACGACGGGGCCGAGCTTTCCGGCTGGTGCAATCAAGCGAAGACCAGCGGGCAAGCGATCGGCCTTGTTCTTAGCATGAGGAGCCAGGTCGAGAGCATCCTTGGCGTCGGGCGACGAGAAGTCGTGGCGATGCGCAACGGGGGCGTCGGACTGCTGGGCGACGCGATAGGCGAGCCAACCCTTAGGCATGTCGGTCTCGGCCCAAGCTTCGAGCGGAGCGGGATCGCCTTCGACGAGATAACGCTCCGACCACTGCGTGCGCGGGTTCTCGGCCGGGAAGGTGCTCCAGCGAACCGGCTGGCCGTAAGTACCCCAGACGCGATTGAAGGCGGACTCCTTAGCCGCATACGCGGACTCGACCGCGGTGAGATGGCGAAGGGCCGCGAGGCGGGCTTCGAAGGCCGGCACGATCTGACGAGCCTGCACGGCTTCACGGTAACCGAGATAGAGCGCCCAGGTGTCGGCGAACTGCTGGAGGCGCCAGGCTTGGCGGCGAAGGCTGGGAGTCTGCCTCACGGCCAAGATCTGCGCGTCCTGCGCCGAACGGATGGCGGCGGAGATCTCCGCGACTTCGCCTGCGGAAAGGACAAGCGCCCCGCGCTGGTCACGGAAATGGCGGAGGAAGGCATCCTTGCCCCCCATCTGCGCATCGCGGCGCCAGCCGGACTCGATGTGCGTATACGCTTCAAGCATCGGCGCGGCGGCGGGTCCGTAGGCGGCGTCGAACCACTTCTGAAGGAGCGCACCCGCGTCGGCGTTCTTGTTCTCGAGCAGCTTCGCGGCCAGCCAGAGCTTGGGGGCGTCGAAGGCCCAGAGCGGATAGGCTTCGGCATACCAGCCGGTCGCACCAGCGGTGTGCGTGGCCCGGATGGAGCCGGTGAGCGCGGTGAAGTTGACGCGCGGTGAGGCGACGTCGGCGCCATAAAGGTAATCGTAGACGCCAAGGCGCTTCACGCCGGACTTCGCCCAGGCGGCGAGATTAGCGCGATCCTGCGCGACGAATTCTGGGGAGCCGTAGCCGATCCGTTCCGCACAGACCCAAGGGAAGATTTCGGGGCGCAGCTTAATCGTCGGCGCCCGCAGCGTCTGCATGTAGGCGAGCGCGCCGATGGCGTGGCTCTTACCATCGTTGTCGCCGCCTGGAGCCCAGACGGAGTCGGCAACCTCGTTTAAGAAGCCGAAGACATAATCGGTACGGACCGGACGATCGCGGAACCAGCCCTCAGAGGGCGCACTGTCGTCGAACTTGAAGGTGTCGTTGACGCCCATTGCGACGGAGAACGCTTCCGGATTCTTGCGGAAGAACTCGCGGGCATAGCGGGCGCCGATCTCGGGTGCGCGAGGATTATCGAGGTGTGGGTTAGGGTCTAGGGCGTTGCCCTTCGGTTCGACGGGCTTGCCGCCCACCAGCGGGAAGAGCATCGGCTCCTCCTGCCAGACCTTCCGATCGAAGACGCGGTAGAGGCCGTGGGAGAATTCCGGCGTGCGCCCATAGCCGATGGAGAACGCCCAGTCGGAGGATAATTCGTTCAGGCCGCTTAGCTGACGCCAACGGAAGTCGGGCGCAAATTCGTCAGGCAGCGGGAAGCCCACCTGATAGCGTGGCTTCCATTCGGCGCCCTGTTCTCCTGGGAAGGCGAAGAAGATGCCAAGGTGCTGTTCGCAGAAACGCCCGACCGCAATGCGCGTGGCGGCGGGATTATTACCGACGAGGTAGACCGACTGCCCGACGACTGCGCGTCGGGCCGTGTCGCCCTCGGCGACAGGCGCGGAGATGCCGGCGAACTTCGCGCCGACGGTCTTGCCGACATAGATCGCGAGCTCCGGGCCGCGGACGCCTTTGGTCTCGTGCACGATGGTCGGGCGGACGCCGGAGACGCGTTCGCACCAATCGGCGAGCGTGCGAGCGGCGTGTAATTCATCGATCTCCGGTTCGGCCGGGAGGACGATCGGCGCCCACGCACCCGCGTCGAATAATCCGCCCGCGCGCGCGATGACGGAGAGGAGGAGGAAGCAGATCAGTGCCAGGGGGCGGGGCATGGGGTGAAACTAGGGGGCAAGTGGGCTGCTTGGCAAGGGAGGCATCGAGGGTAGGGACAGCACCACGTGCTGTCCTAAGTGCAAAGGTGCAAATCGGCCTACGGCCTGTGCAAAGGTGCAAAAGTGGGATTCACACTAGTTGATTGGTTGGCAAGTTGGCCGGTTGACAAGGGAGGCAACGTGAGAGGACTGAATGGAAGAGACGCGGGGCGGGTGGCGGGTGGCAGCCCCGGGTGGCAGGTGGCGGGATCTGTGCTCCCAACCGCTTACCGCCAACCGCTACCACCTTACATGGGCACAAAAAAGCCGCGCAGGGTGCGCGGCCAATAAACGGATCAACCATCCAACGATTCAACCCCCCTCCGGATACAACTGCTTGATCAGCGAGCGTCGCCACGGCCGGCGCATCGAACTGGGTCCGAGCCAGCTTCGGCGGCCCGGGCGCCCATCTCGGCGAGCTGCGCATCGGAAGCCGAAAGCACGGCACGCAGGGCGTCCGAAGGATCAGCCGCATCACGAATGACGAAGCCCGTATTCGGCAGCTTCGACGATTTCGCGGATATTCCCGGCGGCGGCCGACATCACGATCGGCAGACCAGCGGCTGCGGCTTCGATGGCGGAAAGCGGATTCGGGTCCAGGCGGGTGTTCAGCACGAACGCATCCGACGCCCAGAGCACACGGCGCACTTCTTCCGGAGGCAACTGGCCGAGCACGCGAATCGCACCGGCTGATTCGGCCGCCAAGGCTCTCAAGCTGGGGGCGCAGTTCGCCATCGCCAACGAAGACGAGCTTAGCCTCACGACGCTCCGCGGAGGGAAGCGCCAGGAAACGCCTTGGCTAATTCGAGCACGCCCTTGCGTCCGGTCAGCGCCGACACTTGGACCAGCACCCTGCCCTCGCCCTCGAGCCCGAGCGCGCGGCGCGACTTCGGCACGGGCGTCCGGAAGGACGGGCGAAGAACTGGGCGTCGATGGCGTTCGGCAACGTGACGATTGGGCGAGGTCCGCCTGCCTGGGCCAGCGCCCATTCGGCGCTCTTGGCGTTAGGTACGGCGAAGCCATCGAAGGTGCGATACATCCGGCGACGCAGCCAAGCGATCAGGCCAGTCTTGTGTAAGGCCGCATCCGCATGGCCCTCGCTCCAGAAGAAACGGCGCGGGTGCGGCGAATAGATGTTCAAGTCCGGCGATCAGCATCGTCGGCGTATTCCAAGAACCTGCGATGATCAGCGTGTCGGGCTTAAGCAGGTTCAGCTCGGCCAAGACGCCCGGGTTCAGGTGGGCGTGAATGCCTGTCAGCGAAGGATGAAAGCCGCGCAGCACCGTATGGGCGTGCTTCATCTTCGAGGCATCGTAAGGCCAATGCCGACCTGGCTCCGTCTTCGCGCAGTACAGCACATGGAAGCGCTTGCCCGCCCGCGCCGCCTCTTCCGCCAAAGCGTCGAAGAACGCCGTGCGGTAAGGAGTCGGGATATTGGTGAGGATGACGAGGCTCATAGAGCGAGCAGCTGTCTCAGTTTCTGGAAGTTGCGCTCATTATCGAACACCTCCCGATGACGAACATGGATTTCTGCCCAAGCCGCCGCTTCTAAAGAAAGAGAAGCCTCGATTGCCCGGACAAGGCCATTTACGAAGTCATCCTCTGGCACGACCATTGCCGACGCCCCCAGGCGGACCATCAATGAGCTAACCGCCCCCCTGCAAGGCGTCGCCACGACTCGCAATCCTTCGTCCAAGGCTTCCACCAAAGTGTTTGGCATCCCTTCGTAAAGAGAGGGGAGGATGAATAGGTCGGCCTGGCGAAGTTCCGCACGGACGTCTTCGGAGTGGCCAACCAATTTGATACAATCACATAGGCTAGCCTTCCGTATGGCTTCCTCAAGGCGCGGACGATCGTATCCCTCGCCGATGATACGCAACGTAGCCCTTGGCCAACGAGCAGCCACCTTGCCGAAGGCCCCGATGAGCCGGTCGAATCCTTTGATCTTATCGAGTCTCCCTACCGCCACGCAACGCAGCGCGGGGCCAAGCGGACGGACGGATGCAGCCTCTATCGATCTATTGGAAATATTGGGTATCTGCCACGACTTATCGGGGCAAAGGCCAAGCTTCAGGTGGAACCGCTCGGCAAAATCGGAAAGGTGGACGAACGCGTCTGCACGCCAGAGCAGATGTCGATAAATTGCCGCTGTCTTCCGGCCGCGGCGAAAAGTATCCGCAGGATTAAACGGATCGACGTAAATAATCCTCTGCCTAATCAGACCAAGGCTACGGAAGATGACCGCCAAACCGGCTAGGGTCCCGGCGTTGGCCAAGATGACCGTATCGGGATGCTTCCTCAGCCTGCTCAGTAGGCGACCAGCGGAAAGTAGCGCCCGGCCACCCCCTAGCCCCTCAAGTTTGACAGCGGCCGATAGCCGATGGACGCCTTCACCTGTCGCCGATTGGGCAATAAGCACTACATCATCGCCACGACCTACTAGGCGGTTTGCCCATTCAACCGCATCGCGGCAGGTGCCGCCGATTCGCATTTCAGACGTCAGGATGAGCACCTTCATGCGGAAGCCTCCTCCGCCTTAGCCTTAGCGATGACGCTGATGTAGATGAGGGCGCAGATGCCGGCAGCGAACGCCGTCGGGATAGCGCCCCAGTAGGCGGACCCAGTCATACCGACCAGCCTAGCCGCCAAGAATAGGCCGACTCCACATGCGACAAACCAAGCCCCCGTCGTCAGGCTCACCCATCTGCCGGATTGAAGCCGCGTAAACACGAGTAGGAGTATGGCGTAGACAAGACTGCTGCAGAAGTAAGCCACAGCGGCCCCCGCGACGCCCCAATACGGAATCATGAACAAGGCTAGCAAAACGATAGAGACACTAAGCAGAGCCTGGAAGATCGCCACCGCCCGCTTGGAGCGTCTCGCGATTACCCAGAAGCCTAACGGCCAACCAAAGAGATTGAGGAAGATTGCCCAGACGAACCAATCCAGCAGTGGCACTGCGGGCTCGAACCCCTCTGCGTAAAGCAACCTTATGGCCAGTGGCCCCATGGTCAGCAAGCCCATCAGGATTGGGGTCGCCAACAAGAGAGAGGCCTGGATCTGCTTCTCAGTGATGAGACGCGCTTCGTCTTCGTCCTTCGCCGCAGCCACCCGCGGATAGAAGTCGGAACTGGTCGCGCTGAAGATCACACCAGGAAGGCTACCAGTGACGGCGAAAGCCGCCTGATAGAAACCCGCATCGGCCAGACCTGCGGCGAGGTCGTCGCCGTGACTACGCAGGATCAGGACACGGACGAGATACGTGGAAACGGCTCCGAGGACAGCCCCGAGCTGGAGGGCGACGCCCAGATGCACGAGCTCGCGGATATCCGCCGCGGTCGACTCAGCTGATGCGGGTGGACTTAACTTCATCGCCGCACGCCAAGTGACCATAGCCGTAGCCGTGGCGGCGAGCAGGATGCTGAGGGTGATGCCGACCGAGCCGAAGAAGTAAATGAACGGCAGCCCGATCAGTAGGCCGACGACCGAAGAGGCCATCTGGATCTTCGCCATGCTTCCGATATGCCCGCCGGCCTGCAGTAAGGCCGTCCACATGCCGGTGGCGACGACGCAGGGCACCGCAAGTCCAGCGATCAGTAGCTCGAGCGCGTACTCCTGACTCCTGAACGTCAGGTAGCCTACGGGGAGCACTAAGATCAAGACGCCGAAAAATCCTGCCCAAGCGAGACGGCGACCGAGCGTGCGGACAGCGGCGACCTTTCGCTCCTTATCAGCTTCAGCGGCCCCGGCGATCGTACGCACGGCGGAGGTGCCCAATCCCCATCCGGCGACAGTAGAGAGGTTCGCGTTGAACGCATTGAATACGCCCATGAGCCCGATGCCCGAAGGCCCGATGAGCACCGCAATCAGCTTGGCCCGCACGAAACGCCATCGCCAACGTCGACGGCCTGAGCTCCGCCCATGAGCGCGCTGGAGCGGAGGATGCGGGCGAAGGGCATGCGAGGAAGGTGTTGGCGGTTATCGGTTGGCGGGTGGGAGCACCAATAGCAATACGAGATGGGGTCTGCTGGCATGGTGAACTGCTGCGAAGCAGAGCCATGAAAGCAAAAGCGGGTTAAGCCTGGGTCGAGGCTACGTAAGCCGCGAAGAAGTTGCGGCGGTAGGCGGCCCAGGTGTGCTTTTCGGCTTCGACGCGGGCGGCTTGTCCGATTTGGAAAAGCTCGGAGCGATGCGTCAGCGACCAGACGAGCTCTTGCTCGATGGCGGAGGCGCTGCCTGGCTCGATAAGTAAGCCGTTCTGCCGATGCTGAATGAAGTCGGCCCCGCCGGTGCTGGTCGTGCAAAGCACCGGCACGCCGCAGGCCATGGCCTCGAGGATGACGAGGCCGAAGCCTTCCGCGATCGAAGGCAACGCGATAAGATCGCAGCGCTTCATATCGGCGGCGAGTTCGGCGTCGGATAGCCCGCCGCGGACCTCGACGTCGACGGACTCGAATCCTCGAATGAGGTCGCGGTCGACGGCCGCACGGGTGTAGATAATGAGCTTAGCGGCACCTTTGGGCAAAGTAGCCAAGGCACCGAGGAGATAACGGGCGCCTTTACGCTGGGAGAGCGCGCCGACGAAGCCGACGGTGAGCGGCTTAGCAGTGGGCGCGACGGTGCGGGCGGAGAACAGGTCGAGGTCGACGCCGTAGCCGACGACGTGAGCAGGAACCTTCGAGCCAGCGACGACCAAGGAGTGCTTCGTGAACGAGCTGGCGCAGATCACGGCGTCAGCCATCGCATAGGTCTCGTCATTGTGCGTGAAGAGCGGGGACATCTCGGTCTCCTCCATGAGTGAGGCCTTCGCTTCAGGGACTTTCTCGATTTCACGCTGAAAGACTTCCCTTAGGTGCTTTCCGTTAGGGTGGACCTGAAAAAGTACCCGGGGCAGGCCGGATCCATCCATCATTCGGAAAGCCGCGTCGGCGTAATAACTATAGGCGATGAGCGGGGCGCGGCGCGCCAAGGCGACCTGGCCGGCCTTTTCGCTGAGCAGCCGGTCGGCGATGGCGAAATGGGGCGAGTCCCTCCGGCGATCGAAGCGGGCCTGCAGGGTACGCACGAAGGCGCCATAGGATCGGACGGCTTTCGTGGCGGGAATGTCGGCGTGATGGCGCGCCTTGGCAAAGTGGTTGAATTTCTTCCCGCACAGTCCGGTCTCCGCCCAGAATTTTGAGAAATACGCCTCGGTGACCAAAGCCTCCAGGGCATGGTTCTCCTGCAAGGCCAGAGCGGACTGATAGCGGTCACGAGGACCGGCGAAACAAATGGCGGCAGGGCGCGGCATGCAAACTGAGTAATTCGTCAATAATTGACCATATGGCCCACCGCGGCTAACTGGTGGAGCATGTGACTCTTTTTCAAAAATGTGTGAAGTGCGTAGCGCTCCCGTCGCGCTATGTGATTGTCAAACTGTATGTTTTCAGGAGCCCTCGATTGTTGCAACGACCCTCACCTGTGTGACCGGGTAGTAAAGACAACCCCACACCCAGCATAGCAGATGAAAGAGGCTGCTGCCAACCAGCTTCCTGATAGCCATACCACCGGGAGGAAACCTGTGGCTTATGACGGCAGCAGATTCCACCTTAAAGCCCGCGGCAGTCGCTAGGTTGCCAAGGTTCATCGGCGACCAAGTAAAGAGATGCTGATTTATATCATCAGGCTTCCAATTCATACGGCGCTCGAATGGCGTGACCAGCACCAGCCGGCCCCCTGAACGCAACGCGCGACGAATCTTTCGTAACTCGCCAAGAGGATCGTGTACATGCTCGAGGGCATGATTTGAAATCACCACGTCTATTGAAGAAGGCGGTATTTCATCAACGCACGCAAAGACTTCTATACCATTCTTTTTGGCCTCTACGCATGCGGATGGATTTATTTCTACTCCAAATTTTTTGGCACATTTCAGGTTTGCGAGCATGAAACCGCCTCCGCATCCGAAATCGAGTACGACATTTTCCGGCAAGATATACGGCCTATAAATAAAAGCGCAGGCCTCAGATGAAAATCGGCCTACGCTTTCTTGCCATTTAAAATAGTTTTGGTCGTAATGTGTTTTCATATGAATTTTAATTCCGATTAGCTTGTCTTGCTGGATGGAATCCTGCCATCGGATTTTAGCCTTATCTTGGAGTATTTAGGAATACGCCTCTGTGCCAAAACTTTGAGGGAAATATTTAGCTGTAAAGCAAAGCGGAGTGATAACAATCACGAGGACCGGTGAAACAGATGGTGGCGGGACTAATGATTGACGACTTTATCGACGCCTTGAACTTAGATTATTGGTTTGCGCGCCTCAAAGCCGAGGGCGTTCTCCCAACGGGGACCCGATTCGACATCGGTATACGCAGAATGGGAGGAGTCTCCGAAGCTTGCCGGACGAATATCGACGAAGCCCACCTTCTCCAACTCAAGACGCATCGCCGCATAATCCCACATCCAAAGGTGGAAGGAGCGAGAAAACATCCTCCGTAGTTTTTCAATACCATGAGGAGTTTCTTCCAGCCCCATGTGCGTATCCTGGATAAATTTCACGGCTGCGGCGGGATCGGTGGTGCAAGAATCAAGATACTGCCGGCAGATGAACCGGATATCCGGTAATACGGCCCGAAAGCTTCCTCCCGGTTTCAAAATCCGGAAGGTTTCCTTGAGAGCGATTCGGCAATCTCCCAGCGAGAGATGCTCCAAGGTGTGAGAACAGTAAGCTAGATCGGCCGACCTGGAATCTACTGGGAGCCCCTTGACCACGTCGCCATAGACGACGGTTTGGGGATACTGTGCCCCGCGGCGCGCGATGGGTAGCAGTTTAAGAAGTGGAGCTCGTTGCAGCCTCAGCATTGGGCTGGAATCGAAATTTCGCCAACTCGATGGTCCGCAGAGACCTGCGCCATATTGAATATTGATGCTCATGGATGGGAATTGGGGGTTGGGGCACTGAGTACTCGCAGGGGGCGCATCAGAGCTGCCTTTTCAAGCCGAGCAGCGCGACATGTGGAGCTGTATGGCGCAAATCTGGAGCAGCATCGACGGTATTAAAGAAATGGACAGCCCGGCATGCCGCTCGGATCTGCCGATAGTCGTTATAGACGGAGTAGGAATAGAAGAGCCCGTCGCCGGCGGACACATGGTAGCCCTTGCCGCCCGTACGCACGTAATCAAAGGCCCTCCAGAGGCCGAGCGCCGCGATCGCCCGCTTGATGAGACGTGCGATGCCTCCGCCTTGTCCGAAGTTGTTGGCATCCGAGATGAAGATGGCCTTGCGCGCGACGCGAAGCATCTCGCCGACCGCCTGGGCCGGACGCGGGACGTGGTGCAGCACGGCGAACTCGCAGACGAGGTCGAATTCTCCGTCGGCGGCCTGTAGGGCATTCACGTCGCCGGCGATGAGCTCGTGCTCCGCAAGGCCGGCGGCATGCCCTACTTTGCGCAAGGCTTCGACCGGCTCGATTCCTACGAAGCGGACTCCAGGATGACGAGACTTCAGGTATCGCAGCGCCCTGCCCGTACCGGAGCCGACATCGAGGACCGACCTGATGCCGTGGTATTCGATCATCGCGGACAGTATCGCCAAGGCGAACTGGTGCTCATCCTGTTCGGAGAGCTGCATCGTCATCGTATTTCGCGGCGGTGTCCGCGTAGAACTTTCGTTGCAGGGTGACTTCGTCTTCGGATGACATGGGAAGGTGGAGGAGAGGCAGATTAAAGGCTCGGAGGCTCAGAGAGAGACGAACTAGCTGGCCGGTTGACAAGTTGACCAGTGGACAAGGAGGCCGAGGGTTGAATGGCAGTGCGAGAGGTGGAATTAGCGGTAGGGCTGACTATCCTTGGTCGGCCGCGGTCGAGCAGGGATGCTCGACCCTACCCAAGGCACCTAAGTCAGCACGCAGTGCTGACCCTACCTTTTGAAAGCCTTCTTCACGCAGTCGATCACGCGGCTACGATCTTCTTCGCTCAGGCCGGCGCCGGAGGGAAGGCAGAGGCCTTGGTCGAAGAGGCGTGCGCTGACTTTTCCGCCGTGCATTTCGGCGGAGGCGAAGACGGGCTGGAGGTGCATGGGCTTCCAGACAGGACGGGCTTCGATGTTCTCGGCTTCGAGCGCGAGGCGGACCTGCTCGCGCGTGACACCGGCAATCGCGGGATCGATGGTCAGGCAGGTGAGCCAGCGGGTCGACTGACCCCAGGAGGCTTCGGGCTGCATGGTCACGCCAGGGAGACCCTTGAAGGCTTCGGCGTAGGCTCTGAAGTGCCCACGACGGCGCGAGACCTTGCCGGAGAGGCGCGTGAGCTGGCCGAGTCCGATGCTGGCGGCGATATTGCTGAGGCGGTAGTTATAACCGATGGTGGAATGCTGGTAGTGCGGAGCAGCATCCCGGGCCTGGGTCGCGAGAAATTTAGCCTGCTGGGCAAGGTCGGCGTCATCGGTGACGAGCATGCCGCCGCCGCCAGTGGTGATGATCTTGTTACCGTTAAAGGAATGGATGCCGGCTAATCCGAAAGACCCAGGCGAGGCTTCGCCATAGGTCGCGCCAAGGGCTTCGGCAGCATCTTCGATGAGTTTCACGCCGTGCTTATCGCAACAGGCCTTGATGGGCGCGATATCGGCCGACTGGCCGTACAGGTGCACGAGGACAAGCGCCTTGGGGGCTTTGCCGGCCTTGGCTTTCTGCTCGATGACGGCACAGGCGAGCGCGGGATCCATGTTCCAGCTCCGTTCTTCGGAATCGATGAAGACGGGCTTGGCTCCGAGATAGGTGATGGGCGCGGCGGAAGCGACGAAGGTCAGCGACGAGCACAGGACTTCGTCGCCCGGACCGACACCGGCGAGGCGCAGCGCAAGATGCAGGGCCGCGGTGCCCGAGGATACGGCAACGGCATGTTTCGAGCCGACGAGCAGTGGCGAAATCTTGTTCGAAGGCGTCGAGATTCGGGCCCGCCGGAGCAATCCAATTGGATTGGAAGGCTTCGAGGACGAGTTCAATTTCCGCGCCCCCGACATCAGGGGGAGATAAGTAAATTCTGTTTGGTTTCATGAAGGGGAGGTAAAATTTCGGGTGACGGATACAATCGCTTCAGGTGACGGGTGACGGCCACCTGGGCATCGGGGAACTAATTTCAGGTCTCGGGTCTCGGCAACCAGGTCCCAGGTACGGGTTCTTCAGGTACGGGTACGGGCGCGGGAAGCTACAACCTTCTGGGGCCTAATTCCTAGGGGATGTCCTGTGTGGCACTGTATCACGGGAAAGGGTGAATGGGGCATGTCATCTAACTATGTGCCTCTAAAAGTTCTAGGCCTTGGAAAAGTTCTTTCCGAGAGTGTTTTCGTCGCAACTAATGACCGTCGCTTTCAGCGGGAAGTAACCTTGAAAAATCAACTACGACGCGCGGCGCTTTCCGTTCCGAGCAATATCGCCGAAGGCGACGCTCGGGGGTATTCACAGGAGGGAATCCGCTTCTTCAAGATTGCCATCGCTTCCGCAGAAGAAACCAAAGTGCAGTTGGAACTTGCCG
The DNA here is from genome assembly GCA_964203605.1 of Opitutales bacterium. Taxonomy (GTDB): domain Bacteria; phylum Verrucomicrobiota; class Verrucomicrobiia; order Opitutales; family UBA953; genus UBA953. The sequence continues at coordinate 15,001 of CAXNMQ010000004.1, forward strand.
GGAAAATGGGGTTCATCGACCTTCAGCTCGCCCAGTCCTTGTTTAACGACGCATCTGTAATCTGCCGGATGCTAAATAAGCTAATCGAAAGCCGAATTAAACGTGGTTCATCGCTGGGCTAGCACCCGTACCTGCACCTGTACCCGAAGGACCCGAACCTGATACCCGACGGCCGAGACCTGGGACCCAAAAATGAGTTTGTTGGATTACTTCCAAGGGCTGTCCTTATAAATCCCCAGCTTGCTAAGCTCATTCCACAGCCCGGCATTCGCGGGATCCGCGATTAATTCCTCCACCCTCTGTCCGCTGGATATCCGCACAAACATCTGCTCATTCTTCTGATTAATTCCATACTCCCGGATATCTTTCCAGACGAGGGGCAGGCGTTCGAGTCGGCCGATGAGTCCATTGCGCCAACCAGCCTGCTGATCTTCATACCGATTAGGTTCGCCGTTCACGAGATGCCAGAAGGCGACGTTCTGCTTGCCGCCGTTAGGCACGATATACTGACCATATTCATAAGGGAGGAGTTCGCGCTCCCCCACTCTGCCGGGGACGGCATAAAGTCTTTCGGTGCGCACGCACCCGTTATTCACCCAGCACGAATCCGGATTATGGGAACCGGCGTCGACGACCGACACTTTACCGGGCTCCCAATAAGCAACGTAGACGAGCATCTGGACTCCACCACGGACGTAAAGAACCTGCTTGGCCTGGCTGAAATTCAGAATGCCCTGGGCGCTGGCTATCGCGGCCGAGGATCCGGCGATCGGAATCTCCCGGCGCGTCCATCCCGGGACTTCCGGTAAAGCCGACCCAACGTCGCCCGTGAATCCGCGCGGACGAGGCGGCGCGAACTCGGAGAGGAGCACGAGGGCCAGCAGGCCGGCGAGCATGATGCCGCCGAAGATGAGTAGGGCTTTGCGCATATCAGAGGACCCGGGCTGGATTGCCGAAGACGGTGACACCTGGCGCGACATCCGCGAAGACGACCGCGCCGGCGGCCAGCTTGGCGCCGGCACCGACCTTGCGGCCGGGAATGATGCTCGCTCGCGAGCCCATGAAGACGCCTTCGCCGACCTCGACGAAACCGGTGATATCGCAATGAGCGTTCGCCGTCGTCCAAGCGCCGACGGTCGCGTCATGGCCGACAGTCGCGCGGAGATTCAGGACCACGAAATCGCCCAGGGTGACGTCGGCGGTGACGATGGCGCCGGGGCAAAGCACGACGCCGCGGCCCAGCTTGACGCGCTCACCGACCTTGGCCGTGGGATGAAGGAAGGTCAGGAACTCCGCGCCCGCCGCGAGCAACGAAGGCAGGAGCTGTTGCTTCAGTTCCGGCAAGGCGAGCCCGTTGAGGTAGAGCGTGTCGGTCGCAGGGCGATGCCCGCTCAGCGGAGCGATGGACGCGAAGTCGCCGGCGTCACGCAAAGCTGCCGGGTTGTCGTCCAGGAAGCCCGCAAGCTCCCACTGCGATCCGCAGTCCGGATGCTGTCGAGCCCAGGCATGGACTTCGCGACCGAAGCCGCCGGCGCCGATGATGAAGAGTTTTTTCACGGGATAAGGGCGAGGAGGTCGGCCACGGTGCGACACCCGCGGATCTGTGCACCGGTGACGGTGAGCTGATGCTTTTCCTCGAGATGCACGATGATGAGCAGGATGGCCAGCGAGCCCCAGTCCGGGAGCGCTGCGAGCTGGGTGTCGGGCTGGGCCGCCGCGAACAGGTCGACGTCGCTCCGCAGGAGACGTAATTTTTCGTCGGGCGTCATCGCGGGAAAGTTCCGATGGGGGCGACGGTCAGCGGGCCGATCTCACCGGCGAACGCGCCCCAAGAAAGGCCGACGCCGAAGCCGCAGCCGACGACCTTGAGCGTACCGCCTTCAAGGCGATCGCCGAGTCCGTCGATGAGCGCGCAAGGAATGGAAGCCGAGCTCTGGTTGCCATAACGCTCGAAGGCCGCCATGGGGGTCTTGGCTTCCGGGATGCCGACCTTCTTGGCGAGGGTCGAAAGGATGAAGCGATTGGCCTGATGCAACACGAGCGCGTCGACGACTTCAGGCGAGGTGCCAGCGAGCCGCATGACGGCCTGGATCGCCGAAGGCACCTCGCGGAGCGTGAAGCTGAAGACATCGGCGCCGTTCATGACGAGATTGGCGTCGTGCGAGCGATTGCCGTCGGCGTCCGTGCGCTCGGTCAGAGCGCCAGCGGGCTGACGCGCCCCACCCTGCTTGACGACGATGGCCTCGGCCCCGGAACCATCAGCCCCGAGGACGAAGTGCAGCGGGGCGGAGCGGCCGGTCTTTTCGACGATGGTCGCCGAACCGGCATCGCCGAAGAGCGGGTCCATGGAACGATCGCCCGGATTCGTCAGACGGCTCAGCGTGTCGCCAGCGCAGAGCAGGACACGCGCGGCGCCCCCATGCGCACAGAGCAAGGCAGCCTGATGCAAGCCGGTGACCCAGCCCGAGCAACCCATGGAAAGATCATAAGCGGGCGCCGACTTGCTCAGGCCGAGACGACCGTGGAGGAGTGAGGCATTATTCGGCTGCGCATGGTCCGGAGTCTGGGTGACGAAGATGACGGCATCGATGGACGTGGCATCCAGGCCCATCTCAGCCAAGCAGGCGCGTCGGTCGCATCCGCGCATAGATCGAGCGCGGTGATGCCGGCGGCGGCGACGCGACGTTCGCGGAATCCGATGGTCTGGGCGATGCGTTCGAGCGCGGTGCGCTCCAAGCCGGCGGCCAGTCCGTCCGCGATATAATCGCGCACGACCGAGCCCGTCGTCACGGCGAGGCCGGCGACGACGGATATTGGAGAGGGAGGAATGCATGAGCTATCTAGAGTATAGAGTATGGAGTATCGAGTATAGGGAGAGACTGGAATCTATACGCTCAAAGGGAAACCGGAGACCGGATGATTAGCTGGGGTAATTTATTTTAGGTGACGGGTGACGGGCGCGGGCATCGGGGATTCAGGTCTCGGCTTTTCGGCCATCAGCCGCGGGAACCTGGAGCCGGCTGCCGAAGGCCGAACGGCCGACACCCGAAAGGCCGATGCCCTGGTGGCCGTCACCTGTCACCCGAGAGAATAATGACCGCGACATACTTTCCGGTTTCCGGTCTCCCCTCGGCTGTCTCTCTATTTATCAACTAGCCCACTGGTCGACTATTTCGAATATATCTCCAGCGTGCGGGCGGCGATCCGATCCCAATCATGTTCCTGCGCAGCATGGACTCGGGCGTTCTTACCTAAAGTAGCGGCCAGCGAGGCGTCATCCAGTACGCGCCGGATGGCGTCGGCCAAGGCTTCTGGGCCCTGCGCGCACTCCAGCAGTGCGCCGCCGGCGGCGGCTTCGCGCATGTAGCATCCTTTAGTCGCGACCACCGGAAGGCCGGCGGACATGGCCTCAAGGATGGCCAGCGCCATGCCTTCCGATTCGGAGGCGTGGACGAAACACTGGGCCGAGGCGAAGGCCGCGGGCTTGGCCTGCTCGTCTAGAAAGCCCAGCCAGCGCAATTCGTTGGCGCAGCCAAGGTCACGCGTGAGCGCGACCAGTCGCGCATGGTAAGCGAGGTCCTGCGTGACGTTGCCGGCGATGGCCAGGATGAGGTCAGGGAAAGCCACGCGAAGTCGCGCGAAGGCTGCGAGAATATCCTCCAGCCGCTTCTTCGGCATGATACGGCCGACGAAAAGCAGCACGCGCGCGTTGTCGGCGATCTGGTGGGCGCGACGAAATGCCGCGGCGGCGTCAGGCGCGGCGGGCGCGACTGGGGTGATGCCATTCGGCAGCACATGCGTCGGTGCGGTCACGCCGAGCGCGGCCAGTTGTTCAGCCTCGAGCGGCGTGAGGGCGAAGACACCCGTCGCACGGTTCAGGTCGGGCCGGCCGATGAAGCGATGATACAACCGCTTCTTGAGCGACTTGAAGGACCAGCCAGCGAATAGGATGGGGTCCAGTGCGCCGTGCGGGTGAAAGAAATGGCGTAAGCCGAGCCGGCGGGCCGTCACGGCGACGTCGTGGTTCAATGGATGGAAAGTGCTGTGGGCATGGAGCACGGCCTCCGTCGGCAGCGTCGACCAGCGCGCCTGTGTAGTTCCAATGAGCGCACATAGCCGATGCGCGTAATCAGGGCTGGAAGTAACGGACCGGCAGGCCGCCATGGATCGTCGTCTGGCCTGAGCGCTGGGCGTCGACCGTCCAGATCTCGACATCTGCACCCAACCGACGCTGCGCCGAAGCGAGCTCGAACACCATCTTCTGCACACCTCCGGCATAAGCACCGGGAAGGCATTCATAGACGAGGTGACGGATCATGGGCGTGAACAGTGCAAAGGTGCAAATCGGAGCGGAGCTCCTGTGCAAAAGTGCAAAGGTGTTTTTTAAGAGCTTGGGCTAGGGCTGGGGCTGGGGCTAGAAGAGGCGGAGGCGGGTTAATCCGGCTTATAGGGCGTGACGTAATCTCGCTCCTACCTTGCGGCCACCGTTCGGCGGCCTGGCCCAAGCCCTAGCCCTGGCTCTGATGTATCTTCACGTTTGCACCTTTGCACAGGCCGCAGGCCGATTTGCACTTTTGCACTTACTGGCGCTGCCGCGCCGCAATCTCCTCTTCTTCCTCGCCGGCGAGCGGATCGGCGGCGGGGCGGTCGAGGGATTTGGCGGCGAAGCCGGGCACGTAGTGCAGGATCAGGGCGAACAGCATCGGCATATTATGCACGACGGTGAAGACGAAGATGGAAAGCAGGCCGTCGCGGAAGGTCTGGATGAGCGCCATGAAGATCGACGAGGTAGACGTAGCGGCTGAGCCGGAGCAGCGGTCCGGCGTTCGCCCACAGGCAGAACGCCGTGAGTACGTAACCCATGAACGCCGGGATGAGGAAGAAGCCGACGTACCCGAAATTGAGATAGGATTCGCCGAGGTGGGTGATGATGCGGCCTTCGACGGCGTAATTACGGCCGGACGTCGAAATCTCCTGCAGATGGTCCGCGAGGCCAGGCTTGTTCGGCCACCAGGCGCGCGGGATCGGCAGCGTGACGATCGCAAGATAGGTCGAGCCATTGAAATTACGCCCATTGGTATCCGCCAAGGACAAGGCGCCGGCATACTGGTCGAGAAAGTCTTCGCCGCCGGATTCCCCTTTTTCGCGGGAGCTGAAGGTGAAAGATTCGGTGACCTGGGCCCAGGCCTCCTGATTGTCGCCGGCTTGCACAGCCTGGCCAATGAATTTAAGCCGTGGAAAGACCAACGCGAATACGAGCGCGCCGAGCAGAATCGGCCAAGTCGGCCAACGGAGCCGGCGCGTTTGTAAATAAAAGGCGGTGAAGAATAATAAAGGCAGGACCAACATGAAACGGTGGTAGCCCTGCAACGCGACACCGCCGAGGAAGAAGCCGCCGATGAGCAGAAGATGCCAGCGGAACCCGAAAGTGAAGACCAGCAGGCCGACGATGCCGATCGGCCAGAGGGCGACGGATTGGAGGTAGCCAGTGCCGGCCGCGCCGACTTCCAGTTCAAGATTACCGCTCTTGAGCGCGGTGAAGACATAAAATCCGACGGGCAGGCAGAGGACGCCGAGGAACTTCGCGATATTAGGACTCATCACCCGCCGGACCGTCGGCCGCATGGCCTTGGCCTCGAACTGTCCATGCGCGAGCCAGCTAGCGACGGCGAACACCACCAGGCCGACATCGGCCCAGAGCATCGCGCGCGTGAGCTCGGCAGCCGTGATAACCTCCGTATTCGGAACACCCGTGTACAAGGGCGACGCGTCACCCGTGGTCAGTTTAAAAGCGCGGTAGGTGAAGCTATAGAGGTGGAAGAACAGGTAGACCGTCAGCGGATGCCAGAACGCCATGCGCCGGAACATCAGGAAGATGACCGTGACGACGACGACGATGTCGAGCAGGAGGTATAGGAGGAGGGAATCCACATGTAGACGAGAGTATGGAGGGCTCAGAGGGCGGGAGGGCGGGAGGAAGAACTAGAGGCAGTGCAAAGGTGCAAATCGGAGCGGAGCTCCTGTGCAAAAGTGCAAAGGTGTTTTTAAGAGCTAGGGCTGGGGCTAGAAGAGGCGGAGGCGGGTTAATCCGGCTTATAGGGCGTGACGTAGTCTCGCTCCTACCTTGCGGCCACCGTTCGGCGGCCTGGCCCAAGCCCTAGCCCTGGCCCTGATGTATCTTCACGTTTGCACCTTTGCACAGGCCGCAGGCCGATTTGCACTTTTGCACTTGGATAGCACGTGGTAGCGCCTGTCTTCTTCATCCTCTCTCCGCTGACGGAGGGGACAAAGGTGACACGGGTCGGAATTTTGTGGCGGGCGAGGCGTTCGCGACAGGCGATCCGGATGGCGGAGCGCAGGGCTTCCTGGTCGGTGGTGAAACTGACGACATCGACAGCGACGGTCTGGCCGGTAAGCGGATGGGCTTCGCCGCGCACGCGGCAATCATCGACGCCGGGAACCCCGAGGACGACAGACTCGACTTCGGCGGGCATGAGCTTCTCGCCGCCGACATTGATCATCTCACCCATCCGGCCAAGAATGCGGAGTGTGCCGTTGGGCCCCTGCTCCACTTTGTCGCCCGTGCGGAACCAACCATCGGCGGTGAAGCGTTCGTTGCTGGCGTTAAGATAGCCGGCAATCTGCGTGCGGCTGCGCAGCCAGAGTTCGTCGTCGACGACCTTCCATTCGAGATTCGGGTCTTCGAAGCGCAGGAAGGTTGAGCCTGCCTCCGGGCTGACGGTGTGCGTGATACCCGTCTCGCTGGTGCCGAAAGTCTGGATGAAGCGGACCTGAGGGAAGGTAGCTTTGAGGCGCGCGAGCAGGCTCTCCGGCATGGGCTCGGTGCCGTACGTGATGACGCGCAGTGAGCTAAGGTCGGCCGTGACGCCGGCGGCGAGGAGCAGGTTCAGGAACGTGGGCGAAGCCGGCAGCACCGCGACGCGATGACGGGCGATCGCCGTGGCGACGTCGGATGGCGCGCGCGAAGCCGGCACGACGACGGGGGCGCCGGCGGCAAGGGCGCCGAAGAGCGTGTTGAGTCCGCCGATGTGATCGAAGCCGAGGAGTGCGAGCACGGGCAGGCCGTTGGGGTGGCGAGAAGCATAGGTCGCAAGCAAGGCGGAGAGATCTTGCACCATCGCCTTGGGTTGGCCGCTGGTGCCGCTCGAGAACAAGACCAGTCCGGCGGCCTTCCGGTCGCGCAAGGCCGCGAAGAGCGGATGGGCGGAAGCTTCGTCGATCCGCGGCAGGAGATTCCAGGCGTAGCCTTCGGCGGTCACGACCCACTGCGCGTTGACCTGCGCGAGGCGCGCCGGGTGCTCGGCGGGATTGCCGGCGAGCGGGACGGCGAAATGACCGGCGGCTTCCAGCGCGAGCAGCCAAGCGGTCGAAGCCGGACCATGGCCGCCGACGACGGCGATGGCGGCAGGACCGGGCAGACGCAACCCCGCGAGGGCGCGGGCGGCTTCATTCACCAAGCCTGCCAGACGCGCATACGAGCATTCACCCCAGTTGCCGATTAAGGCAGGGCGGTCGCCAGAGGTGGCGAATCTTTGCTGGAGCCAATCGTTCAAGTTTTAGAGGCGGGAGACGTCACCGAGGTAATCAATCCGGCCAGCCTCAGCAGAATGCGCATGGACGAGAAGGAAGTCGGCGGCCTCAGCCAGAGTTGGCGACTGCGTGAAGCCGAGCCGCGCGTTAAGCGCGGCGAGCCGATCACGCGGGACCGCGCGCGTGAGCGCGGTATCAATCGGGCCGAAGCCGACCGCCGACACGATTACGCCGGAGGGGGCCAGTTCTTTGGCAGCGACTTTCGTCAGCGCTTCGACGGCGGCCTTGCTGGCGACGTAGGCAGCTTCGCCTTCCAGCGAGAGCGGTACGGCGACGGTGGTGACGTTGACGATGCGGCCGGCCCGCTGGCGGACCATGACTTTGCCGACGGCCTGCAGGCAGTGGAAGGTGCCCAAGTAATTCACGCGCATGAGACGCTCGGCGGTCTCACCCGGCGTGAGCAGCAGCGCGTTCATCGAAGCCGCACCAGCGTTGTTGACCAGGAGGTCGATCCGGCCGGACTCAGCGATGGCCGCGACGGCGGCGCGGACGGCGGCCTCATCGGTGACGTCGACGGCGTGGGCGGTGAATCGCTCATGCGCCAGCGTCTGCGTGACCGCGCGCGAACCCATGCACGATCCAGCCGTCGGCGAGCAGGCGTTCAGCCAGGGCAAGACCGAGGCCTTGGGAAGTACCGGTAATGAGAGCGGTGGGCATTTTTAGTTTAGGGGACAAGTGGGCACGTGGGCATGTGGACAAGGGGAGAGGCAGCAGACTGGACTAGAGGCAGTGCAAAGGTGCAAATCGGAGCGGAGCTCCTGTGCAAAAGTGCAAAAGTGTTTTTTAAGAGCTAGGGCTTGGGCTACGGCTGGGGCTAGAAGAGGCGGAGGCGGGTTAATCGGGCTTATAGGGCGTGACGTAGTCTCGCTCCTACCCTGCGGCCACCGTTCGGCGGCCTGGCCCAAGCCCTAGCCCTGGCTCTGATGTATCTTCACGTTTGCACCTTTGCACAGGCCGTAGGCCGATTTGCACTTTTGCACCATGCTATCTTCCGACAATCTCCACCACATACTCCGCGAGTAAATCCACTCGTCGGAAGGGGGAAGTAAGACGGCTCATGGCTTTTTCATCGGCGAGGGTGACGGTCTTGCCGGTGGCGACGCGGATATCTTCCTCGAGGTCGGCGATGAGCGTGACGAGTCCGATGCTGTCCAGCGCGGCGGCTTCGCCGAAGAGGCGGGTCTGCGCGTCGGCTTTTTCCAAAGCCGGGCTTCCCGAGCTCGCGGCCGAGGGCGGCGAGGCGACGGAGGACGAGCGCAAGAGCTTGTTCGTGGGTAAGCATGGTCTTAAATAGGGCTGCGATAGAGCGGGAAGTAATCCGCATCGGAGTGACCTTCGCTCAAGAGATCGTAATCAGCCGGACGGACGATCCAGCGCGTGACAACGAAAGGGACGGGCTGGGCGCCGAAGCTGCGCTTGAACTGGTTCAACGAATCCACGGCGGCACCGACGCCGCCGCCGAGATGGAGGGATGTACGCTGACCGAGGGCAATCTCCGAACGGATAAACGCATCCAGGATGAGCTTGGTCGCCGGGTGCTTGGAGGCCTGACGATCAGAAGCCGAGAGGTGGTAGTGCGCGCAATGACGGCCGCGGAAGAAGAGAGCGCTCGCCGCCAGGCGGTCGCCATCCCACGCGAGCCAGAGCTGCGCGGCGTTAGAAGGAAGTTGGAAATGTCCGCGGACGACCTCGAGCGGGAAACGGTATCCGGCGGTGGCGCCGTGGCGATTCATCGTCGCCAAATACATCTGATGGAAAGCTTCGAGATGCTTCCCTTCCATGTCGACCTCAGCACGCAGGCCAGCGGCGCGCATGCGACGCAGGTCGTAGGCGTGCCCGTCGGCGAGCCCGTGGAGATAGGCATCCTGGCCGGCGGCGAGGTCGAGCAGGAGCGTCTCGCCCGAAAGCGCGCGACCCGGCAGCTGGGCCGGACGCAGCGGGTGGCTGCGATTGAAGACGGCCACACATCCGCGGAGATAGAGCGCCCGCTCGATGGCCGCGAGGGCTTCCAGCGGCGCCGGCTCTCCGGTCGGGCCGGAATAAAGCAGGCCGTTATAACCATAGACGCTGGTCGCGTCGCAGAGTTCCGGGTGACCCGGAATCGGACGGAAGAGGAGCGACAGCCCGACCGTGCGGCCGGCGACCTCGGCCACGACGAGCCCAGGGGTGGCGCCGATGCGACGCGCCTCTAAGGCGACGAAGTCGGGGTGATGGTAGATATCAGCAACTTCGCGGAAAGGTCCATCGATGAGCGCCTGCCACTCCGCGGCGTCTGTGACGATGGAGGCCTCGGAAGAAACTGGATCAAGGAAGGTCAAGGGGTCAGGCCTCTACTTGGGCTTCGAGGGTGGCGACGAAACGACCGGCGAGGAGCGGACGGGCGAATTCTTTTTCCGCCAGCACGCGGGCGGCGGCTCCCATGGCGCGGCGGGCTTCGGCGTCCGCGGCGAGACGCTGGAGTGCGTCCGCGAAGGCGGCGACATTGCCCGGCGGTACGACAATCCCGCAGCGATTTTCCTGTGATCAGGCCAGCCAGCCAGCCGGGGTAATTGTTCACCACGGGAATGCCGGCGGCGATGTAATCAAAGAACTTGTTCGGCGAAGTGCCCCGATAGAACGCCGGGATATCACGCAGCACCATCAGTCCGCAATCGAGCGAGGCGGTGATGGCGCCGAGCTCGGACTTCGGGACGGGCGGAAAGAAGAGGCAGTTCGTGAGGCCGAGCTCGGTCGCGCGGGCCGCGAGGCGTTCCTTCTCCTTGCCGTCGCCGATGAAGACGAGCTTCACGCGCCGTGTCGCCGCGACGCTTGAGTTCCTCGGCGACGGCGAGCAGCGCATCGAGACCGTTGGCCACGCCATGGGCGCCGGTGAAGCCGGCGACGAAGTCATCCGGGCCGATGCCCGGCAGAGCGAGCTTGGCGCGCTTTGACGGATGGAAGACCTCGAGGTCGCAGCCGTTAGGAATCATCGCGATCGGCAGACGCTCGTCGGCGCGCGCACGGATGCCTTCGACGATGCCGGGCGAAAGGCCGATGCAGGCGTCGGCGGAACGGTAACCGAGGAATTCCAGGAGCGACATGCCGCCGAGGAGAAACGGATTACGCATCCCGAGCGCGCGTGGGAGTTCAGGCCAGAGATCGCGCACCTCGAAGACGAATGGCTTTACCGCGGAGCCATTTGGCGGCGAGGCCAGGGATGACCGCCGTGATGGGCGTCGAGGTCGCGAAAACCAGATCGCAATCGAGCTCGAGCGCCAGGCGGACGGAGCGTAAGGCGAAGCGGACGTACGCAAGGCCGCGGCGGAACAAGGAGTCGTGGTTCGAATAGGCGAGCGGCAGCGAGATGACGTCGATGCCGTCCACGTCGCCGCGATGCCAGCCCTTGGCTTCGTCGTAAGGCAACTCGAGCCCGCTGAGCTGATGGGCGCCGCAGACCAACGTCACCTGATGCCCACGCGCAATCAGCGCCCGCGCGAACTCATAGGAGCGCGTGCCGCTCGCGCCCCGAGGGGTCGCGAAATGTTGATGGAAGTAGAGGAGGCGCACGAAACGCAAAGCGTTGAGGACTGACTAGATTCAGTGCAAAGGTGCAAATCGGAGCAGGGCTCCTGTGCAAAGGTGCAAAGGTGAATTTAGGGGTAGGGGTAGGGACAGGGGTAGGGGTAGGAAAATCTTTCAGGTCTCGGGTCTCGGGTCTCGGCTGTCGGGTTTAGGTCGCTGGTCCCTAGATGTGTAAACTCAGATTCGGGTACTGGAGTTGTATGCCTACCCCTGTCCCGACCCCTACCCCTACCCCTTGAAATACTTTTGCACCTTTGCACAAGCCGAAGGCGAGTTGCACTTTTGCACTTAATCGGCGCTTACAGCGCTGCTTCCATCACCCGTGCAATCTTCGCCGCCGCAGTCCCATCCCCATAAGGATTACGAAGCTGGGAACGGCGGGCGTATTCGGCGGGATCGGCAAGCAGACGGGTTGCGGCGGCGACGATGCGAGCGGAGTCCGTGCCGACGAGTTCGCTGGTGCCGGCGGCGAGGCCTTCGGGGCGCTCGGTATTGTCGCGCATGACGAGCACGGGCTTGCCGAGCGAAGGGGCTTCTTCCTGCACGCCACCGGAATCAGTGAGGACGAAGGTCGATCGATCCATCAGCCAGACGAAGTCCTCGTAGGCGGCCGGCGCAGCGAGCGCGATGCGCGGATGGCCACCAAGGAGGCGACGCACGGGCTCCTGGACCTGCGGGTTGAGGTGTACGGGATAGACGACGCCAAGGTCGGGATGCGCGTCGACCAACTGGCGGATGCCGCGGCAGAGATTCTCGAACCCGGGTCCGAACGATTCGCGTCGGTGGCCGGTGACGAGGATCCAACGGGCCTTCGGTACCGCGAGGTGCGAGGCGACGAAAGCCGGGGCGATACCGAGGCGAGCACCGACCGCGGCGGCCTCGATCCCGCCAATACGCGCCCGCGTGGCGAGCAGAGCATCGATGACCGTGTTGCCCGTGACGTGACAGTGGGCGGCGGAAATCCCTTCGCGGAGGAGATTGGCCTGAGCCCCTTCGGTCGGGCAGAAATGCCAGCGAGCGAGCGTCGAGGTGACGCGGCGGTTCATCTCTTCCGGGAACGGCGAACGCAGATCATCCGTGCGCAGGCCGGCTTCGACATGTCCGACGGGGATACCGGCGTAGAAGGCAGCCATCGCGGAGCCGAGCACGGTGGTGGTATCGCCCTGGACGAGGATTGCCGACGGCTTGGCTTCAGCGAGCCAGGCAGAGACGCCGGTGAGCACGCGCGAGGAAAGTTCTGGCAACGACTGGCCGGGCGTCATCAGGCCGAGGTCGACGTCGGGCTTCAGCCCGAACGAGCCCAGGGCTTGATCAAGGAGCTCGCGATGCTGGCCGGTCGAGACGAGCAGCGGCCGCACCTTGCCTGCACGACGCAGTTCGGCGAACACCGGCGCGAGCTTGATGCACTCGGGGCGTGTTCCGACGATGAGGGCGAGGGAGGGCATTTTTAGCGGAAGAATAAGAGGGCTGAATGGATGAGCTGCAGATTCAGAGGCAGTGCAAAGGTGCAAATCGGAGCGGCGCTCCTGTGCAAAAGTGCAAAGGTGTTTTTTAAGAGCTAGGGCTTGGGCTAGGGCTGGGGCTAGAAGAGGCGGAGGCGGGTTAATCGGGCTTATAGGGCGTGACGTAGTCTCGCTCCTACCTTGCGGCCACCGTTCGGCGGCCTGGCCCAAGCCCTAGCCCTGGCTCTGATGTATCTTCACGTTTGCACCTTTGCACAGGCCGTAGGCCGGTTTGCACTTTTGCACTGTGCGGCGTCTTCTACGCCGCTACTCGAGCGGATACCTCTTCTCCGTCCGCGAAGAAGCTATTCGCTTCGAGGCGGAGCGAGCAGCCGAGCGCGGTGACAAAGGTGACGTCATCGCCCGTGGCCGTAATCTGGCGGCACCACGCAGGCTCCTTGGAGCCGTAATGCGTCGAGTGCCACCCTTCCCCGCCGTCCGGGAGCGCGGTGACATATTTCTCCGCCCAGGGCGCGGAACAGGTGACGGTCAATTGTTCGAGCCCTTGGCGGGTGCGGCCATGCCAGCGCAAGGTGAAGCGGCCCTCCTGTTTCAGGAGGCCCGTCAGGCGATCGATGATCACGAAGCCACCCGGGACTTTCACGACACGACGCTGGGACTTAAAGCCCGGGAAGCCGAGGTGCGAAGCGGCGACGCCATCGAATTGCCAGCGCACCTTACATCCGACCCACGGCAGCCAGAGAAACCGCCTGACTCGGCGCATGGAGTCGAACTCGCCGACCGTGACGACATTGTGGAAGCGGGAGCCGGCGAAACCATCCCAGCCACCGGGGGCATTATAAGAATAGGTTCCGGGGTCTTCGGTGAGCCACTCGCCATCCCAGCGGAGCGAGACGTGCAACTGGTCGGCATGCGAGGGGCGCGTGCGAAATTCTTCCGGAGCCCGGAAGAAGAGCGTCCCGCGCGGATGGCGGAGCTGGAAGACGCCGGCATCGCGGAATTCGGCGGGCGGGCGCAACGCCGGGTCGGCGCTCGCGGAGATTGGCCCGAGAAGGAGAAGCGAGGTCTCGTCCCAAGGTCCGGCCGGCAGGCGTTCGCCTTTGAAGAGAGCGAGGGCCGCACCGACCGACGGACGGAAATCCTCGAACGGACAACCGCTGAGCGGAAGGAGGTTCGCGCCGTCGTCGGCAGCCATAGCGCGGGACGGTGCCGTCCGACTCCATCAACGTCGCGAGGAAATCCGTCGCGGCGAGAGCCTGCGCGCGCACCGATTCCGGCAAGGTGTCGCCGACGGAGCGCTCGACGACCTCGGACCAGGCCAGGAGCTGCAGGAGGAGCCGGTGATAATTCGTCGAGTGCTGGCTGAAGCCGCCGTCGGGACCGATTAATTCGGCACACTGCTTCGCGAGGGCCTTTACGGCGGCGTGATACCAATACGGAGAGCCGCTGAGGCTCGGCCAGAACGTGGCGGCGGTCTGCAGGCCGATGGCCTCCGAGATGCCATGATTGTTCTGCTGCGAAAGCGCGTACTCCAGATGGAATTCGATGCGCCGGCTGGTGGCGTCGGCGAAACGGGCGGCGAGCGTCAGACGCGCGTCGGTCGTCGAGGGGTGGTCACGGAAGGCCTGGACGGCGAAGGTGACGGCGATCAGGCGGAAGGCGCCCTCTTGACCGCACATCCAGTTCGGACCACGGTTCGGCGGATTACGCGTCATCCAATCCTCGAGCGTCGACCAGAAGAGCTCGACGTGGCGTTCATCGCCATCGCGCAACCAAGCGCGAACGAGGGCGTAGGCCCAGGAGAAGCGGGAGAGCTCCCAGACGCCCTTGATATCATCGGAGCCGGTATCACGGAGGCGGGACCAATGCTTGTACGGATCGGTCGAATGCCCGGTGAGGACGCTACGCGTCCAACGGTCAGGGCGGCCGACCTCGACGAGGTGATGAGAGAAGATGCGGGCGTAACCGCGGGCGAAGGCGTCGGCCTCCGCAACTGGAGTGTGCGCCGGACTCGACGGACCAGGCTTCGAGCTGCGGCGCGAGGTGAGTCCGATCCAGATTCGCGATCGGCAGACGCGGCGCGTACTGTCGCCAAGCGACCGGATCGAAGCCGTTCGCGAAATCCTTCCACGGACGCATCGGCGAACGCCATTCCCAGAGCCCGAGCTTACGCTCGCACGCCCAGCGCACGCGCCGGAAGAGCCAGGAAGGGCCGAGGTGATGGAGGAGGGGAAGGAGCACTGGACGAGGGCCGGAGGGCCCGAGGACAGGAGGGCGGGACTAAAGGCAGTGCAAAGGTGCAAATCGGAGCGGAGCTCCTGTGCAAAAGTGCAAAGGTGAGATGAGGGGTAGGGGTTGGGGTAGGAAAATACTTTCAGGTGTCTCGAGGTAGGGACGTGATCACTGATCGCGTCCGCCCTCACTCCGAACGGATGCGATGTCATCGCATCCCTACCTCTTATCCTGCCACCTGCCACCCGAGAATGCATCTCACATTTGCACCTTTGCACAGGCCGCAGGCCGGTTTGCACCTTTGCACTTTAACTCCGCACCATGCCGCGCGTATCAATCAACTTCTTCCCTTTGAGTTGCTCAAGGGTGAGACCGGCGAAAGCGCGGTGATCGACGAGGAGGACGACGACGGAGGCGCGCGCCAGTGCGTCGGCGAGCGTGACGAGTTCCGCCCTGCCCTGCAGCGCCTTCGGCAAGCGCGGTCACGTGCGGCTCGACGGCGAGGACCTTCAGGCCGGCGTCGGCGAGGTGTGCGGCGATTTCGACGGCAGGCGACTCGCGAAGGTCGTCGACGTTGGCCTTGAAGGCGAGGCCGAGGCAGGCGACGACGGCATCCTTGCCCGCGGCGGCGCGGACCTGGGCGACGACATGGTGTGGCTTCGAGTCATTGACCTCGCGGGCCGTGCGGATGAGGCGCGCTTCGGCGGGAGCGGCATCGACGATGAACCAAGGGTCGACCGCGATACAATGTCCGCCCACGCCCGGGCCGGGCTGGAGGATCTTCACGCGCGGGTGGCGGTTCGCCAGGCGGATGAGTTCCCAGACGTCGATGCTCAGCTTATCGCAGATCAGTGAGAGCTCGTTGGCGAAGGCGATGTTGACGTCGCGGTAGGCGTTCTCGGTCAGCTTCGCTAATTCGGCCGTACGGGCATCGGTCAGAAAGATCTGCGCCGTGCAGAACGTCGCGTAGAGGTCGCGGGCCTTTTCGGCGGCGGGCGGGGTGAGGCCACCGCAGATGCGATCGTTGGAGACCAGCTCCTTGAGCATCTGTCCCGGGAGGATGCGCTCGGGGCAGTGCGCATAGAGCAGGCCGTCGACCTGGTGGCCGAGCTTCGCGAGTTCGGCCTCGAGCCAGCCCTTTACCTTCTCAGTCGTGCCGACCGGCGAAGTGGACTCGAGGATGATCAGGTTACCGGTGGCGACGAAGGGGGCGATCGAACGAACCGCGGCTTCGACGAACGAAAGGTCGGGCACGCGGGCGCCATCGGCCGCGGCGAGGAACGGCGTTGGGACGGCGAGGATGAAGACATCGGCCGCGAGCCGGCGTGCGTCGCGGCCTTGAGGTTGCCGGACTGCACCGCGGCGCGCACGAGGACGTCGAGGTCCGGTTCCTGGATATGGATGCGGCCGCTGTTGATCGTCTCGACGACCGAAGCGGAGACGTCGACGCCGAGGACGCGGCGTCCCTTCGTCGCGAAGATGGACGCGGTCGGGAGGCCGATGTAGCCGAGGCCGAGGACGCAGAGGGAGGACATTGGGATCGAGGAAAGGAGTGGCTGAAGGGAGGGCCGGAGGGCTGGAGGCGGACTAGAGGCAGTGCAAAGGTGCAAATCGGAGCGGAGCTCCTGTGCAAAAGTGCAAAGGTGATTTTTAAGAGCTAGGGCTTGGGACTAGGGCTGGGGCTAGACAGTCAGGCGGAGGCGGGTTAATCGGGCTTATAGGGCGTGATCGTAGTCTCGCTCCTACCCTGCGGCCTACCGTTCGGCGGCCTGGCCCAAGCCCTAGCCCTGGCTCTGATGCTATCTTCACGTTTGCACCTTTGCACAGGCCGGAGGCCGGTTTGCACCTTTGCACTTCAGTTCACACCTTCATCCCCTGCATCCGAATACTCCATCTGGAGACTTCTTCGATCTCGTCGAGGGAGACGGGCGTGGAACGAGCCAAGAAAGCGGCGAGTGCTTCGGCATGGCCTTTGCCGCGGGCGGGGCCGCCCAGCCAAGTGGGCAGCGCCGAAGCGCCGGGAAGGTTCTGCGAACTCAGTGATTTCCAGTTATCGATTTCGGCGGACCAGCCTTCGCCCGCGACTTCGATGCGCTCCTTCGGCAGGTGAGCGGGTAAATCGGTGCGGTAGTTGAGCGCGGCGATATCGCCGTTGGCGAATTTCATTTCGAAGCAGCCGCCGTCTTGTCCGTCGCCATCGCGGGACAAACAATGGGCCGTGGCGATGGCGCTGCCGGAAAGGAAACGGAGTAGGTCAACAAAATGACAGGCCTCGCCGACGATGCGTCCCCCACCCTGCCGCGGATCGAGGGTCCAATGGCTGGCGGGCAGGCGACCGGCGTTGATCTCGACGGTGAAACGCCTTGGGCCCGATTGAGCGGCGAGCGCGGCGCGGAGCCGGACGGCGAGCGGGGCGAAGCGACGATTGAAGCCGACGGCAAGGTGGCCAGAAGACGAACGGGCGACGGCCATCGTGGCGTCGAGGTCGGCTTCCGTGAGTGCGAGCGGCTTCTCGACCCAGACGTTCTTGCCGGCCCGGAGCGCCGCGCGGACGAGTTCGCCGTGCTCAGCGTGGCGGGTCGCGATGAAGACCGTGGTCAGTCCAGGATGATCGAGTAGCGCGGTCGGTATCCGTGGTCGCCGTCGCGGCGGAACCGGCGAGCAGTTTCGCCGAAAGCCCGTTGGCGGAGGCGAAGACCGCGGGCGAAGCGCCTTGGCGCCGGAGCTCTGGCACCAGGACGCGAGCGGCAAAGTTGCCGCACCCGATAACACCAATACCACCAGCGGTCCGACTGTCCCAATCCCCGCCAGGCAAAGTGCGGGTGAGGGATTCGTTCGGGACGGCGTACTCGATGAGCAGCCCATAAGCGCCCGGGCGACGCAGGTCGTCGTAGATCTTCGGCGCGTCGGTGAAGGAGTGGGTCGAAGTTAGCAACGGGGCGACATCGAGGGCACCAGAAGCCATTAGCGCGAGGACTTCGTCAAAATTGGCGCGGGCCGAAGAGGGGTCGGAAGCATCGGCGGAGCCGTAGGAGCGCGAGACCTGGAAGGTCACCTCGTTCTCATAGAAGTCGGCGCGATTAAGTGCGAGACCCGTGACGCCCACCAGCACCACGCGACCCCGACGTCGGCAGAGGCGAGCGGCCTGGTTGACCGGTTCGTCGGAGGAAGTGCTGGCCGTGATGAGCACGCCGGCCGCGCCGCCGAGAAGGAGCGTGGTGAGCGGCGTACCCAACTCCGGGACCATCGCACCAGCCTGCTTGGCATCGACTCGCTTTGCTTCATCGGGGTCAATGCCGACGACCGTGACGCCGCGTGCGCGGAGCAGTCGGACGGCAAGCTGGCCGATGAGGCCCAGTCCCATGACCACGACCGTGTCGCCGGGTCGGGCGTCGACAAGTCGGAGGCCTTGCAGGGCGACGGCCGCGAGCGGCGTGAAGGCCGCGTGTTCGTCGGAGACGCCATCAGGGATGCGGGCGGCGAAAGCCGGATCGGCCGAGACCACTTCAGCGTGCGGCGAGTTGGAGACCACGCGGTCGCCAGCGGCGAAGCCGGAGACCTCGCCGGTGTCGAGCACCTGACCCACGTGGCAATAGCCCAGCGGGATCGGCTGCGCGAGCTTGCTGCGGACCGCCGAGACGGTGGCAAAGAATCCTTCGGAGCGGACCTTGGCGATCACCGCGCGGAATTTCTCCGGCTGCTGGCGGGCCTTGCTGAGCCAGCCGCCGCGACCGAATTCGACGAGCATGCGTTCCGTGCCGAGCGACACCAGCGAACGCGTCGCGCGGACGAGCAGACGGCCGCGGCGCGGACCCGGCGCGGGTACGTCGAGGAGCTTGGTGCGACCCGAGCCCAGATGTTGGATGATCTGGCGCAAAGTCAGGAACGGTCGCGGTCCTGTTCGGCCGCCGACTGATCGGTGAGGCAGGTCATCGCCGCGGCGATGAAGGCCGCCGTGAACATTAGGGGCGTGAACCAGAAGAGGAGATCGACCCACGCATGGGCCATCATCAGTAAGAGTCCCAGCGCGAGCGGGACGGTCTCGGGATGGCCGCCGTGGAAAGCGCGGACGAGGCGTCGGCCCAGCCAGAAAAGGCCGGCGAAAACGGCAAGCAACCCGACGATGCCCCATTCGGCGAGCATCTCGAGCCAGTCATTATGCGCGTGAATCGCGCGGTAGAAGAGCTTCCCGTCACGCTGCATCTCCTTCTGCTGCGCCTGGTAAGGCGGCGAGATCCAGCGGTAGGAGCCGGCGCCATAGCCGACCCACGCACGGCCCTGCCAGCCGGCGTCGCTGATCAGCGACCAGGTCGCGCGGCGGAGCGGCGCGCGGTCGTCGGTGCCAGCTTGCTGATAGGATGCTACCTTCTTCTGGAAACGCTCGACGATTGGTTTCAGGTCGGCAATGATCAGGATCAGGCTGGCGGCAAAAAACATCGCCGCTCCAGTGACGATTAATATTTGTCGGCGGGAACCGCGCGACCCTGTGAAGCCGAAATAGTAGACCGTCGGCAACGCGAGGGCGAAGAGCGTAAGGACCGCGAGGGCGGCGGCGGTGCTGCTGGTCAGGGTCGCGAGCAGCGCTAGGCTAAAAGTAGCGAAGGCTGAGATCAGGTGCGGTCCGCCACGCAAAGCATTGTCGCCCGCCCGGCGAATATGCCAGAAGGTGAGCCCGAGCGCGAGGGCGGCATGGAGGTAGAGGTAGACGCCGGCATGGTTGCGGCTGATGAAGGTACCAAAGCAGCGTCGTGTTATAGGGGACTGGGTAACCAAGAATCGTCCCGTGACGAATGCTGGTTCAGGAAGCCGAAGGCTCCGACCGCGCAGGCCATCAGGACGGTGATCCAGCCGAGCAGTGACGTAGCCGCGGCGACGACGCAGTCCGGCGTGGAGAGCGCAGAACAGGAGCCAAGGCGCTCCGAGGACCATCATCTGGCGCCAGGCATTCATCGGGGGCTGCGACGTATCGGCGGCGGAGAACGGCGCGTTGAGGCCGGAGGGCAGCCAAGACAGATAAGGCTGTGGACGGATATCGAACTTGCCGACGTCGATACCCGGCAGCCCTTGCTTGGCCCAGAAGGCCTCGCGGTCGACGACGACGCCCCACGCGTTGAAATCCTGGACGGCGAAATAGGTGAACAGCGCGACGCCGGCCCAGAACGGTACTGAGCGGAAAAGCTCGCGACGCAATTCAACGGCCGGCCGGGAGATCAGATCACGCGATAACAGGAAGGCGGCGATCGCCGAACCCATCAGGGCGAAGGCCGGGAAGCAGACGTAATCGAGCCAACGATAGGTCCACGGCAGCGGCGCCTTCGGCGGAGGCACCGTAAAGCGCGAGTAACAGTCCGAAGAACCAAGCGGCCATCGCCATGGCGTTGCGTGCGGGCTTCGGCGAAGGTCGCGACGAACGCAGCGACGGCAAGGCCGAGCATCGCGGCGACCGTCCAGAGCACCACCCCGCCCCAACCCCACGGAGCCAGCACCAGGATGAGTCCGGCGAGGATCATCACGGTCAGTTCACGCGAAGTGAATTTGGGGGAGGAGGGCATGAAAGAAGGAGGACTGGAGGACGCGAGGGCCGGAGGAAAAGAGGAGAGGCAGTGCAAAGGTGCAAATCGGAGCAGAGCTCCTGTGCAAAAGTGCAAAGGTGAATTTAGGGGTAGGGGTAGGGACAGGGGTTGGGGTAGGAAAATACTTTCAGGTCTCGGGTCTCGGCCGTCAGCCTCGGGAACCTGGAGCCGGCTGCCGAAGGCCGAACGGCCGACTCCCGAGAGGCTGATGCCCCGGTGGCAGGCACCCGTCACCTGAAACGATTTTCACGATACAGCTAGGTCGGCACGTAGTGCCGACCCTACCCATTGCATCCCTTGTCAACTTGCCAACTTTTCAACCGGTCAACTAACGCTGTCTCTCATCACACAATCCCCGCCTGATAAATATCGTGGATACGGATGAGGCCGAGGCAGCGGTTGGTCGCGGCGTCGGTGACGGGCAGCACGGAAATCTGCGAGGGACGGTCTTCCATGATGCGGGCGGCTTCGCCGAGCGACATGGGCGCATGGGCGCGGACAGGGTTGACGGTCATGATGTCGGCGGCGCGGGCGGTGTTGATGTCGACGCCGCGACCGAGCGCGCGGCGAAGGTCGCCGTCGGTGATGAGCCCCGCGAGCGTGCCGTCAGCCGCGAGAACACAGGCCGCACCGTGCGGATGGCGGGTCATCGCGATGACCGTGTCGCGGAGGGCGTCGCCCGGCTTCGCGCAGGCGCAGCGATCAAGCGGCTGAAGGGCTTCACCGACCGTGAGGGAAAGATTACGGCCCAGCTGGCCGGCGGGATGGAAGCGAGCGAAGTCGCTCGGTCCGAAGCCACGCTTGGTCATCAGGCCCGCGGCGAGGGCATCGCCGAGCGCGAGCGTCAGGAGCGCGCTGGTCGTCGGCACGAGGCCGAGCGGGTCGGCTTCGGGGCGGGCACCGATATCGAGGACCACGTCGGACTGCGTCGCCAGCGGCGACTGCGTGTTGCCGACAATCGAGATGATGGGAGACTTGAAGGAGCGGAGCACCGGGATGAGGCGCACGAGCTCGGACGTCGTGCCCGAGCGTGAGATCAGGATGACTGGATCGCCGGCCTGGAGGATGCCGAGGTCGCCGTGCATGGCGTCGGCGGCGTGGAGGAAGATGGCGGGCGTGCCTGTGCTGCAGAGCGTCGCGGCGATCTTCTGGCCGATGAGGCCAGACTTGCCGACGCCGCAGAGCACGACCTTGCCTTGATGGGCAGCGATCAGCTCGACGGCCTTCGTGAAGGAGCCGTCGAGGCGCGTGGCGAGTTCAGCGAGCGCAGAAGCTTCGGCCTGGAGGAGAGCGCGAGCGGAGTCGAGGGGAGTGGGCATGGGAGGTAAAGAATAAGGGGTAGGGGAGTAGGGATAGGGGCAGGAGAGGCAGTGCAAAGGTGCAAAGCGGAGCGGAGCTCCTGTGCAAAAGTGCAAAGGTGTTTTTTAAGGCTAGGGCTAGGGCTGGGGCTGGGGCTAGAAGAGGTCGGAGGTTCGGGTTAATCGGGCTTATAGGGCGTGACTGTAGTCTCGCTGCCGTACCTTGCGGCCACCCGTTCGGCGGCATGGCCCGAAGCCCTAGCCCTGGCACCTGATGTATCTTCACGTTTGCACTCTTTGCACAGGCCGCAGGCCGATTTGCACTTTTGCACTGTGGCGCTTGGCGCGCCGCGACGCGTCACATCATCTTCCGCGCGGCTTCGAGATCCTCAGGGGTATCGATAGCGACGGGATGATAATCGGTGACGACGGTCTGGAAGGTCAGGCCGTGGGCGAGGAAGCGAAGCTGCTCGAGCGATTCGACAGCCTCGAGTTCGGTGGGCTTCAACTGGGCGTAGCCCGCAAGCGTGGCGCGGTCGTAACCGTAGACGCCGATGTGCACCCAGTAGTCGCGGCGCTTGACCCATTCGGACGGATCCACGCCCCGGAGGTGCGGGATCGGGCTGCGGGAGAAGTAGATCGCTTCACCATTCTCGGCCCGGACGACCTTGACCACGCTCGTCGCGAGCAGACGTTCAGTCGCATGGATCTTCGAGACCGCGGTGACCAGCGGGCACTTCGTCTCCTTCCAGCGCGTGATGAGCCCGTCAAGTAAGTCAGGCTGGATGAACGGCTCGTCGCCCTGGACGTTAAGGAAGAAATCTCCCGGCAGGTGTTCGATGACGCTGGCCATGCGGGCGGTGCCCGAAGGACAGGCCGGATCGGTCATCAGGACCTCGGCACCGAAACCGCGCGCGATGCCGGCGACTTCTTCCGAATCCGTGAGGAGCACGACGCGATCCGCCTGACGGACCTGCTTGGCGCGCTCCCAGACATGTTGCACGACCGGCTTGCCGCCGAGGTCGAGCAGGACCTTGCGCGGCAGGCGCGTGGAAGCGATGCGAGCGGGAATGCAGAGAGTGACGGAGGGCATGGGGAATGAGGGATGGAGGACCGGAGGGCCGGAGGCTTAGGAGGAGAGGCAGTGCAAAGGTGCAAATCGGAGCTGAGCTCCTGTGCAAAAGTGGACCCAGCTTCAGGTGACGGGTGACGGGCACGGGAGTCGGCGACTCAGGCGTCGGCATCTCGGCCATCGGCCGCAGGAACCCGGAGCTGGCTGCCGAAGGCTGAACGGCCGACACCCGAAGGGCTGATGCTCTGGTGGCCGGCACCCGTCACCTAAGGCTTTTGTTACGCTCCCAACCGCCAACCGCTAACCGCCAACACCTTACATTTGCACCTTTGCACAGGCCGCAGGCCGATTTGCACTTTTGCACCAAGGCGCTGCGCTCAGCGCCGCGCTTCAGCGGAGTGCGCGAGATACCAGGCGTAGGCGCTGCGGATGCCTTCCGGGAGCGCGATGCGCGGCTTCCAGCCGAGCGCCCGGATGCGCGAGACATCCATCATCTTGCGCGGTGTGCCGTCGGGCATCGACGGGTCGAATTCGAGGCGTCCCGTGAAGCCGACTACTTGGGCGATTTGCTCGGCCAGCTGACGGATGGAAAGTTCTTCGCCGGAGCCGACGTTGATATGGCCGGCCTGCGAGTAACGTTCGAGGAGAAGCACGCACGCTTCCGCAAGGTCATCGGCGTGCAGGAATTCGCGGAGAGGCGTGCCCGTGCCCCAGAGACGCAGCGAGGCGTCGCCGCGGAGCTTAGCCTCATGCATCTTGCGAATGATGGCCGGCAATACATGCGAATGCTCGAGCGAGAAGTTATCGCCCGTCCCGTAAAGGTTGCAGGGCATCGCGCTGATGAAGTCGCTGCCGTATTGGGCGCGCGCGTGGTCGCAGAGCTTGATGCCGGCGATCTTGGCGATCGCGTAGGCCTCATTGGTGACCTCGAGCGGGCCGGTGAGCAGGGACTCCTCGCGGATCGGCTGCGGGGCCATCTTCGGGTAGATGCAACTCGAGCCGAGGAAGAGCAGCTTGCGGACGCCGGCGCGGCGGGAGCCGTCGATGACGTTGGCCGCCATCGCGAGGTTGTCGTAGAGGAAATCGTAGGGCTCGGTTGAATTGGCCTTGATGCCACCGACGCGCGCGGCGGCCATGACCACGTAAGCCGGCTGTTCGGCGGCGAGGAACGCGCGGGTCGCCGCGCCGTCGCGGAGGTCGAGTTCGGCGGACGGGCGCGTGACGATGGCCGTGTGGCCCGCGGCACGGAGCGCGCGGACGATGGCGGAGCCCACCATCCCGCGATGGCCGGCGACGTAGATCTTCGCGGCGCGGTCCATCAGCGGTTGGCGTGGGCGACCAGCTTCAGGTCATGGTCGACCATCTTCTGCACCAGCTGCTCGAAGGAGGTCTGCTGCGGATTCCAGCCCAGGTCGCGCATGGCCTTGGCCGGGTTGCCGAGCAACTGCTCGACCTCGGTCGGGCGGAAGTAACGCGGGTCGACGGCGACGAGCGTCTTGCCCGTCTTGCGATCGACGCCCTTTTCGTCGACGCCCGTGCCCTGCCAGTCGAGCTCGATGCCGGCGCGGCGGAAGGCGTGGGTGCAGAATTCGCGGACGGTATACATCTTACCCGTCGCGATGACGAAGTCGTCCGGCTGCTTATGCTGGAGGATGAGCCACATGCACTGGACGAAGTCGGGAGCGTAGCCCCAGTCGCGCTGCGCGGAGAGGTTGCCGAGGAAGAGGCAGTCCTGGCGGCCGTGGATGATGTTGGCGACCGCGAGGGAGATCTTGCGGGTGACGAAGGTCTCGCCGCGGCGTTCCGACTCGTGGTTGAAGAGGATCCCGTTGGAGGCGAACATCCCGTACGCCTCGCGGTAGTTGCGGGTGATCCAGTAGGCGTAAATCTTCGCGACGCCGTAGGGGCTGCGCGGGTAGAAGGGCGTCGTCTCGGACTGCGGGACTTCGACGACCTTGCCGTAAAGCTCGGAAGTGGACGCCTGGTAGATGCGGACCTTCTTCTCCATCTTCAGGATGCGGATGGCCTCGAGGAGGCGGAGGGTACCGATGCCATCCGTATCGGCGGTGTATTCCGGGATATCGAAGGACACCTTCACGTGGGACATTGCGCCGAGATTATAGATCTCATCTGGCTGGATGTCGCCGATCAGGCGGATCAGCCCCGTCGCGTCGCCGAGGTCGCCGTAGTGGAGCTGGATTTTCTTCGTATGGATATCACGGACCAGGTCCTCCATGTAGAGGTGCTCGATGCGGGAGGTGTTGAACGAAGAGGAGCGGCGGATGACGCCATGGACTTCGTAGCCCTTAGCGAGAAGGAACTCGGCGAGGTAGGAGCCGTCTTGGCCCGTGATACCGGTGATGAGTGCGCGCTTTTTCATGTGTGGGATGAGTAAGAGGGGGAAGGGTTCAAGCAGAAGGCTTTTTCGCGGCCGCGATGATGCGCGAGCTGCTGTCGATCTTGGCGCCGAGGCCATCGATGAGCTTCGCGCCGTGTTTATTCAGAATAGTCATTTCCGGAATATTGCCCGCGTTGCGATCGCCGCCCTTGCAGAAGATGGCTTCATGACCCTGGGCTTTGGCTTCCGCGATGAGCCAATCGAGGGTGGCGCAGACCGAACCATCGGCGTCGATCGAAAGCACGGCGCGGTCGACGACGCGCAGGGCGGAGGTCACCGCCAGGCGCGTGTCCTGGTCGATGAAGGCCTTACCCTTCTTCAGGGCCGCCTGGGCGTCGGTGTTGACGATGACCCAGAGCACGTCGCCTTGGGCGCGGGAGAGCTCGAGTAGTTCGAGGTGACCGCGGTGCATCGGGTCGAAATAGCCGGAGGTGATGGCGATACGCATGGGGAGATTCAGAAGATCAAAGGGGGACCGGGATATTAGCTGGGGTTACTTCTAACTTTCCGGTCTCCGGTTTCCCTTTGATTGCGGTGTTTGGGCAGGCTACCGCACGTGGAGGCGAATTTCGCGTGCACGTACGGGCAGGAAGGACTGTCACCGGGCGAGCCGGCAGAAAGGGTCAGGCTCCCGGAGGGGGGAGCAGCAATGGCGCGAGCTCGAGGGCTCGGCTGTTCCAGCGGTTGAGGCGGCTGAGCCGCTCGATCACTTCGGGCTGAGCGCCGCGCTGTTGGGCGTCGGCCAGGACGCGCTGCAGTCCAGGCTGGGCTTGCTCGAGGGCGGGAAGGACTTGGCTACGGAGGAGCGCGACGAGGGAGGCCGCCAGCGAAGGTGTAGGTTGCCAGCGTTCGCGGCGGGCGCCCTTCTCCTTGACCGAGAGGACCATTTCATGGTCTCGAAGGAACTTAAGTCCTTGACTGACAGAGCCTTTACTAATTCCCAGACGTCCCTGGATGTGGTCGAAATCCAGGGGGCCCGAGGATACGTAGAGCAGGGCGTAGATTTCGGCGACCGAGCGCGGAACGCCCAGAATGCCAGCCATCCGCACGAAGAAATCGGCCAGCTCGATCTCGTGAGGTTGAAGGGGCTCGAAAGACGGGCGGCTTTTACGACGTCCGGCTGACTTTTCAGAGGGGGGCTTCATCAGGGTCAGGGCCTAAGATCAGGGGCTTCCTGATGTTTCAATAAATTTTGAACCTAGGCAAGGGGCAATGTGAGTAACCCGGAAATAAGGGTCCTCCCTCCCCTTGCGGAGTGGTCTGGATCTTAAAAGCTTCCACCTGGCGCCCCCTTGGGGATTCGAACCCCAGTTACCTCAGTGAAAACGAGGTGTCCTGGACCGGGCTAGACGAAGGGGGCGGTCGGTGGAAGTGAGGAACTTAGGAACGAAGTCCCACTGGTCAAGATTTTTGGAAAGTCCCCTGCCAGCCCC
Source organism: Opitutales bacterium (assembly GCA_964203605.1). Taxonomy (GTDB): domain Bacteria; phylum Verrucomicrobiota; class Verrucomicrobiia; order Opitutales; family UBA953; genus UBA953. The sequence goes on from CAXNMQ010000004.1 coordinate 41,642, forward strand.
CCTGCCGGATGGATCAGCGACCGAACAGGCTGCGGTCTTCGTAGGGGTCCCTCGGTTTGCCGTCGGACTTCGGGCCATGCTTCCGCTGCTGCATCACCCCAAACCAAGACATGAAGATCGCGGAGGCCACAAACAGGACCAAGAAGATCCGGACGGTCAGCTTGCGCCGGGGGGATGGCTCGGGGGCATCGCTCATTTCAATCATAGAGAAGGATTTAATGAGGCTTGGCAACCCCGCGGGCTTTTTTACATAAGTGAATACCCCTAGTCGTACCCCCCTCCTTGATTCTGCATGAGCCCCAAGCAGAAGCCACTGGTGGTCATTATTGAAGACGACCGTAGCCTCGCCGCCACGCTCGCCGATCAACTTCTGAACGCCGGCCTCTCCACCCAAGTCTTTCACAAAGGCGCCACCGCCCTGAAATTCGTGGGAGAGTCGTATGTGCATCTCGTGCTACTTGACCCGAGTCTGCCGGATCTCGATGGACTCGCGGTGCTCGACAAGATCCGCCGACTGAGCCACTCGCCGGCGGTCATTTTCTTATCCGCGCAGCGCGAAGGACACCACGTCGCCCAGGCGCTCGAAGCGGGCGCGGATGATTTCGTCGGCAAGCCGCACCACCCGGACGAACTCGTCGCGCGTATCCGCGCCGTCCTGCGCCGCAGCGAGACCGCGGGCGACAGCCGCCTCACCGTCAATGCCGCCCTCGGCACCGACGTGTTCCTCTTCAACGGAGCCGAAGTGCATCCCGAGCGACTCGAGATCATCTTCGGCGGAAACAAGAAACGGAAACTCGGCCGCAAGGAACTGGGCATCCTCTACCACCTGCACGCGAATCCCGGCGTCATCATCAGCCGCCACAGCCTGATTCACGCCGTCTGGGGCGTACACGCCGACATCCGTAGCCGTTCGCTCGACCAATATATCGCGAAGATCCGCGACACCTACGCCGACCACGGCCGGACGCTCGATTGCCTGCGGACCATCCACGGTATCGGCTACTGGTATGAGCCTGCGACCACCAACGGTGGCGACAAATCTGGGAAAAAGTCCCGTCGGGCTTGATTAACCGCGGCGGGAAGGCATTGGTAAACGCATGAACATCCGTTGTTACCTCAAACCCAGCTGCGGCTGGAGCAACGGCGTCCGCGCTATCATGGCGAAGTACGCCCTCAACTACCAGGACGTGGACATCATCAACAGCCCGACCAACTACGCTGAGATGGTCGAGAAGACCGGCCAGCGCCTCTCCCCGTGCGTCGAGATCGATGGCGTGATGCTCCCCGATATTTCCGGCGCCGAGGTCGAACAGTATCTGCTCGCGAACAAGCTCGTGGTACCGAACGACAAAGCCCCCTCCGTGCCGATTGATGCTGCTTGCACCGACGCCGAGCACGAAAAGATGCGGGTGAAGACGGTTAGGTTTTTCTAAACCCACAGGTATCGGCGGTTAGCGGGTGGCGGTTAGTTCCGCGACAAAGGGAAACCGGAGACCGGAGGAGAAGCCGTACAAAGGTGAATTTAGAGGTAGGGACGTGATGACATCGCGTCCGCACTTATGCCTAACGGATGCGATGTCATCGCATCCCTACCAGAGGCAGCCAGGGAAGCACGCGGTGCTGCCCCTACCCATGTAAGGTGGAAGCGGGTGGCGGTTAGCGGTTGGGGAATGCAGATTCCGTCACCCGTCACCCGAAAAAACAGCCAATCATCCGGTCTCCGGTTTTCCATTGAGTTAATTCCAACCGCTAACCGCCAACCGCTAACCGCTAAAACCTATTATTCACTCTTCCCTGCCGCAAAATCGGCGAGCGAGTCGGAGACCCACTGGCGCTGTTCGACGCTGAGTTCGGGGAAGATTGGAACGCTGAGTACCTCGGCGGAAAGCTGTTCGGAGACCGGTACGCTATCGTGGCCGCGATATTTCTGGTCCACGAAGCACTGCTGACGGTGGAGCGGGATGGGGTAATAGATCTCGCAGCCGATCTTGCGGGCGGTGAGGAAGGCCTTGAGGGCATCGCGGCGACCACCGGTCACGCGAAGTGTGAACTGGTTCCAGATGCCTTGGCCGGAGAAGTCGACCGGCAGCAGAATCTTCGCGGCCTTGTCGGCGCCCGGACGGTTCTCGGCGATACCCGCCCGGCCCTTGAGCGAAGCATGGTAGAAGTTGGCGTTGCCCGCGCGCGCGCAGTTGTATTCCGGCAAGTGCGGCAGCTTGATGTGCAGCAACGCGGCCTGGAGCGGATCCATGCGGAAGTTGGCGCCGACCTCGCGATGGAAATATTTCGGCTGCATGCCGTGCACGCGGAGCATGCGGGCGCGCTCGGCGAGCGCGTCGTCCTGCGTCGTGACCAGGCCGGAGTCGCCCATGCCGCCGAGGTTCTTGGACGGGAAGAAGCTCGTGGCGCCGAAATCACCGGAAGACATCGTGCTGCGTCCCTTCCAGCGGGCGCCCATCGATTGGGCGGCGTCCTCAATCACGCGGAGCTTATGGGCCGAGGCGAACGCCTGGAGCGCGTCGAGATCGAGCGACTGGCCAAAGAGATACACCGGCATGATCGCGCGGGTGCGCGGGCCGACCTTCCGGGCGGCGTCCGCGAGGTCGATGTTGAAGGAGTGCGGGTCGACGTCGACCCAGACCGGGGTCGCGCCGAGGCGGGCCACGGAACCTGCCGTAGCGAAGAAGGTGAAGGACGGCAGGAGGACCTCGTCCCCTTCGCCGATATCGAGCGCCATGAGCGCGAGCAGGAGCGCGTCGGTACCGGAGGAGACCCCGAGGGCATGCTTCACGCCGAGGAACGTGGCGCAGTCCTTCTCAAAGGCCTCGAGGCGCGGGCCCATGATGAACATGTTCGAGCGGAGGACATCGCGGAAGGCGGTTTCAAACTGGGCCTCGAGGGCGCGGTTCTGCGGGCCGAGATCAAGGAGCGGGACGTTCGTCATGGCGCAAAGGAGTTTTCCCACCGTCCGACCGCACGGGCAACATCATTCAGCCGCACGACGGGAGCGCAGAACGAGGAACAGCCCCAGCGCGGCGAGCGGCAACGTCCAGAACTGGCCGGCCGTGAGCCCGAGGACATGGCCATCTTCGGCGGAGCGGAAGCATTCGGAGACGATTCGTCCGGCGGAGTAGAGCAGGAGGAATTCGCCGGCGATGCGGCCAGGCGGCAGGCGTCGCGGGTAGCGGACGAGGACCCAGAGAAGCGGCAGCAGGCCTTCGCCAAAGGCTTCGTAGAGTTGCGATGGGTGGCGAGGCATCGGGCCGTCGTGCGGGAAGATCACCGCCCAGGCGACCGATAGACGGATTGCCGACTAATTCGCCGTTCACGAAGTTGGCGAGACGGCCGAAGAGGAGTCCCGCGGGAGCGAGGGCGCAGAGCAGGTCGCCCACGGAGAGGAAGTCGACCTTCGCGCGACGGGCGAACCAAGCCCCCGCGAGGAGTACGCCGAGGAAGCCGCCATGGCTCGCCATGCCGCCCTGCCAGATGCGGAAGACCATCGTCGGATCGGCCGCGAACTCGTCGCGGGCATAAAGGAGGACGTGGCCGAGGCGACCACCCGTGATGACGCCTACCATCACCGCCGTGATCAGCGTGGATTCATCGAGTGCATGACGCAGCGGGGTCAGTCCCGCGCGCCGCCAACGGCCGAGAAGATAAGCCGCGACCAGGAAGCCCGCCGCGTAGGCGAGCCCATACCAATGTACCCCGCGTAAGCCCCAGCTTTCCGGGAAGTGGATCGCGACCGGATCAAGGTTGTGCGTCCAGTAGGCGAGCACGGCGGCGATCATGTTCCGGCCTTAGGCGGAGTCTCGGACCGACGACCGACGCGATGGCCGCGCTGGCGGGCGAGTTCGCGCATGTCAGGGTGCGGATCGTCCTTTTCGTAGATCTCGATGCCGAGGAGCGATTCGAAGACATCCTCGAGCGTGATCACGCCGGCGAAGGCGCCGAATTCGTCGACCACCACCGCGAGGTGCTGATGCGCGCGGACCAAGTCATGCAGGGCGTCGGAAAGCGTGGCGCTCTCGGGCACGATGTGCGCCTTGCCCATGAGCTCGCGAATACGCACCTCGCGGCGGTTCTCGCCGGCGGCCTTCAGGATATCGCGACGACGCACGACGCCGACGATGCGATCAGGATTATTTTCCCAGACCGGCATGCGGCCGTGGGGAACGCTGGGGTAGAGACGGAGCACGTCGGCCACCGTGAGGTCAGCCTCAATGGCCGTGACGACCGGGCGGGGCGTGAGCACCTGCGAGACCGGGATGTCATCGAGACGCACCGCGTTGGCGACGAGGTTGCTCTCCGCCTGGGTGATCTTGCCTTCGCGGGCGGCGGCTTGGGCGAGACTACCGATATCCGCATCCGCGCGGTCCACGCCAGGCTCCTCCGGAGGGGCGAGCGAATCGTGGAGTTTACCGAAGGTCCGGAGAATCTTGGCCGCGCCACGGACCAGCTTGAGCGAGGAAGCGATGCGCGGGGCGAGGGTCACGCGGAAGTGCATGCCCAGCTTGCGCGGGAGCATGACCGTCAACCAAGCCATCACGAATGAAACCGCGATGACGGCCAGGGCCGTGAGCACGCCGACCTGCCAGCTCGCGGCTAATCCGTTCTGGAAGCGCCCTTGGAGGAGGAAGCCGCCGAGCAAGGCGCTCATGCCGACGAACGCGGCGGAAAGGACTTCGAAAGCCGCAAGGGTATTACCCTGGTCGCTCCGCGAACGCTCGATCGAGACGGCGGCCTTGGCGTCCTGTCGGCGGAGATCCTCCAGCTCCGTGTGGGAGAGGGCCGAAACGACCCCGGCCACGAGGGAGATGCCCGCCGCGCTGCCGTTGAGGAGGATGAAGACCGGCCAGAGATACCAAGCAGGATCCATGTCCTTTCTGGATAGGGCGAACCCTCGGGTTTGGCGAGGGAGAATCCCGGCGTTGACCCTGCGGAGCCGCCTCGGAATACTGACGGCATGACCCCTCGCGAGCTCCGGATCGTCTCCGCCCTGGCTGTGTTCCTGTCCGCCGCGTTACCCGCCGCCGCGGGTGCGATCGCCTTCCGCTCTCAGCCCATCCTCGCCGCGACCTTGCACGACCAAGCCGGTGCCTTACCCGGCCTGACTGGCTTCTTCTTCAATCATTTCACCAGCGCGCTCTTGATTCTACTCGTCATCGGTCTCGCCATCACCGCTTTCGCCGCCCGGACGCATTGGCGTGCGGACGAAGAACCTATCGTCCGGATGGCCAAACTGCTCGTCGCGACGTGCTTTTCGGCGCTCGTCAGCGTCGTCTTCCTCGGCCTGCTCGTGCTCGCGACGGCGTTGCCGGTCTACGCGAAGCTGATGCAGCGCTGAGCCCGCCACGCGGCGAGCAAAGCCAGGGCGTGTGAAGCTTCGGCCTGCGGCCCGTTCGGCTGCCACGTCAGTCTTCCCTCGGCGTGATAGGAGCGCGCGTGGACCGCGCCGCCGTCGAACGTTGAACGGAGCACCAGTAATGATTGCGCGTTCGTCGGGAAGCCGGGCCAAGAAACATCGCGAACGGGCCGACCGGCCTGGGCGAGCACCGAACGAAGCTGCGCCGACGCCGTACCTGGCAATCGGCCCGTCTCGACCGAAGGGAAATTCCAACACTCGCCATCCCACCAAGAGAAGGAGCTACGGGGACCTTCGCTCAGGCAGCCGCGCGCGTCGAGCTGCACCCCCTCGGCATCGGGACGATCGGCGACGCCGCGGAGTTCGCGCCAAGCGTCGCCAGAATTCTGCCACGGTCCGCTCTTCGGACGTGGCAGCCATTCCGGAGCATCGCGGCGGAGGCTCAGCTGATAGAGGTCAATCGCCGAAGGCGTGGCTGGTAGCGGGCGAACGGTAAGCCATTCGGTAGCCAGGCCGTCGCCGCGAGGCGCGACGAGTAGACGGACGATGGCCTCCGTCAGCGTATTCCGCCCAAGCAGTCCGCCCAACGGAGCCGACCAGCGGGCGATATGGGCGTCCGCGCCGAGCATGAGACGTGCCGGATCGAGGCCGAGCCGCGGACAACCGAGGGCGAGGCGATCCAGATGATCGGCGAGGCACGCGATGCGACCCGCGCGTAAGGCAAACGTCTCGAAGAGCGACGGGCCGGGGACCAAGGCGGACACCTCGGCGCCGTCGGGCAGCGACACCCATTCGCCTTGGCGCCAGCCAATCATGGTTGCAGGGCCGCGCGCGCGGCGGCGAGCAAAGGAGCCTGTGCCTTACGTAAACTCTCGGCATATTCGCGGGCCGGGACCGAGTCGGCGACGATGCCAGCTCCGGCCTGCACGAACGTCCGGCCATCGGCGGACCACAGGGAGCGGATCACGATATTAAGGCAAAGGTCGCCCGAGGCGCCAATCCAGCCGAGCGAGCCGGTGTAATAGCCACGGGCTACCGGTTCGAGTTCGGCGATGACCTGCATCGTGCGGACCTTCGGGGCGCCCGTGATGGTGCCCCCCGGGAAGAGCGCGCGGATGACGTCGGCGGGGCCGGCGGAAGCCTGCAGCTGGCCTTCGACCTGTGAGACCAGGTGCATCACGTGCGAGTAGCGTTCGACCGCCATGAATTCGGGCACATGCACTGAGCCAGGACGAGAGACGCGGCCGACATCATTACGCAGTAAATCGACCAGCATCAGATGTTCCGCCTTCTCCTTCGTATCACCGGAAAGTTCCTGCGCCCACGCGAGGTCGGCGGACTCATCGGCGCCGCGCGGGCGCGTGCCGGCGATGGGGCGCGAAGCGATCTTGCCTCCGGAAACTTCGACCAACAACTCCGGCGAGCCGCAGACGAGCGTCGCTCCCGGCAGTCGCACCAGACCCATGTAGGGCGAAGGATTGGCCGAGCGAAGGGCTTCGTAGGCGAGGAGCGGTTCGACCGACGCCACTTCTAGGCGCGTGGAAAGATTGACCTGATACGTATCGCCGGCGGCGATGTATTCTTGGCAGCGCGTCACCGCGCGGACGAAGGCGGGTTCGTCGAGAGACTGGGCAATCGGCACGGCGGGCGCGCGGGAAGGTGATAAAGTCGGCGCCGGCTGAGCACAGGTCGCATCCCAGCGGGCCGCGAGATCGAGCGCCCGGGCCCGGGCGGCGCGCAGGGCGGAGTTCGGCGAGCCGACAGGACAAAGCACGACAACGGTCAGCTCCCGCTTCGAGGCATCGAAGACGCAGGCTTCATGCGCCTCAAGGAAAGCCGCGAGCGGAGCACGGACGTCGGCGGGGGCAGACTTCACGGGTTCGAATTGCGCGGCGAGTTCATAGCCGAGCAGGGTGATCAATCCGCCTTGAAAGGCGGGCCAGCCGGCGAGACGCGGGGCACGGATTTCGCGCGACCAGCGCCGCAGATAGTCGAGCGGCTTCTCCGTAGCTTCTTCGTGGGCGCCGTCGGCGGCATGCATGACCACGCGGCCATCGGCGAAGAAGACCGTCGCGCGCGCCGCGGCGGGAACGGCGATCGTGAAGCTGCCGGATCGGCCGCTCTCCAGCACCGCATGGTGGCGGCCGGTGAAGAAGCCCTCCCACGAAAGCGGCAGACGGTCGGCGCGAAAGCGCGCAAGATAGGGGAGATGCGTCCAGCCCGGACCGGCGGCGACCCAGTCGGCCGCCGTGACTTCGGCGATGATGAGCGGGACCTCACTCATCGGCGAAGTTCAGCTTGTAGCCGGAAAAATCCGGGCCCGTCAGAATCTGGCCCGCGCGTTCGGTTGTGATACCGTAGACATGGAGTTCCTGGCGCGAGCCCTTGGAGACGACCGTGATGCGCAAGCCCCCACCGAGCTTCATCACCTTGATCGAAAGCGTGCTCGCGCGCACGCGCGCGCTGATGACGCCACGGGAGACGCGGCCATGACGCTCGAGGGCTTCGGCCACGGGACGGGCAGCATCCGTCAGCGACGTATGCGACCCGGCCCTGCCCCGCCCTTTGGCCATTCTCAGGCAATCTCCCAGTTATAGGGATGAGAGGAAAGGAATTCGCAGCCCTTCTTCGTGACCACCACGCAGTCCTCGAAGCGGCAGCCGCCGATGCCCGGATAATAAAGCCCTGGTTCGACCGTGACCGCATTGCCCGCGATGAGTGGGTGCGGGTTGCGGAGGGAGAGCGCCGGCTCTTCGTGGATATCGTAGCCGAGCCCGTGGCCCGTGCCGTGGAAGAAGCCCACGTAGACGCCTTTCACCAGGCCCGTCTTATAACCGAGTGACTTGAAATAATCCTGCACGACCGTGTGCACCTTGGCGCCCGTCACTCCGGCGCGGATGGCCTTGATGGCGCGACGCTGGGATTCGAGTACCGCGTGGACCATCTTACGCTGCTTCGCGTTCGCCTTCCCCTTGAGGTAAGTGCGGGTCATGTCGCCGTAGTGATGCGAGGCGATGTGGCGCGGATAGATGTCGCAGACGAGGAGTTCGTTGGCGCGGATCGGGCCGGAGCCGGAGCAATGGCAATCCACCGCTTGGTCGCCGGGGGCGATGATGAGGCCGATATCGCACAGACCACCCTGGCGGAGGATGGCGACTTGCGCTTCCTCTTTCAGGATCTCGGCCGTGAGGGTCTGGCCCTGCCACTGCAGCACGCCCTTTTTGTCCGCCTTCGATTCAGCGAGCACCTTCTCGACGGCCTTGAAGCCCGCGACCGCGGCCACGTTGCCCGCGCGGATGCCGGCTAGCTCCGCCTTTGATTTCACTTGGCGGGCCGGGAAGAGTTCAGGCGAGCCGCGTTCGTTATGCTGGGCGCCGACCGGATGGAGCTCGAGACCGAGCTGACGGAGGCGCTCATACAGACCCACCGGGAAATCGGCCGGCACGCGGAAACGATGGATGCCCTGCTGGAGCGCGGCGAAGACGATCGCGTCGGCTACGCCCGCCTTCGGGTTGGTCTTGCGGAGATCGGTGATGGTGGCGCTCAGGTTCAGGATTTCGTCAAAGGCGGACTCGTCTTTGGCCCGGCCGACTTCCATCCCGGGCAGCAGGCCGATGCGGCGCCCCTTGGCGGAGAAAGCCGGGAACGGGTCGGAGGCGTGGAAACCTCCGAACCAGCGAAGGTCGGCGTTCTTGGAGGGAGTCGCCATCATCAGCACATCACGGACGGCTGGGGCGGAGGAGCGAGCGGAGCGAGCCATGGGCGCAGGATGACGGAACTCGGCCCTGCGTGAAGCGCAAACGCTATCGCCCTAGGCGGCGGCTGGGCCTATCTTGGCCCATGCTCGCCCTAGCCGCCCGTCAGCCCTTCGACCTCGCGACCATGCTCATCCCCGTGCTTCCCTGGTGGGAGCTCCTGATCCGCGGCATCATCGTCTACGGCTTCCTGCTGTGCCTCATCCGCCTCACCGGTCGCCGGCAGACGGGAATGCTGACGCCGTTCGACTTCATCCTGCTGCTCATCCTGAGTAACACCGTACAGAATGCCATGAACGGCGGCGATAACAGCCTTGGCGGCGGGCTCTTCCTCGCCGGAACGCTCATCAGTATTAACTGGTGCATGCTCCTGCTCTCGCGCCATTTCCGGTTCGTACATTGGGCGCTGGTCGGCCGGCCGGTCTTCCTTGTCCGCGATGGCGCGGTGCAGGAAAAGGTCATGCATCGCGAGCGGATCACGCACCACGAACTCATGTCGTCGCTCCGTTCGGCCGGACTCGCGAATATCGAGCAGGCTAAGGATGTGATCCTTGAGACCAACGGTACCATCAGCGTCATCCACCGCACCTCGGCTTGATCGGGTCGGTAAATCCCGCTTTCCCCGGCCCGTTTTCCGCTTCGGGGGCCCTGGCGGACGATGAGCGAGGCTTGACCCCGGGCGAACGGCTCGGAATAGTGAGCGTCCTTGGCCACGCGGGTATCGTTCAGTGGTAGGACACCACTCTTCCAAAGTGGATACACCAGTTCGAATCTGGTTACCCGCACCAAGGATAGCGCCGTCGCTCAGTTCCGCCAAGGAAGCTGACCGGCGGGCGTGACTTCGAGGAATTCCTTCCAGCACTCGACCTCGTCGACGGACAGGGACGACGCCACCACCAGGCGCCACTTCGGCTTCGTGGGCGCGTGACGGAGCGTCATGCCGGCCTGTTCGGGCAGGCGGTTGGCCTTGCGGGAGTTGCAGCGCACGCAGGCCGTCACGATGTTCTCCCAGTTCGTCTTGCCGCCGATATCACGAGGCACCACGTGGTCGAGGTTAAGCTCCTCATCGCGAAAGGGACGGCCGCAATACTGGCAGGTATTCGCATCGCGCAGGTAGACGTTGCGGCGGGAGAAGCGGATCTCGCGGCGCGGGACGCGGTCGTATTCGCCGAGGAGGAGGACGCGCGGGATGCGGAGCACGATGTGCGTCGTGCGGACGGATTCGGCATTAGGCGGCGGGGCCTCCACGGAGAAACGCATCCACTCGTCGGAGCTCATCACGCGGTGGCCGGAAGGATCGGCATGGATCGCCGAGGCGCGGCCCCGAAACAGCAGGCTCATCGCCCGCAAGACGCCCACGATATTAACCGGCTGCCAGAGACGGTTAAGGACGAGGACACGTTGTTCGAGGCGCGGCGGCACTATGCCCATTGATAAGCCCGGGCGGGCGGACGGTCAACCCCCTCGACTCAACGAGCCGACTTCGCTTTGGGCGCGGGGGCCTTGGGCGCAGGGGTCGGCACGGGCGCGGCCGGGGGGCCGGGCGGGGAGGTAAAGGTATCGGGCAGAGCCACGAACATCGCGCCCGTGATGGTGCCTAGGGATCGGGAACGGGATGCCGTCGATCTTCACGCGCAGGTGTTCGACCGCGGAGGATCGCAGCTCGCTCGGACCCTTCACGTTGATGACGACCGGCTTGTCGCGCGGGGAAAGCATCCCGAGACCAGGAGTCTCGCCCGTGTTCAATTCGATGACCTGGTAGCGGACCCCCGCCTTGACCGACGTCAGCGTGATTTGGTGAGGTCGGCTCGCTGGCGGCGCCGGGATGACAGCCACCGTTGCCGGCTTAGGCTGCGTCCGCTGAGCCGCGGGCGAGCTCAGGAAAAAACCAGTGCGAGGACGATCGCGACGACCGCGATGCCGATGACGACATAGATCAGGGCGTCGCGGCTGAGCGTGATCGAGCTGACACCAGACTCTGGCTCGAACGGGGCGTCTTCGTCGGCGGCTGCTTCGAGCGGACGGCGCGAAGCCTTGGCGGAATGGTGCGTATTAAAATCGGCGCCGGCCTTCTCGTCATCGAGGCGCAGGTACTTCGCGTAGACCTTCACAAAGCCACGCTTGTAGACGTCGGCGAGCGGGATGGATTCGAATTGGTTGGCCTCCATCGACTGGAGGTAATCGGTGCGGATCTTGGTGAACTCCGCCGCTTCGCGGAGGGTCACGCCCAGTCGCTGACGGGCTTCTTGGAGACGTTCGCCGAGGGTTTGCATGCCCGGAGATTCGCCCGAAGGCCGCGAATAGGCAAGCCTCTCGTGGCCCGGGCTCCCCGTTTCACATCAGTTGGCCGAGCAAATTCCAGAGCCCGAACCACGGCGCCGCGACCAGCTGAACGGCCTGACTCATGAATTCCCGGAAGAAAGGCAGATTGATCGCGATCAAGAGAATCACGAAACCCCATCGGGCGAGCGATAGGAACAGCTCTTCGGAGTAGAGGCCTAACCGAACGGCGAGACGCGAACCGTCGAGCGGCGGGATGGGGATGAAATTGAAGACGACGAGCCCGGCATTAAGGAAGATGCCGCTGACCAAGAATTTAAGGATAAGGGCGTCCTGCTTGGGGTCGAACGAGCCGAAAGCGCCGATGAGGCTGAAGACCAGGCACAACACCACATTCATGCCTGGCCCCGCCAGCGTGATCAGGATGTCATCCATCCGCCTGGTCTGGGGGTTGGGGAGGGAAATCTGGACCGGCTTACCCCAGCCGATGAGGCCGAAGCCGGGGCTGAGGAAAATCATCACGGCGGGAATCGCGATGGTGCCAATCGGGTCCGTATGGGCGAAGGGGTTGAGGGTCACGCGCCCCTGCATCCGGGGCAGCGGATCACCACGGAGGTCTGCGACCCAGGCATGGCCGAACTCGTGGAGGCCGATCGAGATGATCAGGAGGATGAGCTGGAGGGCGCCCCAGCGTAGTTGCTCGAGGTCCATCTCAGTGACCGAGGACAGGGCAGAAGAAAACGGAGGAAGACATGGCGGACGCAGCAGGCAAACGCAGGTCGGGAGGTTAGCCAATCCGAAAGCAGGGGGCGCACTCGCTCCTTGAGGAATCGGGGCGGGTGGCTAGACCTAAGGCATGTCGCTCGCCGCCCGAATCCGACTCGCGCAGCAGCGCGGCCTCAGCTTGGCGGCGGCACGTACACTGGCCCGACTATCCACCCCTAAGGCCATCCAGGACTTCCTCGTCGACTTCCCGCAGAACTTCGAGCCCGAGGGTGATACCGCCCGATCCGTCGAGCAGACGCTCAAGCATCGCCGCGCCCATTGTATCGAGGGCGCCATGGTCGCGGCCTTTGCGCTCTGGTTACAGGGCCACCCTCCCCTGCTCTTGGACTTCAGCGCCCACCAGGACATGGACCATGTCATCGCGCCTTTCCGGGTGAACGGTAAGTGGGGTGCCATCTCCAAGACCAACTACGTCTGCCTCCGCTGGCGTGACCCAGTGTACCGCAGCGTCCGCGAGCTCGCGATGTCCTACTTCCACGAATACGCCAAAGGCCCGCGCAAGACCCTGCGGAGCTATTCCAAGCCTTACGACCTGAGCCGCCTGCCGCCCGAGAAATGGGTGAATAATCCCAAGGACTGCTGGGAGATCGCCGATCTCATCACCGCCGCGCGGCACTACGAGATCGTCACCGACGCCGAGGCCAAGGCCTTGCGGCACCGCGACGACGTCGAGGTGCGCTCGGATAAGATCACCGTCTTCTCGATCCCGAAGTGGAAGCGTCAACGGCTCTGAGCGCGCTCAACGCCGACCGTCGTACCAGATATCGCAGTTCTCCGGACGCTTCGCCGCGCGCCCCGCGGTGAAGAGCATACGAAAGAAGAAGCGGGTCGCTTCGGTGGCGGTATAGAGCTTCAGCTTGCGCGAGGATGTACGCAGTGGGTGATCGGCCAGGATGACGAAGCGGCGGCCACGGCGACGGGCGATACGCTTGAGCCGACGGCTGAGAAAGACTTCTTCTCCCGCGTAGTATTCCGTCCCAAAGCCACCAGCTTCGCGGAAGGCCGCGGCCTCTACCCATACGCACGACCCGGCAGCCCATCCGGCGAGCCGACTCCAAAGATTCCAGAATCCGCAGACGGTGCGGGCGTAGCGCGGCGTGCCGAGTTCCAGTTCGACCGTACTGCCACCGCCCAACGCACGACCGGCGGCAATCTGGTCGGCGATGGCCGTGAAGAGCTCGGTCGAAGGAGTCGAATCCGCGTCGATGAAGACCAGCCAATCTCCGGTAGCCACGCGGGCGCCGGCATCGCGGGCCCGGCCGATCTGGTTCACCGGTTCGAAGACGACGGTCGCACCAGCCGCGCGAGCGCAGGCGGCCGTACCGTCGGTCGAGTTATTATCGCAGACCACGCATTCCCAGGTCCATCCGCGGGAAGTAAAAGCCGCGGCCGCCGCCTGCACGGACGCAAGCGTCGCCGGCAGCAGTTTTTCCTCGTTGAACGCCGGGATGACGACGGAGACGCGCATCACGACAACAGCGCGGTGCTCAACTGACGTGCTCGAAGGCGCAGGCCGCCGCGCCGACGACGCCGACATTGCCGCCGAGACCGGCCGGGACAATCGTGCAAACCGCCGAGAGGCGCGGGAAGGCGTAATTGTTGGCGCTCTTGCGCATCGGAACGAAGAGAGCATCACCCGCCGCGGTCACGCCGCCACCGACGACGATCACATCCGGGTTGAAAGTGTTGATCACTGCGCCGAGGCCACGACCGAGGTAGTTGATGGACTCCGCCCAGATCTCGTTGGCGAGTGCGTCGCCTTCAGCCATCGCCTGGAAGAGGTGGTGCGTCGTGACTTGGTCGATGCTGCCGGCGAACTTGACGATGCTCGAAGGGCGGCCGGCCGTGAGGGCTTCGCGGGTGCGGCGCGCGATGGCGGTGCCGGAGGCGTAGACTTCCCAGCAGCCGGGGTTGCCGCAGCCGCAACGCGGGCCATCCATCGTCAGAGGGATATGGCCGAGCTCGGCCGCGTTGCCGTTGGAGCCGCGCATCAGGCGCCCGTCGATAACCGCGCCGCCGCCGATACCGGTGGAGACCGTGATATAGACGACGTTCTTCTTGCCCTTGCCGGCGCCGAAGCGGTATTCGCCGAGCGCGGCCGCGTTGCAGTCGTTATCAATGCGCGTGGGTAGACCGCCGAAAGAGTTGCTCAGGAAGTCCGTGATCGAGAAGCCGGTCCAGCCCGGGAGGTTGGGCGAGCCGTCGACGCAGCCGCGAGCGATGTCGAGCGGACCCGGCGAAGCCACGCCGATAGCGACGAAGTCAACCGGCTTGAGCTTAAGTTCGGCGAGGAGCTGGTGGGCTGCCTCGGCCACGCGGTCGCAGGCTTGCTGCGGTCCCTTTTCGGCGAACGTCTCGACGCGGCCTGAGCCGAGCACGGTGCCGTCCTGGTTGACGACGCCGAAGGCGAATTTCGTGCCGCCGAGGTCAAAAGCCAAAACTTTACGCATAGGAATAGAAAGGGTCAGTCGCGAGCGGGTCGCGAGAAGTCATCCTGCAGGCGGACGACGTCGGTCAGGTCAGGCGTGGAGACTTCGAGCAGCACGCTATCCTCGAGGGCTTCGAATCGGTGGATGGTGCGCACCGGCACGTGCAAGGCCTGACCCGGCAGCCAGACGCGCTGGTCGGCCGGCGTGACGAGGGATACGGCCGGAGTCTCGCCGGATGCGATCGCTCGGAAGGTGAGGAGAACCTTGCCGGAAAGGAGGTAAAGCGTCTCCGTCTTGCGTTCGTGGTATTGCAGGCTGAGGCGGCGGCCCTGCTTCACTTCCAGCACCTTACCGGCGTAAGCGGCTTGATCGGCATACCAGATTTCGCGGCCCCACGGCTTCTCCACGATTTTCGGGATATGCGTCGGCTCGGCCATGCCAGAGGTCTGTCCAAAAACGCCCCGTTAGCCAAGCAAATCCCCGAAGAAGTCCGGCTGGTCCATCGCGCCGACCAGCGGAAGCACCAGTCGCTCCGCATCAATCGCGACCCGATTGACGTCGGGCGACACGCGATGCATCGACAAAGCTCGGTCAGGAGCGGTGACGGCGAGGCGGGCGAAATCCTCGGCGGCGAAAGCCTTTTCTGAGAGCCAGGCTTGGCGATCAGCGCCGCCGAGCACGACCGGCATGCGGGAGTGGACTTCGCCCGCTTCGCGATTCGGCGCGACCGTCACCAGACAGAGCGTGCGACGGTGCGTGCCGTCGGCGGCGAGGTGGAGCGACCAGAGCCCACCGACTGCGAGTGGGCCGCCATCGGCCGCGCGGAAATAATAGGGGGACTTCAGTTTCCCTTCCGTCTTCCATTCGTAATAGCCGTCGATCGGGATGACACAGCGGCGATGGCGGGCCGAGTCACGGAACGTCGGGCGATCGAAGATGCCTTCCGCGCGGGCGTTGGCGTGGCCTTCCTGTTCGTCGGCCGGCGCCCAGGCCGGCACGAAGCCCCAAGGGAGCGCTTCGGTGCGAAGGACGCCCTGCTCGCGGCGGACGGAGACCAACGGCGTGCCGGGCGAAATATTATAACGTGGCGAGACCTCAGCCGACGGGGCCGCGAGGCTTTTGACGATTTCTTCCCAGCGTGAGAACTGGGTAACGCGGCCGCACATGCGTTCGGTCTGCTCAGGCCTTCGGGGGCAAGACGGGCGGGCGACTGGCGTTACCGCTGGTGCGCAGGGAGTTCAGCACGACGAGGTTGATCAGGTGCATCACGCCGAGGACTACGATCACCACACCGACCGACTTGCTGAGATGTTCGACGACATCGATGCCGGTCTTCGGATGCTCCTTCGAAGAAAGGAAGAGGAGCATGAAGCCCGCGTTCACCAGGTAGAAGCCGATGATCAGCAGATTATTGACCGAGTCGGCCATCGTCTCGTTGCCATGGAAGGCCTCGAGGAGGAACGGGCGGCCACTGCGGAAGAGCGTGCGTCCGACCCAGATCGTGACGGAGAGCGAAACCAAAAGATAGATCCCGTATTCGAGATAGGTCAGCGAATCGTTGTCCATACCCGGAGCCTATGGTGACCGTGACCGGCCTCAAATCCTAAAACCGACCGTTTACCAATGCGGCGGGCGCTCGTCGGCGGGCGGGGCCTGGTCGCCGGCGTCGGCGGACTGGCTTAGCTTGGCTTCGGTGCGGGCTAGGCGATCGGACAGCTTGGAAACCTCCCGGGAAAGCTCGAGGATGACCCGGTCCTGCTGCTCCACGTGGCGCTGCAGGAAAGTCAGGCGTTCTTCGAGGTCGTGTAGCCGGGAATCCATGGAATGGAAGATGGCGGCAAGGGCGGGCGGGGCAAGCCGATGCCAGCCGCATATGAATATTACGCCAGCCGGGGGCGGCTGACTGGTTTTCGCGATTGTGTACAGCCACAGGCTTCACTTGTAATGGAATACTCGTATGTCCGCACCCCAGGACGAATCCGCGGAGGCGTCCCCCTCGACGCCGCTGCATCGACCCACCCGTACGCTCTGGCAACGGCTCGGCGGGGAAGGCTTGGCGCTTTCCGTCCTACTCCACATTTTATTGGTGATCATCGCCATCGTCTGGGTCGTCTCGACCGTGACGGATCTCTCCGGGAAGAAGGACCCTAACACTTTCGCGACCGGCGCGGGTGGCGGCAGCGGCGGCCCGAAGGCCAAAGAATATAAGACCAAGCTGCAGCCCAAGAACGTGAAAGCGCTGACCAAGACCAGCTCGCGTATCACCAGCAAGAACGCCAACGCGACGATGGCCGTGAGCAGCCTGCCGAGCCTGACCAATCCGCTGGCCACCGCCGGAGCCATCGGTGGAGGCAGCTCGAAGGGCTTCGGTGGAGGTTCGGGCGGCGGCATCGGCGCCGGCAAAGGCATCGGCTCGGGCGGTGGCCGGAATTTCGTCTCGTTGTTCGGCATGAAGGGCAGCACGGGGGTCGGTACCGGCGGGCTCATCGGCACGTTCTACGACCTCAAGCAGACCAGCGGTCGCCAACCCACCGCGATGGTGGACGGCAGGACGGGCATCGCTCCCTATCGGGCGGCCGTGCGCGACTTCCTCGAAGCCGGCTGGAGCCCGGGCAAACTGAGCAAGTTCTACAAAGCGCCCGACACGCTCATCTCGGGCCAGTTATTCATCACCGGGCGCTCGGCCAACGACGCGCCCAAGGCCTTCGAAGTCGAGAAGCAGGTCAAACCCTCCCGGTGGGTCATCCACTATCGTTGCTACGTCGAGGTGCCTAGCTCCCTGCCCTTCCGCTTCGTGGGCTCGGGCGACGACTTCCTCCTCGTCCGCTGGAACCGGAAGATCGCCCTCGACGATGGCTACGAGACCTACCTCGCCGGTGGCGGCAACTACAAGGACTTCGGCGAGAAGGTCACCCAGGAGTATAAGGTCGACCGGCGTCCCGGCGGCCTGCATCGCCTCAAGGCCGGCCCTTGGATTCAAGTGACCAAGGGGACCAAGATACCCGTCGAGGTACTGATTGGCGAAACCCCCGGCGGCGTCTTCGACTGCTACCTAGCCATCGAGGTGGCTAAGTCGGGTACGAAGGTGCAAGGCGAATACGTAGGCGAAGGGAAGCTGAAGCTTTTTCGCTGCAACGCTGAACCGCTACCGGCCGAGATCTCCCGGGACAAGCGCGGGCTGAACATCGACATGCAAGCCAACGGCTGGATCTTCAAGGTCACGAAGGACGCCAACACGGCTATCCGCTAGCGCTTACCGGCGAAGTAGAAGCGGGCGCAGTTACCGCCGAAGAGACCAGCCTTCTCGGACTCGGTCAGACCGCGGGCGTAATCGTCAACGAGACGGAAGGCCTGCTCGTAGTTGCCAGCAAAGAGGCAGACCGGCCAATCGGAACCATACATCAGGCGCGACGGGCCGAAAGCTTCGAAAACCGTGTCGAGGTAGGGACGGAACTGCTCGGCGCGCCAGGCTTTGTGGTCGGCCTCAGTGAGCATGCCCGAGATCTTGCAATGGACGTTAGGCAATTTGGCCAGACGACGGAGCTGTGACTTCCACGGCTCGATCGTGCCGTCCTTGATGTGCGGCTTGGCGATGTGATCGAGGACGAAGGGCTGGTGGGGGAAGTTCTCCGCGAGGCGGATGGCGGCCTCGAGCTGCTTAGGATAAATGAGGATATCGTAGGTCAGGCCGTGCGCGCGAAGCTTCGAGATGCCACGCTGGAAATCCTTGCCGAGCATGAAGTCCACGTCGGGCTCTTCCTGGACGACATGACGGACGCCAACGAATTTCGGGTGCGCGGCAAGGCGGGCGATATCTTCCTCGACGCGGTCAGAGCGAAGGTCGACCCAGCCGACGACGCCCTTCACGTTGGTGTGCTTATCCGCTAGACCGAGGAGCCAGTCGGATTCGCCGACGACTTGACGGGCCTGGACGGCGATCGAGCCATCGAAGCCAAGCGGGTGCTGCAAGGCGGCCAGATCATCGGGCAGCCAGCTACGATGCAGTGGCGAGCCCGGAGGAATCCACGGGTATTGCGCCGCGTCGTACGACCAGAAGTGCTGGTGGGCGTCGAGGCGCATGACGTCAGACCACGTCGACGATCGCCTTGATCACGCCTGACTCCGGCTTGAGCCAAGTCGGGAAGGTCGCGATCAGGTCGTCGAACTTCGCGTGGTGCGTGATCCAGGGCTTCGTGTCGATCACGCCGTCTTCGATCAGCTTAATGATACGGGCGAAGTCCTTCGAGAGGGCGTTGCGGCTGGCCATGATGGTCAGCTCGCGGCGATGCAGGTGCGGGGCGTGCGGGAAGGTCAGGTCCTGCTGCGTGATGCCCACGTAGACCACGCGGGCAGCGAAGGCCGCGTAGGCGAAGCAGGCCACCATCGATTTGTTGCTGCCCGTGGCGTCGATGACCACGTCAGCCAGTTGGCCGTTCGTGAGGGCCGCGAGCGCAGCGACTTCGGAGCCATCGCCCTTGGCCTGGATGACGCCGTCCACCTTCATGACGTCCGTGCAGAACTTCAGGCGATCGGCGTTCATGTCCATCACGACGCACTTCGCACCGGAGACCTTGACGAATTCTACGGCCGAGAGCCCGATGGGGCCGGCGCCGATGACGAGGACCGTCTCGCCGGCCTTGGGCGCGGCGCGATCGACGGCGTGGCAACCGATGGCGAGCGTCTCGACGAGCGCGAGCTGGTCGTAGGAAAGTTTCGTGGAGATGTGCAGCTTGCGGGCCGGGAGCAGGAACTTCTCCGCCATGCCGCCGTCGCACATCACGCCAAGCGTCTGGTGGTTCTCGCAGCAGTTAGTGAAACCGCGGCGGCAGCTGTAGCAGGTCTGGCAATTGATGTAGGGCTCGACCGAGCAACGGTCGCCCGGCTTCACGTTGGTCACGCCCGGGCCGACCGCGAGGACCTCGACGCCGAGTTCGTGGCCGGGGATGCGCGGGTAAGAATAGAACGGCATCTTGCCGAGGTAGCCTCCGTAGTCGGTGCCGCAGATACCGATGCGGTGGACGCGGACGACCGCTTCGCCGGCGGCGGGCGCGGGCGGCTCTGGGATATCGATGCGCGTGAACTGCTGCGGCTGGTCGAGACGGATGGCTTTCATCGGCTCAGTTGTTCTCCTTCAGGCCTTCGAGGTGGCCGAGGTTCTTGACCGGGGCGAAGATCGCGAGGACTTCGGCAAGGAGCTGCTGGTCGATCGGTTCCGCGGCCCACTTGGCCCAGTTGCGGATGTTCGTCGGATTGGCGCTGCCCGAGACCGTCGTGGTGATGTCGGGATGCTGGAGCGAGAACTGCAACGCGATCTTGGCGATGTCGCTGCCCTTGGCGGCGCAATGGGCGGCGGCGGCGCGGGCGGCGGCCTTCACTTCCTCCGGCTCCTTGAGCCAGGCCGGGAGCGGGGCGTTGGTGAGCAGGCGGGCGCTGAAGGGGCCCGCGTTCATGACGCCGATGCCCTTCGCCTTCAGGTAAGGCACCGTCTCGTCGGAGAAGCGGGTATTCTGGAGCGTGTGCTGGTTGTAGCTCAGCACGCAGTCGACCTCGGCCTGCTCGCAGATGAACTTGAAAATCTTCTGCGGGTAGCCGCTGAAGCCGATGGCCTTCACCTTGCCGGCCTGCTTCGCCTTGCGGAGGGCCGGAATGGTCTCGTCGACGATCTGCTGCATCGGGACGAACTCGATGTCGTGGCAGAGGATGATATCGAGGTGGTCGGTGCCGAGGCGGTGCAGGGAGACGTCGATGCTCTCCGCGACGCGCTTGGCGCTGAAGTCGAAGTGCGTCAGGTCGTAGCGGCCGAGCTTCGTGCAGAGCTTGTAGCTATCGCGCGGGACGCCGCGGAGGGCGACGCCCAGGAGCACTTCGGAAATACCGCGGCCGTAGAAGGGCGAGGTGTCGATGAAGTTGATGCCGCAGTCGAGGGCGACCTGGACGGATTTCAGGGCGTCATCGAGGGCGACGCTGCGGAATTCCTGGCCGAGCGACGAAGCGCCGAAGCTGAGGATGGGGAGTTCGATCCCGGTCTTACCGAGGGTGCGAGTCTTCATGGTGTGAAAGTTCAGGCCGTGCGGCAGCCGACGGTGAGGAGCACGTTGCCCCAGAGGGCTTGGTCGCCGGTCTGGATCGTGAGGATGTGGTCGGCGGATTCGACGGCCTTGTAGAAATCCCACTTCAGGACCGGCTGCAGTTCGAGCTTCAGGCCGGCGGCCTTCACTTCCTGGCGGAACTCGGCCCACACGGGCGGCTCACCCTTCTGCGCGTAGGAATCGTCCGGCGGGATACCCATCGTGTTGACCGCGTCGACCGGCACCGCGCTGAGCACCGCGCGCAACACTTGGGCGACGGTCGGGATACCCGGTGAGAGATTGAGCGAGACCAGTTCGGCGTTCGGGCCCTTCTTGCCCCAGACCGGATAGTTGCCGTCGGCGATCAGGATGACCGAGTGATGGCCCGCACGGGCAAGGACTTCGGAGATCTTCGGATGGATGAGCTGGTGCTTGAGCATGGTCTTAGCGGGTTAAGTGGGTGCGGATGGCCTTGATCGTCTGCGCGGCGGCGGCTTCGGAGTCAGGCAAAGGGAGAATCTCTCCGGAAAGATAACCAGCAAAGCCGATATCCTTGAGCGCGGTGATGACCGAGGCGGCGTCCGTGTGGCCGAAACCGATCGCCTGGCGATTGCTATCGGCGAAGTGGACGTGCCCGACGTGGCGGCCGCAGGCGCGGAGCGTGGCGGCGTTCGAGACCTCCTCGATGTTCATATGGAACAGGTCGCAGAGTAGCTTCACGTTCGTGACCTTGCGGGCCTCGAGGAATTGGGCGGCGTCGAGCTGGCGGTTCAGGAGGTTCGTCTCGTAGCGGTTGAGCGGCTCGTAGAGGAGCGGCACGCCGTATTGCGCGGCGTGGGCGCCGAGATCGGTGAGCGCTTCAGCCAGCCAGGCCAGGGCCTGGTCGCGCGAGACCTCGCCCTCGGCCTTGCCCTGCATTGAGCCGATGATGGCAGGGGCTTTGAATTCGCCGGCCACGTCAATGATCGCGCGGATGAATTCGCGGGCCTGCTGTGCGAATGGTGGGGTCGGCGTGGGTCAGGTGCCACTTGTGGACGAGCCAGCCGCCGCCAGTGCCGAAGGCCGCGGCGGAGAGGCCGTGCTGCTTGAGTAGGGCCTGAAGCGACGGGCGGTCGATGGAGGAGGCGGAGGGGGCAAAAATCTCGATCGCGTCGAAGCCGAGCTTCGCGGCGGAGGCCGCGGCGGACTCGAGGCCATCCCAATAGACGAACGGTCCGCCCTTGGCTTGGGCGACGAGTGAGACCGTGATCGCAGATTTAATCACAAGGGAACTCTGCCCTTCCCGTGAAGGAGGGGCAAGTTCCGCTTAAATGACTTTAAACGAAAAACGGAGCGAAGAGGCCGAGAAGCGGCAACTTACTCCGTCATTCCCTGCGAAGTGCGACCCTTCACAAGGCGCTGCACTAAGGCGAAGCGGAGAATCTGCTCCATCTTCGCGATCTCGACTGGGTCGATATCCTTCTGACCACGGGCGGCCTCGACGGCTTCGCGAGCACGCGCTTCGGCGTTCTCGACGGCCTTGAGGTCGATCTTCGATTCGTCGATGGCGGCTTCGGTCACGACCGAGACCTTATCGGAGACGACGCGGACGAAGCCCTGGTCGATAGCGAGGCGGCTGATCTTGCCGTCGATCGTCAGGATCACTTCGCCGGCAGCGATGATCGCGGTGATGGGCTGGTGGCCGGGCAAGATGCCGATGCTACCCATGGCGGTGGGCAGGGTCACCTTATCCGCCGTGCCTTCGTAGGCGCGGCGATCAGGAGTGACGATTTCGACCGTAAGGGACATGTGCGCTTATTTCTTGGCCTGGCCCGAAGCGGCGAGGACCTCGTCGATGCCACC
This sequence comes from Opitutales bacterium, assembly GCA_964203605.1. GTDB lineage: Bacteria > Verrucomicrobiota > Verrucomicrobiia > Opitutales > UBA953 > UBA953. Next base: position 64,167 of record CAXNMQ010000004.1, read on the forward strand.
CTTCATGTAGAAGTCGTTCTCGTTCACGTGGTCGAGCTCACCGGCGAGGATCATCTCGAAGCCGCGCAGCGTGTCGTCGAGGGCGACGTACTTGCCGGGCGAGCCCGTGAAGATTTCGGCGACGTGGAAGGGCTGGGAGAGGAACTTCTGCACCTTACGGGCGCGGAAGACGACGAGCTTGTCGTCAGGGGACAGTTCGTCGAGGCCCAGGATCGCGATGATGTCCTGGAGATCCTTGTATCGCTGGAGGAGGCCCTGCACGCCGCGGGCGACGCGGAAGTGACGGTCGCCGACGACTTCGGGAGCGAGCGCGGTCGAGGTGGAAGCGAGCGGGTCGACGGCCGGGTAGATACCCAGTTCGGCGATGCGGCGCTCGAGCACGACGGTCGAGTCAAGGTGAGCGAAGGTGTTGGCCGGAGCCGGGTCGGTCAAGTCGTCCGCCGGGACGTACACGGCCTGGAAGGACGTGATCGAACCCTTCTTGGTCGAGGTGATGCGTTCCTGGAGGTTGCCCATTTCGGAGGCGAGGGTCGGCTGGTAACCCACCGCGGAAGGCGAGCGACCGAGGAGAGCGGACACTTCGGAGCCGGCCTGAGAGAAGCGGAAGACGTTGTCGACGAAGAGGAGCACGTCGCGGTTCTGTTCGTCGCGGAAGAATTCGGCCATCGCGAGAGCCGAGAGGGCGACGCGCATACGGGCACCGGGCGGCTCATTCATCTGGCCGTACACCAGGGCGACCTTGGACTTCGAAAGGTCCTTCTGGTCGATGACGCCCGCTTCGGACATTTCGTGGTAGAGGTCATTACCTTCACGGGAGCGCTCGCCGACGCCGGCGAAGACGGAGAAACCGCCCTGCTTCATCGCGATGTTGTTGATCAGCTCCATGATGACGACGGTCTTGCCGACGCCAGCGCCACCGAAGGCGCCGACCTTACCGCCCTTGACGAAGGGACAGATCAAATCGATGACCTTGATGCCGGTACCGAGGAGCTCGGCAGAGGTAGCCTGCTCGGTGAGGGGCGGGGGCAGACGGTGGATCGGGTAGCGCTTCGTGTGCTCGACCGGGCCGCGTTCGTCGACGGCATCGCCGGTGACGTTAAAGATGCGGCCGAGGACGCCGTTGCCGACGGGCACGGTGATCGGGGCACCGGTGTCGAGGGCGTCGCCGCCGCGCACCAGGCCTTCGGTGGAGGTCATCGCCACGGCGCGGACGAGTCCGTTGCCGAGGTGCTGCTGGACCTCGAGGATCAGCTTGGTGGCCTTACCTTCGACCTTATAGTCGATCTGGATCGCGTTGTAGATCTCAGGGACCTTGTCGGAGGGGAATTGGACGTCGACGACGGCGCCGAGGACCTGGGTGATCGTTCCTTTAGTGCTCATGATATTGGTAGAAGTGGGAGGGGTTGGAAATTACTGGGCGGCGGCGCCGGCGGTGAGCTCCAGGATTTCCTGGGTGATCGCGGCCTGACGAGCCTTGTTATATTCGAGGGAGAGGGCGGCGCTGATCTTCTTGGCGTTGTCGGTGGCAGCCTTCATGGCGACCATGCGCGAGCTGAACTCGGAAGCCTTAGATTCCAGGACGGCCTGGTGAACGGCCTGCTTAAAGAAGAGCGCGGGCAGCTGGTTGAGGATCGCGGCGGCAGAAGGCTCGAAGAGCATGTCGCGTTCGTCGTCCTCGATCTTGGGCGCAGGAATGCCGAGCTTGGTGCGGAACTCGCGGGCTTGGGCGACGAGGCTATCGGCCGGCAGGAGCTGCAGGACGCGCGGAGTCTGCACCATCGTGTTCTTAAAGTGAGCGAAGAGGACTTCGACCGTATCGACCGTGCCTTCGGTAAAGGCCTTGATCAGGTATTCGGCGGCGGGGCGGACTTCGGAGAAGTTTGCGCGGTCGGTGACCGGGAAGTCGGCGAGGATTTTGCGTCCGGAGCGCGCAATGGCCTGGGCGCCCTTGCGGCCAATGCACACGAAGACGGCGTTCTTCTGTTCAGCGGCGAGGCGGATCAGGTTGCCGTTGAGCGCGCCGGCCATGCCCTTATCGGGCGTGACGAAGAGGATGCCGCGGACCTTGACCTCGCGCTTCGTGAGGAGGGGGTGGGTGAAATCACCGACCTTGGACTGGGCGGTGTCGAGGATTTCGCCAAGGAGCTCGGCGTAGGCGCGGCCCGCACGAGCGGAGTCCTGCGCACGCTTCATCTTCGACGACGCCACGAGCTGCATGGCTCGGGTGATCTGGCCGGTGCTCTTAACCGATTTGATTCGGTTACGGATCTCGCGGAGTCCCTTAGGCATGTGGCGTGGCGGTGTGGAGGAAGAGGGAGAGAACCGAGGGCTTAGACCTTGAAGCTACGGCGCCAGGTTTCGCAGGCGGCCTTCAGCTCGGCTTCGCCGTCTTTCTCGATCTTGTTGCCGAGGCGGATTTTCGCGAGAATGGCCGGCTTGGCGGTTTCGAGATGGGCCTGCAGGGAAGCGGAGGCAGCCTGAACGGACTTCACCGGCATATCGTTGAAGAAACCATTCTGCATCGCCCAGATGATGCCGCACTGGATGTCAGCGGACTTCGGGGCGGTCGGGGGCTGCTTGAAGAGTTCGACGAAACGGTCGCCCTTATCGAGGATGCCCTTGGTCTGGGCGTCGAGGTCGGAGCCGAACTGAGCGAACGCCGCGAGTTCGCGGTAGTTGGCGAGCTCGCCCTTCACCTTGCCGGCGACCTGCTTGAAGGCCTTGATCTGCGCGGCGGAACCGACGCGCGAGACGGAGAGACCGACGGAGACGGCGGGACGGATGCCCTGATTGAAGAGGTCGGTCTGGAGGAACACCTGGCCGTCGGTGATCGAGATCACGTTGGTCGGGATGTACGCGGACACGTCGCCGGCCTGCGTCTCAATGATCGGCAGAGCGGTGAGCGAACCCTTGCCGGCGAGACGAGCGGAGCGCTCGAGGAGGCGGGAGTGGAGGTAGAACACGTCGCCAGGGTAGGCTTCGCGGCCGGACGGACGCTTCAAGATGAGCGAGATCTGGCGGTAGGCGGCGGCGTGCTTGGAAAGGTCGTCGTAGACGATGAGCGCGTCGTGTCCGTTTTCCATGAACCACTCGCCGATGGCGGTGCCGGAGAAAGGAGCGAAGACCTGATTGGCGGCGTTGTCGGCGGCCGAAGCGGCGACGACGACGGTGAATTCCGTGGCGCCGGCCTTCTCGAGGGTGCCGATGGTGCGGGCGATGGAGGAGTTCTTCGTGCCGATGGCGACGTAGATCGAATACACCGGGCGGAAGTTGGCGTCGCCAGAGGCGAGACCGACGCGGTTGGCGTTGGCCTGATTGATGATCGTATCGATCGCGATGGTGGTCTTGCCCGTGGCGCGGTCACCGATGATGAGCTCGCGCTGGCCGCGGCCGATCGGGATCATGGCGTCGATGGCCATGATGCCAGTCTGCATCGGCTGGTCGACGGACTTGCGAGGGATGATGCCCGGGGCGATCTTCTCGACCGGGTAGCGTTCGCTGGAGACGATGGGGCCCTTGCCGTCGAGCGGGTTGCCGAGGGCGTCGACGACGCGACCGAGGAGGCCTTTGCCGACAGGGATGGAGAGGAGGCGACCGGTGGTCTTGGCTTCCATGCCTTCCTTGAGGCTGGAGATGTCGCCCATGATCACGCAACCGACGGTGTCTTCGGCGAGATTGAGCGCGACGCCCTGGAGGCCTCCCGGCAGCTCAATCATCTCGTTCATCATGACGCCCGAGAGGCCGTCGATGGAGGCGACACCGTCCGCAAGGGTGACGATGGTGCCGACGTTGGATTTGCCGGCGCGGGTATCAAGGCCGGCGATGGCTTTTTGGATCTGGTCGATCGCGTTGCTCATGGTGTTTAGTAAATCGGGTTAAGGTTGGGGGAGGAGTTCAGGAAAGGGACTTGGCGAGATTGGCCAGGCGGAGCGAGGCCGTGAGGTCGGTGACGTCGTCACCGACACGCACGCGGAAGCCGGCGAGGAGCGCGTCGTTGCGACGGGCGACTGGGCGGACGGTGCGTCCGAGGAGCTTGGAGAAGTGTGCGGCAATCGCGTCGGCCTCAGCCGAGGCGAGCGGACCGGCGTGCTCGATGCGGGCTTCGCCACGGGCGAGCTCGCGACGGATATTCGCGAGGTAGGCACGGAGGAGCGGGCGGAGCTGGTGGGACGCGCGGGACTTCGTGAGCGCGGCGAGCACGGCTCCGACCAGGTCGGCGGAGACCACGCCGCCCTCAAGGGACATGGCGAGGAGGCGCTTGGCTTCGGCTCGGACGGAGGCGGCGGACATCGGAAGAGAAAGGGCTTAGCGAGCGAGCTGCTTGACGGCGGCCTCGTTGAGGCGGCCGCGCATGGAGTCGTCGAGATTCTGTTCGAGCACCTTGGCGGCGGTCTCGACCACGAGGCGGGAGACTTCGCCCCGGACTTCGTTCATCATCTTCACGCGATCGGCTTCGATGGCGGCCGTGGCCTTGGCGATGACTTCAGTCTGGGCGGCCTGGGCTTCGGCGCGGGAAGCTTCGATGGTGGCCTTGGCGGAGTTGCGGGCGTCAGCGAGGATCTTGGAGGCTTCTTCGGAGGCGGCAACGAGGTTGGCTTCGGCGGTCTTCTGCGCGGAGGCGAGCTGGGCTTCGGCAGCGGAGCGGTCCTTCTGGAGCTGCTCGGCCTGGCGGATACGTTCCTCGAGCTGGCCGAGGGCGGGCTTGATGGCGAACCTGTAGAGGACGAAGGCGAGGATCGTGAAATTGACGATCTGGACAATCAGGTGGGGCTTATCGACGCCGAAGGAGCCGAAAAGGTTGATGATGTCGGTGACGGGGTCGGTGGATTCGGCGCCGGGGGCGGCGGCCTTGGGGGTGTCGGCGGCGAAGAGAGCGGAGAGGAAGGTCATGGTGAGGACTTTGAAAGGAGGTTGGGAATCAGCGCTGGGAAAGAGAAGTGGCGGGCCCCTTGCGGGGCCACGCCACGTGACCGGTTACTTCGCGAGGAAGATCGCGTAGAACGCGACGGCTTCAGCAAGAGCCATGCCCAGGATGGACTGGACGAGGATCTTGGCGGAAGCATCCGGATTGCGACCCACGGATTCGACGGCCTTAGCGCCAACGAGACCCACGCCGATAGCGGCAGCGAGACAGCCGGCAGCGGCAGGGAGGGAACCAGTGATTTCAGCGATGATCATGTTGTTTTGTTTTTGGTTTTTTCTTGGCGCGCCGCCGGGGGATTCCCGGCATGTCGCGCGCCTCGAAAGTGAAAGGGTCAGTGGGCGTGTTCGTCGTCGTGGCCAGCATCATGGTTGCAGATGAGGCCGATGTAGACGGCAGAGAGGAGCGTGAAGACGAAGGCCTGGATGAGGCCGACGAGAACTTCGAGCATGCCGGCGATGGCAGGGACGACGTAAGGAGCAATGCCGCCGAGGGTATGGATCAGGTTCTCTCCGCCGAAGACGTTGCCGTAGAGACGGAACGGGAGAGAAATCAAGCGGGAGGCGATCGAGAGGACTTCAATGACGCCGACGCCAAGGAAGATGAAGCCCAGCATGAGCCACATGAGCATGCTGAGCTCCCTCTTGTCGGCCTTGTTGCCGAAGAGATCGAAGACTAGCGCCTTAAACCCGGCGTAACGCAGCACGAAATAAGTCCAGGCGAGGAACGAGAGGATCGACAGCGCGAGCGTGGTGTTAAGGTCGGAGTTCGCCGGGCGGATTGCGTCGAGCCAGCTGTGCCATCGGCGCTTATGATACTTGATCGTGCCGACTCCGGGGAGGAGGCCGCTCCAGTTCATCAGGAGGATGAAAACGAAAAAGCCGCAGAGGACGGGGAAGGTCTTGCCGATCATCTTCTTGCCGACAATCGGCTCGAGGGCGTCGCGCAGGCCGGAGGCGACATTCTCGACGAGGGCCTGGCCCTTGTTGGGGATGATCTTCGGAGTGCCGACAAGCACGCGGACGGCGATGATGATGAGGACCGCGAGAATCCAGGTGGTCAGGATCGAGTTGGAGACCGGGATGCCACCGATCTCAAAGAGGTCGGTCGCCTTCGGATTGACGCCTTCAGCGCTCGCGAGAGCGAACGCCGGGGCAAAGAGACTGAGGAGGAAAAGAGGGCGCATTTAGACGCGGGAAAGGATTGGTGAATGATTCCCCGCAGGATGGTCAACCCTGCGAGCACCCCCATGCCCAGAGTAAGGGTCAATAGGCCCCCCTATTAGGTAAACTAATCCCAGTGACCCGATTACGGAGAGAGGCGCACGATGTCCCAAACGCCCTTATTTAGGGAGTAATGGAAGCGGTCATGGAGCCGATTGGTGCGGCCCTGCCAGAACTCGAAGCTGATCGGGACCAGGCGGTACCCGCCCCAATGCAGGGGCTTCGGGACCTGGCCCTCCGGATGCTTGGCTTTCAGCTCCGCCAAACGAGCCTCCAAGACCCCACGGTCGGCGATGATATCGCTCTGATCGGAGGCCAAGGCCCCCAGCTGACTGCCATAGGGGCGACGGGCAAAATAAGTCACCGATTCTTCTTCAGAAGTCTTTATCAATGAACCAGTTATGTGAATCTGTCGCTCGAGCGAAAACCACGGGAAAAGCAGGGTGACCTGGGGGTTGGCGGCGATTTCCTCCCCCTTCTTGCTGTCGTAGTTAGTAAAGAAGGAGAACCCACGCTCGTCGGCAGCCTTGAGCAGGACGGTCCGGGAAGAGGGAAAGCCGTCCAGACCAAGGGTCGAGAGGACCATGGCGTTGGGCTCGATCACCCCAGCAGTCTTAGCCTGATCAAACCAGGCTTTGAACTGGGCCAACGGGTCATCGAGCAGTTCATGGCGGTCGATACCGTGCGCCGCGTACTCTTTACGGAATTCCGAAAGGTCCATGCCGAGATGCTAAACGAGACGGTCCGACCTGCAAGCGTTAGCACCCTTCCCTCTCGCCAGCCCAGACCGGCCTCCCACCTTAGTAGTGGTGAATCTGGTGCTCATAACCGCCGACGAAGCCAAATCTGGGCTGCCGCCCGATGACGCCCGCGCCCGGCATCTGCGCGAAACTGTCGGACTCGCCGTCGGCGGCACATTCCACGTCGGCGTCGAGAACGGACTGCGTGGCATCGCCACGATCACGTCGCTCGCACCGCAGCTCACCTTCGCGGTCGCCTGGGAAAAATCTCCGCAGACACGCCTCCCGCTCACGGTGCTCGTCGGGCTGCCGCGTCCGCAGACCGCGAAGAAAGTCCTGCACGACCTCGCGAGCCTAGGCGCCGCGCGGATCATCTTCTTTGAATCCGAGAAAGGTGATCCGGGTTATCTCACCAGCTCGCTCTGGAAAGACGGCGAATGGCGCGAGCATGTCCTCAAAGGAACCGAGCAGGCTTGCTCAACGCTCGTGCCCGAAGTGACGCGCGTCGGCTCACTGGCCGAAGCACTCATCGGTCTCGATGCGAAGGCCTGGAAGCTCGCGCTCGATCCCTATGAAGCGACGGGCGCTCCGGAAATTTCCTCTCCTGCGAAATCCGCCGTGCTCGCAATCGGACCTGAGCGTGGCTTCAGCGACAGCGAGCGCGCAGCGCTACGCACCCATGGCTTCGCCTTCGCGCATCTCGGCGACCGCATCCTGCGCGTCGAAGCCGCTGCGCTCGTCGGCGGGGCGCTCATGCTCGCGCAATTACGCGCTTGGGAAAAACACCGTCCAGTCGGCGGCTGATCACTCCGCGGCTTTACGGACGAGCACCGACGCGGCGGGCTGGCCTTTGCCTTTGCCGATGACCTTGCGGAGCTTCCAGCCTTCAGGCACCGGGACTTCGTAGCCCCCAGGTGCTTCAAGAATCACGCGCACGTGGGCGCCTTCATCGGCGTAACCCACCGCCGTCGCGGCGATCTCCGCTCCCTTCGTCTGCCACAGTTCCCAGGGCGGATCGGCGAACACCAGATCGAAGCGGCCTTCGGCCACGCCGGGCTTGGTCGCGTCGCCGGTGATCTTGGTGAAGGGAAGTTCGGCCTGGCCCATCGACTTCGCGACCGCGGCGGCGTTGGCCGTGAGCTCGGCGCCGATCCGCTCGTCCACACACGTCGCGCGCAGGGCACCGCGGCTAAGCGATTCGAGTCCATAGGCACCAGTGCCAGCAAAGAGGTCGAGTACGGCGGTGCCGGGCACGAAGGCCGCCAGAGAGTTGAAGACCGCCTCGCGGATGTAATCCGTGGCCGGGCGTACGCCGCCCTGCGTGGGAACGCGGAGCTGGATACCTCGGGCGATGCCGCCGGTGACGCGCATGGGTTCAAAATCGCGCGGGCACGCGGAAGGTCAACGGCGTTCGGCGCCGAGCACCTGCCGCTCGGGCGACCAGCACGTGGTGCGACCACCGACATCCTCGCGGACCAACGGCTTCTTCGAACGCGGGCAGCGACCGCCGTCTTTCCAGCGATGGTTGAAGAGCCAGCTGTCCGGCGGGTCGGACCAATCCTTGCCGATGACCTCCATCGCCTCCGCGCAGACCTCGCGGAGGGTCGCGTGCAGCTTGCGCACCGACTTCGGCCCGAACGATCCCGCCTTGGCCTGCGGATGAAAGCCCGCGCGCCAGAGCACTTCGTCGGCCATCCAATTGCCGATGCCCGGGAAGCGCTCCTGCATCAACAGCACCGCTTTAATCGACGTGCGCGCTCGTCTACGCAGGAAGACCTCGACGACTCCGACGGTGAATTCGGGCGAGAGGATTGCTGGCGGGATTTTCTCCCACCACGGCGGAACGCCGACGCCTTGCCAAAATTGGATGCGACCAAATTGCCGAGGGTCGACGAAGGCGAGCTCCTTGCCGCCGGTCATTGTCAGCTTAAAGTGGTCGTAGGGTGTCGGCTCGCGGTCGGCGTCGCCGGCTTCGAGGCGACCCGTCATCCCAAGATGCACGCCGATCCAGACATTACCCGAAAAGCAAAAGGCCATCTGCTTCGCCGCGGCGAAGGATTCGATCAGCTTCGCGCCCGTGAGCGCCTTACTCATCGCCTTCACATCCAAGCCGCGTCCGATCCGAGCCTTAGGATTCAAGAATACCGTCGCGACCTTTCGTCCGACGCCAGGTTGCCAGCGGCGACGGAAATATTCGACTTCAGCGAGTTCGGGCATGCACGTGCAACGTGTCGCATGGTGCGGCTAGCGCAAGCCAGTGGCCCTGATGGTGGGACATGAAAAGGGCGCCCCTCCTTTTGGGGGCGCCCTTGGTGCTATAAGCAACTACCTAGGACTAAAAGGTCTTCTTGAGCGTGACGGCCGTGATACCTTCGTAGGTACCGGCGAAGGTGCCGCTACCGTTCGAGTAGGACACGGTGCCAGTGAAGCCCGCGACCGGGTAAGAAAGGCCGATCGCGTAGTCTTCGTCGTTCGTCGGCGGCATTCTTGCCGTCGGTTACGCCGTAGTGGAGCGCGAGGCTGAGGCCCTTAACGGCGGCGACTTCGTAAGCGTAGTTGAGCTCGTAGTACTGGGTGCCGCTGCCAGCGATGCCGAAGTAATCCGTGACGGCGTGGGAGATCTTCGCGGTGAGACCGTAGGCCGAGACCGAGACGTTGATTTCACCCGTGTTGAGGGAGGAGTTACCTTCGTAGACGTAGGCCAGGTAGCCGACGGTGGCGGAGAAGTCCTTGCTCAGGCTGAAGCCGTAGTTGGCGTAGAGATCGACTTCCAGGGTGGTGTTGAGTCCAGTTGACGTTGGAAGCCCAGACGCCAGCCGAGAGGCCGGAGGTGTGCGCGACGTCGAAGCCGCCCTGGAGGGCAGTCTTGCCGCCATTCTGCGTGATGCCGCGGAAGACGTAGTCGCTGGTGAAGGCGACGTTGCCCGTGGAGGTGAACGCCGAGGGAGCGTCAGCGGCGTGAGCGGCGATGGAGGAAGCAGCGGCGAGGAAGGCTGCGGCGAGTTTGGTGTGGGTCTTCATGGTGGTGTTAGTTTTGGTTGGTGCTTAGGTGCGCATCCCTTTGAGCATTGACCGTGCCAAAGTGTTTTTCCGCGTTTGCGCAGCGGGAAAGGTGTCACGATTTCGTCACGCGTGCCGAAATTCAGCAGGTTCCTTTGGTTTTTACCGCTGGCTAAAAAGACGCATGCCCGCTTGATTGTATCCATGTACCAAGCCGACCCCGCTCGCTACGCCCACCCGTCATTCCAAGCGCGTTGCGGCAAGTCCGGCTTACACCTCCCGAAGGTCTCGCTCGGCCTCTGGCACAACTTCGGGAGCGTCGACGACTACGCCAATGCCCGCGCGATCGCCTTACGGGCCTTCGATCTCGGCGTCACGCACTTCGATCTCGCGAACAACTATGGACCAATCCCCGGTTCGGCGGAGGAAACCTTCGGTCGGATTCTCCGCGAAGACCTCGGCGCCTATCGCGACGAGCTCATCATCTCGACCAAGGCGGGCTACACCATGTGGCCGGGCCCCCATGGCGACTTTGGCTCACGCAAATACCTGCTCGCCTCCCTAGACCAGTCGCTGAAGCGGATGGGGCTCCCGTACGTCGATATCTTCTATAGTCACCGGCGCGACCCGAACACCCCGATGGAAGAAACCATGGGCGCGCTCGCCCAAGCGGTCCGCTCGGGCAAGGCCCTCTACGCCGCCATCTCCAACTATAACCCGGCCGATACCGCCCGGGCTTGCGCCATCCTCCGCGACCTCGGTACGCCCTGCGTCGTGCATCAACCCAAGTACAGTATGTTCGAGCGCACCCCAGAAGCGGGCCTGCTCGACACCGTCGAGAAGGAGGGCATCGGCTGCGCGGTCTTCTCGCCGCTGGCCCAAGGGATGCTGACCGACCGTTACCTCCAAGGAATCCCGGCCGACGCGCGGGCCGGAAAGGTTCATGGCTTCCTACGCCCCGAACAAGTCGACGCCGACCGCATGGAAAAAGTCCGCCAACTCGCCAAGGTCGCGGAAGAGCGCGGGCAGCCCCTCGCTTCGATGGCCTTGGCCTGGGTCCTCCGCGACAAGCGTGTGACCTCCGCGATCATCGGCGCCAGCAAGGTGGCCCAACTCGAGCAGTGCGTGGCCGCCGCTCATTCTGCTCCGTTCGCCTCTGATGAACTGAAGCGGATCGACGCCATCCTGGCCGCCTAAAGAGCACTCCGGGGTTGTGCCATCGAAGCCCGCCCGCAAGGTTGTGTCCTATGTCCGCCGGTGCTCCCCTTCCCTTCAAGATCAGCGTCCTCGTCTTCATGCATGACGAGGCCGGCCGGCTCCTGCTCATCCAACGCACCAAGGCGCCCAACATCGGCTGCTGGAGCCCCATCGGCGGCAAACTCGAGATGGCCACGGGCGAATCCCCTTTTGAATGCGCCGTCCGCGAGACCGAAGAAGAAACCGGTGCGAAGGTGACGACCGAGGATCTCCATCTCTTCGGCATGATCTCCGAGAAGGGCTACGAGGGCCAGTCGCACTGGCTGATGTTCCTCTTCGACTGTCGCAAGCCGCTGACGGGGCTCCCGCAGACGATCGACGAAGGGAAGTTCGGGTTCTTCGCCCGCGAAGAATTGGACCGCACCGCGATTCCGGAGACCGACCGCACCCTGCTCTGGCCTGTCTACGACGAACACCGTCGCGGCTTCATGGCCTATCGCGCCGAATGCCACCCGGGCCAGCCGCTCCAGATGATTGTCGAAGAGACCCGCGACCGGCCCAACCTCGACTGACGATGGACGCCACCGGATCCGAAGCTGAATTCAAGCGGACGAACCGCAAGCCGGCCTACCCGATCGGCGCCGAACTCCGCGCCTACCTCTCGCGCGAAGGCCGCGAAGTCCCCTTGCCCGTCACGTATGCGGAGTTGCGCGACTTCACCGCCGCGATGCCCTTGCTCGAACGCGGCAAGGACACGCTCTGGGAAACCGTCGCGTATCCGCCCGAAGTCATGAGCCACCTCTCCCAGGGTTTGCTCGAGACGTACGCGCTGCTCCGCGGCGAAGGCGGCATGAAGGTTTTCAGCCACGTGTACGTCGACCGCGTCGACTTCTGCTCTTTTGGTAACTCGCAGCCATTCCGCGTGCGTATCGTCAACGCCTACAACGAGAACCACGACTACTTCTACGTGAAGGTCGGCGACGCCTCTCGCGTCTGCGGCTTGGAGCTCGAGCACCTTCTGTCGCCTAACCGCATGCTCTACCTCACCTGGGGCGAGACGTTGGTCGAGGAGCACGTCACGGGCATTCCGGGCGACATCTTCGCCGAGAAGTGGCTCGCCGCCGACGGGCACCACCCGGTGCGCCTGGCTAAGGAGCTCATCAAGTTTGAAGAGCGCTGCTTGGTGCGCCTCCTGGGAGACATGCGCGCCTATAACTTCGTCATCGCCGTCACCCCGGACTTCGACGCCACCGCCATCCGCGTCCGTGCGATGGACTTCGACCAGCAGAGCTATGATGGGCGCCTACGGTTCTACCTCCCGGGCTCGTTCAAGGAGAACCGCCCCTTCGCCCAGCTCTGCGCCAAGCATATCAACGCCGCCTCCGCCGCCCAATACCGCCGCGAAGAACAGTCGCTGATCCACCGCCGCCACCTCGCCGCTCCCGACCGGGTCAAGGACCTCCTGGCCGCTATGCGGTCCAACCCCCTCACTAGTAACGAAAAGGCGAAGGAACTGGCCGACGGTCTGGCCGAATACCACCGCGATCCGGCCTTCCGGCAACACACGGACATGGCCGGCCTGATCGGCGAAAGCCTCGCCCGGCTCGACCGAGTCCTCCGCTCTTAATAGTAAGCGCTGGACAGGACGCGCGCCGAGTGGGCAAACTCCGAGGCCTGCGATGAGCGACTCTTTAAGGCACGAATGCGGCATTGCCCTTGTCCGGCTGACCAAGGACCTGAAATGGTATCAGGAGAAGTACGGCACTCCGCTCCACGGCTTCAACCAGCTCTTCCTCCTGATGGAGAAGCAGCACAACCGCGGCCAAGACGGCGCGGGTATCGGTTGCGTCAAGATCGGCGCCGAAAACGGCGAGGCCTTCCTCTTCCGCGACCGCGAGATCGGCGCCCAGGGCCTGACCCAGATCTTCACCCGCCAGATCAAGACCTACTCCGACAAGATGCGCGAAGGGGTCATCGTCCCCGAATTCCCGGAAACAGTTAAGCGACATTTCGACTTCGGCGGCGAACTCCTCCTCGGCCACCTCCGCTACGGCACCTCGGGCAACTTCGACTCGGTCTCCTGCCACCCTTACGCCCGCAAGTCCATCTGGCCGACCCGCAACCTCCTCGTCGCCGGCAATTTCAACCTGACGAACACCAGCGAGCTCAACTCTTCGCTCACGGAGCGCGGTGCGCACGTCATCTACTCGACCGACACGCAGTCGATCCTCGAGGAAATCGGCTTCTGGTTGGACGAAGAACACGACCGCCTCTTCAAAGCCTTCAAGGACCAGGGACTCGAGGGCGCCGCGGTGCAGTCCGAAATCTCCAAGCACATGGACATCGGGAACGTCCTGCGCAAAGCCGCCAAGAACTGGGACGGCGGCTACGCCATCGCCGGTCTCATCGGCAACGGGGATAGCTTCGTCATCCGCGACCCGAACGGCATCCGCCCTTGTTGGTACGCCCGCACCGAAGACCTCATCGCCGTCGCCTCCGAGCGCGTCGCGCTGATGACCATCGTCGGCGTGAACCAGGAAGACGTGCATGAGCTGCCTCCCGGTTCGGCGCTGATCATGAAGGCCGACGGTCGTCATTCGATTGAATCCTTCCACGCCCCCGGCGAGACCCGCTCCTGCTCCTTCGAGCGCATCTACTTCTCACGCGGTAACGACCCCGAAATCTACGCCGAGCGCAAGGCCCTCGGCGCCGCCCTCGCCGACGACGTCATCGCGCAGATCCGCGACGACCACGACAACGCGGTCTTCTCCTACATCCCGAACACGGCGGAAATCGCCTGGTATGGCCTGATGGAAGAACTCCGAAAGCGCCGCCGGTCGCAGGTCCGCGATAAACTCGTCGACGCCCAACGCGCCGGTAAGCTCGACGAAGCCCTCATCGACAAACTTGTGCTCGGTGGCTGGCCACGCGGCGAGAAGGTCGCCCACAAAGACGTCAAGCTGCGCACCTTCATCTCCCAGGAGAAGAATCGCATGCAGATGGCTTCGCACGTCTACGACATCTCCTACGGTACCGTCCGCGACGGCGACACGCTCGTCTGCGTCGACGACTCGATCGTCCGCGGCACGACCCTCCGCCAATCCATCCTGCGCATCCTCGCCCGCCCGAATCCGAAGCGCATCGTCATCGCCTCGACGGCCCCGCAGATCCGCTACCCGGACTGCTACGGCATCGACATGTCGGAGATGGGCAAGTTCCTCGCCTTCCAGGCCACCGTCGCGCTCTGCAAAGAACGCGGCAAGACGGACCTGCTCCGCGAAGTCTATGAAGATTGTGTCGCACAGTCTAAGAAGCCGACGAAGGAGATGCAAAACCACGTGAAGCGGATCTACGCTGCCTTCACGGAAATCGAGATCGCCGCCAAGGCGGCCGAGCTCGTCTACCCATCGAAGAGCACCTGGAAGGGCGAACTGATCCTGGTCTTTCAAAAGATTGAGTCGTTGCACAAGGCGTGTCCGAAGAGCCGCGGCGACTGGTATTTCACCGGCGACTACCCGACCCCGGGTGGTCTCGGCGTGCTCAACCAGGCCTACATCAACTACTGGGAAAAGCGCGAAGGACGCTCCTACTGATCAAGCGTAGAGACGGAACGGAGCGGTGCGCGCGCGGAAGGCCGCGGCGTCGCCGTCCCAGCGCTTCATCCAGCGGGCGAGGTCGATCCGCGCTCCTTGTGTGCGCAGTTCGTCGAAGAACGCCTCGCTGCCGAGGTGCTTGATGAAGAGCTCACGCTTGCCGGTGCTTAGGCCGCCGAACGGGTTCGGCGCCCAGACGCACGCCTGACGGAGCATGAACAGCGAGATCGCAGTGGGGCGCAGCTTCGGCCAATCGCCCACCGCGAGGTAGACGCCCTGCGTGCCGTCGGCCTGTTGTTGCGGTTGCAGTGTAAGCCCAGGGACAGCGTTGCCGAAGGCGGCCATGAGATCGGCGGCTTTGCGGCGCGGGTAAGTGAGGAAACGGAAGTTTTGATCAGCGGTAGAACTGTGGCTGAAGCCGGAATCCATGCAGCCGAGGCCACTCATCGCATAGCCGAGGGCAGCCTTAGAGCTGTTGATCATCGGTGAGGTCGGCGTCCAGTTCAGGCCGGTGAGATTCCAGGTCATCGAGCGACGCCAGCCGCGCAAGGTGACCACGTCGAGCGTGCCGCGGCGGCGCGTCGCTTCATCAAGCTCGAGGACTCCAGGCGTGGCCACGGCCCAGCGCGCGATTTCACCGATGGTGAGGCCGTGGACATACGGGGTCTCGTAGGCGCCCACGTAGCTGCGCCACTTACGATCGAGAAACGGGCCATCGACCTTCTCGCCGCCGAGCGGGTTCGGTCGGTCGAGGACGACCACGCGCACGGGACGAGGAAGCGAGAAACACGCTTCAATCACGTACCGCATGCAGCTGATGTAGGTATAGGAGCGGACGCCGATGTCTTGGAAATCGATCACGATCACATCGAGCCCGGAGAGCATCTCCGGCGTCGGGCGACGCGTCGCGCCGTAGAGCGAATAGACGGGCAGACCCGTGCGCGCGTCCTTTGCATGACCGACGGCGACATCAGCCTTGGCCACGCCGTCGATACCGTGCTCCGGACCAAAGAGCTTCACGAGGTTCACGCCCGGGGCGCGGGCCAGCACGTCGGCCGTCCGCTGGCCGAGGCCGTTGACGCCGGCACGGTGCGTCACCAGGCCGCAGCGCAGGCCCTTGAGGCGCGCGAAGCCTTCGGCCGCGAGGACATCGATACCCAGCATGACCTTGCCAGAGAATGGCGCGACGGGAGCCGGCGCGACGGGCATGGGGCCGGTGTAGCCACCGCCTCCACCGCCGCCGGCACAACCCGAGAGAGCAACGGCGCCCAGCGAACCTAGGGCGGTGAGGTTAAGAAACTCGCGGCGTTCCATGGGGTGCAGTGACGCCCAGCATCGGCGTTTTGCCGAAGGGTTCAAAGTCTGAAATCGAAAATCCGTTTGCAGACGAGGGGCGGCGGCGACACCTTCCCATCATGCGCGTCGCCCTCCTTGGTTCCGGTCGCGGCTCCAACGCCGAGGCGGTCCTCCGCGCCCAAGCCGATGGCCACCTTGGCCAGGCCAAGGTGGTTGGCATTTGGTGCGATGTCCCGACCTGCAAGATGCTTGAGCTGGGCCCAAAGTATGGCGTGCCGGCCCGCTTCCTCGACACCGGCCCCTTCAAGACGAAGTTCTCCCCCGAACGCGAGCAGGCCTGGGCGGACGACCTCAAGGCCGCGAAGGTCGACCTCGTCGTGCTCGCCGGCTTCATGCGCGTGATCAAGGCCCCCCTCCTCGACGCTTTTGCAGGCCGCATTATCAACCTCCACCCTAGCCTCCTCCCCGCGTTCCCGGGCCTCGATGGTATCGGCCAAGCGTGGAACGCCGGTGTCCCAGAAGCGGGCTGCACCGTCCACTGGGTCAACGCCGAGATCGACGGCGGCGCCCACCTCGGCCAGACCCGCGTGCCCCGCGAGGCCGCCGACACCCTGGAATCCTTCGCTAATAAGATCCACGCCGCCGAGCACGCCCTGCTCCCCGCCGTCATCGCCCGACTGAGCGAGACCCTTTCCTGATGATCGAACTGAAGTGCCCCATCCATGAAGACATGGTCCAGCCATTAGAGGACCATTTCTGTGAACTCACCCGCTCGTCGTGGATGCTCTTCCATGAAGGTCCCGGGAAGCCTCACTTCGTGATGGGTTACTTCGACACGAAGCCCGAGGCCGACGAAGCCTGGGCGGGCCTGCGCAAAGCCTTTAAGAAACTCCCCGAGGCCTATGAAGAAACCGTCATGGCCGACAAGGACTGGAAGGAAGCCTATAAGGAGCACCTCAAGCCTTGGGATCATGGTCGCCTCCACTGGGTCCCCGCCTGGATGCGCGGCAAGCACGCCGTTCCCGCCGACGCCGCGGTGATCTGGTTCGACGCCGGCCTGGCCTTCGGCACCGGCGACCATCCGACCACCCGGCTCTGCGCTATCCGGATGATGGATTTCCTGGAGACGCACGCCGCTGCCAAGGTCTCCGTCACCGATGCGGGCTGTGGCTCCGGCATCCTCGCCCTTTCCGCCGCCAAGCTCGGTTGCGGACGAATCGCCGGTTTCGACCGCGATCCGGAATCGGTGCGCGTCAGCATCGCCAACCGTGAAGAGAACGGCATCGCCGATGAGGCGGTGGCCTTCCATCACGCTGGCCTGGAAGAAGGCTTCCGCCTCACCGGCCGCGCCGACGTCGTGCTCGCGAACATCATCAGCGACGTACTCTGCATCTACGCCGATAACCTCGTGGACTCCGTCAGCCCGGGCGGGGTCCTCGCGCTCAGCGGCATCCTCGCTAAGGAACAGGACACGGTCCGCGCCCACTTCGAAGGTAAATGCCGCGAAGCTTGGGGCGAGGGCATGAAGTCGGACGGACGTATCATGGGTGAATGGAGCGACGTCGCCCTCTTCCGCCCGCTCTGAGTATTTGCTTCGGCAGCCCTTCCGCCTTCACTCGCCTCATGAACGACGTCACCGCCCAACGTATCCGCTACGGCCGTATTATCGTAATCCTGTTCGGCCTCCTGTGCGTCGGCCTCGGAGTCAATGGTCTCATTGGCGGCGTCAGCCTGGGCTCACTCCATATCCCGCCCCGCTGGGATCCCGCCATCGTCACCTTCCCCGTCGCTCTCCGCGTGGAGTCCTGGTTCTTCATCGCCTACGCCGGCCTGCTGTTCCTCCCCTGGCGCCGCATCGCGAACCCAACGGCGTGGCGCTGGCTCTTCAGCCTGCTCTGCGTCGCCTCGGTCGTCTTCGCGATGGCGATGATCTGCGAAGTGATGGCCAAGAACTACATCGCCCAGAACGCCGGCCTGAAGGCGAAGATCCCGGTCTTCCAGGCCGTCTTGCTCTTCCTCAGCCTCGGTCAGATTCCGGTCGAACTGTTCAGCCGCAAGCCCGAGCTGCTCGACTAATCAGAGTGCGGCGTGCAATGCCTCCGCGCGGCGGATCGCTTCTGCGAGCGTCGGCGCGGTGACGGTGATGTGGCCCATCTTGCGACCCGGAGCGGCTTTGCCCTTATCGTAGAGGTGCAGCTTGGCGGAAGGATCCGCGAGGACTTTAGTCCAGTCGGGCTCTTGGCCGTTGCGCCAGACGTCGCCAAGCAGATTGACCATGGCGGAAGGAGCCAGTGGCTTCGTTCCGCCGAGCGGCAGGCCGCACACGGCACGGATATGCTGTTCGAACTGACTCGTCTCGTTGGCGTCAAAGGTTTGGTGGCCGCTGTTGTGCGGACGCGGGGCGAGCTCGTTGACGACAATGCGACCGTCTTTCACGAACATCTCGACGGCCAGCAGTCCGACGAGCTGGATTTTCTCGGCGATGCTGAGGGCCAAAGCGCGGGCTTCGGCGGCCGTCGCTTCGGAGATGCGAGCCGGGGAGATGGAAAGATGTAGGATGTGATTCCGGTGGATGTTTTCAGCCGGATCGTAGACCGCAGTGCGACCGTCGACCGTGCGCGCGACGAGCACGGAGATCTCCATCTGGAACGGCACCCAGGCTTCGAGGACGCCGACCGCGCCACCGATTTTGTCCCACGCGGCGGCGAGATCCGCCTCAGCGGTCGGCAGCTTCACCTGGCCTTTGCCATCATAGCCGAAATCCGCCGTCTTCAGCACGCACGGAAACCCAACCGTCTTCACGGCGGCCTGAAGCTCGGCGAGCGAAGACACGACGGCGAAATTCGCGCAAGGGATACCGGAGGCGCGGAGGAATTCCTTCTCGCGACGGCGATTCTGACAGGTCGCGAGGACGTTCGCGGACGGATGGCACGGGACGGACTTCGCGACGAACTCAACGGTCGCAGGCGGGATGTTCTCGAACTCGAGCGTGATGCGGCCGCAACCCTGGGCGAAGCGCGTCAAGCGCCGCGGTGTCGCTCCAGTCGGCGGTGATATGCTCATCAGCGATGCCCGCGGCGCAGGCGCCCGCGGAAGGATCGAATGTGCGCACCTTGTATCCGAGACGGCGCGCGGCGATGGCCGACATGCGGCCGAGCTGGCCGCCGCCGAGGATGCCGATGGTGCCGCCGGGCTGCAGGGGTCGCTCCATGGCTTAGCGCTTCTTGCCCTTACGACCGGGGATCGGATTATCGAGCACGGCCTTGGTCTGCTCGGCGCGATAGGTATCGAGCTTCTTAGCCAGCTTGGCGTCGGACAAGGCGAGGACCGCGGCGGCGCCGAGGGCGGCGTTAATCGCACCAGCTCGGCCGATGGCGAAAGTGTGGACGGGGATACCGGCCGGCATCTGGACGATGGAAAGCAGCGAATCGATTCCGTCGAGCGTCTTGGACTGCACGGGAACTCCCATGACGGGAAGGGAGGTCATGGCGGCGACCATGCCTGGGAGGTGGGCGGCGCCGCCGGCGCCAGCGATGATGACCTTCAGGCCACGACGACGGGCGGCCAGGGCATAATCCTTGAGCTTAAGCGGCGTGCGGTGAGCGCTCACGACCTCGGCCTCAAAGGGGACACCCAGCTTCTTGAGCGTGTCGGCGGCGTTGACCATCGTCTCCCAGTCGGACTGAGAACCCATGATGATGCCGACCAGAGGTGCGGAGGAAAGCGCGCGAGCCATGCCCGAAGCGTGTCGCAGGCATGCCCGACTGTGAAGCCCGAAGCGTAAAAACTACTCCGCGAAGGGCACGTATTCGGGGACTAGGTCCCTCATCCCCTGCTTGCAGGCCTGACGTTCCAAGGGAAGCAGGGCGCGGACGCGGCTCACCAAGGATTCCACCGAATCCTGCGGGACGAGGTCCGCCACGAAGCGGAAGACGCGCGGGTGCTCGGTCGGGCGATACTGCTCCCCTTCATGCTGGAGTTCCTCGACGAGCTTCTCGCCTGGGCGCAGACCGATGATCCGAATCTCGATGTCGATGTCGGGGCGAAGGCCGCTGAGCTCGATGAGCTGGCGGGCCACGTCGACAATCTTCAAAGGCTGGCCCATCTCGAGGACGAGGATGTCTCCACCAGCTCCCAGCGTCGCACTCTGCAGTACGAGCCCGACCGCCTCGGGGATGGTCATGAAGTAGCGCTTCACCTCGGGATGCGTGACCGTGACGGGACCGCCGGCAGCGATCTGGCGTCGAAAGATTGGAATCACCGAGCCGGAAGATCCGAGGACATTGCCGAAGCGCACCGCCAGGAAGGCCGTCTTACCTCTGGCTTCGGCCTGCATCGTCCGGACCACGCGTTCAGCGAGGCGCTTGCTGGCGCCCATCACGTTGGTCGGGTTGACGGCTTTGTCCGAGGAGATGAGCACAAACTTCGCCGCACCGAACTCCGCGGCGAAACGGGCGACGACCTCCGTGCCGAGAACGTTATTCTTGAGGGCTTCGGAGGGCTGCGACTCCATCATCGGCACGTGCTTGTGCGCCGCGGCATGAAGGACGAGCTCGGGCTTGAAGCGGACGAAGACGTCGCGCATGCGATCGACATCGGTGACGTCGCCGACGATGGGCGTGATGAGCGCGCCGGCGCCTGCGGAGATGAGCTCCTGTTCGGCCTGATAGAGAAGCACCTCGCATTGATCGAGCAAGATGAGGCGGGCCGGCGACCTCGCCGCGACCTGGCGACAAAGCTCGGCGCCGATGCTACCGCCGGCACCCGTGACGAGCACGGTGCGACCTTTGACCATCGCATCGATGGCTTCATCGTCGAGTTTGGCGGGTTCGCGGCCGAGGATGTCCTCAACCGAGATCGGGCGGATGTCACTCGCCCGCACGCGCCCGCCGGCCAACTCGGACATGGACGGCACCACGAGCACGCGCAGGTTACTGGCGGATGCGAGCGTGCTCACTTCGCGGATGCGGCGCACCGCCGAAGCGGGTAAGGCGAGGATGATCTCGGTGACGCCGTATTTCTCAGCCAACTCAGGCATCCGCTCAGGGGCGCCAATCACCGGCACGCCATGGATATGAAGGTTATGCTTGGCGACGTCATCATCCAGGAAACAGACGGGCTCGATGCCGTGGCCGCGGCGGCTCATGAGCTCCGAGGCGAGCTGCGCTCCGGACTGGCCTGCGCCGACGATCGCGATGCGCTCGACGGTGCCCTGAGTCGTCTGCTCCTTGCTCCAGAAACGTTCGCGCAAGGCGCGGATCGAGACCCGGAAGCCGACGAACAACACCAGCGACAGGTTGAAGTCCACCAGCGTGACGCCGCGGGGGACGCTGAACGCCTGTGCTGGGTCTCCGCTGCCGATGATTGAGGGCAGCGTGAAGGCGATAGCCGTGGCGGCGGCCAGTGCAAAGACCATACGCAACGCGTCGGTCAGCCGGAAGTAATAGAAGACACCACGAAACTGGCCCCACGCCCCCAGCAACAGTACCTTGAGGGGGATCAGCCAGAGCAACACCATCGGGCGCTGAACATACAGGTAGGCCTCGGCAGCGGTGCCCTCGACGCCGGATAGCACTTCAGGCCCGGCGAAGCGAAGCTCGTAAGCGAACCAGAGGGATAACGCGGCCAAGGCTCCATAGGTCGCGAAAAAGAACGCGGCTCGTTGGAGTCGATGGACGGGGGGAGCCATGGGTTCGCTTTATAATCAGGACCCCGGGCGTTTATTCAATGACGATACGAAATCCGAGGGTGCGACTCTTCTCCCGCTTGAAGACCTCCCGAGTGGACAACGCCTTGCCCAACGGGGTCAGGACGCTGCCCCCCAGTACCGGGGCGCGGGTCTCACCCGGCGCGGCGATGGTCCATTCTTCGACGTTGCCGATCAGGTCATGAATCCCGGCGGGGTTGGCTGCGGTGGCGCCGACCGGACGAACGGTCGTACCATCGGTATTCTCAGCGGTCCAAGCCTGCGACTGAAGGGACGGTTGGTTCAGGTCGCCGGCGGCAGCCGTGAATTCGGCCGACGTCGGTAGGCGCACCTTGGCACCCAGGATCCACCCAAGCCGGACTGCGAAAGCCTCCGCCTCGGCATAGGTCACCGACTCCACGGGATTCGCTTCACGACGGGTGGAGCTAGGGTTGGCGCCCATGACCGAGGCATAAAGTCCCTGCGGAATTTCCGTGCGATAGATTCGCACGGATGCAGCGGGCACTGGGCGGAGGTTCTGGTCGATGTTACCTAAGGTGCTCCGGACGACGGCGCCATTGATCGCGAGGTATTCGAGTTCCTTGCGCTCCTCATCCTCTGGCCGGAAGACCCCAGTATTGGCTGAGCCGATGCGGCGGGCCTCGGTGATAAGTTCGTCCACCAGCCGGAGCGCATCGTCAGCGCGACGGGCACGCAAAGCGGAGCGGAGCTGCTCGCTGCGGGCGCGCAATGTGCCAATCTCCGTATGGAAGCGGGCGAAATTAAGCCGCGTCGCGATTGCCGCCTCCTTCGTCCGGTCGGCGAAGCTGCTCTTCGGGTAATCGGTAAGCAGCTTGGCGAACGCCTCCACGGCGGCCTGCCACGCCTGGGTTGCAATCGACCACTCGCCTCTCTTTTCGAAAGCTTCGGCCTTGGCGCAATGCGCCAGGATGGCGTTCCAAACTTCGCCGGAAAAGGCGGTCTCGCGGCGTTCCGCGAGTTTATCTGATCGGCCAAACTCGGTATTCCGCACATCGCGGTAGCGGGCGAGGAAGTCCGTCTCGCAATCGATGGCTTGGTTGAACTTGGCGGCCGCTTCGGCGAACTTGCCCGCCGTGAAAAGCTTTTCGGCTTCCGCTTCGATAACGCGCCCTTTCTGCCAAAGCGGGGCGGATTCAAGCCGGCGGACGCGCGTATCCAGTCGCGCCCGCCGACCGGAGTCGGCCAGTCCTGAGAATTCCCACTTCGTCTCAATCTCCTGCTCCCATGCAATGGCCTGGCGGAGGAGCGGAATGGCAGCTGCTTCGTCCGTCTTGGCCAACGCGAGTGCCTTCGCTTCGGCCTCGTCGGAGTCGTGCCTCAGCTGTTCGCCACGGATAAGATGCAGGCGGCGGCGCAGGGACTGCTGCCGGACATTATCGGTGCCCACGGACTGGCGGGCGGAGATGTATTCCTCCTGCAGTCGTAAGGCCTCTTCCAGCAGGGCGATATCCGCCTCCTTCAATTCGAAGCGTTCCTGCCGGATTTTTTCGAAGTCTGCTTCGAGCTGGAGCGAGCGCAACCGGAGCGCCTCGGCCGCCTCCGGCGAGACAATCAGCTCCGCTTGGCGCGTACTCCGACGCTCGGAAGTATAGAGCAGCAGACTCGCAACCCCGAGTGCCAGCAGGACGCCGATGAGGAAAGGAACCCGGATCTTGAGCCAGATTTGTCCTAGCGAAAGCTTCCGGCGTCCGGCCCGTGGGTCAGGAGTGGCGACAAAGTCGTTCTTGGGGTTCGGGGGGCCTTGGGTCATGTCAGGGCCGCCAACTTCGTCGCCAGCGGTTTGTTTGCTTTAATAGTTCGTCACTCTGGTTCATCAAAGTCATACCTTCAATATTGGAAATGGCACAATTCAAGCGCATCGCCGTCGTCGGCGCCGGCCTCATCGGCGGCTCAATCCTCCTCGCAGCGGCGCGCCGCAGCCTGGCCGGATCCCTCGCCTGCTGGTCGCGGTCGGAAACCTCCCGCGCTACGCTCCGCGGCTTTGGTGTCGCCGAAGTCTTCGACGATGCGGCCGCCTGCGTACGGGGCGCTGACCTCGTCATCGTAACGACCCCCGTAGACACTGCCGAAGAGACCTTCCTGGCCATCGCCCCTGGCCTAAGCCCTGGCGCCGTCGTGACCGATGCGGGCAGCGTCAAGGGCGCGATCCTCCTCGCCGCCCGTCGTCTCCCCGCCGCCAATCCTTTCGTTGGCGCCCATCCGATGGCCGGCGGAGAAAAAGCCGGTGCCGCCCACGCCGCCGCCAATCTTTTCGAAGGGCGCGTCTGTTTCCTTACCCCGACCGGCGCCGAGGACCCCAAGGCCTTGGCCGCCGTCCGCCTCTTCTGGCAAGAACTCGGCTCGGTCCTGCACGAGACCGATGCCGCCAAGCATGATGAGATTGTCGCCGCCATTAGCCATGTCCCCCACGCGGCGGCCTCGGCGCTCATGCTCGCCGTCATGGATCAGCCTGGCTTCCGTCGCTTCGCCGCGGGAGCCGGCCTGCGCGACTCAACCCGGGTCGCCGCCGGCGAAGAGAACCTCTGGGTGGGTATCATGCTCGCCAACGCCCGCCACACGGCCGCCGGCCTGCTCGCCCTCGAACGCCGCGCCGCGGAACTTCGCGCCGCCATCGAAGCCAACGACGCCCCCGCCCTTCGCCGCCTCCTCGCCGACGCCCGCATCGCCCGACAGAACCTGGACCGGTCCGAATGAGTCCAACTCTCGTCATCCGCCCGTTCCAGACGCCCGCCCGCGGCGTCGCCCAAGTCCCGGGGTCGAAGAGCATCACCAATCGCGCCCTGATCCTGGCTGCCTTGGCTGACGGGCGCACGGTGCTGACCGGCGCGCTCTTTAGCCGCGATACGCGCATCCTCATTGCCGCGTTACAGAGCCTCGGTTTCGACGTCATTGCCGATGAGCCGGCCCATGTGATTTGTATCACCGGCTTATCGGGGAAAATTCCGAACAACCGAGCCAAAATTTTTGTTGGTAACGCCGGGACCGCGGCACGCTTCCTCACGGCATTCCTCGCCCTCTCTCCAGATGGTTGTTTCGAGCTCGATGGCGATGAGGCCATGCGCTCGCGCCCTATGAGCGGTCTGCTTGATGCCTTGGCGGGTGCAGGCTGCCGCGCCACTAAACCTGATGGTTCACGCGCAACACATTTTCCGTTCACCTTGCATACCTCGGGCAAGCTCGGGGCTCTCATGGTCGACGCTTCTGCCTCCTCGCAATTACTCTCGGCGCTCTTAATGGTCCTGCCACTAAGCCCAGGCGCCTCTGTCACCATGAAAGGATCGACGGTGTCGGAGCCGTTCGTCGAAATGACCGCCCGTATGTGCGGCCAGTTTGGTCGCCCACTCCGCCGCCAGGAAAACGGCTGCTGGGCTTGTGAGGAACCCGGTAGCTACGTCTCTTGTCAACCGGCATACGCCATCGAACCTGACGCCACCGCGGCGAGTTACTTCATTGCCTTGCCCGCGGTCACCGGCTTCGGAGCCTGCGTTCGCATCGAGGGCTATGCCCATGGCAGCCTACAAGGGGATACCGCGTTCGCCAAGGTCGCCGCCACTTGTGGTGCTATTTTACGTCCCGCCGACGGCAACATGGTCGTTCAGTCGTGGAAGAATATCCAGGGGGGCGATTTCGATTTCAATGCCTTCTCGGACACTTTCCTGACGCTGGCGACCCTCGCCACTCTCGCCACAGGTCCGGTACGCATCAGCGGTATCGCCCACACCCGCAAACAGGAAACCGACCGCGTCCTCGCCATGGCGACTGAATTAGAACGACTTGGCATCCGCGTAAAACCGACGGCCCAGGAGCTGCGCGCCGATGCTACGCTTTCGGAGCTGACGATTTTCCCCGACAAAGGCGCGCTCCGTAAAGCTGCAGCGAATGGCCCAGTCGAGATTCATACTTACGAAGATCATCGAATGGCGATGAGCTTCGGTGTGCTGGGCTGTCTAGATCTCTTCGGTGACGGGCGCCCCTGGATCGCCATCCAAGACCCCACCTGTACAAGCAAAACGTTCCCCCATTTTTTCACCGCCCTCGAGGCCATGCGAACCAATTTCGTGCGCGTCTCCGTCGACGGCGGCGCCGCTTCAGGTAAATCTAGCACCAGCCGTCTCCTCGCTGTAAATATGGGCCTACTCCATGTCGACACGGGCGCCCATTATCGCAGCCTAACCCGGGCCTTACTCGATGTTGGTGCCACGGCGGAGGATACGCCTTCCATCTCTGCGGCGCTGAAGAAAATCCGCATTGGGTCACAGATTGTAGAATGTGGCTGGGCGCGAAGCTCCTCGCTGACGCTGGGCGGGCAATTGCCTTCAGATGAATCGCTCCGAACGCCCGAAGTGAATGCGGCTGTCTCGAAGATGGCCGCCCTGCCCGTCGTCCGCACCTTCCTCCTCGAGTATCAACGTAGCCAAGTGAAGCTCGCCCAGGAAAGCGGCTTTACTGGGGTTGTCATGGAAGGCCGTGACATCGGCTCCGTTGTACTACCTGACGCTGAAGTCCGTATCTTCCTCGAAGCGAATGAAGCCGTGCGTGCGCAGCGCCGGGCGGCCGAAGGCCAGTCCGACGCCGTGGCCCAGCGCGACCTACTGGATTCGACGCGTAAGACTGCGCCTCTTGTCTGCCCCAAGGGCGCCCATCGTATCGACAATACCGATCTCTCCCTTGAGCAAGTCGTGACGGAAATCTCTGGGCTGATTAAGATCGCCGCCCTGCCTCGATGATTCTCGATTCGAAGAACCTGATCTACAAAGCCGTCTACCACGGCGCGCGATCATTCATGGAGGTCTTTTCCACCCTGGAGGTCGAAGGCTGGGAGAACGTTCCGGACGGCGCCTGTCTCTTCGCTTCTAATCACCAGAGCATGCTCGACCCGCCCTTGATCGGCTCGAGTCTTCCGCGGGAGATCTCGTTCATCGCCCGTCGCACGCTTTTCGATAATCCGCTCTTCGGCTTCGTGATCCAGGCCTGCCATTCTATTCCGGTCGACCGTGGGGAAGCTGATATCGGGGCCATCCGGTCCGCCTTGGCCGCCCTGAAGGCCGGCGAAGGGCTCCTGATCTTCCCGGAGGGCACCCGCAGCCAAGATGGGGTCATCACCGCGCCTAAGGCCGGGGCCGGCCTGCTGGCCTGCCGCTCAGGGGTTCCGGTCGTCCCTATTCATATTCGCGGGGCCCGCGATATGTTGCCGCGCGGCGCCAATTTCCCGCTCGGCTCGGCGCGCATCCGCGTGCGTTTCGGCAAGGCGATGCAACCGTCGGAATACGATCCCGGCAGCGATCACGCTGATCGCTCCATCGAAGCGTCCCGCCGGATCCTCGAGCGGATCAAGTCGCTTCCGGATTGCGACGACCCCGGACTCTGATCGGGCAGCGCTTTACGAGATGCGCTGAGGCATCACGACACAGAGGAAGTCGTCCTTGAGTCCACGGATGACGCCCGGGGACATCTCGTCCTTGAATTCGAAATCGATTTCATCCTCGGTGAGGGCCTTGAGCGGGTCGGTGATGTACTGTGGGTTGAACGCGATATTCACGTCAGGGCCTTCGTACTTCACGGCGATGGGTTCATGCGCTTCGCCACTTTCGGACTTGGCGGAGATTTCAAGATTCTGGGTCTTCTTCGAGACGCTCATGCGAATCGTGTTGTTACGATCGTCGGTCATCAGCGCGGCGCGGTTGACGCTTTCGAGGAGCTTCTCGCGCTCGAGGCGGACCTTGGAGCCGGCTTCCTTCGGGATGACCTGGCGGTAGTTCGGATAGTTCCCTTCGACGACCTTGGAGACGAGCTGGATGCGGTCCACGAGGCCTTCTTCGTTCTTGGGGATGTCGATCGTGAAGCCGACCTGGCGTTCGTTGTGCGAGACGTGGGCTTCGCCGCCGGACTTGAGCAGACGCATCAGTTCGATGATCGTGCGCGCGGGCAGGATGAGGGCCAGAGCCTTGTCGGATCCGGCGATCTTGCGTTCACATTTTGCGAGACGACGTCCATCGGTCGCGACGACGGTGAGCTTGCCTTCGGCGAATTCAAAAAAGACGCCGTTGAGGATGTAACGATTCTCATCGGAGGACTGGGCGTAGCTCACTTTGCGGAGCATGTCGCCGAGATCGTCCTGGTTGATAGAAATCGTCGGTTGTCCGGTGAAATTGGAAATGGGCGGGAACTGATCAGCCGGCAGTCCGGCAATTTGGAAAACGGAACTTCCGGAGGTGATTTTCACGCGGTCTTTGCCGGTGAGTTCGACAATCGTGTCGCTGCTCGAAAGGGCGCGGATGATGGGAACCAGTTTCTTGACTGGCAGGGTGATGCGACCCGGCGAAGATACGGAAGCCTTGATGCGGCAGCAGATACCGAGATCGAGGTTGGTGGTGGTCAGGGTGATCGTGTCTCCCTCCGCTTCGATGAGCACGTTTTGCAGAATCGGCATCGTCGCGCGGTTACCCACGACGTTGGTGACGCTGGAGAGGCCGTTGAAAAAATGATTTCGGTTAACCTTGAACTTCATGATGACGGGAGAATTGAGGACAGGCAGGGGGTGAGGCAACCCCTCATTGCCCACATACCGGGACTCTCTGTATCTAGTTACTCTTCATTTATAAATACCAGTAGCATCAGTAGGTGTCGGAATCCCGTGTATAGTTCCGCAAGCCCCTGATGAGCGGTCTTATCGGCGGCTATGGTGGCTGTGTATCCGGGGTGAATAAGTCCTCGGTTGTTCACATGAGGGCAGACGAACCAATCCTTCACGGCCTATTCACACCTTGGACACCGGCTCATCATCGTCGTCCGGCGCTGGGTCCATCTCACTCTTTTTGAGAAGGAAGATATGACGGAAGATACTGTAGCTGATATAGCCAAGGAAGATGGCCGGGAAGGAATACTGGGGTTGCCACAACACCGTCCCCACGACCAAGAAAATCACAATGAAGCCGCGGGTACGCGTGCGAGCGGTCCAATCTATCTTTTTAAAACTAGGGAAACGGACATTACTAATCATCAGGAAAGAGATGATTAACATCAGGGGAAGGAGTGTCCAAGACCAGGCCTGGACGGCCACCTCGAGCGGCCCCTCCGCCTCCATGATCTTGGATAAGACCAAGACCAGCGAGGCGATCATCCCAGCGGCGGCAGGCGACGGCAGGCCGACGAAATCGCCCCCAGCGGCACGTTTCTCGTTACCTGGGACGAGCGGGTTGGTCAGGACGTTAAAACGCGCCAGACGCACCCCTGCGCACAGAAGATAGATGAATGCCAGCAGCCAGGTGATCAATTGGACGTTATCCGTGGCCTCCGGCTTGATGACCAAGAAACAGGCCATGAGCGCCGGGGCCACGCCGAATGAGACCGTGTCCGCGATGGAGTCGAATTCGGCCCCGAAGAGCGATTCCCGCTTGGTGGCGCGGGCTACTCGCCCGTCGAAAAGATCGCAGACGCAGGCGAAAAGGATGAACCAGACCGCCATAATATAGTGATCCGCCCGGCCGTCGGCGGTCAGCGAAGTGAAGCGCGCCTCGATGCAGTTCTTGATGGCCAGGAAGCCACAGAGCATGTTGCCCGCCGTGAAGAGGTTAGGCAGCAGGTAGATCCGGGCGGCCTCTTCTGGTGAGGAATACTGGGGCTTTAAGGGGGGAGTGGTCACGATTAAGGCTTAGGGGTTTCGTCGAGGTATTTCCAGAAGCCGCCTTCTTGTTCGATGCGGGCTTCGTCCTCGGGAAAGGGGAGATGGGAGCGGAAGGCGAAGTCGGCGTACGTGTGCTTGTGCAGGACGTAGTTGGCCATCAGGAATCCTTCGCTGGCTTCGAAGTAGATACGGAATTCACCGACGCGTAGTCGGTGGTAAGTGTGACCGCCGCGACGGACCGTGCCGAGCTCGGTGCTTCCGCGCAGGAGTTCTTCCGGCGTGAGCGAAGTGAACGCCTCGACGACATCCATCTGCTCCAAGGTGGGTAGCTTCCCGAGCTCGCGCATCGCTTGGTCGCTGAAGTTCACTTGATACATCGGTGCCAGCATCCAACGCCGCACGCACGTCCTCGGCAATCACTCAGTTCGGCCGCGACCATCGGGACACGAGTAAAACCGCTTGTTTTTCGACCAAATCCAACACTTTTTCAAAACCGTCGCTTTCGCCGTAATAGGGATCCGGCAAGGCGATATCATCCAAGAAAAGGCGAAGGCGGGGATGCAGCTCCTGCGGACAACGCCGACGGAGTTCGCGGAGATTGACCTCATCCGCAGCGAGGATGAGGTCGAACTCGTGGAAATCAGAGGCGTGGACCTGGCGGGCGCGCACCGCCGAAAGATCATAGCCGCGCGTCTGCGCATGCCGCACCGAGCGCGGATCGGGCGGGTCGCCGATATGATAACTTTCAGTTCCCGCGGAATCGAACTCGATGGCGAGGTCGGCCTGCTTGGCCTTGGTGCGGAGCACGACCTCCATCGTCGGAGACCGGCAGATGTTACCCATGCAGACGAGGAGGATTCGTCTCGGTCGCTTGGGCACTTACTTGCCGAGCAGCTTCTTGAGGGTGTCTAAATCCCGGCCGTTCTTGGTGAGAAGCTCGCCATTTTTGCCGTACACGAGGAGCGTTGGGATGCCGGACACGTCCTGTTCCTTTTTAATCACCCCGCCTCCGGCAGACCTAAACGGGACGGCGGGCCAGGGCATTTTGGTTTCCTTCATGTACGCGAACATCTCGTCCGCTCCCTTGTCGCTGCTGATGAAGACCACGGCTAGCTTGGTTTTGTTCGCGTTGGCGAACTTGACGAGTTGCGGCGTGAAGACGCGGCAGGGCGGGCACCAATGGGCGGAGCAGTATACCGCCACGGTTTTATTCTTCAGCGTAGCGAGGTCGACGGCCTTGCCGTTTGCGTCGATGAGCCCTTCCGGGAAACGCGTCTTCCAATCAAAGTCGGCGGCGGAGGCGAGGGCGGCGCAGAGCATCAGGCCGAAGGAAGCGAGGAACGATTTCATGGGGATAATTGTAGCAGGCTTTTTGGCTTACTGTGCATCGATAATCTTAATAATGCCTATTTATTTCACGGGTGGCGAAGCCGGGTCAGACCTTGCCGCCGAAGCTCTGGTGATCATCCAGGTCGAGCACATCAAACCAGGTGGTAATGTCTTCACGTTTGGCTCCGGCCGGCGTCGAGGACTGGTAGTCGCTCATCTTAGCACGGCTACCGGGTGAGCTGGGGGCGCGTTGCTCATGGAAGGTGCTGAAAGCGGCGATTTCCTGGGCCGAACGGGGTTTCTTGGCATTGGCCATCAGCCAGGCGAAGATTTCTCCATCTCCTAAGCCATTGTCAATCTGTGCCTTAAGTGCATTTGCCTCTACGCCTAGGAAGTCCAGGACGTTGGCATCCAGTGGGCAACCGTAGTTATATTCGCCATTTTTGCCTGCCTTGGTGGCGCGGGCTTTGTCGATCATCCGGGGAAGGATGACGAAGCCGCCGAGGCGGACGCGGGGGCTGCGGGGCGGGTGCTGGGTGAGGTCGTAGAGATCGTGGGCCATAAGGACGGCCAACCTAGCCCCCCTGCCCTCGTCCGCAAGAAAACAGGCTACCTTGAGGGTTTGCCAAAATGTCACACCCCCCCTTATCTCTCCCCATGCTCCCTGTGGCCGCAGAACTCGCCGCCCATCCCCTCGCCCGGGACTGCTTGCTCGGCTGTGCCGCAGTCTTTGTGGTCGCTGCCTTGCTCGATGCTCTGGCCTCTCGGCACGGCTCCGGAAAATTGCAGACCTCCGGCCTCTGGTTGCTCCGCGGCGGATGGGTTCTACTCACCACGATGCTAGCCTACCAAGGGCTGAAGACGCACTCCTTGCCGATCGCGAGCGCGGCGGAAGTATTGCTCTCCATTGCTTGGGGCGTGTCTGGTTTGGCTCTCTTTCTCGACCTGACGTTCAACCACCGCCTGCCGACCTGGGCGATCGCGGGCACGACCGCATTGTGTCTCGGGGCGGCCGCCTTTCTCGGTGTTGTGGAACACCCAGGCTTAGACACGACCGGCAAGCCGCTCATTGCCATCCATGTGGGTGCGGCGATCCTTGCTTACTGCGTGCTCGGCGCGCAGGCGCTCAACTCGGCCGCCTATCTCCTGCAGGACCGCGCTTTAGCGCAGCATCAGTTCGGTGGCATCTACGCTTTGCTGCCTGCGTTGGTTCCACTGGATCGCATCGGTGCGCAGCTGATGGGCGCGGCTGTTTGGCTCCTCGGGCTTTCCTTGGTGATAGGAGCGACGGATTGGGCCCAGCGCGATCTGGCCGCCGTGGCCGTCCCGAAGCTCATCGCGTCGCTTGTCACCTGGCTCGCTTGTCTCTGGACCGTCGTGCAACGCCGCCGTCAACATCTCCCGGGCGCCAGCTTCGCGCGCGCTTCCCTGCTCGTCGCGATCCCGGCGCTCGTCGCCCTTTATCTTTCGCTGCCCTCGTCCCGATGAGCGAACGCGCCCGCAATCTGGTGGCGCTGAGCGCCACCCACCGCACCGCTGGCCTTGACGAACGCGCGACGTTCACCGTCCCCGCTGGCGGGGCGGAGGTTTTCTACGCGGCGGCCCGCGAAGCCGGCCTCGCCGAGGCGGTGCTGCTCGCGACCTGCAATCGTCTCGAGGCATACGCGGTGGGCGACGAAGCCGCCGCGCTGCATGTACGTAGCGCGCTGCTTAAGGCGACCGGTGCGTCGGCCGCCGTGCTCGACCAGCACTTACGTCCGGTCCCCGGCCTGCAGGCCGTCGAACATCTCTTTTCGGTCGTCTCTGGCCTGGAGTCCCAGATGGTCGGAGAAGTCGAGATCGCCGGACAAGTTAAGGATGCCTACGCCGACGCGCTGGCGCGAGGCATGACTGGTCCGGTGCTCAACCGCGTCTTCCAGCGTGCCTTCCAGGCTGGCGCCTGGGCGCGCACCAACACCGGCATCTCACAAGGCCAGGTGAGTCTCGGTAATGTCGCCGTCGATCTCGCCCTGCGCGTCTTCGGTTCGCTTGCCGAGGCCCGGGTGCTCGTGCTTGGCACGGGCGACGTCGGCCGTCAGGTCGTCCAAGCGCTCGTCTCGCGCGGCGCCTCCCAGGTTTCCGTCGCCTCACGCACGTTCGAGAATGCCCGCGCGCTGGCCGAGGAATTCTCCGGATCTTCGCTCACGCTCGCCGACGCATTACGTCAGGCTCACACCCACGACGTGATCGTGGGTTGCGCGACCGTGGAGCGGGCGTTGCTCGACGCCGTTTCCCTCCGCGAGATTGCCGGCCGTCGCGCGGGCCGTCCTCTCCTCCTCGTCGACCTCGGCGTACCGCGTAATTTCGCCGCGGGTGCCCATGGCCTCGATGGCACCTATCTCTGCGACCTGGACGACCTCGCCCGCGTTTCGAACGCGAACCTCAAGGCTCGTCTGGCCGAAGTCGACCGTGCGCGCATCGCCTTGGCGGAGAAGGCCGCCCGCGCCTGGGGTGCGGCCAACCACCAGACTTCTTCAGAAGCTTAACCCATGAAGCCCACGGTCCTCATCGTCGACGACGAGAAGAATATCCGGGAGGGCCTGCGGGCCGCCCTGGAAGATCGCTACGAGACCTTTGTCGCGAAGGATGCCGCGGAAGCGGCGCGCCTCATGCAGGATGTGCCGCCAGACGCCGTGCTAACGGATCTGCGCATGGCGGGCGAAGACGGCATGGCGGTCATTGACCGCGCGCTCAAGCTGCCCAACCAGCCGGTCTGCATCATGATGACGGCTTACGGCGACGTGGATACCGCCGTGAAGGCGATGAGCCTCGGGGCCTATTGGTTCTTCCAGAAGCCGGTGGACCTCCGCCAGGTTGAGCTAGTTCTGGATCGCGGGCTGAAAGCCCGCACCACCGAGAAAGAAGTCGTCACGCTAAAAGCCCGCCTCGACCGCAAGTTTTCGCTCGGCGAGATCGTCGGTTCCTCCGCCGCTCTCCAGCGTTCGATCGAACAAGTGCGTTCAGTCGCTTCATCGAACGCGACGATCCTCCTGCTCGGTGAGACTGGCACGGGCAAAGAGCTCTTCGCCCAGATGATTCATCAGGCGAGCCAACGCTCGAAAGGACCTTTCATGGCGGTGCACTGTGCCGCGATTCCTGCCAACCTACTCGAGTCCGAATTATTCGGACACGAGAAGGGCGCCTTCACCGGCGCGAACGAGCGGCGCGTGGGTCGCTTTGAGTCTGCCGACGGCGGCACCCTTTTCCTGGATGAAATCGGGGAAATCGATGCCACCACCCAGGTCAAGCTCCTGCGCTTCCTAGAGACCCGCTCCGTCGAGCGCCTCGGTTCACATCGCCCCATCGCCCTCGACCTTCGCCTCGTCTGCGCCACCAACCGCGACCTTCAGCAGATGGTGAAGGAGGGCAAATTCCGCGAAGACCTCTACTATCGCCTGTCCGTCGTCCCGCTGCGCTTGCCGCCCCTGCGCGAACGCCAGGATGACGTCCCGCTGCTCCTTTCACATTATCTCGAGCGCTTCGCGAAAGAGAACTCGGTCGCCGCCGCCAAGCTTTCGCCGGAAGCCTTGGCCGTGCTCGTGCGCTATCCTTGGCCCGGGAATATTCGCGAGCTCCGCAATGCCTGCGAGAATCTCGCCGTCCTCCGTGCGGGTAAGTCGGTCGCCGCGAGTGATCTGGATTCGCGTTTTTCCCAACCCTCCGCCCCCGCTGGTTCGGTTTCGGCCCAGTTCTCGCCCGGAGCCAATATCCTTGATCGGGAGCTCAATGAGAAGCAGCTCTTGAAACAGGCTTTAGCCGCCGCCGCAGGCAATCGTACGCGCGCGGCCGAGTTGATGGGAATCTCGCGGCGCACGCTGCATCGTAAACTCCTGCAATGGCCGGAATTGGATCCTGGCCCTGAGACGGCGTGAGGCTGCTCGCTCTCCTGCTTTCCTGCGTTGCGCTTCGCGCCGCCGATATCGTCGGTTCGGACTTGCTGACTGGAGCCGTGGCGGGGGGACTTGAAAGCGCCGCACGAAATCTCACTCATGATTTTGGCGGCACTCTCCCCGGACGGCA
The DNA here is from genome assembly GCA_964203605.1 of Opitutales bacterium. GTDB lineage: Bacteria > Verrucomicrobiota > Verrucomicrobiia > Opitutales > UBA953 > UBA953. The sequence continues at coordinate 98,877 of CAXNMQ010000004.1, forward strand.
GGCCTTCGTTGAGGGGCGTGCTTCGGCCGCCATACTCATGGTGCGTGACCGCGAGGTCGCGCCCATCCCCGCTGACAAGATGGGCGTCGTCGAATTCCGTCTCGCGAGCGCGGTGGTAGTGGTCGCCACCCACGGCAGTAACCGCGTCGAATCTATTTCGCTGGAAAATCTGGCGAACGCGTTTGCGCGCGATCCGCGGTCCCCGGCTCGTAATTGGAATGACCTCGACCCCGCCGCGCGCTCCGAGCTCATCACCCCCGCGGTCTGCTCGCCGGCCGGCTCCATGGTGCTGGAAATCTTCCAAGGGATCGCGCTCGAGGGACAGCCGTTCCGTCCGGATGTCCGGTTGAGAATCGAACCCGACCTAGCGGCCGATCTGCTGGCCTCACGCGCGGGGAGCATCATCCTCATCCCCCGCCCTCCTTCCGGCCGCGGTAAGGTTCTCCAGGTCGCGGATGGTCGCTCTGGCAAGTCGCCCACCGCCTATGGTCCCGATGAGAACAACGTCCATAACGGTGATTACCCCCTGCAGGTCCCGCTCATCCTTTATGTTCGGCAGGATCGTCTACGGGCGCTCACCCCGGCCCTGCGGTGGCTTGTTTCCGATGAAGCAGCCGCCCTGCTTGAAAAGCAGGGCCTCTCCCCTGCTCCCAAGGCCGCCCGGACGAGGTTCGTCCAAAGGCTTGACACTCGGTAGGGCGTTTGGTCTGCTTCCTATCCAACGCGCGCGTAGCTCAATGGTAGAGTACCACCTTGCCAAGGTGGCTGTTGCTGGTTCAAGTCCAGTCGCGCGCTCCACTTTAAAATGGAGCCAAAACCCGCCGAAAAACGGCGGGTTTTTCATGTCAGGATCTAGGCCGACGCCGGCAGGGTTACCGTAATCCGTAGCCCCTTTGGGCGGGCGGGCTCCACTGAAGCAGAGCCTCCATGGAGTTCGGCTACCTGGCGGACGATGCTTAGGCCCAGCCCGCTGCCCCCTGCCCGGCGGGATTTATCGGTCCGATAAAAGCGATCGAAGAGCCTCGGTAGGTCTGCCGGGGTCACCCCTGCCCCATCATCTTCCACGGTCAGCTCCACGCCATTTGGGGTATCCCGGGTCGACACCACCAGACGGCTCATGCCGGCGGCGTGGGCCAAGGCGTTATCAATCAGGTTTTGGACCAGCCGCCGGGCTTGGACCGGATCGGCGGCGCCACCATTGGCGGCCTCCAACTTCAATTCCAGTTTTACGCCGGCGGCCTTGCAGCGGGCGGCAAATTCTTCGGCCACTTCGCGGGCCGCGATATGGAGTGCGCCCGGCTCGCGGCGGACATCCTGGGCAGACTCGAGGCTCGCGAGGGCGAGTAGCCCTTCGACGAGGCCCTGCAGGCGGCCGACGGAGCTCACAATCTTCTGCGTGAACCGGGCACGGTCTTCAGGGGACATCGTGGCCTGGTCTTCCGCCAAAGTCTCCGCGTAGCCGCGGAGAATCGTCACCGGCGTACGCAGGTCATGGGAGACGTTCGTGACGAAGTCTCGTTCCATTGCCTGGAGGCGCTTTAGCGCCGTCACGTCTGCCAGCACAAAGATCGCGGCTCCGTCGTCAAACGCTTCCGGATCCGTGCGCGCCCCCGCGGCCTGAATCCAGACGTCGGATAAAGGCGCGCGATTAAGGAGGATCATGGAGCGGGCGTCACCTTCGCTGCGGACGCGCCGGACGAGCTCGATAAAGTCGGCGCTGCGGACAAGCGGCACGATGGACCCGCCGGCATCTTCTTCGGAGAGGCCGAACAGCGCGGCGGCCGCGGGGTTAGCGAGGCGGAGTCGATCCTGAGCGTCGACGACAAGCACGGCGTCGGTGAGCGGCGCTAAGAGCGCTTCGATGCGCCGGGCGGCCGCGGCGCGGATCTCGCCTTCATTGGCGGCGCGTCGTTCAATGGCGATGAAGAGTTCTTCCAGGCGCAGTTTCCGTACTAGCCAGCCTTGTGGACGCGGTGCGCCACCTTCGGCGAGCAGCGCGCGGCGGGCCCAACGCACATGGCTGGCAATCTCGGCGAGGTACCAGACGGCGGTGACGACGAGCGCGAGCAGGAGTAACCAGGGAAGCCAAGACATCTGCGGAGAATGCTGTCTGGCTCCGCCAGACGCGCGAGCGCAAAGCGGTTTAGCCGTTCACGCGGTAACCGACGCCGCGCACGGTATCGATCACATCGCCGGACGGGCCGAGTTTTTCGCGCAGACGTCGGACGTGGGTATCGACCGTACGGGTCTCGAGGTCCGGCGAATAATTCCAGACGTCGGCGAGGAGTTCTTCGCGCGACTGCACCCTGCCCTTCCGCTCGAGGAGCAGTCGGAGCAACTTGAATTCGGTGGCGGTCAGCTCGACAATCTTGCCCGAGGCGGTCACTTCGTGGCGCTCGATGTCGAGCATCAGTGCGCCGGCGGCGAGTCGGGTCGAAGGCTTGGCGGCGGCAGACTTCGCACGGCGCAATAAGGCCTGCGCGCGCAGCATCAGCTCGCGGGTATCAAAAGGCTTGGTCACGTAATCGTCGGCACCGGACTCGAGGCCCTTCACCTTGTCGACCGTCTCGCCCTTGGCGGTGAGGAAGATGACCGGCGTGTCCTGGAGGAGTGCGTCGGCGCGGACCATGCGCAGTAGCTGCACGCCCGTGAGCTCGGGCATCATGACGTCGAGGATGATCAGGTCCGGACGGAAATCGCGGGCGAGGCCGATGGCGCGAAGCGGGTCGTTGAGCGTGCGGATGGCATAGCCGGCTTGCTTGAACTTGTAGTCCAATAGTTCCGTCACGTCCGACTCATCGTCGACGATCAGGATGCGCTTGAGATGTTCGGCGTCCATGGGTGCGCCATTACTTAAAGGCAGCGCCAAACGAAGAGCCAGAGCTAGGTGACAATCGTGACGAATGTGTGTCGGAGTTTATTTTGAGCATAAAATTTTGACTAATAACGACTTATGAATACAAGAAACACGAACGTCACACGCTGCGGCCATAATCTTTACATAGGGCGTGTTCCACGTGGAACACCGCCCTGCTCTCCCCTTCCCTTTGGGATTACTTTGCCCGGAAAAGAACCATCAGCAGTGAGATGTCTGCTGGGTTGACCCCGCTGATCCGGCTGGCTTGGCCCAGGGTCTTGGGCTGAATGGCTTGGAGCTTCTGGCGGGCTTCAATGCGTAAGCCGTAGGCTTTTAAGAAATCAAAGCCTTCAGGCACCTTAAAGGAGTCCAGGTCATGTAGCTTGCGGGCGTTGCGCGTTTCGCGTTCCAGATAGCCGCGGTATTTGACCCGGTACATGACTTCAGCCTGAACTTCAGGGGCTTCGGCCAGGAATGTCGGAGGCAGGTCCTTAGGGGTCGATTCCCAGTTACGACGGATGACGTCGCCGGCAATCCCGCCCGGGATGGCTAATTTTTCCAGATATTCGATCCAATGAGCGACTTTCTCAGCCTTGGCCTGGATTCGGCCTAGGCGATCCGGCGGGACTAAGCCGAACTCGGCGATTTTATCCTTAAGGCGGAGTTCGGCGCTGCCGTGGTTGAATAAGAGGCGGAATTCAGCCCGGCTGGTAAACATCCGGTAAGGCTCCTGGGTGCCTTTGGTCACCAAATCATCGATCAGGACTCCGATATAGGCTTCGTCGCGGCCAATGACCATGGGAGTCTGACCTTTGACCTTACAGGCGGCATTGACCCCGGCGACGAGGCCTTGGGCGCCGGCTTCCTCGTACCCAGAGGTTCCATTGATCTGGCCGGCAAAGAATAAGCCTTCGACCTTTTTGGACTCCAAGGTGGGGTAAAGCTGGGTAGGGGGCGCGAAATCGTATTCCACGGCATAGGCCGGGCGCAGCATAACGGCTTTCTCTAGCCCGGGGACCGAAGCCAGCATCTGGAGTTGGACGGTAAAGGGCAGGGAGGTCGAAAGGCCGTTGATATACCATTCGTCGGTGTTGCGGCCTTCGGGCTCGAGGTAGAGCTTATGGGTGTCCTTATCCGAGAACTTCACAAACTTGTCCTCGATGGACGGGCAGTAGCGCGGCCCGACCCCGGTGATCTCGCCGCCAAAGAGAGGAGAGAGGTGGAGGTTCTCTTGGACAATCTTGCCGGTGGCGCTGGTCGCCTCAGTCATCCAACAGGATACCTGCTCACTTCCAGGGGTCCATCCAGGGAGGCGCTCACCGGCTTGTTCCACGTGGAACAAATCGGCCTGCTGGCGGGTATCGTGGAAGGCAAAAAGGGTGGGGGAGGCATCGCCCGGCTGCTCCTCACATTTGCTAAAATCGATGGACCTTCCTAGGATGCGCGGCGGGGTGCCCGTCTTGAGCCTTTGGAGTTCAATTCCAGCCTCTAAGAAACTGGCTGACAATGACTTAGCACTAAAATCACCCAAGCGCCCGCCCTCGGTTTTATTCGCCCCGATGTGCATCAGGCCGCGCAAGAAAGTGCCGGTGGTGACGACCACGGTTTTGGCGTGGAAGTCGAGATCGAGGTTGGTCTGCACCCCGACCACGGCGCCGTTCTTAAAGATGAGCCCGGTGACCTGGGATTGGAAGATGGTGAGGCCGTCCTGCAGTTCGCAGAGGTGCTTCATCCGGAACTGGTAGGCCTTCTTATCACACTGGGCCCGGGGCGCCTGGACAGCCGGGCCCTTAGAGGAGTTGAGGAGGCGGAACTGGATGCCGGTCACATCGGCGGTCAGGCCCATCTCGCCCCCCAGGGCGTCGATCTCCCGGACGATGTGTCCCTTGGCTTGCCCCCCGATGGCGGGGTTGCAGCTCATCTGGGCGATGGTGTCCACGTTTCCCGTTAGGAGCAGGACATCCACGCCCATGCGGGCGGCGGCCAGGGCGGCTTCCACGCCGGCATGGCCGGCCCCGCAGACGATGACGTCATAGGGGCGATCAGGCCCGAGGCGGATTTGTTTGTGAGGTCGCATAGGCGCTCCCTCACCAGAGGGAATCACTTACCTATGCAGAAGGAAGCGAAGAGCTTGTCCAGCATACGCTCATTATCGATGCGACCGACGATTTCCCCCAGGGCGTCCAGGGCGACCCGGCCTTGGGCGGCCGCGAGCTCGGTCTGGATGGGGGCCTTGAGGTGGCCGGCGGCTTCGGAAAGGGCGGTCGCCGCCCGGGCGAGGGCCTCGGCATGGCGGACGCTGACCACGAGGTCTTCGGCCCCCGGGGCGATTTCTTTGGCGATGAGGAAGTCCCCGAGCTTGGCGCGGAGCGCTTCGGCGTCACGTCCGTCTAGGAGGCAGGCAGAAAGCTTCGCAATCTGTGGCAGGAAATCTTTCTGCGCACGATGCGCGGGCAGGTCCGACTTGTTGGCGACGATGAGCGTGCGCGCGGGGTCGAGCAGCGCGACGAGATCTGCGGGCAGGGCAGGGGGCTCCGTCGAAGCATCGACGACGAGAAGAAGGAGATGCGCGCCGCGCGCCTGTTCGAGTGAGCGCGCCATGCCGAGATTCTCCAGCGTCGAACCGCCGTCGCGCAAGCCGGCGGTGTCGATCGCCGTGACGGCGAGCGGCAGGCCCGCGACGGGGGCTTCGAGGTAATCGCGCGTGGTGCCGGCCTCAGGGCTCACGATGGCGCGGTCGGCGCCGGCGAGCGCGTTGAGCAGGCTCGACTTCCCGGCGTTGGGTGCGCCGACGACGGCGACGCGCAGGCCGGCGCGCAGGGCTCCGTCATGCTTCGCCGTGCGGGCGTATCCAGAAAGTTCTGACGCAATTTCAATCAAGCGGGCCGCAGGGCCACGCGGGTCTTCCGGTGGCAGGTCTTCCTCGGGGAAATCGATGTGGGCCTCGAGTTCGGCGAGAATCTGCAGCGTGCGGTCGGTCCAGCGGGCCACGTGCCGACCGAGTTCGCCAGCGAGCATGCGGCGGGCGGAGGCGAGCGCGCGTTCGGAGCTGGCGTGGATCAGATCGGCGACGGCCTCGGCCTGCGTGAGGTCGATGCGGCCCGCGAGGTAGGAGCGGCGCGTGAACTCGCCGGGTTCGGCGATGCGGCCGCCGCGCGCGAGGCAATCTTCGGTGATCCGGCGCACGAGCAGCGGATTGCCGTGGCAGGTGATCTCGAGCGAGTCGTTACCCGTGAAAGAGCGGCCAGCATGCCAGAGCACGGCGACGACCTGGTCAATGGGCTCGCCGTCCTGGTTGCGCCAGATACCGAGCGTCGAAGTCTTCTCGGCGAGCGGGGTCTTGCGAGCGAGGGCGGCCGTGGCGATGGCCGAGGCCAGCGGGCCGTCGACGCGCACGATGGCCAAGGCCGAGCGGCCGGCGGGTGTCGCGGCGGCGACGATGGTCTCGGTGGCGGACATAGGATAGCGTGAGCTGGGGTCATCCCAAGGGGCGAGGGGAGGGGAGGCAAGCGGTGTCATACGTCCGCAAAAAGGCTGGAAGGGAAGGGCGGGCCTGACACAGTCCGCCCGAGACACTCCCGTGGAAAATCACCGCTTCCTTCTTCCTGATTCGGCCCGCCAGATCGCGGCGGCCCATGGCACCCCCTGCTATGTCTATGATCAGGTCACCCTTGAGGCCCAGGCTGACGCCATGCTGGCCTTCCCGAACGCCTTCGGTGTAACGGTCCGCTTTGCCATGAAGGCCTGCCCGAACGCCTCCGTCTTGAAGGTCTTCGCGAACAAGGGCCTGCATTTCGACGCTAGCTCGGGCTGGGAAGTCCGGCGGGCCATGTTCGCCGGAGTCCCGGCGGATCGCATCTCGCTCTCCTCCCAGGAGCTGCCGGAGGATTTCCCCTCTCTTCTTAATAAGGGAGTCCACGTCAATGCCTGCTCCCTCCACCAGCTCGAGCGCATCGGCAAGGCCCTCCCGGGCCACGAGGTCGGGCTACGCTTTAACCCCGGCCGTGGCTCGGGCGGTACTGGCAAGACCAACGTGGGTGGACCGGACTCCTCCTTTGGTATCTGGCATGAGTGGGCGGATCAGGCTCAGGCTATCGTGAAGCAGTACGGACTGAAGGTCGTCCGCATCCACACCCACATCGGCTCCGGCAGCGACCCCGTCGTCTGGCAGGAAGTCTCTGCGGCGAGCCTCGCGCTCGTCAGCCGTTTCCCGACCGTGCAGACGCTCAACCTCGGCGGCGGCTACAAGGTTGCGCGCGTCGCGGCGGAGAAGGGTACGGACCCGCAGGTCGTCGGCGCACCGGTCAAGGGCGCCTTCGAGAAATTCGCCCAAGCCGACGGACGTAAGCTCCGCCTCGAGATCGAGCCGGGCACATTCCTCGTCGCTAACGCCGGCGCAGTGCTCTCGCGCGTCCAAGACATCGTCTCCACCGGAGCCCGCGAATTCCTCAAGCTCGATTCAGGTATGACTGAGATTCTGCGTCCCTCTCTCTACGGTTCGCAGCACCCGGTGCATCTCTATCCCGCGAAGGCCACCGGCGCCTCGCGTGATTACGTCATCGTTGGACACTGTTGTGAATCGGGAGACTTGATCAGCTGCGCGCCTGGCGAACCCGAGACCCTCGCCACCCGGAGCTTGCCCGAAGCGGCCGCTGGCGATCTCTGCGTCATCGGCGGAGCGGGCGCCTATTGCGCTGGCATGAGCACGAAGAATTATAATTCTTTCCCCGAGGCGCCGGAAGTCCTCCTGCGTCGCGACGGCAAGTTCTCGCTGATTCGCCGGCGCCAGTCGCTGGAGCAGATCCTGCAGAACGAGCAGCCCGCCGAAGGTCTCTGATCGTGCCGATTCTTTCGCCAGCCCTGGGCGTCACGGTGCCCGACTCGCCGCATGCGACCGTGGTCTGCTTGCCGACGCTCGCCGACGTCGAGAGCTACGAGCGCAAGGAAGAGCGCGTCTGGAAACTCCTCCACGCTGGCTACCCGCGCTTTGTGCGCAATGCCCTCGTCTCGGCGGCTGCGGAGGAGTTGGCCCGGCGATGCGCTTTCACGCCGGACTCGGAGTATCTACCGCCGAGCTGGCCCGCCCCGCCTTGGGCGCTTTTCCCCCTTGCCCGGGAGGATGTCGCACGGCGGCTCGCAGCGCAGGCCGGCGCACGCACGCTGGCCGTTGGTGTCGGCGGGGCAGGCATCCTGCTCATCGTCGAGTCAGGCGACGCCGCAAACCGGCTGGCCAAGCTCGTGCAGCACACGGGCGCGCTCATTTCTTCCCGTCAGGCCGAGGCTTGGCTCGCCGATGAGCCGGACGCGCCCGACACGGGCTCGGCCGAAGTGCGCACCGCGCTCATGCCCTTCTTCGAAGGCGTCGCGCCCGCGGACCTGCTCCTCTGCTCCTCGGGCATGAACGCCGTCGACGCCGCCCTGCATGCCGTCGACGTCGTGCAGTCCGCCGCCGGCCGCCGCGTCTGGATCCAGCTGGGCTGGCTGTACGTCGATTCGATCCGCCTGCTGGAGAAGAATCCCGGCGTCGAGCGCAGGTTCGTCCATGACGTCACCGACCTCGCTGAGGTCGGGCGCCTCCTCGCGCGGGGAGACGTCGCGGGCGTCCTCACGGAGGCGCCGAACAATCCGCAGCTCCAGACCGCCGACCTGCGTGCGTTGCGCGCGCTTTGCGATCTTCACGGGGCGATGTTGGTGGTCGACCCGAGTTCCGCCGGCGTCGCCGCCACCGATGTCCTGCCTTACGCCGACCTCGTCCCCTGCAGCCTCACGAAGTACGCCGCCTCGTCGGGCGACGTCATGGCGGGGGTCCTCGCCGTGAATCCCGCGCGCCCGCGCGCCGCCGAGCTCCTGGCCGCCGCCCGGCAGCGGCACGTCCCCTTGCACGCGCTCGACGCCGCGGCGCTCGCCCCGCAAGCGGCGCAGGTCGCGCAGGTCACCGCGAAGCTCTCGGCCAACGCGACCGAACTCGCACGACGTCTCGCCGCGCACCCTTCCGTCGTGCGCGTGCGCACCGCCCTCACCGGCCCGACCGCCGATCACTATCGCGCAATCATGCGTCCGGGCGCGGGCGCAGGCTCGCTGGTCACCGTCGAGCTACGCGAAGGCGCGATGCGCCACGCCTACGATCGCTTGGCGGTGGTCAAGGGTCCCAGCTTCGGCCTCGCGTTCACCATCGCGTCGCCGTTCCTCTGGCTCGCGCATTTCGACGAAGTGACGAATGAGCAGGGGAGGGCGCATATCCGTGCCGCCGGGCTCGATCCCGATCTCTTGCGCATCTCCGTCGGGCTCGAGCCGATCGAGGAGATCTGGTCGGCGTTCGAAGTCGCCCTCGCCAAATAAAAGACCCGCCTTGCGGCGGGTCGGTTATCTTCAGTTCGAAGATTTGGTCGGGCTCGCGGGCTCGTCTTCCGCATCCTCATCGTCGTCTTCGTCTGCCTTCGCAACAGGCTTCTTGGCCCCAGCTTTCTTGGCGGTACGGGCCTTGAGCATACGCTCGCGGAAAGCGGCCCGCTCTTTCTCCTGCAGGGCCGGGGCGCCTTCGTCCACCGTGGCGAGGGAGGAGTCGAAGATGTTGCGGTAGGCCGCCTCGGAGTCGGTCGAGCGTTTACGTGCAACCTTGTATTCAGCGTAGGCTTTGGTGGTGAGAGCCCGGTCGGCCTTGGCCTGCTGTTCGGCGGCCATGACCTCCGGCAGGGCGTTCGTCGCCTTGCGCGCGGCGACAAGCCGGGCGTGCTCCGGATCGGTGGATGCGCCTACCTCCTTGGCGGGAGCGGCGGCGAGCTGGGCGTGAAGACCGACGGCGAGAAGCGCGGCGGCCAGGGTAGTTTTGATGGTTATCATGGTGTTGGGTGGGAACGGGCTTGAAGGAAGCGTGTCCTAACAGAACAATTCAAGTCCCTCTCCCTGAGGTTCACCCCATGAGTTCAACCCCTCGCTTCCTTCTGGGAGCTCTTCTGCTGTTCCCGCTCGCGTTGCTGGCCCAGGGCAAGAAGCGCCCCGACCTGCCGCTGGAGATGTCCCGCCTGCCTGCGGTGCCGACGATGCCCGACGCCTTCCCGCAGGTCATCGGCACGCAGGTGTTCGGCCCGGCCTACAAGTTTACCAAGGATGAGGCGGTGCTCGAGGCCGCCAAGGGCATCAGTGCGATGGGCTCGCGTATCCTTAAGATCAACGCGGTCTCTGGCCAGCAGTTGACTCCTTATATCGCGATGCCCTTCACGCACTACGTGCTGTGGTACCGCTCTTCGAACGAGTGGACGAAAGGATTCACGCCCGAGCTCAAGCGCCGTGAATACAACGCCGTCTACCATTTTACGAAGGACCTGCTCACTCGCTATGATACGGCGGGCAAGACCTTCTTCCTCGGTCATTGGGAAGGCGACTGGTATCTCCTCCCGGATAAGGACGTCAAGAAGGACGCCTCGCCCGAGCTTGTCGCGGCAATGATCGAATGGCTCAGTATTCGCCAGAAGGCCGTCGACGACGCCCGCTCCGAAGTGTCCTACGCCAAGTGTCGCGTGTATACCTACGCCGAGGTCAACCGCGTCCGCGACGCGATGAAGGATGGCCGCAAGCGACTCGTGAACGCAGTGCTGCCCAAAGTGAACGTCGATTTCGTCTCCTATTCCGCCTACGACAGTCAGCTGCTCCCGGGGGAAGAGATCCGGGCCACGTTGGACTACGTCAACGCCCAGCTCCCCGCCAAGGCTGGCCTCCCTGCGAAGCGGGTCTTCATCGGCGAGTTTGGCCTGTCTTGGAAGGCGTGCGGCGGCGACGGCGCGAAGCACGACCAACGTAATCGCGAGATCCTCGCCAAGTTCATGACCTGGAAGCCGGCGATGGCCTTGTTCTGGCAGTATTATAACAACGAGGTCATTGACGGCGAACAGGTGGGGTTCTGGCTCGTCGATAATAAGAACAACAAGACGCCCCTCCACGCGACGATGACGGAACTCTTCGCCGCGCAGGAAGAAGCGGCCCGGGAAATGCGCGGGCGGACCCGTCGCCTGCCTGGGTATGAAGAGATTGCGGCCTTCAGCGAGAATTGGCTCAACGCCCGCGCGCCGCGCTGAGTGACTCCGCGCTTGAGCCTGCCCGCCGACGGACGACATTACACCCATGCGCAATAAGCTGCTCATCGAGTCCGTCGGGACTTTCTTCCTCTGCCTTGCCGCCTTGGTCTCGTCCAACGCGCTCCCGGTCGCCGCATTGCTTTGCGCCCTCATCTACATGGGCGCCCCGGTCTCGCTTGCCCATTATAACCCCGCTGTCTCGCTCGCGTTCCGCCTGCGCGGCCGCTCCAGCTCCCGCGCCCTCTGGTCCTACGTCGGCGTGCAGCTGATGGCTGCCGTCCTCGCTGCTCTTGTCGCCGGTTATCTCCTCGGCCATGATTCGGAACACGCCAGGGGGGCGATCGATGCCTTGAGCGAATCCGCCTTCGCTGGATTCGGCGTCACCGCGGTCATCGAGCTGCTCTGCACTTTCGCGCTGGTCTTCATCATCTTGATGGTCGGGACTTCGCGCCTCACGGCCGGCAACAGTTACTTCGGCCTAGCCATCGCGGTGGCTGTCCTTGGCCTCTCGGGTACGTTTGGAGATTTCAACCCGACCATGAATCCGGCCGTCTCGCTGGCGTCGGCGCTGGTGGGCGTTCTCGCCGCGCTCCTCGACGGGCTTATCGGCACCAAGACTTTCGTCACGGAAACTCTCTTCCTGGCTAAGGTCGCCCCGCGCATCTTGGCCGAGGTCGCCGTCCAGTTTGTTGGCGCAGCCTTAGCGGCTTGGTTCTTCCGGGTTCTCTTCCCTGAAGACCGGTAAATTTCAGCAGGATGGCTTGAATCGGGCCAGTCACCTATCAAGGTGAGGGCATGAACCCGCTCTTCGTCGCACATAAGCATTACGGCTCTCTGCTCCTCGTTCTTATCCTGGCTGTCATCATTGTCGCCTTGGTTAAGGGACCCAAGCCGCTCTTCCAGCGCATCGTCGCCGTCCTGGTCGATATCAACCTTGTCGTGGGCATCGTCGCCTTCTTCCAGACCGCTCGCCCGATTTCCTGGTTCCACCCCATCCTTGCCCTCGCCGCCGTCGCCTTCCTTCACATCGGCGCCAAGAGCGAAGACAAGGGCAAGGTCGTCCGTTGTTTCTCGATCGCGCTCGTCCTCCTCGTCGCCGCTTGGGCCGTCAACGCCTCTTGGGGTCCGGAATGGTTCAAGACCAACTACGTGAAGCTTCCGTCCGTAGCGGTTATCGCTAAGTAAGCTTAGTAAGATACGGTCAGGTTACGACGGCCCGGACATTGTCCGGGCCGTTTGACTTCCCATTGACCCGAGGCTTGTTGAAGCGACACTCAAGGTCCTCGTCTGATGTATCGCCTCGCCCTTAACATGCTCTTTGGAGACCGCGCCAAGCTCGCGATGCTCCTGTGTGGCCTGGCGTTCTCGGCTTTACTGATGGCCCAGCAGAGCTCGGTCTTCTTCGGCATCATGAGCTGGACCTATACGCCGATGGTCAACATCCGCGCGCAGGTCTGGGTCAGCGACCCGATGGTCGAGCAGGTCAATGACGCCAAGCCGCTCCGCGACACGGACCTCGGCCGCGTCCGCTCCGTCGACGGGGTCGCCTGGGCCGCCCCGCTCCACACTTCCTTCGTCCAAGCGCGCATGCAGGACGGCAACTTCAAGCTGATCACGCTCGTCGGCATCGATGCCGACACCTTCGCCGGCGCCCCGGCCGTCCTCACCCAAGGCCGTATCGAAGACCTGCGCCTCCCTGATACCGTCATCGTCGACGAATGGGGCGCCGCGCTGATGGGACGCATGACCGTCGGTCCCGACGGCAAGCCGCGCAACACGCCGCTCAAGGTCGGCGACACGTTCGAGGTCAACGACATCCAGGCCCGCATCGTCGGTATCTGCAAAGTGAGGCGGGCCTTCACCGGCGGACCGTTCGTCTACACGACCTACGATCGCGCGAAGGGCTACACGCTCGGCGCCCGCCGCACGCTCAGCTTCATGCTCGTCGAGCCGCAGAAGGGCGTGACGCCCGCCGAGCTCTGCGACCGCATCGAACGCGATACGGGCCTCAAGGCGTGGACGGCGGACACGGTGATCTGGAGCTGGGGCGAGCGCAGCTTGGCGCGTAATACCTTCTGGTGGTTCTGGACCAATACCGGCATTCCGTTCTCCTTTGGTACGGCGGTCTTGCTCGGCCTGTTCGTCGGCATCGCCATCTCGGGCCAGACGTTCTATTCCTTCGTCCTCGAGAACCTGAAGTACTTTGCGGCCATCAAGGCGATGGGCGCGGGCATGGGCGTCATCGCCCGCATGCTCTTCGTGCAGGCCTTCACTGCCGGCCTCATCGGCTTCGGTCTCGGCGCCGGGATGGCGCAGGGCATCGGGCGCGTGATGATCGAGAAGGGCATGCCGCCGTTCGTGATGTACCCGCAGATCCTCTGGGCGACGTTCGCCCTCGTGCTGGGCATTAGCTTCGTCTCCGCCATCATCGGCATCATCAAGGTGTCGCGCGTTGACGCCGCCTCCGTCTTCCGCGGATGAGCCACCTCGCCCACACCGTCGCCGTCCGCGCCTCCGGCGTCGACATGTTCTTCGGCACACCGGAGAACCAGGTCGTCGCCCTCCAGCAGGCCGACTTCGAAGCCCGCCGCGGTGAACTCATCATGCTCGTCGGCCCCTCGGGCTGCGGGAAGACGACCCTCCTTTCCGTCATCGCGGGTACGCTCACGCCACAGGCGGGCACGGTCGAGGTCTTCGGCCAGCGCCTCGATGGCCTCGGCCAGGAAGAGCTCACCGCTTTCCGCCGCAAGCACCTCGGCTTCGTCTTCCAGTCATTCAATCTCATCCCCACGCTCACCGTGATGGAGAACGTGATGGTGCCGCTGCTCATTCAGGGTCGCCCTTACGACGAAGCCCACGCTCGCTCGCTCGCCATCATCGATAAAGTCGGCCTCAAGGGCCGCGAGGAAGGCCGCCCCAACGCCCTCTCCGGCGGTCAGCAGCAGCGCGTCGCGATTGCCCGCGCGCTCGTCCACGAGCCGCCGCTCCTGATCTGCGACGAACCGACCTCAGCCCTCGATAAGGACACCGGCGGCCACATCATGCAGCTCGTCCGTGACCTTTCCCGTTCGCCCGAACGCTGTGTGGTCGTCGTCACGCACGACCACCGCATCTTCCGCTTCGCTGACCGCATCGCGGAGATGGAAGACGGCCGCATCAGCCGCGTGGTCGACGATCCCAAGCTGCTCGACACCACCCATCTCTAATCCTCCTTATGTTCAAGAAACGCATCCTGCTCTTCGCCCTAGCCCTTGCCGGCGCGATCGCCGCCCTGCAGCTCACCCGCGGTACGGCCAACGAGGCGCCGATCAAGCCGCCGCCCTATGAGCCCGCTACGCGCGACAAGGACGGCCTGATCGCCGCCGCCGGCCTCATTGAAGCCGCCGCCGAGAATACGCTCCTCGGTTCGCCTACGTCCGGCACCGTCGCGAAGGTCCATGTGAAGGTCTGGGATAAGGTGAAGGCCGGCGACCCGATCCTGACCCTCGACGAGCGTGACCTCCGCGCCCAGCACGCGGTGCAGAAGGCCGCGGTCTCCGCCGCCGAAGCCACCGCCGAGCGTGCCGAAGATGCGGCCCGTCGCTGGACTGGCATCAAGGACAGCGGCGCGGTCTCCGCGTCCGAACTCCTTTCTTACCAGATGGCCGCCAAGGAGGCGAAGGCGAAGCTCGCCCTCGCTAAAGCCCAGCTCGACCAGACGGCGGTATTGCTCGACCGCCTTATCCTCCGCTCGCCCATCGACGCGACCGTGCTCCAGGTCGGCGTCCGGGTCGGTGAATTCGTGGCGGCCGGCGCCAAGGCCCCCGTCGTCCTTGGCGACATCACTCGCCTGCAGATCCGTTGCGACGTCGATGAGCAGTTGGCCACGCGCATGCGCGAAGGCCTGCCCGCCAAGGGCTACCTGAAAGGCGAGAGCTCGCTCGCCGGCGGCAAGGACCGGTCCATCGCCCTGAAGTTCGTCCGCATCGAACCCTTCGTCATCCCGAAGACCTCGCTCACTGGCGCGAGCATCGAGCGCGTCGATACCCGCGTGCTGCAGGTGATCTATCAGTTTGATCGCCCTGCGGACCGCGTGCTCTTCGTCGGCCAGCAGATGGACGTCTATATCGACGCTTCTCAAAATGCTCCGGGTAAATAAGAGCTTCCTCCTTGCGGCGCTGGTTCTCGCAGGTTGCGCCCATGATCCGATGGCGAAGCCGAAGGGGCCCGTCACACCGCGTGCGTTCTCGCAGGCCGGTGCCGTCGCTGATGCCAAGTGGGCGGAGGCGTTCGGTGACTCGGCCTTGCTCGAACTCATCGCGCAGGCACGTAAGAACAGCCCGGATCTCGCCATCGCTCGCGCGCGTCAGCGTGAAGCGGTGGCCCTGCTTGCCTCCGTCAATGCCGGCGATCAGCCCGCCGTCTCCGTCGGCGCCGGCCTGGAATCATCCCGCATCTCGCTGGAGACCGGTCGCGTGCCGCTCGGCGTCGGCATCCCGCGTCGCACTGACGTCGGCGCCGCTGGCGTGAAGGCCTCCTGGGAACTCGACCTCTGGGGCCGCGAGGCTGCGAAGTCCAAGGCCGCCGAAGCCGATTTGCGCGCGGCTAAGTTTACGACCCAACAGGCGGATCTCGCCCTGTCTGCCGAAGTCGCCCGGATATGGTTCGCCGTTCGCGGCGCTCGCGAGCAGCTCGCCTACCTAGAAACTGAATTCGCGACGCGCCGGCGCGAGATGGAGATTATCGAGAAGACCGTCGTCGCAGGCTTGCTCGACTCCGATCCGCTTTCCTCCGCCCGCCTCGCCGCCGCGCAGGCCAAGGTCGACGAAGGCCTCGGCCGCCGCCGCCTCGCCGCCGTCGAGAATGCGCTCCGCGCTTTGATTGGTTCCACTCCTGGCGTCCAGTTACCGGAAGCTAAAGGATCCGCCGCGATGCCGACCTTTGGTGCGGGCGTGCCCTCGGAGCTCTTGCTGCGTCGTCCCGACCTCGCGGCAGCGGCCGAGCGGATCGATGCCGCGCTCGCGCGCGAAGGCGCGGCCATCGCCGATTTCTATCCTTCGGTGACGCTCAACGGCCAAGCCGGTTGGCAGGCTGATCCGGCTTCGCGGGTCGGTCGGGGCTCGTCGAGTTTCTGGACGCTGACGCCGTCGGTAGACTTGCCGCTCTTCGACGCTGGTCGGCGCGAAGCTAACCTCGAGGTCGCCCGCGCGCGCATTGACGGCTCCGGTGCCGAATGGACGAAGGCCGTCCTTGGTGCCTTCCGCGAAGTCGAGGATGCGCTCGCCGATCTGCGCGAGCTCGCCATGCAGGAGGAACTGACCGCCCGGGTGCTCACCGCGGTACGCGTCCGGCTCACCAACGCCGAAGCCCGCCGCCAGGCTGGTCTCGCGAACGAGAACGAGATCCTCATTGCGCGCCGAGACGAAGCCACGGCGGCCCGCACGCTCTCGCTGGTCGTCTGGGAGCGCCGCCAGGTCGCGGTCCGCCTCGCCGCCGCCACGGGCGGCGGTTGGTCCGCCGAGTAACGCGCCAAAGAAAAAGGGCGTCCGCAAGGACGCCCTTTCTGTTTCCGTCAAGGCGCTTAGGCCTTGATCTGCGGGCGCTTGGGATCCGGCCAGTCGATGTGGAAGAACTCGCCGCGGGGCTTGTCCTTGCGCTCGTAGGTGTGGGCGCCGAAGTAGTCGCGCTGACCCTGGAGCAGGTTCTGCGGGAGATTCTCGGTGCGGTATGAGTCGAAGTACGAGAGCGCCGAACCGAGGGTCGGCACGGGGATGCCGTGCTTCACCGCGAGGGCGATGACCTTGCGCCAGTTCTTCTGCGCCTTCTTGACGGTCTTCTTGAAGTACGGGTCAAGGAGGAGGTTATCCAGCGAGCGCTTCTTGGCGAAGGCTTCGGTGATCTTCTGGAGGAAGCTCGCGCGGATGATGCAACCACCGCGCCAGATCTGGGCGATCTCACCGAAGTTGAGCTTCCACTTGTACTCGTTCTGCGCCTCGCGCATGAGCTGGAAGCCCTGGGCGTAGGAGCAGATCTTAGAGCAGTAGAGGGCGTCGCGGATCTGTTCGATGATCTTGGCGCGATCCGGATTGGTCATCGCGCGCTTCGGGCCACGGAGGACCTTGGCGGCTTTGACGCGCTCATCCTTCACGGCGGAGAGGCAGCGGGCGAAGACGGCTTCGGCGATGGTCGGAGCAGCGACACCCATATCGAGGGCGTTGGCGCTCGTCCACTTGCCCGTGCCCTTCTGGCCGGCGGTATCGAGGATGACGTCGACCAGCGGGACGCCGGTCTCGGGGTCCTTCTGCTTGAGCACCTTGGCGGTGATCTCGATGAGGAAGGAATTCAGGTCGCCCTTGTTCCATTCTTCGAAGGTGGTGCCGATCTCGTCCGGGGTCATGCCGAGGAGGCCGCGCATGAGGTCGTAGGCTTCGCAGATCATCTGCATGTCGCCGTACTCGATGCCGTTGTGGACCATCTTGACGTAGTGGCCAGCGCCGTCGGGGCCGATGTGGGCCACGCAAGGGACGCCGCCCTTGATGGGCTTACCCGGGGTCGCGCCGGTGAGTTCGACGCCGGTGACGGCATCGACCTTGGAAGCGACGGCTTCCCAGATGGGCTTGAGCTCGGCCCAGGCAGCGGCATCGCCACCGGGCATGAGGGACGGACCGAAACGGGCGCCTTCTTCGCCGCCGGACACGCCGGAGCCAATGAAGCGGAGGCCCTTGGCCTTAAGTTCCTTTTCGCGGCGGATGGTGTCCGTCCAGAGGGCGTTGCCGCCGTCGATGATGATGTCGCCCGGCTCGAAGGCCGCGGCGAGCTCGTTGATCACCGCGTCGGTCGGGCCGCCGGCCTTGACGAGGATGACGGCTTTGCGGGGCTTCTTGAGGGAGGCCGCGAAGTCCTTGATGGTCGGGCAGCCGGTCAGCTTGCCCGGGGTCTTCGGGTTTTCTTTCACGAACTCGTCGGTCTTGGCGGTCGTACGGTTGTACACCGAGATCGCGAAGCCGTGGTCGGCGATGTTGAGGGCGAGGTTCTGACCCATGACGGCCAGACCGATGAGACCAATGTCGGATTGCATAAGAGGAGCCAATGCGAACCCCCGGGGGCTGGCATGGCAAACAAGAAAAGGGGCAGGTTTCGCCCGAAAGCTCTTGTTTTCGGCACGGTCGACCGCCTTTCACCTCGCCTCATCAGGGCCGCTTGGCATCGTGGGGCGTTGTCATGTCCCAGCTCGTCGGCAAACGTATCACCCTCGGTGTCACCGGCTCCATCGCCGCCTATAAGGCCGCGGACCTGATCTCCCAGCTGGTCAAGTACGGCGCCGAGGTCCAGGTCGTCATGACCAAGGGAGCCACGCAGTTCATCACCCCGATGACGCTGCAGGTGCTTTCCCGCCGGCCGGTGGCGTTCGACCTCTGGGCCGAGGGAGCTAACTCCGTCCCTGGCCACATCGAGATCGCCGATTCGTCGGACCTCCTCCTCGTCGCGCCGCTTTCCGCCAACGTGATGGCCGAGTTCGCCCACGGCCTCGCCCCCGACCTCCTGACCAGCGTTTATCTGGCTACTCGTGGCCCAGTCCTCCTTTGCCCGGCGATGAACGGCAAGATGTATGAGCACGCTGCCACTCAGGCTAACCTGAAGACCCTCCGTTCCCGCGGTCACGCCATCGTCGAGCCCGCTGAAGGCATGCTGGCCTGCGGCTACGAGGGCAACGGCAAGCTCGCGCCAGTCGAAGAGATCGTGGGCCGCGTGCTCTCGATCCTGGGCTGAGTCCGATGGACCCGCGCGCCCTCCGCCAGCGACTCGAGGCTTCGGCGAAGGCGCTGGGCTTTGACGCGTTCGGCGTGGCGCCAGTCGAGGTCGACGTCCGCGCCGATTATTTTAAGAAGTGGATCGCCGACGGCATGCACGGCGACATGGCCTGGCTGGCCCGTAATCCCGAACGCCGCACCGACGCCCGCAAGGTGATGCCGGAGGCCCGCAGCCTCGTGGTCGTCGGGCTTAATTATTATCAGCCGCATCCTCCGGCCGGTTACCGTATCGCGAAATACGCGCTCGGTGCCGATTACCACGACGTGCTTCTCGCCCGCCTGCAGCAACTTTGCGAAGCGATGCAGGTACTGGGCGGTGAGCAGAAGCCTTACGTCGACACGGGCCCCGTACTCGAGAAGCCCGTCGCCGCGGCCGCCGGCCTTGGCTGGCAGGGCAAGAGCACCATCCTCATCCACCGTGGTGCGGGGACCTGGCTCTTCCTCGGCGTCATTCTGACGACCCTCGAACTCGAAGTTTCCGCCGCCAAGGAGCCGGACCGCTGCGGCACGTGCACGCGCTGCATCGACGCCTGTCCGACGGCCGCGATCATCGCCCCGTATAAGTTAGATGCCCGCAAGTGCCTGGCTTACCTGACCATCGAGCACAAGGGGGCCATCCCCATCGAATACCGCGAAGCCCTCGGCGATCGGGTGTTCGGCTGTGATGATTGCCTCGACGTCTGCCCGTGGAACAAGTGGGCCGTGGCGACTCGTGAAGCCCATTTCGCCCCGCGTCCGCATCCGCCCCTTCGCGAGACGCTGGCCTGGACGGACGAGCAGTTCCTGACGCATTTCAAGGGCACGCCGGTCGAACGTCTCGGCCTCGCCCGCTGGCATCGTAATGCGCTCACGGTCCTGGGTAATGTCGGCGAGCGTGCCGACCTTCCGGCCGCCGAGGCGCTCCTCGGGTCAACCGATCCGATGGTCGCGGAACACGCCGCTTGGTCCGTCGCCCGCCTGCGCGCACGTTGAACCTACGGGTTGCCTCGGGCGACTAGGTTGTCCTAATGGCGGGCGTGACTCTCGCCCAAGCCTACTACGCGCTCGCCGCCTTCCTGCTCCTGGCTGGCTGGCTCATCGTCACCGACTCCCCGGTCCTCCGCTCCTTCCGTCGTTCCAAAAGCGCTACGACTTTACTCGCTCTCGTCGCCATCGCCTGGTTCGCCTGGTGGCTCCTGAATATCCCGGAAGCCGATCTCGCTGGCTTACCGCGTATGCCGGTGATTGTGGGTTTCATCGGCTTCAGCCTGCTGACGTTTGTTTATATGCCGGATTTTCTGTCGGTGCGCGCCCTCGGGGTGATTATGCTCTTCCTCGCCCGGCATGCCCTGGACGCCGGCTATCGCCAGCTTCCCTATAGTTTGCTCGACGCCTCGCTGAGCTACGGAGTACTCGTGCTCTTCGGCTTCTGGTGGGCCTGCTCGCCGCCGGTGTTCTGCCGTCAGTGCGATTGGGTCCTCGCCACGGAGGGTCGTCGCAAGGTCTTCGGCGGGCTGAGCCTCCTCCTGGCCGTCGCTTGCGTCGCCCAGTCTTTCCGACTCGCGTGAGCCGCGCTCTGCTCATCGTCGTCTCGGGTCCCGCTGGCAGCGGTAAGACCACGCTCTGCTCTCGGCTGACCGAGGCCTACCCCCAGGCCATCCGCCGCGTGATCACCTGCACGACCCGCGCCCCGCGCGCCGGCGAGGCGGACGGCGTCGATTACCACTTCCTGACGCGCTCACAGCTTCGAGCAACAGGTCGCCGCCGGCGTCTTCCTCGAACATGCCACCGTGCACGGCAATCTCTACGGGCCGCGCGCGGCCGACGTCGCCACGCACCTCGGCGCTGGTTTCGACGCGCTCCTCAACGTCGACGTTCAGGGGGCCGCCACGATTCGTACTAAGGGCGCCGCCGACCCGCTTCTCGCCTCCGCACTCGTCACGGTCTTTATCCGCGTGAGCGACCACGCCGAACTCCGCCGTCGGCTTACGGGCCGTGGCACCGATCCGGTCGACGAGATTGACCGTCGCGTCGCCGCCGCCGAAGAAGAAATCCGCCACGCGGGCGCCTATCAACACGTGATTGAGAGCGGTAGCCGCGAAGCCGATTTTGCCGCCCTGCAAAGTATCTACCTCGCCGAGAAGGCCCGCCGTTCATGATGGAGAAGAATGACATCGCGAGCGTCCTCGACGAGATCGCCACGTTCATGGAGCTGACCGGAGAGAATCCGTTCAAGATCCGCGCCTACTCCGCCGGAGCCCGCATCCTGGAGAACATGACCGAGGACCTCGGCGAGCTCATCGACGGCGGCAAGCTCGCGGACATCCCGGGCCTGGGCGAAGCTTTGGTCGATAAGATTACCACGCTTCGTCGCGATGGCGTCTTGCCCTTCCATCAGAAGCTCAAGGCTTCGATCCCTGCCGGCCTTCTGGAAGTCATGCAGATCCCTGGCCTCGGACCGAAGAAGGTGCGTGCTCTTTGGACGCTGCTCGCAGTCGAAGATCTTGCGAAGTTGAAGGAGGTCTGCGAATCCGGCGCGGTTGCCGAGCTCAAGGGCTTCGGCGCCAAGACGCAGGATAAGATCCTCGAAGGTATCAAGAATCGCATCGCCTACGGCAAGCGTCACCGCTGGTACGAGGCCGCCGCCATCGCTGAGCCGATCCTGGCTGGTCTGCGCGCGCTGCCGCAGGTCTCGCTCGCCGAATCCGCCGGCTCGCTCCGCCGCGCCCGCGAGACGGTCGGCGACCTCGACTTCCTCGTGGCCTCATCGGAACCCAAGCCGATCATGGACTGGTTCGTCGCCTATCCCGGCGTCAAGGAAGTCACCGCGCATGGTGAGACCAAGTCTAGCGTGCGTTTCGAAAACGGCCTGCAGGCCGACCTCCGCGTCGTGCCGGCTGAGCAGTTCTATTTCGCGCTCCATCACTTCACAGGCTCCAAGGAGCATAACGTCGCCATGCGCCACCGCGCGCTCGGCCGCGGGCTCAGCATGAGCGAGTGGGGCTTCAAGTCCGTCGACGACAAGACCATCGCCCCTGGCGCTAAGAACGAGGAAGAGGTCTTCCAGGCGCTTGGCTTGCCGTGGATTCCGCCCGAACTCCGCGAGGGTAATGGCGAGATCGACGCCGCCGAAGCCGGCCAGCTGCCGAAGCTCGTCCAGCTCTCCGACCTGCGTGGCGTCTTCCATAACCACACCACGGAATCAGATGGCGACCATACGCTCGATCAGATGGCGGCCGCGGCTGAAGCCCACGGCTGGGATTACCTCGGCATCTCGGATCACTCGAAGTCCAGCTTCCAAGCCAGTGGCCTCGACGAGGCCCGCCTCGCGAAGCAGCTCGAGGATATCGCCAAGCTCAACGCCTCTAAGAAGTATCGCGTGCGCGTGCTCTCCGGTAGCGAGGTCGATATCCTCAAGGACGGGACGCTCGACTTCTCCGATGACGTGCTCGCTCGCTTGGACTTCGTCGTGGCCTCGGTGCACAACCTTTTCACCTTGGATCGCGAGGCGCAGACGGCCCGGATCATCAAGGCCATCGAGAACGAACACGTCGACATGGTGGGCCATCTGACCGGCCGCCTGCTCAACAGGCGTGAGCCCTACGACGTCGACATCGCCAAGGTCATCGATGCCGCCGCCGCCAACGACACGATCATCGAGCTCAACGCGAACCCGTGGCGACTCGACCTCGACTGGCGCTGGTGGCGTCGCGCGGCTGAGAAGGGCGTGCTCTGCTCGATCAATCCGGACGCACACGATATCGACCAGCTGGCCTTCGCCGCGCACGGCGTGCGTATCGCCCGCAAGGGCTGGCTGACGCCGGAGCAGGTGCTCAACACGCGTTCGTTGCCGGAAGTGCTGTCCTGGCTCGGTCGCTGAGGGCTCCTTACGGCTCGCCCTGAGGGCGCGGCCCGTCCTATCCTGCCGCATGCTGCACGATAAGCGCCGTCTGCTCCTCATCGCCGGACCTTGCTCCCTCGAATCGGAGTCCAATTGCCGGACTGTTGCCACGGAGCTCAAAGCCCTGGCCGCCCGCCATCCGGAGCTGAACATCATCTTCAAGGGATCCTACGACAAGGCCAACCGTACCTCGCTCGGTGGCGACCGTGGCCCGGGTATGCAAGCCGGCCTCGACCTCCTCGCGATGGTGAAGAAGGACTATCGGGTTCAACGTGCTCACCGATATCCACGGCCCCGAGCAGTGCGAAGTCGTCGGTAAGGTCGTCGACGTGCTGCAGATTCCCGCGTTCATGTGCCGCCAGACCGACCTCCTCGTCGCGGCCGCCAAGACCGGCAAGGTCGTCAACGTGAAGAAGGGCCAGTTCCTCTCGCCGTTCGAGATGCGTTTCGTCGTCGATAAGCTCGAAGGCGCCAAGGCCGCTGAGATCTGGCAGACCGACCGCGGTACGACCTTCGGCTACCAGAACCTCGTCGTCGACATGCGCTCCTTCCCGATCATGGCCGGCTTCGGTCACCCGACGATCATGGACGCCACGCACGCGGTGCAGCTCCCCGGCGCCGCGGGTGGCTCTTCCGGCGGCCAGCGCGAATATGTCCCCGTCCTCGCCAAAGCGGCCCTCGCCGCCGGCGCTGATGGCCTCTTCATGGAGACACACCCCGATCCGCAGAAGGCGATTTCTGACGGCCCGTCGCAGGTGCCCCTCGCGGAATTCCCGGCGCTCGTTGAAGCCTGCCTGCGCGTCTGGAAAGCCGTCCGCGCTTAAGCGGTCAACTTCGCGATCGCTTCCCGGTCCGGCTTGCCGCTGGCATTCGTCGGCATGCTGGGGATGAACACATAGCGCCGCGGGCGCGCCGCGGGCTCGAGCGCTTCGCAGGCCAGCCGCAGCGCAGCTTCGGCGGACGCGGGGCCGATGACGCAGGCCGTCACGATTTCGCCCCAGCGAGCGTCGACCATGCCGAGCACGAACGCTTCCTTGATGAGGCCAGTCGAGAGCAGGGCCTGCTCGACGCGGGCCGGATCCACCTTCTCGCCGCCGGTGATGATCACGCGGTCGGCCCGACCAGAAATCTTGACGCACCCGTCTGCGGCGACGTCGCCCCGATCGCCGCTCACCCATGGGCTATCGAGCGGGCCGTCGGGCCATAGGCCAAGACCGAGCGCAGCGGTGGCGATGGTGACGACGCCGTCACCGTTCGTCGCAAACGTCACGCCAGGCAAGGGAGTGCCGCGGACGGATTCGCCTGACCAGATTTTTTCCGGCGGACAAAGCGCACAAGCCGCTGCGGTCTCGGTCGAGCCGTAGGTGAGAAACACGGGCAGTCGTCGCGTGCTAATCTCGGCGAGCAGCGGAGTGGGCACCGCCGAGCCACCGAGCAAGATGACATCAAACGCCCGCAACCAGGCTTCGCCCTCGGCGCGAGCGAGGAGCCGCGATAATTGAGCTGGGACCAATGAAATAATCTTCGTGCCCGGGGAGGGGAGCGCGACGGAGGGCAGGGCGGTGTTTTCGTTAAAGCGACCATCGATGACGAGATGCTGGCCGCCGGTAACGCGAGCGCGGATGGCCGGCATGAATCCGCTCACGTGCCAGGGCGGCGTGCAGGTGACGCCGTGCAGGATGGGTGAGAGGCCACGGGCGACGAGCGCATCACGGAGGCCGAGCGTCGCGGCTCGGAGGGTTTCTGAAGAATGGATGATGAACTTTACTTTCCCCCCGGTGCCGCCGGTGGGAATCATCACCCGGCCGCGCCAATTTTTCGGCCAATCACACGTGCCGAGTCCTCGCGGTTCGGGGGCGTGTCCTTTGACGATCGTGCCGCGGGGAATCTGGCGGGCGGCTTCAGCGAGATCAGTTTCAGACCAGCGCGGGTTCCCCAAGAAGACGGGCAGGCCGGCATCATGAGCCTGCAGGGCTTCCTGCAGGTGCGCGGCGTGTTGCGCGTGGAAGACCGCGACGGCGCTCATGTCAGGTCGTGCCAGAAGCCCGCCCAATCATAGCTCGGCAGGCCGCCCGCCGACGGTCCGTGCGCGTGACGATCACGTCCGTCGCTTTCGAAGCGACCTAAGGTGTCAAATCCCACCGTGCCGGCGGCTGGATCCTGTGCGGCGAGCCAGAGCGCCCCTTGTCGGCCGATCGCGGTCTCGAAGCAGGAGGAATAGACGACGGTGCCTACATGGGTAGCCCGCCATGCCAAGAGGTCGTCCCAATCTCCGGCGAGCAAAGGTTTCACGACGACCGTCCCGCTCCAATCGATTCCGCCCGGCGTGAGGAAAGATTCGTCGAGCGCGATTTTATCCGGTCCGAGCGAGGCGTAGCCCGGATGGCCGACGGGGAGCGGTTGTTCGAGGAACTCAACTTGCGTCTGCGCGCGCGCGAACTCGGTCCAGCGCCGCGCCGTCTGCAGATCTAGTGAGCCGTTGGCATCCAAGCGCAGTCGGCCCGGGAATCGGCTCAGCACCCCGTGGATGGATTCCTCGGATGTCTCCGGCGAAATCTTAACCTTCAAGGTCTGGAAGCCTGCGGCCACCTTCGCCTCGGTCTCCATGACGGAAAGCGTCATGAGTCCGGCGCAAGGGAGGCTGCCGCCAAAGCCCACAATCTTATCCCAGAGGCGGCAGCTGGAGAGCGCTGAGGAGAGACAGGGTAGCGAGGTGGGCGAGGCGTCGACGGCAGCGATAAGGTGGGGAAGGTTGCCTTGCGCCGAGCGGAGGAATTCCAGGGCCTGTTCCACGGACTCGGTGGGGAAGCCCGGCCAGGGGGCGATCTCACCGTACCCGGTACCGTGGTCCGACTGGGTCCGCAGGATGATGCGATCCACGCTGTCAACGGTGCCAGCGCCCGTCGTCACCGGAGAGCGCAGTCGTCGTCGGACGCGTTTGAAGTCGAAATAACCGCTCGTCATGGGGCGAATAGACGGCAATCCGGACAAACTCGCAAAATCAATTTGCCACCCCTCCGGGGGGTGCCTAACACCCTTTGGGGAAACCGACCACTCATGGCCTCCTCGAAATCCAAGGGCCGCGTTTCCCTAGACGAACGCTTTTACCTGTCCGCGGACGACTTCTTCCCCGCCAACGCCGGCCTCGGCCTGACGTATGACGACGTCTCCCTGGCGACCCGCTATTCCGAGGTTCTCCCCCGGATGACCCGCCTCGATTCGTCCCTCTCCGACGCCCTGGCGCTATCCCTCCCGATCGTCTCGTCCGACATGGATACGGTCACCGAGCACCGCATGGCCATCGCGATGGCCCTCAATGGCGGCCTAGGTCTCCTTCACTATAATATGGGGGAAGCCGACCAGGTCGCCGAAGTCCGCCGCGTGAAGAACCACATCCACGGCATGATTGGCGACCCCGCGGTGGTCTCGGCCGACGACACCATCGGTCAGGTCCTCGCCCGCATCGAACGCGACGGCCTCGCCTTCAGCACCTTCCCGGTGACGTCCTCGGACGGGACGCTCCTCGGCCTCCTGCCCGGCAGCACGGTCAAGGAACGCCACGGCCAGCGCAAGGTCGTCGCGGTCATGATCCCGCGCGACAAGGTCTTCACCGTCGCGGAGAAGGATCTCGGCAAGGACCCCATCGCCACCGCCGACCGCAAGTTCTCCGAACACGTCGGCCAGAACAAGCTTCTCGTGGTCGACGCGAAGAACAAGCTGCGCGGCCTCTTCACCCTCAGCGACATCGAGCGCATCTCCGAAGAATCCCGCGCCCACGTCCGCCCGACCCGCGATGCCGACTTCCGTCTCCGCGTCGGCGTCGCCATCTCGGTCCCCCGCACGGCCGACGGCGAAATCGACCGCGCCCGCCTCCTTGCGCATGTCAGCGCCCTTATCGACGAAGGCGCGGACGCCCTCGCGATTTCCACCGCCCACGGCCACACCAAGGGCGTCGGCGACGCGCTCCGCATGCTGCGCAAGGCCCATAAGGGCATCACGCTCATCGCGGGCAACGTCACCAGCGGCGAAGGCGTCGAGTTCCTCGCCGCCGCGGGCGCGGATACCGTCAAGATTGGCCAGGGCCCCGGCTCGATTTGCACGACCCGCATCGTCGCCGGTGTCGGCATCCCGCAGCTCACCGCGCTTTACGTCGCCTCCCGCGCCGCCGCCAAGAAGGGCGTGCGTATCCTCGCCGACGGCGGCATCACGAAGAGCGGCGACATCGTCAAGGCGCTCACGCTCGCCGACGCGGTCATCCTCGGCGGCCTGCTCGCCGGCAGCCGCGAAGCCCCGGGCAAGCTGATGGAGATCAACGGTAAGACATATAAGGAATACCGCGGCATGGGTTCGCACGAAGCCATGCGGAAGGGTTCCGCCGCCCGCTACGGCCATTCCGCCAGCGGCAAGTTCAGCAAGGTCGCCGCCGAAGGCATCGAAGCGCTCAAGGAAGTTTCCGGCACGGTCGACCAAGTCCTCGGCACCCTCGCCGGCGGCGTCCAGAGCGGCCTCGGCTACCTCGGCGCCGCCAACCTCGCCGAACATCGTAAGCGCGCCCGCTACATTCGCGTCACTCCGGCTGGTCAGCGCGAAGCTGCCCCGCACGACGTCATCGAAATCAAGGCGGGCTCCTGAATATATCCATGGCTGCGTTTTTCCGAGGTCTCCTCATCTTCCTCTTCGGCGCGATTGTCGGT
The DNA here is from genome assembly GCA_964203605.1 of Opitutales bacterium. Classification (GTDB taxonomy): domain Bacteria; phylum Verrucomicrobiota; class Verrucomicrobiia; order Opitutales; family UBA953; genus UBA953. The sequence goes on from CAXNMQ010000004.1 coordinate 126,170, forward strand.
GCTGGAGGCATCCTATTCTTCACGCCCAGCTTCAACGTGGTCGTGAGCCGTAGTGAGTCCGCTGCCCAGCCGATTGAGGTCGCGGTCGCTTCGGCGCCTGTCGTCGCCCCAGTCGTGCCCGCCGCGCCCAAGGTCACCTCGCCAGTGGCGACTCCCGCCTCGACGGACGTCGCGGTTGCTCCGGCCCCTGCCGCCCCAGCCACCCCAGCTACCCCAGCCGCCGCCGAACCAGCCATCGATTTCAAGGCCATCTCGGAATACCTCATTCTCTGGCCGACCGCGGTGGCGGTGAAGACTGCGACCACGGTCCCGGTCATCGTCGATGGGAAGAAAGTCCAAGATTTGGCGCTCGAGGTTGGTACGGTCCTGCAGGTTTCCAAGGTCCTCGCCGATGGCTCGCTTGAGGTACGGGCCAAGGGTGCCAAGTTCGAGATCAAGAGCACGTTCACCGATTTCTCCGTCGAACTCGGCAAGCGTGTCTCGGAGCTCGTCGCCAAGGGCGTGAAGGTCGATGCGGCCTTCGCCGCGAACTCGTCCGCGATGACTCCCGTTGCTCCGGTGGACGCGACCTTGTCGCCGGTCGCTCCCGTGGTGGCCGTTATTCCGAAGGGCCCGCTCACCCTCGCTCAGCGCGTCGATGTCCTTTTTGGAGTTAAGCCCGACGACTTGATGCCCGCCGCGCCCGTTATCGTCACGCCGACCCCGGCGGTCGTGGCTCCGGCTCCGGCGGCGCCCGTCGTGGAGGTTGCTCCCGTGGCTCCTGCGGCCGATGCGAAGGGCGTCGAGAAGGGTAAGGATCTCGACCGTAAGATGAATCAGCTCTTTAAGTGATCCGTCCGTGAGTCACGCGAAGATCTATTCCTGGAACGTCAACGGCGTTCGCTCAGCCCTCGGCAAGGGGCTTGCCGATTTCATCGCGTCCGCTGACCCGGATGTGCTCTGCCTGCAGGAGACGAAGTGTGAGACCGCCGTCGCTTCCACGCTCGGCCTGGCCTATCCGCATCAGTTCTGGCACGAAGCGGAGAAGAAGGGCTACTCTGGCACCGCGGTGCTCTCGAAGACCGCGCCGCTTTCCGTCGCCACTGATTTCCCGGGAGACCATCCGCCCGAAGGGCGCGTGGTGACGGCCGAATTCAAAGGGCTCTTCGTCGTCAGCGCCTACGTCCCTAATTCCCAGCGCGAGCTGGAGCGCCTCGACTACCGGCTGCAGTGGGACGCCGATTTCCGCAAATACCTCGCCCGCCTCGCCAAGCAGAAGCCGGTCGTGGTCTGCGGCGACCTCAACGTCGCGCACGCCGAGATCGACCTCGCCAATCCTTCCACGAACCGCCGCAACGCGGGCTTCACCGACGAGGAGCGTGAATCTTTCAGCCAGCTCCTTTCTCAGCACGGCTTCACGGATACGTTCCGCGCGCAGCATCCCGAATTAGCAAAGCGCTACAGCTGGTGGTCCTATCGCCCGGGTATCCGCGCCCGCAATATCGGCTGGCGCCTGGATTACTGCCTGACGTCTGACGGCCTCAAGTATTCTCAGCCCGACATCCACGACAAGGTCACGGGTTCGGATCACTGTCCGGTGTCCGTTCGCGTTCAGGCAGAGCTCTGACCTGACGTCGCCTGTTCGCCAGTCAGTCGGCGCACCCACGGCACGAGTACCAGTAGGAGCACCGTCATACCGCCCACGAGCAGCGCCTGCTGCCAGAAGAAGTGCGCGAGGGCTTGCGGGTCCTTGGCGTTGAACTCTGCCGCGATCGACCCTGCGAGTTTGTTGCCGAGGGCGGTGCCGAGGAACCAGATGCCCATCACAAGCCCGGCGAGCTTCGCGGGGGCTAGCTTGGTCATCGCGCTCAGGCCGACGGGACTGAGGCAGAGTTCGCCGATGGTCTGGAGGAAGTAGACACCGATGAGCCACCATGGGCTCACTTTGCCGGCGGCGGTGAGCTGCGCGGCGGGGACGAGGAGTGCGAACGAGAGCCCGAGGAACACGAGGCCCCAGACGAACTTCATGGGGATTGAAGGCTGACGCTCCCGCAGGCTGACCCAGAGCCACGCGAACAGTGGCGCGAGTGCGAGGATGAAGAGCGAGTTCACGGACTGGAACCAGGAGGATGGAAATGCGCGCCCGAACAGCTCGTTGCGCGTGAGTTCATCCGCGAAAAGTGTGAGCGAGGAGCCGGCTTGTTCAAAGACCGCCCAGAAGAGGATCGCGCAGATGAAGAAGACGAGGATCGCCGCAATACGGCGGCTATCTATATCCCGTTTCACGACGCCGAACCAGATCACGCCGACGAACGGGAGCGCGAAGACGATGGGATTAATCCAGGCGACATAGTCTGACGCGATCATTACGCCGAGCATCGCCGCAGTGCCCAGAGCGACCAGTACGAGCTTACCCCACGGGCGCGGAGTGTCTGCTTCCGGCGGATGACCGATGTGCGAGAGCCAATGCCAGTGTCGCAGGTAGACAATCATACCGATGGTCATACCGATCCCCGCCGCGCCGAAGCCCCAGTGCCAGCTATGTGTCGGGTCAAGACCCCAGCCAGTGAGCAGCGCCTTGAACTGTTCGCCCTGCGCGAGCCAGCCAACGACCAGCGGCGCGGCGAACGCACCGAGGTTGATGCCCATGTAGAAGAGCGAGAAGCCGGCGTCGCGTCGTGTGTCGCCATGCGAGTAGAGTCCGCCGACGAGCGTGCTGATACTCGGCTTGAGCAGGCCGGTGCCGAGCGCGACGAGGATGAGCCCCGCGTAGAAGGTTGGCTCGGAGGCGAATGCCAGGCAGTAATGGCCAGCGGTGATGATGAGCCCGCCGATCAGGACCGCCCGGCGCGCCCCGATAAAATTATCCGCGAGGTAGCCCCCCAGGATGCACACCATGTAGCTCGCCATGGTGTAGTTACCGTAGATCTGAGCGGCGTCTTTCTGGTCCATCCCCATTCCGCCCATCGCCAGAGGCGCGATCATGAACAGCAGAAGGATCGCCCGCATGCCGTAGTAGGAGAACCGCTCCCACATCTCGGCGTAGAACAGCATGCTCAACCCCCGGGGGTGGCCGGCGATGCCCCCATGGTCGCGCTCGGTGTGCTTGGCCGGCGATTCGACGTCTGGGGTCAGTTCGTGCATCGGAAGGGGTTATAAGCGGACGAGCGGGGGAGGGGGAGTCGGGAATGCAATTAGCCGCCCTCCGATGGTCGGCGTTGACAAAGGGGGCCCGAGGGCTAGTTTTGAGACTCATTCTCAATTAGAGTGACTCCGCTTTCCCAACTTCTGCCCGGCCAATTCGGCAAGCTGGCCTCGCTCAATCCCGAGCGTGGGGTGGATCAGCGTTTAATGGCTCTAGGGCTGCTCCCGGGCATGGTCCTGAAGCTCATCCGGAAGGCGCCACTCGGCGACCCGCTCGCTATCGAGTTCGGTGGCCAGGTCGTCAGCCTGCGTCTCGCCGAAGCCGAGAACCTGATCGTCGACGTCTCCGCCGACTGTCCCATCCAGCGACCGCGTCAGCCGTGAGCACTCCCGAAGCAGGCCTCTTGGTCGCGCTCGTCGGTAACCCCAACACCGGCAAGTCGACTCTCTTCAACGCCCTGACGGGCCTGCGTCAGCGCGTTGGCAATTACCCCGGCGTCACCGTCGCCCGCAAGTCCGGCACGTGCGACCTCGGCGACGGGCAGAAGGTCGAGCTCGTCGACCTCCCGGGACTCTACTCCCTCGCGGCCGCTTCGCCCGACGAGCAAGTCGTCATCGATGCGTTGTCGGGTAACATCGCCGGCGATCGCCGTCCAGACGCCGTGGTGCTCGTCGTCGATTCCACAAACCTGCTCCGTAATCTCTTCCTTGCCTCACAGGTCGCCGAGCTCGGTCGTCCGGTGGTCATCGTCCTCAACCAGGCCGACGTCGCCAAGGAACAAGGCCTCCGTATCGACACCGAGCTGCTTTCTCGTCGCCTCGGCGGCGTGCCGGTCGTGCTGTCGTCCGCTTGGAAAGGCGAAGGCATCCTCGATGTCCGCCGTGCCATCGCCCGCGCCATCGCCCAGCAGACACAGATGAAGCGCGTTGCCTGGCCGACCAACATCGCCGCCGCCCTTGTCGATGTCGCGACGGCCGCCGCCGCCGACACGGGTAAGCCGATTTCGGAAGCCGAAGCGCAGCGACTTCTCTTCGATACGAATCCGTCCACCGCCGACCGGCTCGGCTGGACCCTCGCCCAGCGGGAAAAGACCTTACGCACTGCGCGCGATCGCGTCCGTAATTCCGGCTACAACCCGATGGCTGCCGAGCCGCTCGTGCACTATGCGCACCTGCGCCTCGTCCTCGAAGGCGTGGTGACCGAAGGCGCTGGTAAGGCCGGCCGCAGCGCTGCCGTCGACCGTCTGCTCCTGCATCGTTTCCTCGGCCCGGTCCTATTCTTGGGCATCATGTTGGGTTTCTTCGGCTCCGTCTTCTGGCTGGCGAAGTTCCCCATGGAGTGGATTCAGTCCGGGGTCGATTGGACGAAGGCCATCGTTGCGCCGCAACTCGACGCCTATCCGATGCTCCAAAGCCTGCTGGCGGACGGTATCATCGGCGGCGTCGGCGCGTTCCTGGTGTTCCTGCCGCAGATCCTCATCCTCTTCCTTTTCATCGGTATCCTCGAAGATAGCGGCTACATGGCGCGCGCCGCGTTTATCATGGACCGTCTATTTAGTTGGTGCGGCCTGAACGGAAAGAGCTTCGTGCCGTTGCTCTCGGGGTTTGCCTGCGCGATCCCGAGCCTACTTTCGACGCGCACGATTGAAGACCCGAAGGCCCGGCTCGCGACCGCCTTCGTCGTGCCGTTCATGAGCTGCTCAGCGCGCTTCCCGGTCTATGCGCTGATGTGCGCCGCCTTCATCGGTCCGATCTATGGCGCGGGCTGGCAATCCGTCGTGATGATCGGCATGCACTGTGTCGGCCTGTTCTTCGCCGTCCCGACCGCCTTCGTGCTCACCCGCCTCGTCCTCAAGGTGAAGCCGCAGCCCTTCGTCCTCGAGCTGCCGCGCTACCAGATGCCCAAGCCGCGCGACGTTATCTGGCGCATGTGGCAGAACGCCGCCGAATTCGTCTCGAAAGCCGGCACGGTCATCTTCGCCATCACGATCATCGTGTGGGCGCTTTCCTATTTCCCGCGCGACGCGTCCGTCGCCGAGCGCATCAAGGCGGCGAATCCTTCGGCCACTGAAGAGGTGGTGAAGTCCAAGCTCCAGGCGGCCTACGTCGAGCAGTCCTACATGGGCCGCTTCGGCAAGGCGGTGCAGCCGATTTTCGATCCGCTCGGCTTCGACTGGAAGATCACCGTCGGGGTGCTCGCGAGCTTCCCCGCGCGCGAGGTCATCGTCTCGACGCTCGGCGTGACCTACTCCGTCGGCGAAGGCGCCGAGGCTGATAGCCAGCATCTCCGCCAAGCCATGCAGGACGCGAAGTGGTCCGAGGGCCCGCGCGCCGGCACTCCGATCTTCTCCCTTGCCGCGGTGCTCGCGCTGATGGTCTTCTTCGCCCTCTGCTCGCAGTGTGGCCCGACGATCGCGACGCTCGCTCAAGAGACCGGCGGCTGGAAGTGGGCGGTGGGATCCTTTGTCTACATGACGGCGCTTGCCTGGCTCGCCGGGACGGCCGTCTATCAGGTCGTCATCCGCCTCACATGAACTTCGAAGCTGTCATCGTCGGGGCTATCGTAGGAGTCGCTGCTGGTTGGCTGATCCGCCGCTGGCTCGCCGCGGCCCGCCGCCGCAAGGAAGGCGGCTGCGCTGGGGACTGTGGTTGTGCGACGAAACTAAAGCCGAAGAAGTAAGCACGACAGGTAAGTTGATCGGTTGATCGGTGGAATCGTTGGCCAGAGCGAACGCTCGCTCAAAGGGAGACCGGAAACCGGGAAGTTAGCTTCGGACACATATCCCCAGCCTATCATCCGGTCTCCGGTTTCCCTTTGATGCTCTGGGCACCCTTGTTAACTGGCCTACTGTGTCAACTCGATCAACTAGTCGCGGCCTTAAACAGGCTGCTGCTGGCTGAGGCAATGCAACGCACCGCCTTCGATCAGCAGCAGGCGACAATCGATGCCGACAATCTTGCGACCGGGGAAGCAGTCGCCCACGATGCCCATGGCAATCTTGTCGGAATCTTGTCCGTAAAGCGGTACGAGGACGCCGCCGTTCACGATGAGGAAATTCGCGTGGCTCGGCGGCAAATCGCGTCCGGCGAGGCGGATGGATTTGGGGAGCGGGAGCTCGATGATGTCGAGTCGCTGGCCGCGCGGGCGCATCTCGCGCAGGCGCTTGAGGTTCTCCTGCATGGGCGCGTAGTTGGGCGAGGCTTTGTCGGCTTCACTGACGGCGAGGATGGTGCGCGGCGCGATAAAGCGGGCGAGGTTGTCGATGTGGCCGTCGGTGTCGTCGTTGGCCAGTCCTTCGCCGATCCAAAGGAGTTCATCGACTGCGAGCCCGTCGCGGATGGCGGCGTGGAACGCAGCGTCATCGCGGCCTTCGGCGCGGTTCGGATTATTCTGCACGGCCTCGGTGGTGAGGAGTAGGCCGTCGCCGGAGACCTCGATGCCTCCGCCTTCGAGCTCGAAGGGATAGCTGAACTTCTTCACGCCAAGGCGGGCGGCGACTTTGCCGGGCACTTGGTTGTCGAGCGAGGCCTCGAACTTGCCGCCCCAGCCGTGGAATTCCCAGTCGGTGAGCGCGAGCTCCTTGGTCTGGTCGTTCTTCACGAAGATCGGGCCGTGGTCGCGGCACCAGACATCATCAGTGGCGATGTCGGTCAGTTCGATGACGGAAAGGTCGGCCTTGGCTTCCTTGAGTTCGCGTTCGGCTTCGGCACGCAGCTTGCCGGCGGCGTTGATCTTCACCGGCTGGAATTTCGAGATCGCGGCGGCGAACTCCGCGAACTTCGCGGGGATGAGGCCGTAGTGGCCGGGCCAGAGCGCGGTGTTCGACGGCCAGGACAGCCACGTGGCGGACTGGGGTTCCCATTCCGCGGGCATGCGGAATCCGAGGGAGCGAGGCGTGGACATGCGGAAGGTCAGTCGCGCAGACGGCGCGTCAGGTCGCCGTAGGCGTCGATGCGGCGGTCGCGGAAGAACGGCCAGATGCGGCGGAATTCGCGCTGCTTCACGAGGTCGCAATCGGCGAGGAGGATTTCCTCCTGCTCGATCGGAGGCGCGGGCGACGATTTCGCCATACGGGTCGGAGACAAAGCTCTGGCCCCAGAACTGGGTGCGGCCTTCGGTGCCGACGCGGTTGGTCGCGGCGACGTAGCAGCCGTTGGCGACGCCGTGGCCGCGCTGGACGGTTTCCCAGGCGTTATGCTGGGCGTGGCCGAGGGCGGCCTTCTCTTCGGGCAGCCAGCCGATGGCGGTCGGGTAGAAAAGAATCTGCGCGCCGCCGAGCGCGGTGAGGCGAGCGGCTTCGGGATACCACTGGTCCCAGCAGATGAGCACGCCGATGTCGCCATGCGCGGTCTTCCAGGTGCGGAAGCCGAGGTCGCCGGGCGTGAAGTAGAATTTCTCTTCGAAGCCAGGGTCCTGCGGGATGTGCATCTTCCGGTACTTGCCGAGCACGGTGCCGTCGGCGTCGATGACGGCCGCGGTGTTGTGGTAGACTTCGCTGCCGCGCGCTTCGAAGAGCGGGGCGACGATGACGACGCCGAGGCGCTTGGCAGCCTTGGCGAGTTCGGTCACGGAAGGGCCGGTCTCGATCGGCTCGGCGAGGTCGAAGTTCTTCGGGTCCTGGTTGATGCAGAAATACTTCGTCGTGAACATCTCCTGCAGGCCGATGATCTTGGCGCCCTTGGCCGCCGCTTCTTCGATGCGGGGCAATGGTCTTCCGCACGTTCGCCGCCGGAGTGTCCTCAGCGGTGAGCTGGATGAGACCGATGCGGACGGAGTCAGCCATGGCGCAGGTCGTCAGTAGACGAGCTTGTTGATCGGATACTCCACGATGCCCTCGGCGCCGGCAGCCTTGAGGGTCGGGATGAACTCGCGGGCCTGGCGGGCGTCGATGATCGTCTCCACGGCGATCCACTCGGGATTGCTCAGCGGGGACACGGTCGGATTACGCAAGGCAGGCAGGGCGGCCGCGATTTGGTCGAGCTTGGCCTTCGGGAGGTTGAATTTAAGGCCGACCATGTGCTGCGCGGCGAGGGCGCCCTGCAGCATGAGCACGATCTGCTCGATCTTGGCGCGCTTGGCGGGGTTGGCCCAGGCGGCCTTGTTCGCGACGAGGACGGTGGTGGTCTCCATCAGCTGGGCGACGATGCGCAGCTTGTTGGCTTTGATGGAAGAGCCGGTCTCGGTGATATCGACGATGGCATCAGCGAGCTCGGGCACCTTCACTTCGGTGGCACCCCAAGAGAATTCGACTTCGCATTCGACGCCCTGGGCCTTGAACCAGCGGCGGGTGGTCTCGACGAGTTCGGTGGCGACGCGTTTGCCGGCGAGATCCTTGGCGGTCTGGACCGGGGAGGCTTCGGGCACGCAGAGGACCCAGCGGGATTTCTGGGCGGAGGCGCGGCTGTAGATCAGTTCACAGACCTGCACGACATCGGCGTTGTTTTCCTGGACCCAGTCTTGGCCGGTGAGGCCACAATCGAAGAAGCCATGCTCGACATAGCGGGCCACTTCCTGGGCACGGATGAACCGGCCATCGAGGGCGGGGTCATCGAAGGAGGGGCGGTAAGAGCGGCTGCTCTTGGTGACGGGGAACCCAGCCCGGGCGAACAGCTGGAGAGTGGCCTCTTCCAGGCTGCCTTTGGGCAGACCGAGCATCAATTTGGCGGCTTCCTGACTCATTGGAGTATGGAGGAAGCCCACCCACCGCCCCGCCGCAAGCCTTACCTCGCCCCAGCGGGCGGCGCTCAACTCGGTCCGAGTTGGGCGTCACACCTCCGGGACAGAAGGACCCGCCTGCCCGCCGCGCCCGGGCATCCGAGCGCAGGCCTTCCTAGAAAAACGGCCGTTAACCCTGCTTTTCGCCTCCACCGTTGACCCTGCTCAGTGGCACGCCTACTGCTCGATTTCAGCGTCCCACGATGTCCGTTCCCTCCAAAAGTACCCGCCTCGGGTCCGCCCTGCGCAAACTGCTTACGATGCTCTGCGGCGTGGTGCTATTCCTCGTGATGGTGGGCTTGCTGGGCGTCTGGGCCTTGGGGCGTTTCTCCCCCAAGCTGCTCGATTCCTCCCTCGCCACGAAGTCCGGCGCCCATCTGGCGGTCGAGTCCAACGACACGAACCTCTTCGCCGGACGACTGGCCTACGCCGGCCTGACCATCACCAACCCGACCCGCTGGACGGAGAAGGAGTTCCTCAAGGTCCGTCGGCTCGCCATCGATCTCGATCTGCTGACCTTCTTTAAAGGCGGCAGCCAAGTCTTCCATGACGTCGAACTCGACATCGAGCACCTGACGATCGTCGGCAAGGCCGACTTCCTGAAAGATAACAACGCGAAGGATATCTTCAATGGGCTCAAATCCGCGGTGGCGACGGAAGCCCCCAAGCCCACCCCTGGTCCGCCGAGCGCCAAGCAGCCTTTCCTCATCAAGCATCTGCGAGTTCGCGTTGATCGCATCACGATCATCTCGGGCGACGGCACCGACCAGCGTAAGGTGGTCGTCGACCAAGCCTTCAACTACGTTTTCGAAGCCCGCGATATCACCGAGCGCAACTTTGACGAGAAAGTCTCCCGCCCGATGGGCACGCAGGCTGTGCAGACCGCCGTCCAGCAACAGCCTGAACTCCTCCTCGACCTCGCCCGCGAGCGCCTCCGCAAATCTGTGACCGAGAAGCTGCTCGGCGAAAAATAATCTCATGACCGAACCGACCTCTTCTTCCGAACCGAACCAGCCCGACGCCGCGACCCGTATCGCTGAGCTCGAAGGCCAGATCGCGCTCCTCAAGGACACGGTGCTGCGCAGTAACGCCGATCAGCAAAACCAGCAGCGCCGCCACCACCGCGAGGGTATCGAGCTCCGCAAGTTCGCCACGGCCGGCCTGCTTGAAGACCTTCTGCCCGCCCTGGATTCTCTCAACCTCGGCCTGGAGTCCGCGGCGAAGCAGGCCGACGGGCGCGCCGTCGCCGAAGGCTTCCGCATGGCGGTCGGCCAGTTGCGCTCGATTCTTTCCGCGCAGGGCCTCGTCGAGGTCAATCCGGTCGGCCAAGCTTTCGATCCCTCCCGGCACGAAGCCGTGGGCTCCGAGCCGAGTGCGGATGTCGCCGAAGGCACCGTGCTCCGCGTCGCCCGCTCGGGCTGGTTGCTCCATGACCGCGTCCTCCGCCCGGCCGCCGTCTTTGTCTCCGCTGGCGCCGCCAAGTAATCTCCCCGATGGCCGACGAATATTACACCCTGCTGGGCGTCGCGAAGAGCGCGTCCGCGGATGAGCTCAAGAAGGCCTATCGCAAAAAAGCGATGGAGTTCCACCCGGACCGCAATCCGGGTAACAAGGAGGCCGAGGAGAAGTTCAAGAAAGTTTCCCGCGCCTACGAGATCCTCAGTGATGACGGGAAGCGCAAGCTGTACGACCAGCATGGCGAAGCGGCCTTCGACCCCAACAAAGGCGCGGGTGCCGGTCGTGGCCCGGCCGGTGGAGGTTTCCGCGGCACCGATCCGCGTGACATCTTCGAACAAATGTTCGGCGGCGGTGGCGGCGGTGGCTTCGGCGGTTTCGGCGGTGGCGCGAGCGAGGGCCAGGACGACGCCGGCGAAGACCTGCGCGTCGACTTGAAGATCACGCTCGAAGAGGCCGCGGAAGGCGTCGAACGTAAGATCCCCTACCGCAAGCACGTCGCCTGCACAAAGTGCGCGGGTTCCGGCGCCGAGCCGGGCTCCAAGAAGAGCCGCTGTCCGACTTGTGCTGGTCAAGGCCAGGTCGTCCGTTCGAACGGTTTCTTCCAGATGCGTCAGACCTGCCCGTCCTGCGGCGGTCAAGGCGAACGCATCGACAAGCCCTGCAAGCCTTGCTCCGGTGAAGGCCGCACGGTCGCGGAATCTACGGTCAGCCTACGCATTCCTCCCGGCGTCGACACGGGCACCAAGCTCCGCTCCAGCAGCAATGGCTCGGCCGGCCGTCGGGGCGCTTCCGCTGGCGACCTCTACGTCTATATCACGGTCTCGGATCACCAACTCTTCGAGCGTGATGGCGACGACCTTGCCTGCAGTGTACCGGTGAAGTTCTCGATCGCCGCCCTCGGCGGCAAGATCGTCGTCCCGAAGCTGAAGGGCAAGACCACGCTCAATATCCCGGCCGGCACGCAGGGCGGCACGATCTTCCGCCTTCGCGGCGAAGGCATGCCTCCGCTCCGCGGCTCGACCTCCGGGGACCTCCTCGTGCGCGTCGACATCGACGTGCCGAAGAAGATGACCGACAAGGAAAAGGAAGCCCTCAAGGCCTATGCCGCCGCCTGCGGCGACGAAGCTGCGCCGGTCTCCGAATCCTGGCGCGCGAAGTTCAAGGAGTTCTTCCGTTAACCCCCTTGCCCGACAGGGGTCGGGTCATAAGGTGAACCCATGCCGCGCGATCCGGGCCAAACCGACCGACTTATCCGCCGTCTCCGCTGGGACGAGCTGGATCGTTCCTGGTTGCTCCGTTTCGCTGAGTTTGCCCGGGACGAAGATCTCGCCGGCTTAGGCCTCGCCCAGCGCCCCCTGCGCACGGGAGATCCGTCCGCGGCTCTCCTCGTCGGCGCGGCCCGCGCGCGTGCCCGCGTGGTCGCCCGTCGCCCCATGGTCCTCGCCGGCCTCGGCTTACTGGACGTGGTCTTCGCCGCTTACGGCGGTCGCTGCCACGCCAAGCCGCTCGCCTATGACGGCCAGTTCGTGCCGGCCGGCACCGCGGTCGCCGAAGTCGAAGGCCCCGCCGCCGACCTACTTTCTGCCGAACGCATCCTTCTTAATTTCCTGCAACGCCTCTGCGGCGTGGCGACGCGCACCCGCGAGCACGTCCTCGCCCTCGGTTCGTCGCCGACGAAATTGCTCGATACGCGGAAGACGACGCCAGGCTTCCGTATGCTCGAGAAGTACGCCGTCGGCCAAGGGGGCGGCTACAATCATCGCCTCGGCCTCTTCGACCGGATCATGGTGAAGGATAATCATCTCGCAGCCGGTGGCGCCACGGCCGGCGAACGGATCACGAAGATGGTCCAGCGCGCGCGCGAAAGCCGCCCGGACCTCCTCGTCGAAGTCGAGGTCGATCGCCTCGACCAGATCCGCCCGGTCCTCGCGGCCGGTGCCGATATCATCCTGCTCGATAACTTTCCGCTCGCCGACTTGCGCGAGGCGATCCCGCAGCTCCGTGGCCTCGCTTGGTCCGAAGTCAGCGGCGGCGTCAGCCTAGAATCACTCCCGCTGATCGGTGCGCTCGCGCCGGACTTCGTCTCGAGCGGCGGCCTCACCCATGCCGCGCCATGGTGCGACATAGGCCTCGACTGGATCTGACGTCATGGCCGCCCTCGACAGCAGCATCCTCCTGGCGTTCCTCAAAGCCGACGGCGAACCGGTCAGCGGGGACCGTCTCGCGAAAGAACTCGGCGTCTCCCGCGTGGCGATCTGGAGCCGGATGGAGCGACTCCGCGCCGATGGCTTCACGTTCAAGGCTTCGACCCGGAAGGGCTATGAACTGAAGTCCGTCCCGCGCGAGATCAACGCGGCGTTGCTCGACGCGCACCTTCGTCGCCTCAAGGTCTCTCCCGCCGTCGAGTTACTCGCCGAAGTCGATAGCACGAACTCCGAAGCCGAGCGCCGTCTCGCCGTCGGCCAGGAAGCGCCGTTCGCGGTGCTTGCCCGTTCGCAGCGGGCCGGCCGCGGCCGCTTGGGTCGCAAGTGGCATAGCACCCAAGCCGGCAACCTCTACCTGTCCCTCGCTTTCCGCCCGTTCATCCCGCCGGAACGCCTCAAGCCGTTCACGCTTTGGATGGGCTTGGCGCTTTGCGCGCACGTCGAGAAATCTCTCGGCCTTAAACTCGGCCTGAAATGGCCCAATGACCTGCAGTCGCCCGATGGACGCAAGGTCGCCGGCATGCTCACCGAGGCCCGCCTCGACGCCGATTCAGTCCGCGAACTGGTTTTCGGCCTCGGCCTTAACTTCACTGGCCAACCCAAAGATTTCCCGGCCGAGATCCGTGCGACCGCTGGCTCCTTCGAAGCGGCGCTCGGCGAACCGATCGACATCAACCGCGAGGCGGCCGCGGTCATCGCCGCACTCTTCCACGCCTGGGAGCAGTTCGAGGAAGGCACCTGGTCGCGGTCGTTCCGTAAGCTTTGGCAGCACCACGATGTGCTCGCCGGCAAGTCCGTCCGCGTCGGTCTACGCGGCGACCCCATCGCGGGCATTGTCGACGGTATCGATGAAGAGGGCTCCCTGATTCTCCGTACCGGCGGCGGCCGCAAGACCATCGTCTCCTCGGGCGAAGTCACGCTGCGCAAACCCTGAGCGCTTGCGCCCGCGCCCGCTTCCGACCACCTTCTTCCCCGTGTCCATCTTCTGCCTCGATGTCGGCAACACGCACGCGCACTGGGGCGTCGTGGACGGACGCCAGCTACTCGCCCATGGCGAGCTGCCCACCGCTTCGCTCGAGACCGCGGCCTTAAACGCGTTGCTCGCTGCCCATCCGTCGCAGGGTATCGCGCTGGCGAGCGTTGTCCCGAAGGTGACCGCGGCAATCTCGCCGGCGCTCCTGAGCAGTGGCCGACCGTTCTATCATCTGCGTCACGACAACGTGAAAGGCCTCGGGTTCGATTATCCGAAGCCGGCCGAAGTCGGCCAAGATCGTCTCGCTGATTGTGTCGGCGCCCAACTCGTCGCGGGCGCCCCGGCGGTCATCATCGGCATGGGCACGGCCACCACGGTCGATATCCTCACCGAGCGCGGGTACGCCGGCGGGATCATCGCACCCGGCCTCGGCGTGATGACGCAGTATCTCCATGAGCGCACGGCCTTGCTGCCGGCGCTTGATCCGTCCGCCTTGCTCGGCGGGCCGGCCATTGGTAAGTCGACCGTCGACGCGATGCGCTCCGGCTGTGCCCTCGGGTTCGCGGGGATGATCGGTGCCTTGCTCGATGGCGTCTGCGCCGAACTCGTCCGTCAAGGCTCCCCGATGCCTAAGGTGATCGTCACCGGAGGCGCAGCGGTCTACTTGCCGGCCTCTTGGCAGGCACGCGTGACGCATGAACCGCACCTGACCCTGCTCGGCCTAGCCGAAGCCCACCGACGCCACTTCGCATGAGCGACCCCGACCCCCTCGCGAAGCTCCGCCGCTTCGTCCCCCTCCTGACGGTGGTGATCGTCCTCCAGGCCGGTTTCCTGCTCTACGCCCTTTTCGCCCAAAAGCTCCCCCGGGTCTGGCCGTTGGTGGTCGGCGACCTGGTCTTCTCGGGTATCCTACTCTTTGTGCTCTGGCGGTTCCTGGTCCGCCGTCGCGGTTAGGCCTTAATCAGCTTCAAGAGGTCCTTGCGGCGGGCCCGGATCTCCCGGCAGCCGGCTTTGGCCAGGCGGTCGGTGGAGAAGGCCTCGACGGTCAGGCTGGCGACGGCGGTGCCGTAGACCATGGCCTGCTTGAGGGTCGCGAAATCGGTCGCCCCGGCCGAGGCCAGGTAGCCCAAGAGGGCTCCGGCGAAGCTATCGCCGGCCCCGGTGGGGTCGCGCAGCTCGGTCACGGGGTAGGCGGGGAGCATGAAAAGGCCCTCCTCGTGGAAGAGGACCGCCCCATGTTCGCCCTTCTTGATGATGACGGTCTTGCACCCGTGCTTACGCAAGGCGTGGCCGGCCACGATGACGTTGGCTTCGCCGGTGAGCTTGGCGGATTCGGTGTCGTTGACCACGAGCAGGTCGGCGCGGCGCATGACTTCACCGAGTTTCTCCCGCTGCGTTTCGATCCAGATGTCGATGGTGTCGGCGAGTACGTAGCGTGGTGCGGTGAGCTGGTTGAGGACATCAAGCTGTAGGTCAGGCCGGATATTACCGAGCATGACGTAAGGCGTGGCGCGGTGCGCGTCGGGCAGCTTGGGCTTGAAGTGTTCGAAGACGTTAAGCTGCAGGTCCTCGGTATCGCGGCGGTTGTAATTTTCGTGGTAGCGGCCGCGCCAGAAGAACGTGCGACCCGACGAATCGGTGAGCAGGCCGTCGAGGTCGATGCCGCGTTTGGCGAGCTTGTTGCGGTCGCGGTCGCGGAAGTCATGGCCGACGACGCCGACAATGCGCGGCGGCGCGAAGTAGCTCGCGGCGAGGCACGCGTAGGCGGCGCTGCCGCCGAGGATGCGTTCCCCTTTGTCGTGCGGGGTGATGATGCTGTCGTAAGCCACGGAGCCGACGACGAGGACCGGATCGGCCTCGCGGCCCTTGTTCTTGATGCGGGTAGGAGTGGTCATGAAAAGAGTTCGGGTCGTGCGTCACGAAGACGATAGAGCGCGAGTAGGGCGAGCGAATGCTGCGCCTGGTTCTCGAGCGCCTGCGCGAGGGCGGCCTTGGGGCGGACGGCTAGCACTTGAATTTCTTCGTGTTCGTCTGGGGCGCGGAGGCCCGTCGGGCGGACGCCGTCCAGGAGCACGAAATGACAGCGATTGGCCTGAATAGCGGGGTTTGGAGCGCAGGTGCCGAGTAGGGTAGCCCGGCCGCCGGCGAAGCCGGTTTCCTCCTCGGTCTCGCGCACGGCGGCGAGCACGGGGTCTTCGCCGCGCTCGATGATGCCGCCCGGCGCTTCGGTGGAAAGGTCGCGCGTGCCGAAGCGATATTGGCGGACCATCACCAGCCGGCCGTCTTCGGTGATGGGGAGCGCGAGGACCCAGTCGCCGGAGCGGAGCACAAAAAAATCACCCTCTCGTTTGTCGAGAGGGTGATTACAGTGTTCCTTGTAAACCCGGAAAACCCTGCAGTCGGCGTGGAGCTCTTCGTGCTGGACGGACCAGCGAGAGGGCGCCGACATGCGCAAGATTACTTGGTCTTCAGCTTCTGACCGATCTGCATGCGATTCGCGTTCACGTCAGGGTTGAGTTCCTGGATGGACTTGAGCGAGATGCCGACCTTCTTGGCGATGCCGCCGAGCGTGTCGCCCTTGGCGACGACGTATTCGCCGGGACCGGCAACAACCGTAGCCTTGCCGGCACCGGTGGTGGCCTTCGGGGAGGAAGCGAGCTTCTGGAGAGCGGTGATCTGGTCACCGAGGGTCTTATCGTTGGTGCCGAGGTCGGTGAGACCCTTGTCGAGGTCGGCACGGACGGCCTGGAGGTCGGCGGCGTTGGCCTTGCCGGCGAGCGCGTTGCCGAGCTACTTCGACGTTGGCCTTGATGGCGATGGCCTCATCCGATGGCGGCCACGGCGAGGCGCTTGGCCTGAATGCCGAGCACGAGGCCGGCAGTGCCGAGAGCGAAACCGAGGATTCCCACGATAAGCGGGAGCTTGGATTCGGAAGAGGAGGGGGAGATGTTGTCGTTTTCCATGTATGGAGGTGTTTTGCGGGTTGGAACACTTGGAGATTAGCAGTTTGACAAGGACGGCAACACAAAATCAGACTGTTTGTTCGGGTACCGGGCAGTATCTCAATTGGTAGAGTCCCTGCTTTGGGAGCAGGGTGTTGCAGGTTCAAGTCCTGTCTGCCCGACCACCCGACACTTTAAGAAGCAAGCCCTGAGACCCCTCAGGCGTAGGCTAGGACCTGCCCGTCTTTAATCACGGTCACATGATTGGCCCCGTCAGGGCGGGTCGAGGCTTCGGTTCGGCCGATCACCTGCGCACCTAGGCCGAGCTCGGCGGCAAGGCGCAGCGCGACCTCCGCGTCCTTAGGTTCCACGAACACCTCCAGGCGGTGCCCCATGTTATAAACCTGGTGCATTTCCTTGGCGTCCGTCCCACTGACCCGGGCGATTTCGGCGAAAATGGGGGGAGTCGGGAAGAGGTTGTCCTTGATGAAGTGAACCTTGGAGCCGAACCGGCGGCACTTGGTCTGGCCCCCGCCGGAGCAATGGACGAGGCCTTTAACGCGCTGGTGGCCGAGCGCCTGGAGCAGGCGCAGGGCATAGGGGGCGTAGGTGCGCGTGGGCGAAAGGAGGGCCTGACCGACGGTCAGGGTCGAGCCGGGGAGGGGGTCCGTCAGGCGATGGGGCCCGCAGTACGCCAGGTCGGCCGGGGTGGCCTTGTCGTAGGTTTCGGGATACTTCTCTGCGTAGTACTTCGAAAGGAGCTCGTGGCGGGCGCTGGTCAGGCCGTTCGAGCCGATACCGCTGTTCTCGGCGGTCTCATATTTCGCGCGGCCATGGGAGGCGATGCCGACGATGACGAGGCCCGGGACGACGTGCGCGGCGTCCACGACTTCGGCCCGGTTGAGGATCGCGGTGGCGGTGGAATCGACGGTCAGCGTGGGCGTGAGGTCGCCGACGTCGGCCGTCTCGCCGCCGCCAGAGGTGATGCCGAAGCCCTGTTCGCGCAGCATGGCGAGCACGTCTTCGGTGCCGTTGATAAGCTCCGCGAGGATTGCGCCCGGGATGGCCTTGGCGTTGCGGTTGATAGTTGAGGAGAGGATGACGCCCTTGGTCACGCCGACGCACAGGAGATCGTCGATGTTCATGACGATGCTGTCCTGCGCGATGCCGCGGAAGACGGAGGCATCGCCGGTCTCCTTCCACCAGAGATAAGCAAGCAAGGCCTTGGTGCCGGAGCCATCCGAATGCGTGACGACGCACTTGGTGGCATCGCCGGTCAGATTGTCGGCGACGATCTTGCAGAAGGCCTGCGGAAAGAGGCCGGGGTCAAGACGGTCAACCGCGGCGTGCACTTCGCTCTTGGAGGCGGACACGCCCCGGGCCGCATAACGGCCGGAATCCGAGGAGGGCTTGCTTTCGTGCGCCATGGCTCTTGCGTGCATATCTCCGACCCTGCTATTCGGTCAACGCCCTTCTCCCTCGTGCTGCAACTCTTCCTCCGCCATCCTTGGCTTCGCCGCCTCTCTGCGGCGTTGCTCGGGCTTTTGCTCGGCGTCGCGCTGGTCGCCGCTTGGGGCTGGTGGAATGCACGGAGCCTCCGCGCCCTGGCCGACGATCTCCGTCAGGCCTACGAGACGCACGACGCGATCGCCATGGAGCAGCTCTTCTGCTGGGACGGTGTCGACGCGGCCACCCGCGGCCGTATCCGTTTCGTCATCCTGCAGGAGCACGAGCTGCCGATCGACTCGGTCACGGTCCGCCCGCTCACCGCCTTTGATCGACAGGTCAGCCCAGGCCTCCGCCCGAACCTGACGCCTGCCGGCACCATCGAGGTGACCTTCGCCACCACGGACCGCCTCTCCGCCGCCTATCTAGCCGGCCGTGACGGCTTTCGCCATCGGCTGATTGTCATGCTGCCCGCGAATTGACGCGGATTCTTGACAGACGCCCGCCGTCTTCCAATTAATCACACCCTATGGCCGACAAGAACGACAAGCGTCCCGAAAGCGCCCCCGGTAAATTCTACGTGGATTCCCAGTGCATCGACTGCGACCTCTGCCGCGAGACTGCCCCGAAATCCTTCGTTCGTCAGGACGATGGTGGCTACTCCTACGTCTTTGCCCAGCCGACCGACCAGGAAGGCATCGACAAGTGCATGGAAGCCCTCGAAGGCTGCCCGGTCGACGCCATCGGCAAGGACGGCGAATAATCGCTTCGGCGATTCCCCCGAAAGCCCCGGACCTCCGGGGCTTTTTGTTTGGGGGACGCCGTGACTTCGCCACACTTCCAAGCATGGGCGTCAAAATCTCCTGCGAATACCTCGGCGACCTCCGCGTGCGCGCCACCCACGGCCCCTCCGGTACCGTGCTGCACACCGACGCGCCCGTCGACAACCACGGCAAGGGCGAGTCGTTCTCGCCGACCGACCTTACCGCGACTTCGCTCGCGACCTGCATCATGACGATCCTGGGCATCCAAGCCAAGGGACTCGAACTCGATTTCCGCGGCCTCCGCGTCGACGTCGAGAAACACATGACCGCCCAGCCGCCCCGCCGCATCGCGAAGCTTGAGGCGACGATTCATATGCCGGCGGGCATCGCCGAAGACCTCCGTGATCGCCTCATCCGCGCCGCCAACGCCTGCCCCGTGAAACAATCGCTCCACCCCGACGTCGAGATCGCGCTGGTTTGGAATTGGTAGGGATGCGATGACATCGCATCCGTTCGCTAGTGCACGTGGGAACTCCACCGCACTTCGCTAAGACCAAACAGGTGACAGGTGACGGCCCCCGGGGAATCAGCCCCTCGGGAATCGGCATTTCAGCCCTCGGCAATCAGGATCCTGCGGCCGGCTCCCGAACGGCCGACGCCTGAACTTCCAGAGCCCGCGCCCGCCACCCGTCACCTGAAACGTTGCAATCTTGCCCCCAGCCAACTCATCCGCGTCTCCCCTTGAGCGCTGTCATCCCTCTGGTCAACCGAGCCTCTGAGCCTCCGTGCCTCTCATCCGCTTCCTTTGCTTCGCAGCAGTTCCCCCATGCCAGCATGTCCCCGCGCGATGCGCACCAGCGCATCGCGTTACCACTTCCGTTTCTTATGCCCACTGATCGCGTAATACGTCAGATATAAATAACAAGGGAGCAGGATCCAGTACCCGCCGCGCGCGGAGTATTGATCCGCCAGCCAGCCGTAACCGAGCGGGATCAGCGCGTTACCGCAGAGGCCCATGATCATCAGGGAGGCGCCGGTCTTGGTGAAGCGACCGAGGCCGTCGAGCGCGAGCGGCCAGATTCCGGCCCAGGTGAGCGAGTTCGAGAGCCCGAGGAGCGTGATGCACCAGAGCGAGATGTCGGCGTTCAATCCGAAGAGCATCAGCTTGCCTGGGGCGAACAGCACGCCGAGCGTGGCGACCACGCCGAGGACAGTGCAGAGCCGCAACGCCGTCACCTGTGAGACGTACCGCGGGATGAGGGTCAGTCCTAATAGGTAACCGAAGATCATCCCCCCGAGCACGCAGCCGGGCAGGATCTTCGCGGCGGCGAGCGGGATGCCCATCGTGTCCGCGTACCCGATGATGGTGTCGACCGCCACGGTCTGCGTGCCGACATGTAGGAAGATGCCGAGTGCGCCGAGGATGAGGTGCGGGAATTGCAGGATGCCCGTCTTGTCGGCGTTGGCTTCGGCGACCTCGGCGGTCTCATGTTCGGTGTCGATCTCAGGGAGCGGCGACAAGCGGACGAGGAACCCGAGCAGGAGGAGCGCCGCGCCGACCCATGCGTAGGGGACGACGACGCGGCGGATGAGTTCGTCGAGCGCGGCGGCTTTCTCGGCCGGCCCCATCGTCGCGAGGCTCGCGAAGAGATCGGTGTCGGTGACCTTGAACACCACCGCCGCAAAGATAATCGGTGCGAGGATCCCCGCACCTTTATTGCAGATCCCCATCACGCAGATGCGGCGCGCGGCGGTCTCCTTGGAACCCAGGATGGTAATGTAGGGATTCGCCGCCGTCTGGAGGATGGCGAGGCCGGCGCCGAGCGTGAACAGGCCGCCGAGGAAAAGGCCGTACGTCCGCGTCATCGCCGCCGGGATGAACAGGAAGGCGCCCACTGCCATGACCCAGAAGCCAATCATCATCCCGCGCTTGAAACCGGTGCGCTTGAGCAGGTGCGCCGCCGGCATCGAGAACAGGAGGTACGAGATATAGAAAGCGAATGTGACCAGGTACGCTTCGAAGTGCGTCAGCTCGCAGCCGATCTTGAAATAGGGGATGAGGATCGCGTTCACCCACGACACGAAGCCGAAGATGAAGAACAGCACCGCAATGATCGCGATCGAGACGCGCGTCTGCCCTGGCGTCAGGTCACGGGCATGGATAGGGGCGGAACGCATGCGCGGGGTGACGTCAGCCTGCCATCCATGCGGACATGGGCAATAAAAAGACCCCGGCGTTCCGGGGTCTTTTAGTTAGGCGATGAAGCTGGGTTCAGGCCGAGCAACCGCAGCCGCCGGAACCGCAGCCGCCTTGCTTCTGCGCGACAGGCTGTTCGGTGGAGCAGCAACCGCTCGAAGCCGCGCCTTCTTCCGAGGAACAGCAGCCACCTTCGGAGGCCTCGCCGGTGGAGCAGCAACCGCCTTCGGAGGAGGCTTCGCCGGAACCACAACCGCCGCCGCCGCAGCAACCGCCCGACTGATGGGGATGGCCGTGGGAGAGTTCGGTGAGTTCGGCCGCGCGGACCGAGACGACCTTGATATCGAAATGCAGGGTCTTGCCGGCGAGCTCATGGTTGCCGTCGAGGGTGACTTCTTCGCCTTCGATCTTCTTGATCGTGAGGACGCGCATGCCCAAGTTGGTCTCAGCGTGGAAGCGCATGCCGATCTGCGGCGTGTTGGCGCCGAAGGCGTTGAGCGGGACCAGCTGGAGGAGTTTCTCGCTGTATTCGCCGTAGCCGAGCTGCGGCGGGACGAGGACGCTCTTGGTGTCGCCAGCGACGAGGCCGTCGATGCCCTGCTCGAGTCCAGGGATGATGTTCTGGGCGCCGTGGAGATACTCCATCGGGCCGCGATCGCCGGAGGCGTCGATGATGTTGCCCTGGTCGTCCTTCAGGGTGTATTCGATGGCGACGACGGTTTCTTTGGCTACGCGCATGGTGATGAGGACTGTGGAACTTAGGCCTAAACCACGCCGAAGCAAGGCGTCAGGTATCTAAACCTTGACCGACCCAGTGGGGGCGGCTTCCCTCATCCTCCTGCTGTTTGGGGCCGTAGCTCAGTTGGTAGAGCGCGTCGTTCGCAATGACGAGGCCGTGAGTTCGAACCTCATCGGCTCCACCAGCAGGACTCCTTTTACTCCGCCGAATTTTCGTGACGGCGCACCTCGGTGGGCAGGTCCTGGGTGTCTTTTTCTTCGGGCAGGAATTTGCTCGGCTGGAGCCCGTGGATTTCCAGGAGTTCCTGTCCTTTGGGGAGCACGTATTTGCGGTAACTACCGAGGCCAGAGTTGAATTTCTTGACCGCGGCTTCTAGACCGTCGCGCGCCCCAGCCATGTTCTCGACGAAGTCGGCGACGCTCTTGTAAAGGTTCGTGGCCTTCTCGATGACTTCTTTAGATTGCTGCGCCTGCTTATGTTGGAGCCAGGTGAGATTAATCGCCGAGAGGAAACCCATGAGCGTGGCGGGCGTGGCGAGCAAGATGCCCATGCGCCCGGCATCGATGATCAGCTCGTTGTCGCCTTCGAGTGCCGAGCTCAAGAGAGATTCCGCCGGCAGGAAGAGGATGACTTTATCGAAGGCGAGTCGGCCAGCTTTCGCCTGGGCGCCTGGGTAGTCTTTGTCCGCCAAGGCCTTGATGGTGGCCCGTAACTTCGCCGCATGAGCCTCCAGAAGGTCTTTGCGATTTGGGGCGGATGGGTTGACGAGGGCGACGTCGAACTCCGGCACTTTGGAATCGATGATGACGCAACGATCTCCCGGTAGCAGGATGATTAAATCTGGGCGGGTATCCCCCTGGGCGGTTTGCTCGATGAAGTCGCAGTGCTTGCTGAGTCCGGAGGCTTCGACCACGCGGCGAAGAGTTTGTTCGCCCCATTTGCCGCGGTGCTGCGAAGATTTGAGGACCGAGGTGAAATCATTGGTGCTCGTGGCGAGCGCGGCGGTGGTCTCCGTGATTTTGGCCATCTGTTCGCGCACTTGAGTGAGGGCTACGTCCTGATTTTGCAGGCTCTGGTGCATGGTTTGGCGGTAGCTTGTCAGGGCCGCATTAATTTGCGCAATCAATGGCTCCACCTTGGTCGAGACCTCTTTGGTGACGTCCGGAGCCATGCCCTTCAGCACATCGGTGCTCATCTTGGCGAAGCTGGTCTTTAGTTCGGCGAGGTCGCGGGCGTACCGTTCAGCGGTGTCCGTTTGCGTTTTGTGATGATCTTCCCGGAGCTGGGCGATGGCTCGCTCGTTGGCTGCCATCACTTCGGTTAACTGCTTCTGGGCCGCCAGTTTGGCAGACTCCGCTCCGGCCGCTTTGGCGAGTGCTTCGGCCTTCGCGTTCCGTTCGCGCTCCGCGCCGGCCGTAGCTTCGGTGAGCTGGCGGCGGAGATCTTCCGCTAAAAGCTCGCTCCCGCTTCCTTGCTGGGCCGCAGGCTTTTTCAGGATGAGGAAGATGAGGGCGCCGAGCACGGCGACCATGAGGAGGGTCGGGACAATATCCATGAGGTTGCTGGAAAAGACACTCTGCCCGGGCGCGGGCCGTCCGCAACTTATCCTCGCGGGTCGCCTTCGATCGCGATCGCGTTGCCGAGTTCCCAGGCGGCTTCGTACGCGGCTACGTAGTCGGGCGATGACCAGGCGGGCGAGGCCGCCTCGCCGCCGAGGCCGGCGATGAAGCCGTAGCGGATGCCGTGCGAGATGCGCCGGCGACGCGGGTTCTCCCGCTGATTACTCCACTCGAGCGCGCGGGTGAAGGCTTCGTCCGGAATGGGCGAGACGACTGACCGACCGACTTGCCAGGCGACGACGCCGGCGTGGTCAAGGTCGCTGACCTTCCGGCCGAGCACCAAAGACATCGGCACGGGGCCGTTCTGGCGGCCGGCTTCGATCTGGCCCTGGACCTGCAATCTCAGGGCGACCTGCCAGCGCTCTTCGACGGTCAGGAGGCCGTAGTCGTAATCCGGATCGTCTGCGGCCGTGTCCCGCAGCTCGGCCTTGGCATAGCGCCGCCACTTGGCCAACCAGACTTTCCATTCGTCGGTTCCACGGAGGGGGGGCTTGCCCAGCCAGTCGGGGAGGTCTTCGCGCATCGATAAAAGGGGGTCTTTTGTGACTGATATGCCATCTTTTGGGTGCCTGGCAAGTAAAAGGTGAAATCTTGTTCACTACAATAGGGTCTGCCCCTTATCCCTCATGGGGTTAACTCCCAAAATAACCGCTCGAAAACGGATTTTTCGTCGAACTATTCCTGTGGTTTGGTGTTATCCAAGTCATACCCCTTATTCCAGTGAACTGCATTCCTTCGACCCAACGAAAAGGTCGGGCCTCTCTGCCCCTTTTCTATCTGCTCCTCGCCGCCGCCCTGGCGCCGACCTTGAGCTTCGCGCAGGTCGCTCCGGCACCCGCCGCCGCCCCCGCCGCCTCCCCGGCTCCCGTCGCCGGCGTCGTCGCGGCCGTCCCGCTCCCGGGCCTCAGCGGCTCCGACCAAGTCGGTCCGGTCATCCTGCGCGATGAGACCATCGCCCAGGTCCTCGACCTGATGCAGCGCTGGACCGGCAAATCCATCCTCCGCCCGAACGCTCTCCCGGCGAGCGTCTACACGCTCTCGCTCCCGGCTTCGATCACCCGCGATGAAGCCCTCCTCGCCATCGAGACGCTCCTCAACCTCAACGGCATCGCCGTCATCCAGCAGGGTGACAAGTTCCTGAAGGTCGTCCCGAACCTCGTCGCGAAGGCCGAGTCGCCTACGCTGCTCACGGGCTCGACTCTCACGCTGCCGCCCAGCGGCCGTATCGCCACGAAGATCTACACGCTCAAGCACGCCAATGCCCAGGAGTTCATCACTGCAGATCATCTCGAGCCTCAACACGACCCTCGCTTCGCCGCCCGTCTACTTCGGCCGTAACAACGCCTTCCTGATCACCGACTCGATCACGAACCTCCAGAAGATCGAGAAACTGGTCGCCGAACTCGACCGTCCCCAGCTCGACCTCGTCGTGACCAAGAGCTACACGCTCAAAAACGCGATGGCCACCGATCTGGTCAACAAGCTCACGGCGATGCTGCGCACCCAGGCGGTCGCCTCCGGCGGCGCGCCTTTCCGCCTCAGCACGGGCACGACCTTCCTCGCCGACGAGCGCACCAACCGCGTGCTGCTCATGGGCTCGGCCGACCAGCATGATTTCTTTGATAAGCTGATCGAGACGCTCGACCAGAAATCCAACCCGAACACGAAGACCGACGTGATCTTCCTGCGCCACGCCGACGCCCAGCAGGTCGCCACGCTCGTGACCTCCCTCGTCACCGGCCAGACGACCGCCGCCGCCCGCGCCGGCAACACGGTCCGCAGCGCCACGGTCAATCGTACCCCGACCCCGGTCGCCGCCCCCGTCGCCGGAGCCGCTGGTGCCACTACTTCCCAGATGGGCGCCGACGAGTTCAGCAGCAACCTCACCGTCCTCCCCGATGTCCGCAGCAACTCGGTCGTGGTCTCGGGCACCAACGACGACCTGCGTCTCCTTCATGACCTGATCGACAAGGTCGACATCGTCCTCCCACAGGTCCGCATCGAAGTCGTCATCGCCGAAGTGAAGCTCTCCGATAACGAAAGCAACGGCTTCAGCACCCTCGGGCTCACGGTCCAAAACGGCAAGCTCGTCGGCATCGGCGGCAGCGGCGCCGGCTTCGGCGTCACGGGCATCCCCGTCACCCCGGTCAATCCTGTCCTCAACACCGGCCAGACCATCGTGAATCCGGCCCAAGGCTCGCTCGCTCCCGGCACCAACAGCCTGAGCGCTACGATCGGCCTCGTCACCACGCCGCGTAAGGGCGACCTGAAGATCCTCTCGGTCCCAGCCATCACGACGACCCATAATAAGGAAGCCACGCTCTTCGTCGGCGAATCCCGCCCGGTCATCACGGGCTCCTCGGTCGCCGCCACCACCGGCCAGGTCACCTCCACGGTCTCGCAGCGCGACATCGGCATCACCCTCAAGGTGCTCCCGCTCATCGGCAAGGACGGCGCCGTCCAATTGCAGATCTCGCAGTCGGTCGAAGACATCCTCGGCTCGACCATCCTCGACGGTAACGACCAGCCCATCATCGGCCGTCGTACGACCGATTCCTACGTGAGCGCGATGAGCGGCGAGATCGTCGTCCTCGGCGGCCTCCAGCGCACGGTGACCACGAAGTCCACCTCGCGCCTCGGCCCCATCCCGATCATCGGCGATATCTTCGGTGCCTCGACCAACCTCGAGGAGAAGCAGGAGCTGATCATCTTCCTCCGCCCCTACGTGCTCAACGGCTCGGCCGTCGACAACCTCGACGCCCTCAGTCGCGCGGCCAGCAGCGCCATCGGACCCGAGGTGAAGAAGGTTATCGATAACGTCCCCGGCAAGGCGCTCGCCGCCCCGGCCGCCCCCGACAAGAAGTAACATGCTGACCGTCGACCGGCACGGACTGCCCTCGGCTCTGGCCGAGCGCCTGACCGACGAAGTGCGTGCTTCGTTCGCGGAGACTCCGCGCGAAGGTCGCTTCAAGTTTCTCGCTCAGGCGCTCAACCTCGACGAGGCCGCGCTCCTCGCCGAACTCTCCCGCCTCACAGGCCTCGAGGTCCTCGAGGAACCGGCCATCGATCCCGAGGGCATGAAGATCCTGCCCGCACGCATCGCGTCCGAAGCGCAGGTCGTCCCGACGCTCCTCCCCGGCGGCGAAGAAGGCCGCCTCCGCCTCGTCACGGCCCTTCCGCCCGACACGGATACGTGCGACTGGATCGCGACCTTCGCCGCCCGTCGCCCGAAGTGGTACCTCGCCCCGCCCGAACGCGTCAGCGCCCTCATCAACGAAAACTACGGCGTGGGTTCGGGCAGCCTCGAAGACGAAGGCGATGACCTCCCGGCCGCTGAAGCCAATAATGACGTCGAAGCCGACCAGGACGCCGCGGTCGTGCGCTTCGTCACCGAAGTCCTCTCGCAGGCCGTCGCCGAAGGCGCGACCGACGTCCACTTCGAGCCGCAGGAAAACAATCTCCGCATCCGTTACCGCGTCGACGGCATCCTGATCGCGATCCCGCTCCCGGATAATCTCGCCCGCTTCCAGGACGCCATCATCTCGCGCCTGAAGATCATGGCGCGCCTCAATATCTCGGAGCGCCGCCTCCCGCAGGACGGACGCATCAACTTCCGCGACGGCAAGAACGTCCTCGATATCCGCGTCTCGACGATTCCGACGATCTACGCCGAATCGGTCTCGCTGCGTCTTCTCAACCAGCGCAAGGAGGCCTACAACATGGACCGCATCGGCATGAACGCCGACGAGCAGGCCGCGGTCCGCAAGGTCCTCGACTACCCGCACGGCATCATCTTGGTCACGGGCCCGACGGGCTCCGGCAAGTCGACCACGCTCAACGCTTTCCTCCAGGCGATCAATTCACCCGACATCCGTATCGTGACGATCGAAGATCCGATCGAATACGAAGTGCCCGGCGCCAACCAGGTGCAGACGCGCGCCGAAATCGGCCTCACCTTCGCCGGCGCCCTTCGCAGCACGCTGCGCCAGGATCCCGACGTCATCATGGTCGGCGAAATCCGTGACTTGGAGACGGCCGAGATCTCGATCCGCGCCTCGCTCACGGGCCACTTGGTTTTCTCGACCCTTCACACCAACGACGCGCCTGGCGCGATCACGCGACTCGTCGACATGGGCGTCGAGCCCTTCCTCGTCGGCTCCGCCGTCGAGCTCGTCATCGCCCAACGCCTGGTCCGTCGCCTCTGTGTGGATTGCGCCAAGACCGTCCCGGTCGACCGCAAGAAAATCCTGCCCGCCCTCGAGGCCCTCGGCATGGACGAATCCTTCCTGAAGGACGTGACGTCCCTCAAGGAAGCTGTCGGCTGCCGCAAGTGCCGCAACACGGGTTACCGCGGCCGCGTCGGCGTCTTCGAAATCTTCCACCCAAAGCCTTTGCACGACCTCATCGTGAGCCGCGTCTCCAACCGCGAGTTGACCGACAAGGCGATCGAGCAGGGGATGCGTCCTCTCGCCAAGGCCGGCTGGATCAAGGTCGCCGCTGGTCTCACGACCATCGACGAGCTCGTCCGTAACCTGAGCTCGAACGAATAAGCCGCGATGGCCGTCTTCAACTACACCGCGCGCGACGCCGGGGGCGCCGTGACTGAAGGCACCATCGACTCGCAGACGCGTCGCGACGCCCTCCGCAAGCTGCAGGCCCGCGGCCTCAAGCCGGTCAAGGTCGAGGAAGCGGGCGCCGCCGTGCGTGCCAAGGAAGCGGTCCGCGAGGGTGGCCCCGCCGATAAGGATCTGCTGCCGACCCAGGCCGAATGTCTACCTTTCCTGGAAGCGATGGCCGACCTGGTCCGCTCCGGGATGTCCGCGGGCGAAGCGCTCCGCCTCCTCTCCCTTCGCCTCCAGAAATCCCGACTCCGCGTTCTCTGCGCCGGCATCTGGTCCAAGCTCGGCGAAGGCCAGAGCCTCTCCGTCGCGATGGGCACCTACCCGAAGGTCTTCGACGGTCAGACGCTCAACCTGATCGCTGCGGGTGAAGCCACGGGCAATATCCGCGACGTCCTGGAGCGCCTGATCACGCACTTCACGGAGCAGAACGAATTCCGCCGTAAGTTGGCCAGCGCGATGGCCTACCCGGTCTTCATCTGTTTCGTGGCGGTGGGCGTGATCATCTTCTTCGTCCTCTTCCTGCTGCCTCGCCTGGAGACCTTGCTGAAGTCGCTCGGCGGCGAAATGCCGCTCTCGACCAAGTTGCTCATCGGCTTCGCGAACACCCTGCTCTGGCTCGGCCCGCTCCTCCTGGTCCTCGCGATCGCGTTGGCCTTCTACGTGAAGCACTGGCGCAAGACGGAGGCCGGCCTCATCGCCTCCGACGCGCTGCTCCTCCGCGTGCCGCTCGCCGGTACCTTCGTGGTGCGCGTCTCGGTCCTCAACTTCTGCCAGACCCTCGCGGTCCTCCTGGAGAACGGCATCACCACCGCTGAAGCCCTTCGCCTCGCCGAGAAGACCGCCCCGAACCGTGCCCTCCGCCAGCAGCTGCGCGAGGCGACCGACCGCGTGCTCGAAGGCGATAGCCTCTCGAAGGCCCTCGCGCGCACGGGCTATTTCCCGCGCCTCCTCCTCGACCGCGTCGCCGTCGCCGAACAGACCGGCAACCTGGCGCCCGGCCTCCGCGATATCGCCCGCTCTTATCGCGCCGAACTCGATCGCTGGCTGGGCACGCTTTCGCAGACGATCTCCGCCTCGGTGCTCATCGTCGCGTTCTCGTTCGTTGCTTTCATCGCCTTCGCGATCGTCTCCGCCGTCTTCCAGGTCAGTTCCAGCTTCAGTTTCTAAGGCCGTCTTACGCCGCCCTGCCTTGGGTAGGGCTGACCACCCTTGGTCAGCCGCCCTGGGTAGGGATGCGATGACATCGCATCCGCCAGTCGCTCCTATAACCAAGGGAGGCCGGAAGCCGGAATGTTAGCTGCGGCTTAATGCATTCGGGTGACAGGTGCCGGCCCCCGGGGAATCAGCCCCTCGGGAATCGGCCTTGCAGCCTTCGGCAATCAGGATTCTGCAGCCGGCACCTGAACGTCTGCCACCCGCCACCCGAAATATTTTCCTGCCCCAACCCCTATCCCTACCCCAACCCCTTCACTCACCTTTGCACTTTTGCACGCGGCTCCGCCGCAGTTGCACCTTTGCACTGCCTTTCTTTCCTCCGGACCTCCTGTCCTCGAGTCCTCTTATTTGACTGCCTCTTCCTCCGGCTCCGCCGCCTTCACTCCAGCCGGCAATTCGCCAAGGAGTTCCAACGCGGTGATGGTCGCCTTGAAGGTGACGGTGCCCGCGGTGCCGCGTTCAGCCGTCATGGAGAGATTGCCGATGGCGAGGTAGGGGGCGCGCGACTTCACGCTTTCGTAGAAGCGCAGCACGCTCGCGAGGTCCGCCTTGCTGCATCTCATCTGGAGCGAGTGGATCGCGAACTTCCCCGCCTTGGTCGTCTTGGGTGATTCCGTGTTGGCGCTGAGGCCAGCTTCATTGGTGGCGTTGATGGCTTCGGCGACGAGCTTGGCCTGGTCGTAGCCATGGCCGGAATCGAGCCCCTGCACGGCGAGCGCGGTCGCGTTGCGAATCTCGCGTTCCTTCGCGATCCAGGCTTTCTGGACAAGGGCGTCTTCCTCGAGGGCGCGCCAGTCATCCCAGCTGCCTTGCACGCGCGCCCAGGCGCCCGTCGACCACAGTAGCGCGGCGACCAGCAGAGCGGCGAGCCCCATGAGGCGTTCGCGGGGTTGCAGGCTGAAGAAGAAGTGTTTCATTGTTTAGGGGTTTCGGCGGTCTTGAGGAGCACGGCCTGCTTGAAGATGATCTCGATGCGGAAGGTCGTGGAGGTATCGCGCACGCGCGGCTCGCTGTTCGTCGCGGCTTCGACCTCCGGCATGGCTTGCACGGCCTTGAGGAAGTCGGAGATGTCCCCGGCGTTCGGCGTCTTCGCGTCCACGGTCATCATCGGCTTGGCGATGGTGCTATCCTTGGCCTTCTTGATCTCACACTGGATATTGGTGAACTCGACGGTAGCCGGGCGCTTTTCGTTCACGAGCGCGAGCATCTCCATCGGCAGCAGGCGTTTGACGCCGAGCTCGAGGATGCGCAAGGTGATGTCCTGCGAGGCCTCGATGTCCTCGACAAGCGGACGGCGGGCTTCGTTGGCGACTTCCAGCGAAGACTTGCGCATGCCGACGACGAGGCCGGTGATGTCAAGGAGCAGGGAGAGCACGAGGACGGCGGCGCCTACGCGGGCCGCGTTCCAGAGCATGAGGTTGAGGCGCTCCTTTTTGCGACGTTCAGCGAGGAAGTCGCTGTCGCGGATATCAGAGTCGTCCAGGCCTTTCTGGGGGATGGTGAACGAACCTTCGAACTCGCCCTTGAGGATGAGGTCGCCTTCGACGATCGCGCCGGTGAGCGCGCCGGTGAGGTTCTCGACCGGGGTGTCGGTCGCGAGGTCGGCGCGGGCCGCGGCTTCCCGGGCGATGCCCGCTTCATCGGTATCCGCGAGCTCGGCCACGACGATGGCGGCGGGCAATTCCTCGCCGGCCTTCCAGGCGAGCGCGGTGAGGCGTTCATTGCTGCGGTGCACGACGATGCCGTCGGCCGCCGGGCGATGGCCGCACAGGGCCAGGAATTCCGGGACGACTTGGCAGTCCTCCGGCCAGGCGAAGCTTTCTTCCGCGGTGAAGCGGCGACGGTGGGCGGCGTAGGCGAGTACCTGCTTGCCGTCGGCGGACGTGACGAAACCGACGAGCATCTGCTCGAGCGGGAAAGGGGAGATGGCCTCGAGCGCGAGGTTCACCTGGCCGGGGACGTCGTCGCCCTCGACGGAGAGTCGGCGAACGAAGAAACGGTTACCGGGAAGCATCGCGGCTTCTTGCGGCTTGGGCCCAGTGAAGGCGCGGGTGAAAGGAGAGGTCATTTTTTAAGGGATTGCGTAGCCCGAGGGGTGATGGCGGCGGAGGGTTCAGCGGGGGCCGGAAGGTCGTCGGAGTCAGCGGGGGGTTTGGGGGCGGGCGGGGCGCCGTTATCTTCCTCCCAGGCGAGGATCTGGAACGGGTAAGCAATCGTCTTACTGGCGATGCGGCCGCTCATGGTCGATTTGCCGAGGGTGATCGGGGCTTCGATACCTGGGGTGAGGTAAGGGGAGGGGTTCGTAGTAGTCGACCGCGGAACGGGTGTCGAGGTTCCCGTTGTTCTTACGGTGGTGGTCGCTCCAGTCCGGCTCAGCCCAAGGCTGGGGTCGGTGTCCGGATTCGCCGCGGCGGTCGGGTAGGCCACGTCTTCGCGGATGGCCACCAGCGCGCTCACCCGGCACTGGGCGCGCCCTTCTTTCACCGTCACGCGCACCCACATGAGGATGACCTCGTCATCGAACTTGGTCATGTTGAGGCCGCCGCCGACAAGCTGTTGCACCTCGCTGGTGACGCGGAAATAGGGCGGGGTGCCGACGATGCGCTGGCCGATCTCGGCTTGCCGCTCGCGGATCAAGGCGATCTGCCGCTCATCTAGCCCTTGCGAGAGCAGCACGGCATCCGAGGCGGTGTTGATGTTGGCCTGCGGGAAGGTGAACAGGCTGACGCAGTCCTTGAAGGCGAGGAAGATCGGCGTGGGTCGGCCGGCCTCGTCGAAGAATTGCTCCTTGGCCACGCCGATGGAGCGGAATTCCTCGAAGCTGCGGATCGGGCGGCGCGCGGGGCGGAAGGAAAGGGTGCTCCGCTGGTAGGCGGCGTCCGTGGCCTCCTCCTCGATGGATTCATACGACTTGCTCTGCCAGGCGATGATGGCGTCGGCGACGCGCTCGGCGTCACGCTGCTCCATGCCGAGGGAGTAGAGGAGCTGGATGAGGTCGTTCTTCGTCAGGACGCTCAGCGGCAGTTTGCCCGATTCGTCTTCGTACTCGAACTTCACCTCGAGGCCATCGCGCGCGGGGAAGCCGGCGTAGGCGTGCGGATCGTCGTAACCCTGCGAGTGGTCGTGGATCTTGTTGAGGTCGATCGAGCGGATCTCGGCGATGACGGCCAGCGCGAGCTCGAGCTCCGACTGCGCGTCGGCCCGCAGGCGGCGGCGGTCCGCCTCGCGCGTCGCCATGGAAAGCTCGAGCGAATTGTCCTCCATGAAGCGGGCGAGCAAGAGCGAAGCCAGCGTGATGAGCACGAGGATGACGATCAGGACCGAGCCGCGGCGCTTCTTCACGGTCATGGCGTGGAGGCGCCGGAGCGCTTGATGGGGAGGTTGATGACCTTGGTCGCCTTGAGCGCGCCGCGTTCAAAGAGGAGATGAATCCGCGCGGGCTTCTTCCAAGCCGTGCTGCCGGTCTCGTTCAGGGGCTCCGGCTCGACCTTCCACTCCTTGAGGTCGGCGTCGTAATATTCGTATTGGATCGCGGTGACGAACGGGCTGATGACGGTCTCGTGCTTGTCGGTCTTGTCCCGCTCGAGCTCGAGGCGCGATTGCCACTGGAAGATGATGCCGCGGCCTTCCTCCACGAAGACGTTGAAGTCGACGTCGGGGAGCGGCGCTTCCGGCCAGTCCGCCAAGCGCCCGGCGTCGGCGAGCAGGAAGCTGAGGCGCGGCTGCGTGGTGCCCGCGCCATCGTCGACGTCCTTGAGCGCGACGCCGGAGGAGCTGGGCCCGTAGGTCGCCTGTTCGAAAGCATTGCGCACGAGCGCGGTCGCGGCCCGCGCGTGCTGGTCAAAGAGCCGCTGGTCGCGCCCTCCGCCCCAGAGCTCGGTCATGGAGAAGAGGAAAGTATTGAGCGCCACCATCAGCGCGCCGAGCAAGGCGAGCGAGACGAGCATCTCGAGCATCGTGAAGCCGCGGCGGATGGCGTGCGGGGCGTTCATTTCTTAGCCGGCCGCGCGGCGGGCTGCCCTCCGGGTTGACCGTTCTTGCCGTTCGTCGGCGCGGGCTGGCCCTTGCCGCCCTTGCCGCCCGCAACGGGCTGAGCGGGGATGAGTTTCTTGCCGCGCGTGGGCGCGCTGATGAAGGCGGAGTTGCCGTCGGCTTCCTTGTAGCCGCGTTCCTTCTCGAGGCGTTGGCGCGCGTCGTCACGGATCTTCTGGCGGTCCGAGGGGATGGACCACGTGGGCCGCAGGAGCATGCGTGTCTCGGCGAACTCCTCGGCTTCGCCGCCGTCGGTGGCTTCGATCTCGGCGGTGAGCTGCACGGCGAAAAGGTCGCTCACGCTGGTCGCCTCGATCTTGCCCTCCCAGCGCGCGGTGCGCCCGCCGGGCAGATGAATCTCGCCGCCGGCTTCGACGTCTTCGAACCCCGGGGTCTCCAGGAGCGCGGCGCGGCAACGCGCGCGGTCGTCGAGGCGCTGTTCGTCCTGCTTCATGGCGATGCGGCTGAGCAGGACGTTGGAGTAGGCGGCGCCGAGGCTCACGGCCGCGACGGCGAAGATGGCGAGGCTGACGAGCACCTCGATGAGCGTGAAGGCGCGACGTTTCATCGGGCGTCGACGGCCGGTAACGGCGCGCAGGTCAAGGGGTCGATGGGAATCACGCGGCGCCCTTCCTCGCGCGTGACTTCGAGGCGTACGCGGTCGCACGTGCCATCAGGGTAGAAGCGCATGCGGACGATGGGCTGCTCGGAGGCGACGCCGCCCAGCAGGATCGCGCCGGTGGTTTCGGGGGCGAGGATCTGGACCTTCACGCCTTCGATCTTCGGCAGCCGTTCCTCGGTGCGCGGATGGTCTTGGGCGATATTTTCTTCGCCCCAAAGGAAGTCTGGTCCCGCGCCGTCCGCGTTGTCGGCCGGGAGTAGTTCCAGGATGGCCGCCTTCTGCACGGCGGTGCGCCGGACGGTCTGCAGGAGCGCCCGCAGCGCGTCCTCCGGGTCGGAGCGCACGGTGCTCTTGAGGAGCGTGCTCGAGCCGCCGATCAGCACGGCCGCGATCATGCTCATCAGGCCGATGGCCAGCAACGTCTCCAGCAACGTGAAGCCGGGACGCGCCGGGGTGCCGGACCGTTGCTGTGGGGGTTGCTTCACCAGTTGCCGATATCGTCCGGGGTGTCCGCCTGCTTGTCGCGTCCTTTGGAGAAGAGGTCGTAGCTATCCGTGTTATGCGTTCCGGGGTAACGGTATTCGTACGGCTCACCCCACGGATCGGAAGGAGCCTTGCCGCCGGGGACTTTGATGTACGGGCCCTTCCACTGGTCGGCCTTGTCTTCCGGCGCCTTGATCAGGGCCTTGATGCCCTGCTCGGTCGTAGGGTAGTCGCCGAGGTCGCGACGGAAGCTGAGGAGCGGGGCTTCGAGCGACGAGCGCACGAAGATCTTCGCGGAGCCTTCCTGGCCTTGGCCGAAGAACTTATCGAGGTTGCCGACGACGACCCCGACGAGGAGCGCCATGATGGCGATCGTGATCAGGATTTCGAGGAGGGTGAAGCCCTTGCGGAGTCGGCGGGCGTGCTTTGGCTGGACGGTGGTCATGGGAAAAAGAAAAGGCTTAGCGGACCTTCGGGGTCTTGGGGGGCTTCGTCGTCGCGGGTGCGGGTGCGGCGGTCGGAGTCTTGGGCGTCTTGCTGCTGGTGGTGCTGCGCGTTGTTATTACCGTTATTATTGCCGCCGCTATCACCGCGGCCCTTGCTGAACTTATCGCGCATGGACTGGCGGAAGGCTTCGACCTGCTCCGGGGTGAGGTTGCCGGGGCCGCCTGCTCCGGGTACGCCGGCGACGGAGCTCGGTTGGGCAATCGCGTTAGAGACGGCGGCGAGCTGTGCGGGGCTCGGGCCCTTGTAAGTGATCACGACGGCCTGGTGCAGCGCCATCTGCTGAGGCTGGCCACCGTTGTCGATGATGAGGGTCTCATTCGCGACGTCGAAGCCTTTGACGACGACGGGTACGTTCGTCGACGGGGCTTCACCTTCGGCCACCCAGCTCGACTGCTTGGTCAGGGTGTTGTAGATGCTGTAGTAGTTCACGCCGCCCTCGGCATACATGCCGCGGAATTCGAGAGTGCTGGGGGCCACGCCCGGGCCAGCGGCCGCGCCCGTGCCACCGAAAGGCGAGTTCTTGACGAGGCCTTCGAGGTCGATCGCCGAAGCGTTGCCAAGGCCGAGCAGGACCGCGGTCAGCAGGCTGCTGGTGAGTCGGGGGAGGGTGCGCATCTTATTAAAGGGGTGGGGTATCTCTAAAACACCAAGCAAGGGGTTAGGTTGCCAACTTCATCGTCATCATGGCCGCTCCTCCGTGCCGTATCGAGGAATAATGCCCAAATAGGCCTTTTTCACCCTATTTTAGGCCAATAACCCCCATAAACCGTCCTGATTGGCATAACCAATCGATTACCAGTCAGCCAGTTAGGCCTTTTTACGAGTTTTTTACAACTTTTTGACGGTTTAGGCCTTTGGTTTGCAACCTAGCCCCGCTCGCTATGTTTAAATGACGGATGCAGCTCTCGGCCCCTCGCGCAGCTTGGCCCACCCCGATCATCGCGATGCTCGGGGCGGTCGTCTGTGCCTGGTTTTCCCCGGCCTCCGCCCAGGATTTCCAGAAGGATATCCAGCCGTTCCTTAATAAGTACTGCACGGACTGCCACGACGCCGAGCAGGAAAAGGGCCACCTCAACCTCGAGGCCTTCAAGGACGACTCCCGCTTCTTCCGCGACCAACGCATCTGGCGCGAGGTCGTCAACCAGGTCGTCTCGGGCGAGATGCCTCCGGTGAAGAAGAAAGTCCGTCCCTCGCCGGCCGAAATCGAGCACCTGCAGACGTCCGTCCACAAGCTGCTCGCCAACGCGATCTCCAAGGCGAAGCCGGATCCGGGCGACGTCACGATCCGCCGCCTCAACCGACTCGAGTTCAACAACACGATCCGCGACCTGCTCTTCCTCGACGAGAATTTCTCCGCCGACTTCCCGGCCGACGATACGGGCTACGGCTTCGATAACATCGGCGACGTGCTGACGTTCTCGCCCGTCCACCTGGAGCGCTTCCTCGCCGTCGGCGAACAGATCGCCGCCAAGGCGATGCCGACGAAGGCCAATGAACTCGATGGCACGGGCCTCGCGATGATCGAGATGCTTCCGAAGGGCCGCCGCGATAGTCAGCAGCGCTACTTTGAACCGGCGCCGTATCTCACGGGCCCGATGGAAGCCCCGCGCGACGGCGATTACCTCATCTCGGTCAGCCTGCGCTCCACGGGCTCGCCCGGCGATCCACCCCCGAAGGTCGCCTTCCTCGTCGATGGCGTCGAGGTCGGTACCTATCAGTTCAAGGCGGTCAAGAAATCCGAGACCGCCGAGGTGAAGGTCGCCGCCCTCAAGGCCGGTAAACATGAGTTCACGCTGAAGTGGCTCAACCCGCCCGCGAAGATTCCGGGCAATGCCCGCTCGCTCTCCGGCCTCCGCCTCCGCCTCCTCGGCCCGACCGACACGCGCACGGAATTGCAGCGCCGTCTGGCCGTCGTCATCGGCAAGACGACCGGCGACGTCCGCGCGAAGGCCGTCGCGAACTGGTTCGTCAGCCGTGCTTTCCGCCGCCCGGCCACGGGCCCCGAGCTGGCCCGCTACGGCCGAGTGTTCCTCGCAGCCGAGAAGAGCAGCGGCCAATGGGAAGCCGGCGCCCAAGCGATGATCGCCGTCGTGCTGGCTTCACCGAAATTCATCTTCCGCGGCGAACAGGACGAGAAGCCCACGGCCACCGAAGCCCATCCGATCAGCGAATTCGCGCTGGCCTCGCGCTTGAGCTATTTCCTCTGGGGCTCGATGCCCGACGACGAGCTCTTCCAACTCGCCTACGCGGGCAAGCTCTCCGCCAACCTCGAAGCCCAGGCCCGCCGCCTCCTCAAGGACCCGCGCGCGCAATACCTGACCCAAGGCTTCGGCATCCAATGGCTCCAGCTCCGCCAGCTCTCGACGGTCTCGCCGGATCCGTCGCTCTACCCGAAGTTCAGCGAGGCGGTCCGCACGTCGATGATGAAGGAGACGGAGCTCTTCTTCGCCGAGGTGGTCCGCGAAGACCGCGACGTGCTCGACTTCCTCGATGGCGACTTCACCTACCTCGACCGCACGCTGGCTTCGTTCTACGGCATCAACGGCCGACTTCCCCCGCAGTCGCGACAAAGGAGAGTTCGTCCGCGTGACGCTCCCGAAGGGCGAACGCGGCGGCATCCTCACCCACGCGTCCATCCTCACGGCGACGTCTAATCCGACGCGCACTTCGCCGGTGAAGCGTGGCAAGTGGATCCTCGAACAGATCCTCGGCACGCCGCCGCCCCCCGCCCCGCCTTCCGTGCCGACGCTCGAAGGCCAGCAGCTCAAAGGTAACCTCCGTCAACGCATGGAACAGCACCGCGCCGATCCGGCCTGCTCCTCCTGTCACTCCCGCATGGATGCCATCGGCTTCGCCTTCGAGAAGTTCGACGGCGTGGGGCTCCTCCGCACGATGGACGAAGGCACGCCGATTGATCCGGCCGGCAAACTCTCCGACGGACGCACGTTCTCGGGCGCCGGCGAGTTGAAGCAGATCCTCCGCAAGGATCGCGAAAAATTCGTCCGTAACCTCTCCACGAAACTCCTGACCTACGGCCTGGGCCGCGGGCTCGATTACTACGACGGCCCGGCGGTCGATAAGATCACGGATTCGGCCATCCAGTCAGGTAATCGCTTCTCCTCGGTCGTCCTCGGGGTGGTCATGAGCGACCCTTTCCGCCTCCGCCGGGGAACATCCCAAGGCGAAGCGGGGTCTCACCCCTCTAAGAAGTAACCTCTCTGCTATGAAGACTGACCTCATTCCCCGCCGCACGGTGCTCAAAGGCCTCGGTGCCGTCATGGCCCTGCCGTGGCTCGAAGCGATGGGTCTCCAGACCGGGTGGGCTGCCGGCAACACGCCGACGAAGAACGCCGCCCCGAACCGCATGGCGATCCTCTACGTCCCGAATGGCGTGAACATGGACGGCTGGCGCGTCGGCTGCCGAAGGGTCGCTGCCTTCCAAACTTCCCCCGATCCTCGCGCCGCTCGCCAACGTCCGGAAAGATTTCTCGGTGCTCACGGGCCTCACGGCCGACAAGGCCCGCGCCAACGGTGACGGCGGCGGCGACCACGCGCGCGCGATGTCCGCCTTCCTCACGGGCGCCCAGCCCCGCAAGACCGACGGCGCCAACATCCGCTCCGGCGTCTCGGCCGACCAGCTCGCGGCCTCGCGCATCGGCGACCGTACGCGCCTCGCCTCCCTCGAGATCGGTACCGAAGCCAGCAAGCTCGCCGGGGGCTGCGACTCGGGCTACTCCTGCATCTACCAGTCCAATATCTCCTGGCGCTCGGCCACGCAGCCGATGCCGAAGGAAGTGAACCCGAAGCTGATCTTTGAACGCCTCTTCGGCTCGGGCTCCGACCTCGAGCGCCAGCGTCGCGATGCCCAGCGTAAGTCGGTCCTCGACCTGGTGCGCGAAGACTTCCGCGAACTGAACGTCCGCCTCGGCGCCGACGACCAGCGCAAGCTGGACGAATATTTCACCGCGGTCCGCGAGATGGAGATGCGCATCGCAAAGTCCGGCCAGGATGGTCGGAGCAAGCTGCCCGTCGGCGCGCTGACCCCGAAGGGTATCCCGGAAAGCTACGCCGAACACCTGAAGCTCCTCGCTGATCTCATGGTGCTCGCGTTCCAGACCGACACCACGCGCGTGGCGACGTTCGTCCTCGCCAACGAAGGCAGCAACCGTTCGTACCCGTTCATTGGCGTGCGCGATGGTCACCACAGCATCTCCCACCACGGCCACGACCCCGTGAAGCTGTCGAAGATCCAAGACATCAATGTCTTCCATTCGACGCACCTCGCTTATTTCCTCGAGCGCCTCAAGTCCGTGAAGGAAGGCGACGGCAATCTCCTCGATCACTCCATGATCGTCTACGGTTCTGGTAACGGCGACGGCGACCGTCACAACCACGACGACCTTCCCATTCTCCTGGCCGGCGGTGGTTGCGGCACCCTCAAGCAGGGCCGTCACATCGTCTATCAGAAGGAGACCCCGATCAATAACCTCTGGGTCAGCATGCTCAACCGCATGGACATCCGCGACGTCCAGCTCGGCGACAGCACCGGCGAATTGAAGAAATTGAGCTAAGCTCATTTCTTCAATTCAGAGTATCGAGTCTGGAGTATCGAGTATCGGGGGGTGTGCCCTCTGCCTTGGGTAGGGATGCGATGACATCGCATCCGCCTGCCTCTCTGCCGTTCCCAACCGCCAACCGCTAACCGCCAATACCTCGCGGCTCCGCCGCGCTAGGTAGGGATGACCGGCCCGGTCATCCGCGGGCGCGCGGGCCACACGCCCCTACCATCAGCCGCCCTGCGGC
>CAXNMQ010000005.1:0-155118 GCA_964203605.1 Opitutales bacterium
AGAAGAGCGTCGCGCGGCCTTCGCGGACGAGGACTTCGGTCGGGCCTTGGCCGATCGTCAGGCCTTCGCGCGGGAAGCCGACGTCGAACGTCGCGAGCGGCGACCACGTTCGTCCTTCGTCCTTGCTGCGGGTGATGGCGGTGTAGTTCAGCGGGGAAGGCTCGGTGTCGCCGCCGGCCAGCATGAAGTAGATCCACGAGCCGTCGGGCATCAGGCGCAGGGTCGTGTCGCAGACCATCCGGTTGGGCGTGTAGCCTTCGTACGGGATGCTGGTGCGGTCCTGCTTGGCATCGATGAGGCCTTGGGCTGTCCACTTGGCGTCAGCACGGACGCCATGGCCGCCGAGTTCCGGGTGCGGCGTCTTGGTCGCCTTGTTCACGAGCGAGCGCGTGACCTTGGTCTGCTTGGCGATGTCCTCTTCCGTGAACTTCGTGAGCAGGATCTCGGCGTCGGTGTGGCGGTTCCAGTCGTAGAGGATGTGGATCGTGCCGTCCGGTGCTTGGAAGCCGTCGGGGTAGGAGACCGAGGAACGGTCGTCGAGCAGGAGGCCCGGGCCCCAGGTCTTACCGTCATCCTTCGAGATGAAAGCGCATGAGGCTGGAGCGACGGGGCAGCGGCGACATCGACCGGGCCGTTCTTTACCAGCAGCAGGTTGCCGGAGGCGAGGCGGCGGAGGAAGAAGCGGGCCTTGGGGTTCTTGATCGGCGAATCCGTGGGCGTGCTCCAGGTGCGGCCGCCGTCGGTCGAGGTGGATTCGCTGATGCCTTTGCCGGCGCGGGCCAGCATCCAGAGCGAGCCGTCCTTTCGCTCGACGATCATGTGCTCGTCGAAGTCGGTGCCCGGGAAGGTGACGCCGCCGCGGCGCGTCCAGGTCTTACCTTGGTCGGAGGAGGCGTAGACGTTGGCCATGCGGATGGCGTCGAGGTCGCGGTGGTGGTTGCGGAAAGTCGCCACGTCAGGAAAGTCTCGGTTCCAGGGGTTGATCTGATTGCGAGTCCAGAGCGAGACAGGCAGGAGCCAGTCGCCGTTGGCGAGGACCGTCGGTTTGTTGAGCGTGCAGCCGTCGGCGATGCGTACCGGCGCCGACCAGGTCGGGTTCGCGTCATCGGGGTTATCGCAGCGCGTGACCCAGTCGCCTGCGCGTCCGTCGAACATGCCGAGGCTCTGGTCGAAGAAGCACCAGAGACGGCCTTGCGGGTCCGTCCAGAGGTTGCCGACGAGCGTGCGGCGGTTCGGTTTGCCCGGGAGGTCGGTCGGATCGATGACCAGTCGGGTCTTCGACCAGCTTTTACCGCCGTTGTCGGAGGAAGATAGCATCAGGAAACCATTGGCGCTGTCGCCGTTGCCGATCCACGCGGCCCAGAGACGCCCCTTCGGCGTGCGATCGAGGCCGATGATCATATTGCCCGGTCGATTCGCCGTCGTCGTATTCCGGGCCTGGGTTGGTGTTCAGGGTCGGCGGCTCGAGCGCGAGGTCGAGCGTCGGCCTGATCGAGCGCAAATAGTGGCGCGAACAACAAGGCGGCTAGGAAGGAGAGGGAGTGTTTCATGTTCCAGGGTTTTGGTTCGTCGTTTCTGGTGTGTCGTTCATTTCAGCTTCTCGATCGGGATGATGGCTAGTTCCGCGCTGTTGTTGTTCCAGAGTTCTCGGCCGGTGCCCACGCGGGTGGTCTTATCGCCGCTGTTCGAGTAGCCGACATAGAGCTTGCCGGCGTGCTCCACCGCATAGGGGTAGGAGAGGGCGGCGCCCTTGTTTGATTCGCCCGGGCCGGTAGGGAATTCGGCGTGTCGGATGACGAAGACCTTGCTGAACAACGTCTCGCCCGGACGGCTTACGGCGATGGTCAAGGGTGAGCGTCGGTTTCCGCTGTCCGCGGTGGTGGTGCAGACGAGATACCGCTGCCCGTTGCTCAGCATGCCTGCGGCGGGCTTGCTAGTGGTCATCGCGAGGTTGCTCGCGCGCATCTCGCTCCAAGTGCGACCATAGTCCTCGCTGGTCGCGACGAGCGCCTCCGCTTTGTCGCCATAGCGCGAGAGGCTCGTGACCTGCTTGCCTTTCACGATGACGGTGGATTCACCCCACATCTTTCCGAGGTCCTTGGCTGGCGGGATCGACACCACGTCCCACCGAGTGAAGTCTTCGCCGTGACTGATGGCGACGACGGCAGGGTAGCCCGCGCCGACCTTCAGCCCGGCCATGATCCAATTCCCGTCGGCCATCATCTGCGGCTCCTGCATGGGCCAGAAGCCGGCTTCGATCACCGTGCCCTTCGGCTGCCACCGTTGGGTCGCCTCATCGAGCACATAGGCCCTTGTGTGGACACCCTTCATCGTGCCCGTGTAGGCTCCGTGAAACGCCCAGAGCGTTCCTTTATGGGAAAGGAAGGCGCCATGGCTCACCCCGACGGGACCATCGCCTGCGTCCATCGTGCGCACCTCACCCCAGGTCTTGCCGTCGTCTTCGCTCACGCAAAACCGCGCCTCTTCGGTATCCGTATTTTCGCCGCCTCGGTTGTGGCCGAAGGAGGCATAGAGCCGCCCCTTGTGGAAGCAAAGCGCCACGCCATGGAGAAAGCGGTAGCCGTCCTGTCGGAAAGCATAAGGCTTGATGACGGCGAACTGCGTATCCTTCAGTACGGGTAACTCGGCGGCCTTGAGCAGCGGCTGACGCTGATCCCAGAGTGCCGTCGGCTCAACCGAACGTAATGCCGCCGGCAAGAGCAGGCACGCCGTGAGCAAGGAGAGGGTGAGTTTCATGGGGTAGGTCCATTTTACCCTGCCATGGCGTAGTTCGATGTTTAATTCCATAGGAATCGTGTTACTGTAACATAATGGCCAAGGTGCGAAACACGATGCGGGGGGTCGCGGCAGCGGCGGGCGTCTCGGCGATGACCGTCTCGCGGGTGTTGCGTAACGATCCTCGGACATCCGCGGCCGTCAGGGCCAAGGTGCTGTCCGCCGTCCGCCAGATGGGCTACCGTTTGGATCCGCGGCTGGCCCAAGCGATGCGCATGTTGAAGGCGCCGGGTGGCGCGACGATCGCCGTCGTCCGGGAGTATTATCCGCAGGACGGCCTGCTCGGGCCATCCTATCAGTATGTCGGGCTTGCAGGACATCCGCACGCAGGCTGCCTCGCACGGGTTCTCGGCGGAGGAGTTCTGGCTGGGGCGCGATGGCCTCACGCCGCGCAAGCTGGTCCGGATCCTGAAGGCCCGCGGCATCGAGGGGCTGATCGTTTCGCCGATGAGCAAGCGGCTCGCCTGTGCGGACATCGATTTCAATTCATTTTCGGCGGTCACCTTCGGCTACGCGATGAGCAGTCCCTCTCTGCATATGGCCGGTGGCAACGTGATGGGTGGCATGTTGCTGGCGTTTGAACGTCTGCGGGCGCTCGGCTACCGGCGTATCGGGGTGGCGCTCACCCGCTGGATCGTCGGCCGAAGCCAATCGGCTTTCACCGGTGGCCTCTTCAGTCTGCATCAGGACCTCAAGGCGGAGGAACGCGTCCCATTTCTTGAGTTACCCCATGAGATCGAGCAAGGGACGTGACGCTCTTCTCCGCCTGGATCCGCGCGTCACGACTCCGGACGTCGTCATCTCTATGGACACGCATGCGCCGGGGTGGATCAAGGGCATGGGCCTGCGTATGCCCGAAGACATCGCTTTCGTTTCGTATGATTGGGTTCCTTCCATGTCGGGGTATGCGGGCATCGATCAGCGTCGGCCGTATGTCGCGGCCGCTGCGGTGGACTTGCTGGCCGTCCAGATGTCGCGCTTCGAGCGCGGCGTACCCGCGGTGCCCCGCCAAGTCCTGATTCCTTCGGCCTGGGTCGACGGAGATAGCGTGCCGTCACGCTGAGGAGCGGCCCAGCTTTCTCAGGCCTTACCCGTGAGGGCGGCCACGGCCTGGCGGATGACCCAGCCGTTGCGACTCGAGCGCTGTGCGGGCGGCGGCTTCGTCGGTGCCGGTGAGATCCTGGACGATGCGGATGGCGCGGCCGCGCAGCTTCGAGTTCGAGGGATTCAGGTCGACCATGAGATTGCTCATCGACTTTGCCCGAACGGGCGAGGGCGAGGGTCGTGATGAGGTTCAGGACGAGTTTCGTCGCCGTGCCGGCCTTGAGGCGGGTGGAGCCAGTGAGTACTTCGGGGCCGGTGTCAGGCAGGATCGCGCAGTCGAGGAGGGGATGGTCGCGATATCCAGGATTGCAGGCGACGAGGACGGTTTTGGCTCCGCGACGTCGGGCTTCGGCGAGGCAGCCCCAGATGAACGGCGCATGCCCGCTGGCCGAGATGCTGATGACGACGTCCTGGGCGGTCACCGAGCGGGAAGCGATGGAGCGGACGCCCGCGGCTTCATCGTCCTCCGCGCCTTCGACGGCACTCCAGAGAGCGCTACGTCCACCGGCGATGATGCCTTGGACGAGCGAGGTGGGCGTGCGGAAGGTTGGCGGGCATTCGCTGGCGTCGAGCACGCCAAGGCGGCCGCTCGTGCCGGCGCCGCAATAAATCAGACGGCCCCCGGAGGCGAAGGCACTTGGCGACGGCTTCGACCGTCCATTCGAGATGGGCGCTTTCCGCGAGGACCTTGCCTGGGAGCGTGGCATCCTCCGAGAGCATCAGCTTGATTGCGTCCGCGAGGGGCATCTCCGCGAAGCCGGTAGATTTCGGATTACGTCCTTCGGTCGGCGCGCTTGCGACGGGGCGCCAGCTGGTCGGACTTGGACTCGATTGCGTGTGATGACGCTCTTTGGCTCAGCCTGCGTACCAGCCTGACGGGCCATGGCGATGGCGCCCCAAGTACCGGGACGGGAGAGTCGGGTGACTTCACTGCCCGGGCGGGCGGCGAGAATCTTGGCGGTGACTTCGTCGGCGAACCATCCGTTCTTCAGGAGCGTCGAGCCGTTGAGGAGGAACTGCACCTTCTCGCCCGGCTTGGCCACGCGGGCGGCGCAGTGGACGGCGTCCTTGCTCAGGCGTTCCGAGGCGCGGCGCAGGATGGCCACGGCGATCTCGTCCTGACGCGAGGATGCGGCTTCGAAGACGACCTGGGCGAGCGAGGCGATCTCGGCCTTGCTCGCGGTCATTGACCATTCGATGAGCGACTCTGGGTCGTTCATCTGCAGGAAGGCGACCATGTCGGCTCCTAGGCGTGGCCAGTCGGCGTCGATGTCGGAGATCGTGACGGTCGAGCGAAGGGCGTGCACGGCGATATCGCACGCGCTGCCACGGTCGCCGATGATGTGGCCGCGGCCACCGATCTTCACCGTAGTGCCAGCGCGATGACGACCGAGGCAGCAGGAGCCGGTGCCGCTGAGCTGGAGCACTTGGGCGGCGCAATCTGTCGGCCATTCGCCGGCTTCGAGCGCCAGGATGAGGTCGTCGCCGACGGCAGAAGGGACG
The DNA here is from genome assembly GCA_964203605.1 of Opitutales bacterium. Classification (GTDB taxonomy): domain Bacteria; phylum Verrucomicrobiota; class Verrucomicrobiia; order Opitutales; family UBA953; genus UBA953. The sequence goes on from CAXNMQ010000005.1 coordinate 5,404, forward strand.
CCCGGCCAGGTGGTCGCCACCGCGCGGCTGAGGCGCTCGCGGTCGCTGGCGGAACGGACGCCGGCCATCCCGATGCCGATGCGGTCCGGCTGGGTCGGGAGCTGGTCGCGAATCGAGGCAAGCAGGGCGGCGAGTTCCTCGCCGTTAAGGAGCTTGAGGTTGCCCGGACCGACGGCGAAGGAGGCGAGGACGGTATCCGTGCCTTCGACCAGTAAGGCCGAGGTGCGGGTGCCGCCGCCTTCGATGCCGAGGAGTCGCATTGCTCAGCGCACTTTATAGATTTTCACGTCGTCGATCCAGACGGTCGAATTCGCGAGGAAGCTGAACCAGCGCTTCATGTCGTGGGCGTAGCCTTCCGAGCGATGACTGGCGATGAGTTTACCATCGAGGCTGAAGCGCATCTCGTCGCCCTCGGTGACGAGCGTGTACACATGCCATTCCTGATTGGCCTTCAACGGGGTGACCTGCGACTTCTTCTTGAGCAGCGCATCGAGTACAGGGTCGGGCTTCTTCTTGGCGGCCGCATCGTCAGCACGCTTTTTCTTGATCGCGAGGTTCATTGAGCCCGTCTTGCGGTCCGAGAGGGTTAGATCGGTCTGCGAGAGCGTCGCGTAGCAAAGGTGACCGGCGTGGACGTCCTTGAGGGCTCGGTCGACGAAGCCGGTCACAAGGTTCTCGTCCTTGTTGAGTCCGGGGAACTTGAAGCGGACGATCACGCCGCCGTCGGCGAAGCCCGCGTCGTGGTGGATGTGGGCGGCGTGGCCGGCTTCCTTGGTCGCGCTGGCGATCTTCATGATTCCCGCGTCGAGGTCGGCCTGCTTCAGCTTCGGGACGCGGTCGGCCGTGGCGCTTTCCCAGCCGTTACCGATGCCCGTCAGGCCAGTGCCAGTCTCTTCGCGCTCGAAGGCGTCATGGAAAATCAGCGTGCCTTTCGTCTGCAGCCAGGTCGCGTCGTCGGCGGCGGAGGCAGATCCTGCCATGAGGCAGAGTAGAAAAGTGTACCAAGGGGAATGGCGCATGGGGTAGGGTGGTGAAGATACAGTGCAAAGGTGCAAAAGTGCAAAGGTGGAAACGAGTAGGGCTAGGGCCAGGGCTAGGGCTGGTGAAACGGTCAGAAAACAAGAAGGGCTAGGGGGTTAGCCTAGCCCTGTCTCTAGCCCTAGCCCTAGCCCTGTCAGGCAATCAACGCCTTGACGACTTTGGTCGGGAGGACGCCGGTGAGCTTCTGGTCCAAGCCTTGATACTTGTAAGTGAAGCGTTCGTGGTCGTAGCCGAGGAGGTGGAGGACGGTGGCGTGGAAGTCGTTGATCGGGAGAGGATCCTTGACGATGTTGTAGCTGAACTCGTCGGTCTCGCCGTAGATCTGGCCGCCCTTGGCGCCGCCGCCGGCCATCCACATGGAGAAGCAGCGCGGGTGGTGGTCGCGACCGTAGTTCTCCTTGGTGAGTCCGCCCTGGCTGTAGATCGTGCGACCGAATTCTCCACCCCAGACGATGAGGGTGTCGTCGAACATCCCGCGCTGCTTAAGGTCCTCGATGAGGGCGTGGCAGGGCTGGTCGATGTCCTTGCACTGGCTGGGCATGCGGCCGCTGACGTTGGAGTGGTGGTCCCAGTTGTTGTGGTAGATCTGGACGAAGCGCACGCCGCGTTCGACGAGACGACGGGCCATCAGTACGCTATTGGCGAAGCTGCCGCGCTTGCGGGCTTCCTCGCCGTAGAGCTTGAAGATGTGTTCCGGCTCCTTGGCGAGGTCGGTCAGTTCGGGCACCGAGGCCTGCATGCGGAAGGCCATCTCGTACTGCTTGATGCGGGTGTGGGTCTCCGGGTCGCCCACCGTCTCGTAGTTGAGGCGGTTGAGTTGGTTGATGCCGTCGATGGTCTGCTTGCGCATGTCGTCGGGCACGCCGGGCGGGTTGTTGATGAACAGGATGGGGTCGCCCTTGCTGCGGAAGGAGACGCCGGCGTGTTCGCCCGGCAGGTAACCGCTGGACCACAGACGGCTGGAGATCGCCTGTTCCTGGTCGCGGTTGGTCGGGGTCGCGATGAGCACCACGAAGTTCGGCAGGTTGTTATTTTCGGAGCCGAGGCCATAGGAAGCCCAAGAGCCGAGGCAGGGACGGCCGGTGATCTGGTTGCCGGTCTGCATGGCGCAGATGGCGGGCTCGTGGTTGATCGCCTCGGTGTTGAGGGAGCGCATCCAGCAGATGTCGTCCGCGTTCTTGCCGAGGTTGGGCAGCAGGTCCGAGTTCAGCCACATCCCGCACTTCCCGTGCTGGCTGAAGTTGTACTTCGAAGGCGCGATGGGGAAGCGGGTCTGGCCGCTCGTCATCGTCGTGAGGCGCTGGCCGTTGCGGATGCTTGGGGGCAGGTCCTTGTCGTACATCTCCTTCATCTGCGGCTTGTAGTCGAAGAGGTCCATCTGGGCGGGGCCGCCGACCATGTGGAGGTAGATGACGCGCTTGGCCTTGGGGAGGTGCTGCGTGCTGATCGCGCCCGGCGCCGCATGGGCGAGGGAGCGACCGAGCAGGCTGGTCAGCGCGGCGGCGCCGAGGGCGTTGGCGCCCGTGCCGAGGAAGCGGCGACGGGTCTGGAGGGTGTTCCACTCGTGGAGGATGGACATGGCTTTTATTTGTTAAGGATTTCGTCGAGGTTGAGGAGCTGGCTGCAGACCATTGTCCAGGCGGCCAGTTCGGACTTGGGGAGTTTCTCGTCGGACTTCGAATCGCCAACTCCGAGGAGCGCGGCGGCGTCGCCGGGCTGGGCGACGTAATGCGCGCGCAGTTTGCCGAGGCTGTCCGTCAGGATCGCCGTCTCGGCCGGCTTCAGCGGACGGCTGAGCAGACGGAGGGCGGCGGCGTTGAGGCGGGCGAGGTCGTCGCCGCCGGCCTGCAGGGTGTGCTGCGCAAGGACGCGCGAGGCTTCGACGTACTGCGGGTCGTTGAGCATCACCAGGGCCTGTAGGGGCGTGTTGGTGCGGTCGCGGCGAACGCAGGAGACTTCGCGCGAGGGCGCGTTGAAGAGGTCGAGGCTCGCGGGCGGAGCCATGCGGCGCCAGTAGTTGTACAGCGAACGGCGGTAGAGATTCTCACCTGAGTCGGGCTTGTAGACCTGGATGCCGACGCCGACGACTTCCCAGATGTTTTCTGGTTGGTAGGGTTTCGTGCCCGGGCCGCCCATGCGCGGCGAGAGCGTATCGCTGACGGCGAGCGCCTGGTCGCGGAGCATCTCGGCATCCATGCGGAAGCGCGGGCCACGGCTGAGGAGCGCGTTATCGCGGTCCTTGTCGATCTTCTGCTGGGTGTTGATCGCGGCTTGGCGGTAGGTCGCGCTGGTGAGGAGCTGCTTGTAGAAACGTTTCACGTCCCAGCCGTGCGCACGGAAGTCGATCGCCAGCCAGTCGAGGAGCTCAGGGTGGGAGGGCAGGCTGCCCATGATGCCGAAGTCCTCGGAGGTCTTGACGAGGCCGGTGCCGAAGAGTTCCTGCCACATGCGGTTGACGGTCACGCGGGTGGTCAGCGGATTAGCATCGCTGAGGATCCACTTGGCCAGCCCGAGGCGATTGCGCGGGGCGTCGGCGGGGAGTTTGCCGAGGGCAGAGGGAATCTCGGCGGCGACGGCGTCGCCCTTCTTGTCATAGGCGCCACGGATCAGGATGTTGGCCATCGCCTGACTATCCATCTTCTCTTCCTGCACGTGGGTCATCGGGCTGCGGCCGCGAATCATGGTCTGCTCGGCGGTCAGCTTCGCGACGGCGTTCGAGGCGAGCTTGAACGGCTCATGGCGGTTGAGGAGGAAGTGTTCGCGCAGGGCTTCCTTCTGCTGGGCGTTGGGCTTGCCGGCCAGCGACTGACGCAGGGTGCCGAGTTTGGCGAGCGTCGTCACCTCGCTCGGGTCAAGCGCGCGGGCGTAGAGGAAGACGTCCTGGATTGCTCCGTGGAAAGGTTCGCTCTGGCTGCGCTGGCCGATGCGGGTCGGGGTGGCAGCTTTCGTGTCGGTCTTGAGCTTATCGATCTCAGCGCGGGTCTCGGCGAGGACTCCGTTGACATAGATCTTCACGCCGGCGGCTTTGCCGCTGCCGTCGTAGGTCATGAGGACGTGCTGGTAGGCGGTGTTGACGGCATTACGTGTGGTCACCACCTTGATGGCGTCGTCGGGCCACTTGCTGATGATGTAGACGCCGAGGTTGCGGCCAGCTTGGAAGAAGTTCCAGCCTTGGGAGCCCTTCGGGTCGTCCATCCGCGCGACGATCGTGCCGGTGCCTTCGACCTTGTCGGCCTTGATCCAGGCGGCGGCGGAAAACGCCTGCTTGGTGCCGAAGTCGCCGGCGGCGCCGATGACGAGATGCGAACCCTTCTTGAAGACTGGCGCCGGACCGATCTTGCCGGCCTTGTTCCAGGTCACGGGCTCGCCTGCGGCGGTCGTGCCGGCGGGGATGCCCTTGCCTTCGTTGAGGGCGAGCCGGGCGACGAGCGCCTTGGCGGGAATATCTGCATCAAGGTCGGCGGGCTTGGCCGTCGCGAACCACTGCTCGAAGAGCGGCGTGCCGAGCTTGCGGGCCGCGGCGACCTGTTCGTTGCCCTTGGCGATCTCGCCAGGGAGGACGTTCCAGCGCGGACGGTCGGCGTCGGTCGGGAGGTAGAGCACCGGGCCCTTGCCGTCCTTCACGTTGCCATCGAGTCCGCCTTGGGTGGTGTTCCGGAAGAAGGCAGACATCGCGTAGAAGTCCTTCTGCGAGAACGGGTCGAATTTATGGTCGTGGCACTGGGCGCAGTTGGTGGTCAGGCCGAGATAGACCCAGCCCATCGTCTGCACGCGGTCGGCGGCGTAGTTGGCGAGGTTCTCTTCGACGATGGTGCCGCCTTCATTGGTCGTCGGGTTGCAGCGTTGGAGGCCGGTGGCGATACGCTGGTCTTCGGTCGGGTTGGGGAGCAGGTCGCCGGCGAGCTGCTCGAGCGTGAACTGGTCGAAGGGCTGATTGCGGTTGAAGGACTTCACGACCCAGTCGCGGTAGGGCCACATCTCGCGATAGGCGTCGAAGTGCAGGCCGTGCGAGTCGGCGTAGCGGGCGGCGTCGAGCCAGTAGCGGGCGCGGTGTTCGCCGTAGGCCGGCAGGGCCATCAGCTCGTCGATGAGTGCAGAGAGCTGCGCATCGCTGAGGCGGCTGCCGTCCTTGGGCAGGTGCTTGGTTAGAACGGCAGGCGAGGGCGGCAGGCCGGTGACGTCGAGGCTGACGCGGCGGATGAGCGTGGCGGCGTCGGCTTCGGGCGCAGGCTTCAGGCCGGCGACGTCGAGTCGGGCGCGGACATAGCGATCGATGGGGTTCTTGGCCCAGCTGTCATCGGAAGTCTTCGGCAGCGGCGCCTTCTGCGGTGCGACGAGGGACCAGTGCGGCTGCCACGGGGCGCCTTGTTCGATCCAGCGGCGGACGAGGGCGATCTGGTCCGGCAGCAGCTTCTTATGCGTCTCGGGCGGAGGCATGATCTCGTCCTCGTCCTTGGAGAGCATGCGCTGGAAGAGGGTGCTCTTGTCCGGCTGGCCCTTGATGACAGTCGGCGGCTCTTCATGGCCTTTCTTATCGATGCGTGGCGCGAAGAAGCCCGCTTCGGTGTCGAGGCGCAGGCCGACCTTACGGGTGCCAGGATCCGGGCCGTGGCAGTGGAAGCAGTTTTCGGCGACGATCGGGCGGATGTCGCGGTTGAACTCGACTTTCTCTTCGGCCGCGAAGGAAGCGGTTACGAGGAAGGGCAGGAGCGCCAAGAGGGGCTTACGCATGGGGAAGGGGTGTCTTGAATAAAAGAGGTTAATGGCAGAGGGGAAGCCGGATACACGCTTTGTGCATGTAAGTTCATCCTTTGTGTACATAAGAGTAGGCATCAGGGCGGGTTGTTCCCCTCCTAGGTATTAAATACCACCCAACTGACGGACGGATTAGCTCAGAACTCCCAGCGACGGGGCGCGCCTTGGGCGGGGGTCAGGACGATGTCATCGAGGTCGACCGACGCGGAACCGGTCGGCAGAAAGAGACGGAGGATACTGGCGGCTTGCTTGGGTTCTAGTTCTACGCTGATCGTCTGCCAGACGGCTTCACCGGAGGTCCGGTAGGGCACGGAGAGCATTTCGGCACCGCCCGCGGCGCCCAGGAGGGCGATGCGTCCTTCGCCGGCCTGTGGGGCGCGGAGCTTGAAGGTGAGCTTGGCCTTGCCGGCGGTCAGACCAGCGCCGACGCCGAGGAAGGAGTCAGCCCCCTTGGACTCGATGTGCAGGGCGCCTTCGATGACCGCAGCCTTGCCGGCGCGGTTCTTCCAGCCGCCGGGGAGATCGTCCGGTGCGAGGGCCTTCTTCGGTGCGGCCGCCTTGGGGAGGATTTTTCCGAAGTTGGGATTTAGCTTCGGAATCACCGCTTCGGTGTCCTTGAGGAAGTCGGTGATCAGTCCGTTGAGTTCCTTCACGAGCTCGGGCTTCTCCTTGGCGAGATTACGGCGTTCGCCGAGGTCGTTCTTCAGGTCGTAGAGCTCGAGGTCATCGGAGCCGTCATCATTGCGGGCGTAGAAGCGGAGGAGCTTCCAGTCGCCCTTGCGCACGTAGGTGCCGGCGTAGAAACCGTCCATGACGGAGTCACGCGTGGCATTGCCGTGCGGGAAGTGGCAGAAGACGCGGTCGCGGGACGAAGCGCCGCCGAGCAGGGCTTCCGTCTGGTCGAGGCCGTCGACCTTCTGGTCGGGCTTGCTCGCGGCGCCGCCGGCGCGGAGCAGCGTCGGGTAGAGGTCGACCGATTGCATGAGGAAGTCGGCGGTCGCGCCGGCCTTCACCTTGCCGGGCCAGACGACGATACCGGGTTCGCGAGTGCCGCCTTCGTAGAGCGAGGCCTTGCCGCTGCGGTAGGGCAGGTTGCTTGTCGCGGGAATCTCGGCGTAGCCGTCGGGGTCGGTCTTCTTCGGCGGATAGGCGTAGCCGCCGTTGTCGGACCAGAACACGATGATCGTGTTGTCGGCTTCGCCGGAATCATCGAGGTGCTTCAGTAGGCGGCCTACGGAGTCGTCGAGGCTCTTGACCATCGCGGCGTAGAGCGGGTTCTTCTGCGGGTTCGCGGGGTCGGTCTTCTGCTTGAAGTATTCGATGTAGTCCTTGCGGGCGTTCCACGGGGAGTGCACGGAGAAGAGCCAGAAGTTGACGAAAAACGGGCGTCCCTTGCTGGCGCGGATGAACTTGCCGGCCTCGTCGGCCATGCGTTCGTCGACGTGCCGTCCGGCTTCGTCCTTGATCTCCGGATCGGTGATGAATTTCCAGGGCGCGAGGTAGCCACCACCGCCGCCGGGGCCGGGAGCCTTGGGTGTGTGCGGCCAGTCGATGTCGAAGCCTTGGTCGCGCGGCTCGTAGGTGTCTCCCGCTTTCAGGTTATGGCCGAGGTGCCACTTGCCAAAGTGCGCCGTCGCGTAACCCGAAACCTTGAGTGCTTCGGCGAGCGTATGGTAGTCGGGCTTGAGGCGGGTGACGCTATCGGCGACGAGTACGCGGACTTTACCGTTCTCGTTCTTACCGAGGCTTTTCTCGAGCTGCACCGTCGGCAGATGGCAGACGGGCGCGGTGATGCCGGTACGGGCCGGGTATTGGCCGGTCAGGATGCTCGAGCGAGTCGGCGAGCAGAGCGGGCTGGCGGAATACGCCTGCGTGAGCCGGACGCCGCGGGAGGCCAGGCGATCGAGGTTGGGCGTCTCATGATACTTGCTGCCGAAGCAGGCGAGGTCGCGCCCGCCGAGGTCGTCGGCCAGGATCAGGATGATATTCGGCTTATCTGCGGCGACGGCCGCAAGCGGGGCGAGGAGGATGGACAGAAAATTTGACCAGTTGACCAGTTGGCCGGTGGGCCAGAAGGAACGTCGTAGGGGTAGCATGGAAGTAGGGGTTCAGTGGGGGAGGCCTTTGAGGTCGGCAGGCATCACTTTATTGTCTTTGGCGAACTCGGCGGCGAGCAGGACGCGCATTTCTTCGAGGCGCGTGGGTTCCTTGGTCGCGAGGTCGTCCTGCTCGTAGGGGTCGGCGCCGATGTTGAAAAGCTGCGGCTTCCCCTTGTTCATAGCGATGAGCTTCCAGTCTCCGTGACGGACTGAGCGTCCTTGCGCGTGGCCGATGTAAATCGTCCGCGGCGCGGGAGTGGCGTCTTCGCCCGTAAGGACCTTCCAGCGGTCGAGTCCGTCCCACTTAGGGTCTTGGGCGGACTGGAACCCGGTCAGGCTCGCGAGCGTCGGCAGCCAGTCGCCGACGTAGAGCGGGGCGGCAATCTTGGAGGGCTTGAGCTTGCCGGACCAGTGCGCGAACGCGCACACCCGCGTGCCACCTTCGTAAAGGGTGTTCTTTTGACCGCGCAGCGGGTCGTTTTCGCTATTGAAGGGGGAGTGGGGCACGTCGCCGACGTAGGCGTTCTGTAGGCTCTCGATGCCGCCGTTATCGGAGGTGAACACGATGAGGGTCTTCTCGCGCTGACCGGTGCGCTCGAGGGCGGCGACGAAGGCACCGACCTTCGCGTCGAGCTGCGACACCATCGCCGCCATGCGCAGGCGGGACTCATGCTTCACCGGGTCGTCGTGGAACTTCACGCCGTCATAGAGTTTCTTGTATTCGGCCGGCGCGTCGACCGGGGTGTGTACGGCATGGAAAGGCACGTACATGAACCACGGCTGTTCGCCGCCTTGGGTGATGCGCTTCAAGGCCTCGGCGGCGACGAGTTCGGTGGCGTTGCCTTCCTCGCGGAAGAGTTTCCCGTCGCGATGCCAGGTATCCTCGTAGGGATTACCTTTGCGGTATTTATGCGTCCACGGATCGGCGGCGCCGGTGAGTGTGCCGTAACTGGTGTCGAAGCCGTAAGCGTTGGGGATCCACTCTGGTCGGGCGCCGAGGTGCCACTTGCCGGCGAGGTGGGTGCGGTAGCCGACTGACTTCAGGGCGGAGGCGAGCGTCGTCGTACCGAGGGGCATCGCGCGGAGGTTGCTCGGGCTGAGTGCCTGCGGGCCGAAGCGGCCGGGGCAACGTCCGCTCATGAGCGCAGCTCGCGTAGGCGTGCAGACGGGCTGGACGTAATGTTGGTCGAGCTCCACGCCGGTGCGCACGAGCTTGTCCATGTGCGGAGTCTTGCCGAAGCCACCGTGCCAGCCGACGTCGGACCAGCCCAGGTCGTCCGCGACGATGAGTAGGATGTTGGGTCGTTCGACCGCGAAGAGCGGGGATAACGAGAGCAGGCAGGCGAGAAAGGCGCGAGCGTTCATGGGGTAGTCTGAACCTACCCTCGTCGAGGGGGGTGGACAGCCAAATGTGCTTATCGACGGACTTTGGTTTAGCGGCCTGCCGTGCTGAAATCACTTCGGTCCGGCGTGCCTTTGGCGGGATGCAGTTCAATCGAGCGGAGGCGCAGGTCGTCCGTCTGGTCGCCGAGATTGAAGCGAACGTGAATGGCTTGGCCGTCGACGGGCAGGGCGATGGTCTGCTCTGAGGTGCCGGCAGGGATGCTGAAGCGGACAAGGTTGGTGGGCAGGAAGTCGGTCTGCTCCTTGGTGCGCCAGCTGAGCGAGGCGTTGGTCGCAACCTTGGCGTCGGCTTTGATCACGGCAGTCACCGGTCCATTCAGGGTAAGGCCGGTCTTGGCGAGGAAAGGCTTGGTGTTCTTGGCGGCTTTGGGGTCGGCGGTGACAAGCAGGGCGCCGTCCTTGGTCGCGATCATCCCATTGCGGCAGAGCCAGCCTTGGACAGATCCGGCGGGCTCGTTCTTACGCGGTGAGGCGGAGGAAGCCGTGATGACGCCGTGTTCGGCGAACATGCCTTCGTGATGCGGATCCAGGCTCGTGGGTAGGCCGGGCGGCGTGAGGGTGTCACTCCATGCCTTTAGAGCCGTGCGAAGGCGGGCGACGATCTCCGGGCGGGCCTTGGCCTGATTCTTCGCGAGGTTCTCGCCGTCGGGGAGCGTCACGTCGAAAAGCATTTCCTCGCGGTCGCCGAGGCGGACGAGTTTCCATGGGTGCTCCAGCACCGCGGCCTGCGAGCCCCAGCGCCAGAAGAGACGCTCATGCGGCGCGCCGGCATTCTGTCCGCTGACAAAGGGCGCGAGATCCGTGCCGTCGAGTTCCGGGGCTTTCGGCAGGCCCGCGGCGGCCACGGCCGTGGCGGCGACGTCGAGGGCGATGACCGGCTTGTCGAAGACCTGCCCGGCAGGCAGGTGGCCCGGCCATGTGGCGACGAAGGGCGTGCGGATGCCGCCTTCGCTCGAGCATGCCTTTCTGGCCGATGAGCGGGGTGTTGAGCGAGCCGTCCCAGTTCTTGCCCAAGGGCGCGCCGTTATCCCCGATGAAGAAGATCAGGGTATTCTTATCCTGGCCCATCGCCTTGAGCTTCGCGCGCAGCTGGCCGATGCCTTCGTCCATCGCTGCCATCATCGCCAAAGCCTGGCGACGTTCCTTGGGCAGGTGGACCGGCGTCTTCGAGAACCACGGTTCCGGGGATTCGAGCGGGACGTGCGGTGCGTAGTACGCGAGGTAGAGGAAGAACGGCTGCTCGGGCTTGGCGGCGCGGCGATCGAGGAAGGACAGGGCGGCTTCGGTCTGTACGACCACGCGGAAACGACTGTCCGCCACAAGGTGCGGGGCGTCGGCGTAAGGTTTTCCTTGGAGGTCGTGCGAGGCCAGATACTGGCGGAGTTCGCCGCGGAAGTATTCGTCGAAGCCCTGGGCGTGCGGCATGAACTCCTTGGACGATGCGGAGGCCTTTTTCGCCTTTCTTTCCGCCGACCAGGTCGAGGTGCCATTTACCGACTTGTCCGGTGACGTAACCGGCGGTCTTGAGGCGTTCGGCAATGGTCAGTTGTTCGAGCGGGAGCGGACCCTTGTTGTTATCCTCGACGCCGAAGCGCTGCTGGTAGCGACCGGTGAGGACGCCGGCGCGAGAGGGCACGCACTGCGGGGCAGTGACGTAGCCGCGCGTGAAGCGGACGCCATCGCGGGCCATCGCATCAAGGTTCGGTGTCCGGATGTCCTTGTCCGAGCCTTGGGCTCCGAGATCCGCCCAGCCGTGGTCGTCCGAATAGATCAGGATGATATTCGGCTTGTCCGCGGCGATGGCCGCGAGCGGAGCGAGCAATAGGGCGAGGAGGCGCATGGGACGAAAGAGGCGGGGGCGTTGAGATAGGCGAGGTCAACCTCTGAGGATGAGCTTATTTCTTTTTCTTCTTCGGCTCGCTCTTCGGTTCGCCCTTCGCCGGGCGTCCTAGGTAGCCTTGGTATTCCCAGCGCAGTTTCCATTCCGCGAGGAAGGGCGCATACTGCGGGGTTTCGAACCAGCTTACCGAAGCCGGATCGGGTGGTGAGACCTTGCCTTCGGGGTAGTCGCGGCCCGCGAAGCTCGCATCCATGCTCGCGTTCCATTCCAGCAATTGTTTCCGCATGCCCGCGGCGATCTCCGGTTGCTCGGTGCTCAGGTCGCGCCGCTCGTTCGGGTCAGCCTGCAGGTCGTAGAGCTGGAAGCTGCCGGCAGCGAGATTGTCGGTGAGTAGTTTGTAGCGGTCGTCCACTAGCGCCCGCTTGGTGGCGTAACGGAACCCGATGGGCTGACCGCGGGAGGTCAGCTCTTGCGTGAACAGCGGCTTGAGGCTGAGGCCGTCCACGGGCTTCAACAGTACGTTCGCGGGTAGTCCGAGGAGGTCGACGACGGTGGGAAACAGATCCATCACGCAGGCTGGGTAGTTTGTGATACGCGGCTTGATGGTCGCTGGCCATTCGATGATGCCAGGCACGCGGATGCCCCCTTCGAACACGCTTCCCTTGAAGCCGCGGAGTCCGCCCACGGTGTCCGGCGCGATGTTGGGTAGGCCGCCGTTGTCGCTGCAGAAAACGAGCAGGGTATTCTGGGCGAGGCCGAGCTCGCGGAGCTTGGTGCGCAGGGTGCCGATGCTCCGGTCCATCGCCGCGAGTTCGCCGTAGTGGTTCGCCGATGTGTCGTTGAGCTTACTGAACTCCGCCTTGTCCGCAGCCAGCGCTTTGAAGGGGCTGTGCGGCGAGCCATACCAGACCACGGCGAACATCGGCTTCCCGCCCGCCTTGTGTTTCTCCAGGAAGCTTACCGCCTCGGCCACGGCGACTTCCGACGAGTCGCCTTTCATCTGCTCGAACTTACCCGCGCGGCTCATCAGCGGGTCGACGTCGTAGAAGTTTGAGACGGACACCCATTCATCGAATCCGAAACGACTCGGCGCGTAGGGATCGTCGGCGAAGATGGGGACGCCTGGACCCTTGTGGCCGTTGAGATGCCACTTGCCGAAATGCCCGGTGACGTAACCCGCGCCCCGGAGAGCCTGCGCGATGGTCTTTTCTTGGGTGCGCAGCGCATACCCGTGCGTAAGCACCCCGGCGCGTTCATGCGAACGACCGGTCAGGACCGAGGCGCGGGTCGGCGAACAGACCGGACCGCCGGCGTAGAAGCGCTCGAATCGAAGCCCGTTCGCCGCCATCGCGTCGAGGTTCGGCGTCTTAAGTATGGGGTGGTTGCGGTAGCCGGTCTGACCCCAGCCCATGTCGTCAGCCATGACGAAGATGATATTGGGCTGCTCGGCGGCTTGGAGGGAGGCGCAGAGGAGGCAGAAGCTGGACGAGGAGGACGTGCGCATTCATGGAATCAAGAGTGTTCGGGGCGGGGAGAGGTAAGGGCAGGGTTTATTTAGACGCTTTCGGATGGTCCAGTCCTGCTGGTAGTTGGGCGAGTCTTTCCAGCTCGGTGATGTCATGAAAGAACCAGGGCTTCCCCGACTTGGTCTTGAAGATGACCGTTCGGCTGGCGTAACGCAGGCCGTCGTAGTCTTTCCATTCGCTGAAGCGGTAGAAGTCGCTGCGCCAGTCTAGTCGCCGGAGGAGCAGGGTCTCCTGGTCTAAGTATAAACTCATCGCCGGCGTGACGGAACCAGTGATCTTTAGTCCGACGCATTTTCTGCCTTCGTCGACGATGTCAGGGATGACCTCGAAGCGTGACTTCTCGTCGACCAGTAGGTCGAGCGACCAGGCGCGCGCATCGTCCTTCGCGGGGTCGGGGCCTCGCTCCTTCTTGTTGATCCACCACATGTCGGGCTGGGAGAGAATCGAATCGCGGAGACTACGCTTCTTGCCGGCCGCAGGTTCAGGGGTCTCCCCGAAATGAAAGACTTCCTTGAGGCGATAGATTTTCAGCAGCTTATCTTTCCCGCCGACCGCTTGGATGGCTTTTTCAACGAGAGGCTTCGGGTCGGCGGACTGCGCCTGCGCCAGGCAGACTGCTAGGAGGAAGAAGGACCTGATGATTATTGTCCGCATATTTAGGGGGTCGGGGATGACGATGCACGTCGTCGATCTCGATGCCAGCGGTGCCGCCGTTCTGCATCCAGAGGAGCTTGCGCTTGGTGGCGTCGAAATTCGGACGCTTCAGCGTATGCTGCCACTTGCCGTCGACCGACATGTCCACCGTGTCGCCTTTGAACATAAGCTTCACCGTGCGCCATTCGTTGGCGGAGAGGTCGACCTTCTCGGCGGGGAAGTGTTCATTGGTCCGGTAGGCCTTGCTGACCGGATCGGCTTCGCGGGTGTTCTGGCGGAGTGGGTGTTTGGGGTCGAGGGTGTGGGCGTCGACTTCGAGCACGACGCTGTCGCGGTTGAGGCGGACCCGGAGCATGTGATCGACCGAGCCGTAGCCATCGTCGCCGTCCACGAACAGCCAGAGCATGCCGCCTTTCTCGAGGTGACGGTACCGGAAGGACATCGTCAGATCCTTGCCGTCCAGCGCTAGGGTGACCATCGGCGGATACTTGCCGCCGCTGGAGCCGCGCGTCCACATCACCCCGTCGCGGACGGACGTGTTCTTGTTCGGGAGCGGCGTCAGGAACTTCTTCGCGTCAAAGCCCGGTCCGAAGTCCTCGCGGACCGTGAAGGTCTCCGCCGTGGCGCAGCCGACGAGCAAAAGGGCGGTGAGGAGGGCGGGATGGAAGCGATGGGTCATTTGGCGAGGGTGCCTTGCGCGAGGCCGTAGCTTTGCTCCCACCAAGCCAGGCGTTCCGCGTCGGTGGGCTCAGGTTTGCCCAGTCGCCGTGTCCAAGTGCGGCGGTAGTCCTGGCGTTTGGCTTGCTGGATCTCGGCGAGACTGGGTTCGGTCGCGGGGTCGCCGCGTAGGCCTTGGTCTTGGGATGTCTCGCTCCAAGCCGTCAAAGCGGTGCTTTGCTTGCGGATAGTTTCGGCGTTCGCAGGATCGGCGGAGACATCGCGGACACCCAACGCGTCGGCCTTGAGGTCATAGAACTCGAACTCCGGACGTTGCGGCGCGAGCCAGCGGGCGGGGAAGGGTTCGAGTTTGCCGGTCGCTTGCAGGACGCGCAGCAGAGGCATCCCCGGATAACTGTTTTCTTTGTAGCTGGACCAGTTCAGACGCGAGACCGAGGTCAGGTGATTGCGGACGAGCAGGGTGTCCGGGCTGATGAGGGCCCGGATGCGGTCCATGGCGTCGCCGCATCGGTCGCGGGCGGCGAAGAGGTGCGGTCGATCGGCGGGCACGCCTTGCAGTACCGGGCGACCTTCCATCCAGGCCGGCAACGGCTGACCGGCCGCCTTGAGCACGGAGGGGGCCAGGTCGATGAGGCTGACCAAACCCGTCTCCACGCTGCGAGGCGTCACGCCCGGTCCGCGGATCAGCAGAGGAACCTGCAGGCCTTCCACGCTCAGCCATTGTTTGCCCCAAGGCATCGGACGCCCGTGGTCGGCGAAGAACATCACCACGGTATTCTGCAGGACGCCTTCGGCTTCCAGTTGCGCGAGGATGGCACCGACGCGTTGGTCGACGACTTCGACGCTGCGTTCATACGCATACCAGTCGCGGCGGCTCAGCGGGTGCTCGGGATAATTCGACGGGAGCTTGATGGCGGCCAGGGCGGCCTCATCGTAATGGGTGGGAATGGGGAAGGGCCGATGCGGCTCCGTGATCTGGAACTGGGCGAAGAAAGGCTGGCCGGGACGACGCTTCCGCCAGTCCTCGCCGTTGAACAGAATCTTGGGGTCGTGGGCGAAGTTGTAGTGGGTCTTGCCCTTGGTGATGGCGCGGCCGTTGCGCTGGCTGCCGGGTGCGGCGCAGTTGGTGACAAACCAGCCCGCCTCGCGGAGGAGGGTCGGCAGCGGCTTGTAGGGACTCGGGAGCGGCTGGGGGTTCTCGGTGTCGTGCGGGTGCAGCCCGGACGTCGTCTGGTAGCATCCGAGGATGAACGCCGAACGCGAAGAGCTGCAGACCGGAGCGGTGGCGTAGGCTCGAGCGTAGCGTCTTCCTTCGGTGGCTAGCCGGTCGAGGTTCGGCGTTTTCACGCCAGCGTACCCGTAAGCCGCGATGTCGGGCGACATATCGTCGGCAATGATCCAGACGATGTTGGGCGGCGGAGACTCAGCCGCCAGCGCGCCAGGCACACTCGTCCACAGCAGGGCGGCGATAGCGAGCAACCGGATCATTTCGCGGCTTTCAGCTTACTTCGCGAGCAGGAAGTCCGTCGGCGTGGCGTGCTTCGGGTTGGCAAGACCCCGATAATGCAATTCGGCGGAGACGCCCTTGGTCGCGCAGTGTTCGGCGAGCTTGGCGCCGAAGTTCGCGGTGTGCGTCGGATCTTTCTCGTTCTGGCCGATGGCCGGCGGGCCGCCGAAGGTCATGTACACCGCGGGGTCGTCGGATGATACCAGCGCATAAGGCGAATACTCGGCGATGAGCGGCAGGATGGTCTCCCGGCCGGCGAGGAACTCGGGGAACGTCTTGAAGCCGAAGGCGTGGCCACCGTAGTTGCTGTTGGGCGTCCACTCCTTCATCTGCGCCGGATCGAGCGTCGTCTGCGGGCCGGTCACGGCCGCGCAGGTCAGGCGGGTGGATTCGCGGGCGACGGGGTCGGCCGACTTCGGATCGGCGAGGTCGTCATGGAAGGCCAGCCAGAGGCTTGAGCAGGCTCCGGCCGAACCGCCGGCGGCGCCGACGCGGGTCTTGTCGAGGTTCCACTCGGCGGCCTTGCTGCGCACGAACTGCAGGGCGCGGGCGGCGTCGTGCAGGGGCGCCTTCACGGCGGGCGAGGTGTCGACCGCGGGGTCGCGCTTGATGAGGCGGTAGTTGATGGAGACGACCGAGACGCCGGCCTTGAGTAGGACGTCGACGTCGGCGAACTTCTCCGCGCGCTCCTTGCTGCCGCCGACCCAGCCGCCGCCGTGGATGATGAAGACCAGCGGCGTCGGGGTCGCGGATTCCGCCTTCCAGAAGTCGAGCACCTGGCGTTCATGGTCGCCATAGCGCACGCCGGCCTGCGTGGGCTTGGGCAGCGAGGCCGAGTAGGCGTCGGCCTTGGGCGCAGCGGCCTTGGCCTTCTTGGCTGGAGCCTTCGCCTTGGTCTTGGGGGCGTCCTGGGCGCCGAGTGCGGCGCCGGCGAGGCAGGGTGAGGAGGGTGAGGAATCGCATGGTTAAGGTCTCAGTTGCCGGCGCGGACGAATTCATCTTTCGAAAGACGTCCGTCCTTGTCCTGGTCGAAGCGGACGAAGCGGGCGGGGGCGTCGGCTTTATCGGCGATGTGCGGAATGAACTCCTCTTTGCTCAGGAAGCCGTCCTTATCCTTGTCCCATGACGCGAAGATCTTGGGACGGTCGAGGGTAGACGTGGCTTTCGGAGCGGACTTCGGCCCGGCTTTGATTACGCCATTGGCGATAAACTTATCGCGTTCCGGACTGACGGGGAGCGTCTTAGCCCAGGCGAGCGCCTTGGCGGTGAGTTCTTTAACGACTTCCGGATGAGCGGCGGAGACGTCATGCTTCTCCGCGGAGTCCTTTGGGATATTGAACAGCTGGGCGCCTTGTCCGTCATGCTTCACGAAGAGTTTCCAGTCACCGTCCCGGACGCAGAGGGGTGGAGGCATGTAGCCGTCATCGGCCCCTTGGACGCCGGAAATCCATTCCCAGTAAAGCGGACGAGCCCGCGGGGTTGGGGTGGCGCCGAGCCAGTGGGCCGACTTGTCTTCGCCGTCAGGAGCGAGGTTCGCGGGCACTTTTACGCCGGCGAGAGCCGCGATGGTGGGGAGGAAGTCGACGCCTCCTGTGATAGCGTTCTCTTCGACGCGGCCAGCCGGAATCTTGCCGGGCCAGCGAACGAGACCGAAGGTACGGATGCCGCCTTCATGCATGCTGCGTTTGCGGGCGCGAAGCGGACCGGTGCTGCCGACGCCGGCGTTGGCAGCGTTACTGATACGGTAGTCTTCCGGACCGTTGTCGCTGGAGAAGAAGATGAGGGTGTCGTTGGTGAGGCCGAGTGCGTCGAGGGAGTCGAGCAGGCGCCCAATCTGGGTGTCGAGGTCGGTGAGCAGAGGCGCAGAAGACCTGCATCTGCGAGCGAAGGTCCTTGGCGTTGGCGAGGTATTTCTGCATCCACTCGCCAAAGGCCGGGTCGTCGGCCTTGGGCTGGAGTTCCGCGTAGACCGCGAGCTGTTCCGGCGTCGGCTTCAGCGCGGCGTGCGGGACGAGCGTCCAGAGATTGACGTAGAAGGGCTTGTCCTTGTTGGCCTGGGCGAACTTGATCGTCTCATCGACCATCAGCGCCGTGGAACGGGCGCGGAAGTAGGGCTCCTTGCCTTCATCGCCAAGCGAGGGGCCGGAGGAATTGACCGTCTTGGAAACATCGAACCCATAGGCCTCGGGGGCGGGCGCACCCTTGCCTCCACCGAGGTGCCATTTACCGAAGTGGGCCGTCGCGTAGCCGGCCTGCTTCAGGAGATCAGGAAGGGTGGTCACGTCGGCATCGAGCCAATCGGGCATCGAGCGGGCGGCGTTCTGCTCGTGGGTAGCAAAGTGGCCGTGGATGAGGTGACGCGCCGGGTAGTGCGACGTCATGAAGGCCGTACGACTGGGTGAGCAGACCGTCGCGGCGACGTAGAATTGGCGGAGCCAGGTGCCTTCCTTGGCCAGGCGGTCCAGGTTCGGCGTCTTCACATACGGATGCCCGGCGAACTTGGCGTCACCCCAGCCTTGGTCGTCGGTCAGGATGAAGATCACGTTCGGCTTTCGGTCAGCGGCGAGCACGCCGACGAACGATGCTAGGAGCAGTAGGAAGCGGCTCATGCTCAGGCGAGGATCTCTTTGATGACGCGTCGCTCTTCCACGCCGGTGAGGCGTTGGTCGAGGCCTTGGAACTTGTAGGTTAACCGATGATGGTCGACGCCCATGAGGTGGAGGATGGTGGCGTTGAGCTCGCTGAGGTGGACGGGGTCCTTCACGACGTTGTAACTGAAGTCGTCAGTCTCGCCGTACGAGATGCCAGGCTTCACGCCGGCACCGGCCATCCACATGGTGAAGCAGCGTGGGTGGTGGTCGCGGCCGTAGTTGGTCTTGGTCAGCGCGCCTTGCGAGTAGACCGTGCGGCCGAATTCGCCGCCCCAAACCACGAGCGTGTCCTCGAGCATGCCGCGCGATTGGAGGTCGAGGAGGAGGCCGGCACAGGCCTGGTCGGTCTGCTGGCACTGGCGGGCGATGTCCTTGGGTAGGTTGCCGTGCTGGTCCCAGCCGCGGTGCAGGATCTGCACGACGCGGACCCCGCGTTCGACCATGCGGCGAGCGAGGAGGGCGCTGTGGGCGAAGGTGCCGGACTCCTTTACCTCGGGTCCGTAGAGGTCGAGGGTAGCCGCAGTCTCCTTGGAGAGGTCGGTCAGGTCGGGCACGCTCGCCTGCATGCGGAAAGCCATCTCATACTGCGTCGTGCGGGTGAGCGTTTCCGGGTCGCCGAACTCACGGTGGCCGGCGGCGTTGAGCTGAGAGAGGGCGTCGAGGGTCACGCGGCGGTCGGCGGGCTGCACACCGGGCGGGTTCTGGACGAAGAGCACGGGATCGCCGCCCGAGCGCAGGGCGACGCCCGTGTGGCGCGTGGGCAGGAAGCCGCTGCTCCACATGCGCGTGAACAGCGCCTGGCCGCCGACGCTCTTGGGCGTGAGCACCACGAACGCGGGCAGGTCGTCGCTCTCGCTACCGAGGCCGTAGCTGATCCAGGAGCCGATACTCGGCTTGCCGGGAATCTCGTTACCGGTCATCGCAAACGTGCAGGCCGGGTCGTGATTGATCGCGGTGGTGCTGACGGACTTCATGACCGCGAGCAGGTCGACGACCTTGGCGGTGTGCGGGAGGAGTTCGCTGATCCAGCGTCCGGATTTCCCGTGCTGGGCGAACTTGAACTGGCTCGGGGCAATCGGGAAGCGCGCCTGACCCGAGGTCATGGTGGTGATGCGCTGTCCGTTGCGGATGCTTTCTGGGAGATCCTTATCGAAGTGAGCCTGCAGCTGGGGCTTGTGGTCCCAGAGGTCGAGCTGCGACGGGGCGCCGTTCATGTGCAGGTAGATGATGCGCTTGGCCTTGGGGGCGAAGTGCGGATAGCCGGCGAGCGGCTTGTGCACGGTGTTCGCGGCCTTAGCCTCACGGGAGAGCAGGCCGGCGAGGGCGACGCCGCCGACGCCGAGTCCGGCGGTGCTCAGGAAGCTGCGTCGGTTCAGGAGGCGCAGGTGGTCTTGGATCGGGTCGTTCATCGGTTAAGGGTCTCGTCGAGGTTGAGGAGGAGGCTGGCAGTGAGGGTCCACGCCGCGACTTCGGGCGCGGGTAGGGAAGCGTCGGGCTTCGATTCGCCGAACGTGATCAGCTTGGTCGCGTCGGCGGGTTGGGCGGCATAACGGGCGCGGTGCGCGCGGAGGGCATCGAGCGTGACCTGGGTCTCG
Organism: Opitutales bacterium; assembly: GCA_964203605.1. GTDB lineage: Bacteria > Verrucomicrobiota > Verrucomicrobiia > Opitutales > UBA953 > UBA953. The sequence continues at coordinate 25,154 of CAXNMQ010000005.1, forward strand.
CTCGCGGCGGGACGTCGGCCGACGGCCGTCAGCCAAGCGAACGCGGCCTTGGCCTCATCGGTGGCGCCGCCTTCCTTGAGGATGCGTTGAGCGAACGCACGGGCGGCCTCGACGTGCTGGACGTCGTTAAGCAATGCGAGAGCTTGGAGCGGCGTGTTGCTGAGCTCACGGCGAACGCAGCTCGCTTCGCGGGCGGGCGCGTCGAAGGCGATCATCGAGGGCGGCGGTGCAGTGCGCTTCCAGAACGTGTAGAGCGAGCGGCGGTAGAGCGCTTCGCCCGTGTCGCGCGTATAGCGGGCGGTGTTGCTGCCGGTGAAGCCGACCGGTTCCCAGACGCCATCGGGCTGATAAGGACGCACGCCCTTGCCGCCGATGCGCGGGCTAAGGAGTCCGGAGACGAATAGTGCTTGGTCGCGGATGACCTCGGCATCGAGGCGATGGCGCGGTCCGCGGGCGAGGAGACGGTTCTCGGGATCCTTGGTTAGGAGTTCGGGCGAGACCGCGGCGGAGCGGCGGTAGGCAGCGCTGGAGACGAGCAGGCGTACGAGGCGCTTCATGTCCCAGCCGGATTCGCGGAATTCCACTGCCAGCCAGTCGAGGAGTTCCGGGTGGCTGGGCGAATCGCCCTGTGAGCCGAAGTCGCCGCTGGTCTTGACCAGTCCGTAGCCGAAGAACTGCTGCCAGTAACGGTTGACCGTCACGCGGGTCGTCAGCGGGTTGGCGGGGGAAAGGAGCCAGGCCGCGAGGTCGCGGCGGTCGTAGGTGTCCTTCTTTGGCAGGGGATGGAAAGCTGCGGGGACGCCGCGGGAGACCGCTTCACCGGGCTTGTCGTATTGACCACGGATCATCACGTTGGCCTGACGGAGCTGCGGGAGCTCGGCCATGACGAGCGTCGCGGGGATCATGTCGTTCAGGGCTTTCTTGCGCGATTCCTCGGCGAGCTTCGCGGCGCGCAGGCCGTCGAGCTGTTCCCGGCCGCCTTGGAATTCATTCTCTAGCCACCAGTCGAGCAGGCGCTTGCGTTCGGGTACGGACCATTCCGCCGCTTTCTTGCCGCGGACGAGAGTCTGCAGGTCGCCCGGCAGTTCGGCTACGCGCGACCCTTGTTTCTTCTCGGACCAGAGTTTGAAAGACCACTGGATATCTTTGGCCTCATCGATGCGATGGCTGATGGCCAAGCGGTCCCAGAAGACCGTGCCGTCGAACTGCGTGAAGGCGAAGCCGTCGACCTTCATGCCCGGCTTGAGGCCGAGTTTGGCGATGTCGATTTTGAGCTGAGTCCACTTACCGGCCTCAGGCAGCTTGCCCATGTTCACTTTCTCCGGTGTACGTACCTTGCCGAAGGGGATGGCGCCTTCCTCGCCCCAGAACGCGCGGTGATTCCATCCACCGACGTGGAACTGGAGCATGATCGATTTGGGCAGGTCGGCCGGATCGAGGTAGGTCCAGACGGAGATGACCCCGTTGGCGGGGATTTCGAAGGAGGCACCGTTGGCGAAGAAGTCCTGGGCGACGCCCTTGGCCGTGCGCTTGAGGGCCCGTTTGCCGCTATGCACTGGGCCTTGGCTGGCTTCGACGAAGGTGGTGGGGTTGCCGGAGTGCTCGACCTTAGCCTTCTCGGGGAAGGCGTCCTCGAACCAGACCGTCTCGCCGGTGCGGACGGGCGGAGGCGGCGTGAGGGTCGCGGGGTCTACGTATTTGAGGGAGGCGATGGCGTCGCGCACGGCCTTGAGGTGCCCGGCGATTTTAGCGTCGAAGTCCTTGAGGGTCTTTTCCTGTTCGGGGGTCGTCAGCTGCAGCACCGGCGGGGTCAGGAGGATATTGCCGTCCATGGCCGGATCGGCGGCGCTGTAGAAGAACGAGTAGAGCGAGTAGAACTCCTTGGTCGTCACCGGGTCGAACTTATGGTCATGGCAGACCGCGCAGCCGGCGGTCAGGCCCATCCAGACGCCCATGGTGGTGTCCGTGCGGTCGACCGCGTAGCGGAAGAGGAGCTCGTCGTTGATGGAGCCGCCTTCGCTGGTGGTCACGTTGCAGCGATTGAACCCGCTGGCGACGCGCTGTTCGCGGGTGGCGTTGGGCTGGAGGTCGCCGGCGAGCTGCCAAGTGGTGAAGACGTCGAAGGGCAGGTTGTCGTTGAAGGCCTTCACGACCCAGTCGCGGTAGGGCCACATGCTGCGCTCGTTGTCGAGGTGCAGGCCGTGCGTGTCGGCGTAGCGGGCGGCGTCGAGCCAGCCGCGGGCCATGTGTTCGCCATAGCGAGACGAAGCCAGGAGGCGTTCGACGACCTTGTCGTAGGCCTGAGGGGAGTTGTCGGCGAGGAAGGCGTCGACCTCGGTCGGTGTCGGCGGCAGGCCGGTCAGGTCGAGCGTCACGCGGCGGAGGAGGCGGGCTTTGTCGGCTTCGGGGGCGGGCTGAAGGCCTTGGGTGGAAAGTTCGGCGTGCAGGAAGGCGTCGATAGGTGAGATTCCGGCGGCGGTGGAGGGAACTGGCGGACGCACCGGGACCTCGAAGCTCCAGTGCTTCCGGTAGGTCGCGCCTTGGGCGATCCATCTGCGGAGGATGTCGACCTGCGCGGGGGTGATTTTTTTGTGCGATTCCGGCGGCGGCATGACCTCTTCCGGGTCTTTGCTTAGCATGCGCTTGATGAGTTCGCTGGCCTCGGGGTCGCCGGGCTTCACGGCTTGGATGCCGTCCTTGAGCGCTGTGGCGCCCTCCGAGGTGTCGAGGCGGAGCTTGCCCTTGCGCTTCTTGGCGTCGAAGCCGTGGCAGGCGAAGCAGTTGTCGGAAAGGATCGGGCGGATGTCCCGGTTGAAGTCCAGTTTCGCGTCGGCGGCCATGAGGCCGGTGGCGACGAGCAGAAGGCTGAGGGAAGCGGAACGCATGGTCTACTTGGTAAGGGGGAGGGCGGTTTCGGCGGCGAGCAAGGCTTCGGCGTAACGTCGGCCGATCTCGAGCGTGCCGACGGCGGTGAAGTGGGTGTGCGACGGGGGCAACGTCTCGGCGCCGGCGGTGTCGACATAACGGGCGCGGGGCAGGGCGGCCGCTACTTCCTTCTGGGCGTCGATGATCTTGGGCATGAAGGCGTTCTTGCCGTTACCGAAGCGGGTGTTGACGCCGAGGAGCAGAATCATGTCGGGGGCGTTGAGGTCGGCGCGCAGGCGCTGGAGCATCGCCGATAGATTCGCGACGTAGGCCGGAGCGTCCTTGGCGTTGGCGTCGCTCTCGCCCTGCACCCAGACGAAGGCGCGGGGTCGCAGCGTGATGTCCTTGGACTTCGCGGAAGCAATCGCGGCCTTGGCTTCGTCGATCATGGCGCGGTAGCACGGGTCGGCCTTGCCGGGCAGTCCGACGTTCCAGTCGCCGGCGACGGACGTGCCGCTGAAGGCCGTCTTGATGACCGCGAGCGGACGCGACTCTTTCGTCGCCAGCGTGCGGACCATCCCGATCTCGGGTCCGAAGCCACCCTTGGACTTAAGGTTGAAGTTGCCGTATTGGCGCGCGAGCTTCTTGCCGTTGATAGCAGGCATCGCCGGCGTGCGCGGTTGGAATTGCAGGGTCGACCACTGGCGGGCGCTCGTGCCGTCGAATTCGTCGGGGGGCGGATCGCCCACGCGCCACCAGAACATCGTCGCGGCGTCCTTCGGGTCGGCCGGGAGCTCTTCCGCGTAGGCGTCGGCGCCGACGGCGTTGGACTGACCGGCGACCAAAATGAGGTCACGGGTTTCGGCATAAGCCAGTCCCTGCAGGAGCAGGGCCAGCCCAAGGGTAAGGCGGCGGAACATGGGGTACCTTATCCGTAAGCCCACACCCTCAGTAGTTCCACCTTTTCCCTTGGTCGGGACGCTTATTTACAATCGTTTAGCAGGAACTCGACCAGCTCCGGGCAGGCGAAGAAGGAGGGGCCGACCTTGTGGCCTTCGCCGGGGACGATCTTGACCGTGAACTTACCCCCGAGGGCCTCGTAGCGTTCCTTGAGGAGGAGGGTGTTGTCCTGGTGCGGGACGACCACGTCGTTGTCGCCATGCACCGCGAACATCGGGACCTTGGCGGCGGCGAGGCCGGCGAGGTTGTCGGGCGGATTGAACTCCTTGAGGCGGAAGAGGAGTTCGGATTCGGTCATGTCGAAATCGGCGAGCGTCTGGGCTTTCGAATTCTTGAGCGGCCAGCTGGTGAGATTACAGACCGGGTAGATGCCGATCCAGGCCTTCACCTTGTCGGGATTACGGAAGGCCCAGGTGAGGGTCATCATGCCGCCGCGGCTCTGGCCGAGCAGGATCGGCTTGGGCGAATAGCCGCGCTTCACCATCTCGTCGTAGAACTTCGTGAACTGCGCCGCGCTCTTCGGGGCGCCGCGGACTTCGCCGAGGTCATAGCCCGCGATGGCGATGCCGGCCTGCTGACAGGCGTCGGCGTAGAGCTTGTGCTGGACGATCGAGACGCCGCCTTTGAGCGCGGGCGCATACCAAAGCCAGGGCTTTCCTTCCGCTGGCTTGGCCGCCGGGTGGATTACGGCCTTATGCCCGTCGACCACGAAGTTCTCGGCCGCGAAGAGCGAGGCCGAGGCGAGGAGGGTGGCGATGAAGGTTAGGAGTCTCATTCGACGAAGATCAGCGCGTTACTGTTCAGCAGGGCGCGGCAGAAGGCGGGCTTGCCGTGCTGGGCGATGAGCTTTTCGGCGGCGGCACGTTCGGTCGATGTCGGCTGACGTTGTAAGGCGAAGGAATAGGCCTGGGCGATCGGGTCTGGCTCCGTCGAGACGGGCAGCGAGGGCTTTGGCCATATCCAGCGTGAAGCTGTTATTGAACAGGGTGAGGGCCTGCAGGGGTGAGGTGGTGTTGGCCCGCTTGGGCGCTGCGAAGGCGATGTCCGGCAGGTCGAAGTCGTTGAGCACGTCGACGACGCTGGCGCGGGCGTTCTGGTGGTAGACGGCTCGGCGGTAGGTCTCAGGGCCCTGCGTGTCCAACGGGATGTAGGTCGAGACGTTGTTGACGAGGTAACGATAGAGACGGAAGCCGGGGCCGCCCATGGGCTCGAGCTTGAGCTGGCCAGCGGTCGCGAGCAGGGTGTCGCGAATCTCCTCCGCGCCGAGGCGGCGCGGCGGGAAGCGCCAGAGCAGGCGCGCATCCTTGTCGGCACGCGCGGCGGTCGGATTGAAGTCTGCGGACTGAAGATACGTCTGCGAGAGGACGATCTCGCGGTGCAGGGCCTTCAGTTTCCAGCCGTGCTTGATCAGGCGCTGCGCGAGGAAGTCGAGGAGCTCGGGGTGCGAGGGCTTGCTGCCCATGAAGCCGAAGTCGCTCGGGGTGTCCACGAGGCCGGTGCCGAAGTGGTAATGCCAGAGGCGATTCGCGAGCACGCGCGCAGTGATGGGGTTGTCCTGGGTAATCCAGTCAGCCAGGGCCACGCGCCTTTCGCCTTCACCGGCGTCAGCCTTCAGGGCGTAGGGCTTCGTGACGAGGTCGAGCACGGCGAGACTGGACGGGACGACCTGGCCGGCGGGCTTGGTCGGATCGCCTCCTTTGTGGACGAAGGTGGGTTCGGGCTTAGGCTGGTGCGTGCCGACCCAGGCGGAGGGCATCTTGGGCACGGCGGCGATGCGCTTATCGACGGCGGCAAGGTCGCGACCGAGCAGGCCGAGGCGTTTGGCTTCATCGGGTGTGGTGACTTGCTTGCGGACGCGTTCGAAGGCATGCGCCGGGGACCAGGCTTCACGGTCATAGGAGTCGGCGACCTTCTTCCATTCTTTGCCGTCGAGAGAGACGAGCATCTCATACTCGGTCGGCGTGGCACCTTGTGAGTTGTCGCGTAGGATTCGTCCCTTGGCGGAGCGGTAGCCGAGACGGCTGATCTTCTCGACGCGGGGCAGGGTGATGACGAGTTCGGCTGGATTGCCGATATACCACTGCGCACCTTCGTCACCATCGATGGTCAGGGCGGCGCTGTAGGCCATCGGGAAGTCTTCGGCGTTGGCACCTTTGACGCCATCGGCCTTGGAGCCGTTGGAGGCGAGGGCGACGTTGCGAGGCGTGGCTTCATCCGTCCAGATCTCGAACTCGGAGATACGACCGCCTACGCCGCTCAGCGGGTTGGCCGAGTTAGCGGACATGGTGAGCTTAACGAAACGGGCCTCGGTGGGAGCGATCTTCTCTTCGGTGAGGAGGGTGTCCGCCTTGGGCCGTGTATACTTGCGGGTGGCGAGTAGGGCCTTGGCCTTGGTCTCGATGGCCGCGGTGAGCGCAGACTGTTCGGCGACGAGTCGGGCACGCTCCTTGTTCAGCGGACCCATGGCGGCATTGTAGGCCTGGGCCTGTTCTTTGGTTGCGACCGGTCGGCGTCCATGGACGACGCCTTCGAAGGCCGCCCGAACCCGGTAGTAGTCTTCAGTCGGGATGGGATCGAACTTATGGTGATGGCATTTCGCGCAGTTGATCGTCAGGCCCAGGAAGGCGCTGCCGGTCGCAGTGACCATGTCGTCGAGGGTGGCGGAACGGATGACCTTCTGGGCGTCCTTGTCTTGATTGCCGACATCGTCATAAGGACCGGCCACCAGGAAGGCGCTGCCGATCTCGACCTCGGGATTAAATTTCCCGATGACGTCGCCGGCGAGGTGTTCACGAATCAGCTGATCGAACGGCTTGTCGTCGTTGAGCGAGCGGATGACGTAATCTCGGAAGGGATAAAGGTCATCGATGACGAAGTTACGTTCGAAGCCGTTGCTTTCGCCGAAGCGCACGACGTCAAGCCAGTGGCGACCCCAGCGCTCACCGTAGCGAGGAGAGGCGAGTAGGCGATCGACGAGGGCTTCGGTTGCCTTGCGGGCGTCGGCCTGGTGGGCAGCGACGAAGGCGTCGACTTCGGCCTGCGTGGGCGGGAGGCCGGTGAGGTCGTAACTGAGACGACGGATCAACGCCTGGGGCTTGGCCGGGGCGCTCCGGGTGAGCTTCTGTTCGGCGAGCTTGGCGTCGATGAAGCCGTCGATGTCAGCGTGCTTGAAATCCTTGGCGAGCGGCTGGAGGGACCACCAGGACTTGTCGGCCCGCTTGACCTCGCCGGTGGACTTGGTCGCGCGGGTCGGCGGCGCCCGGCCTTGATCCAGGTGGCGAAGTCGGCCGATGAGCGCATCGGCCAGCTTCGGCTTCTTCGGCGGCATCTCCATGTCCGGTTCGAGGTGGCGGACGTAGCGCAGGAACAGGCCTTCGTCGGGCTTGCCCGGGACGATCGTCGGGGTGACCAGCGTCGCCGCCTTTCAGCCAGCCGGCCTTGGAATCGAGATAGAGTCCGCTCTTCAGTTTCTTGGCCTTGGTGCTGTGGCACTCGTAGCAATGCTTCGACGAGCACCGGTCGGATCTTCTGTTCGAAGAAAGCGATGCCAGCCGGGTCGTCGGCGGCGATGAGCGGAGTCGAAGCGAGCAGGGCGAGGGCGTAAGAAAATCGGAGGATTGGTTTCATGGTCTTCGCTTGGCGTTTAGCGATGCGACAGGGCGTCGATCTCGCTCATCTTGAAACGAACGCTGATAATGGAGCAGCCGATGTCTTCTTTGCGGTAGTTGGCGTAGGTGGTGGCGACGATGGTACTGTCGGGAAGCAGGTGGATACCGGGGTAAAAGCCGTCCTTGAAGGTCTTAAGTAGGCTCACGCGATACTGGCCGGGCTTGCCTTGCTTGATGTCGTCATAAGTGCCGACCCAGGCGATGAACCCCCCTTTGTCCTTGGAGTTCGGCGAGGCGTTGCGGAAGACGATTACGAGGCGACCGTCGGAGAGGTGGAGCCCATGATGTCGGTCTCCCGTTAGCCCCCAAGGTGCGTCCACTGCCTTCGACCAAGTCTGGCCTTCGTCTTGGCTGAACATGACGAGGCTGGTGCCACTGCGTCGGTTCTCGCGCATGAGGCAGCAGAGTTCTTTGCCGTCCGGCGAACGGAACACGTACGGCTCGCACGGGTGCTTGCCGTCGAGTTTGGTGCCATCGGAGGCGATGGTGGGTTGGGACCAGGTGAAGCCGCCGTCTCGCGTGATGGATTGCAACACCTGTAATGTGCCTTCTTCGCCGATGCCGGCGCCGCGGTGGAACATGCCGAGGGTTGAGCCGTCCTTCAGCCGGACGACGCTCGAGAAAGTCATGACATTTCGGAACGGGTCTTCCTTGGAGATGCGTCCTCCGATGGGCGGCAGCTCGCGCCAGGTCTTGCCATCGTCCTCGCTGACGATCCGTGGCATAAAGCCTTCGTGACGGCCTTCGATGAGTTTGGCATTCTCTTTGCCGGTCAAGGTGCGCGCGGCGAAGACCCACAGGCGCTCCTTGCCTTGCGGATCGGTGAGCCGGTAGAGGCTTGGGCAGTTCTTGAAGTTGACGTAGTTGGGCGGCAGCGCGTCGTCCATACGCTGCCACGTCAATCCGGCGTCATCGCTCCGGGCCATCGGCCCCGCGTGTCCTCCGTGGCCGAGGTTCCAGACGCAGAACATCGTCTTGTTGTCCGCCAGCATCGCCGTGGTCGGGTGCGCATGGTATTCCTCCGGCTTCGGTGAACCACGTGCGATGACAATCTGCCGCTGCGTGTCGACGGAGAGGTCTACGTTGATCAGGGCGTCGCGCTGGCCGATCCAGGAGGCTTTCTTCTCGGCCGGTGCGGATTCCCAAGCACGTTTGGCTGCTTTCGTCGCGTTGGCGACTTCGGGTTTAGCTTGGGCGGAGAGCGCCAACGGAGCGAGCAGAAGGAGGGCGACGACGTTTCTCATGCGAGGACCGGCTTGATGACGTGTCCGTGGACGTCGGTGAAGCGGCGGTTCACGCCGTTGTGATAATAGGTCAGCTTCTCGTGATCGAGGCCGAGGAGGTGTAGGACGGTCGCGTAGAAGTCGTAGCAGGTCGTGACGTCGGTGACGCTGCGGCGGCCGAAGTCATCGGTCGCGCCGTAGGAGACGCCGCCCTTGACGCCGGCGCCCATCATCCAGGTCGTGTACGCGTCGGGGTTGTGGTCGCGGCCGGTGGTGCCGACCTGGTGGGTGGGCATGCGCCCGAATTCCGTGCACCAGATAATCAACACGTCGTCGAGCATCCCGCGCTGCTTCATGTCGGCGAGCAGGGCGGCGGTGGGCTGGTCAAAGACCGGGCAGTGGCGATCGTAGTCGGCCTTGAGCGTGCGGTGGGCGTCCCAGTTGAGGAGGCCGTCGACCCCGCTGGCGCGAGAGGCGCAGTAGAGGCTGACGTAGCGGACACCTTTCTCGAGGAAACGGCGGGTCAGCAGGCAGTTCTTGGCGTAGGCGGCCTTGAGCGGGTTGGCGTCTTTGGTGCCATAGAGCTCATGGACGTGGTCCGGCTCGCGAGAGAGGTCGCTGACTTCGGGGGCGGCCAGCTGCATCTTCGCCGCGAGCTCGTAGGCCGCGATGCGGGCGCGGAGTTCGTCGTTGCCGGGATGTTGTTCAGCGTGCTCGAGGTTCGTCGCGCGGAGGAATTCGCGGGTCGCTTCGTCTTCGGCGGATGAGATGTCGGTCGGGCGACCGAGATTACGTAGCGCCTGCTGGGAGGCCATGCTCACGCCTTGATGGCGGGCCGGCAGGAAACCATTGCCCCAATTGGCTTTGCCGTTGGGCGGTTCGCCGCGGACATCCTGGACGGAGATATAGGTCGGCAGGTTCTGGTTGAGTGAACCGAGGGCGTGGCTGATCCAAGCTCCGCCGCTCGGATAGCCTTCGCGGGTGAAACACGTGTTCATCGCGATGCAGCCTGGACCGTGGGTGTTGCTGCGCGATGTCATCGAATGGATGAACGCCATCTCGTCGACGTGCTTCGCCATGTGCGGCAAGTTGGAGCTGATCATCTTACCGCTCTTGCCGGCGGGCTTGAAGGCCCAAGGGGACTTCATCAGGTTGCCGTTCTTACCTTGGAAGGTCACCTCGACCGGACCGGGCAGGGGAGTGCCATCGTATTTATCGAGGAGCGGCTTATGATCCCAGAGGTCGATGTGCGAAGCCGCGCCCGGGCAGAAGATTTGGAGCACCTGCTTGGCCTTCGGGGCGAAGTGGGCGCCGGGTGGCACCGCGGCACCGAGGTCGCTCATGAGCAGGCGCGACAAAGCCAACCCCGTCATGCCAGTGGTCATCTGGCCGAGGAAGCGGCGGCGGGTGAGTTCAAGCGGGTCGCTCATGGTGTCCGTACATTCTACTCCTATCCCGACAGCCTGCTACGCCCGATGTTTCACCGGGCGGCACTATCGTCTCACTCAGGCCAGCAATTCCTTGATTACGTGGCCGTGGACGTCGGTCAGGCGGCGTCTGGCCCCGTTGTTGTAATAAGTCAGCTTCTCGTGGTCGACGCCGAGCAGGTGCAGGGCGGTGGCGTGGAGGTCGTAGCAGTAGGCAGGCTTGTCGGCGACCTTGGCTCCGAGCTCGTCGGTGCTGCCGTAGGCGACGCCGCCCTTGACGCCGCCGCCGGCCATCCAGGCGGTGAAGGCGCCGGCGTTGTGGTCGCGTCCCTTGCCCTGCGCCGCGGGCTGGCGGCCGAACTCGCTGGTGCAGATGACAAGCGTGCTGTCGAGTAAGCCGCGAGACTTCAGGTCGGTCAGGAGCGCGGCCGCGCCGTTGTCCAGGATCGGCCCCCAATAGCCATGGTCGCGGACGAGGTCCTCATGGCTGTCCCAGTTAGGACGGATCTTCTTCGCGCCGGTGTTCTCCGCCCCGCAATAGATCTGGACGAAGCGCACGCCGCGCTCGACTAAGCGCCGCGCGAGGAGGCATTGGCGGCCGAAGGTGCCGATGTCTTCGTGGTCGAGCCGGTACAGCTGCTTGGTAGCCTCGGTCTCGCCGGTGAGGTCCGTCGCTTCCGGCGCGCTGAGTTGCAGGCGGGCGGCGAGTTCGTAGGCGCCGATGCGGGCCTCGAGTTCGGAATTGGCTCCCCGGGTCTCCGCATGGGCGCGGTTGAGCGCTCCGAGGAAATCGCGCGAAGACTTCTCCGCATTGCCGCGGAGGTGGGAGAACTCCTTGGCCGGGTAGAGGTCTTGGAGCGGCGGCTGAGAAGGATCGCTGTTCAGCGTCGTCCCCTGGTGGATCGCGGGCAGGAAGCCGGCGCCCCAGTTGATGACCCCGCCCGGCGGGAGACCGCGCGGATCGGGCAGCACGACGAACGAGGGCAGGTCGGCCGATTCGCTGCCCAGTCCGTAGGTCACCCAGGCGCCCATGCTCGGGAAGCCTGGCAGGATGAAGCCGCTGTTGGCCATGAACATCGCCGGACCATGGAGCGCCGACTTGCTCTGCATCGAATGCACGAAGGCCATCTCATCGACCTTGCCTGCGAGTTTCGGGAAGAGGTCGCTGATCCAGCGCCCGCTCCGGCCGTGCTGCCGGAATGGCCAGTAGCTACCCTGGCAGTTGCCCGGTTTCGAGGCGAAGAACTGCACCTTGCCGTCGGCATCGAACGGCTTGCCCTGACGTTTCGTCAGCTCGGGCTTGTGGTCCCAGGAATCCACATGGCTGAGGCCACCCGGGCAGAAGATCTGGATGACCGCCTTGGCCTTGGCCGCATGGTGCAGTCCGCTGCGTCCGGTCGGGGTGGGCGCGGCCTGCGCTTCGTCAAGCATCGCCGCGAAGGCGACGCCTCCGAGACCTCCGCCCAGCTCCCAGAGGAAATCGCGACGACCGACCAGGCGTTGGCGACGATTGCAGAAGTAGGGCGAGTCCATGGCGTGATTCAGCGGGCGGCGGCCAGCCGGTCGATTTCCTCCATCTTGAACCGGATGCTGACGATGGAGCAGCCGACGTCTTCTTTGCGGTAGTTCGCATACGTCGTGGCGACGATGGTGCCGTCGAAAAGCAGGTGGAGGCCTGGATAAAAGCCGTCTTTGAAGGTCTTGAGCAGACTCACGCGATACTGACCCGGTTTGCCTTGTTTGATGTCGTCGTAGGTGCCGACCCAGGCGATGAAACCGGCTTTGTCTTTCGACTGCGGCGAGGCGTTGCGAAAGACGATGACCATGCGCCCGTCGGGCAAAGAGATGCCGTGGTGTCGGTCGCCGGTGAGTCCCCACGGCGTGTCCATGGGTTGAGACCATGTCTTGCCTTCGTCGCGGCTGAACATGACGAGGCTGGTGCCGCTGCGTTTGTTCTCGCGCATGAGGCAGCAGAGTTCGTTGCCATCGGGAGAGCGGAAGACATAGGGCTCGCAGGGGTGCTTGCCGTCGAGCTTGGTGCCGTCGCAGGCGATGGTGGGCGCGGACCAGGTGAAGCCGCCGTCGCGGGTGATGGATTGTAGCACTTGCAGCGTGCCTTCCTCGCCGATGCCGCTGCCGCGATGGAAGAGGCCGAGCGTTGAGCCGTCCTTCAGCCGCACGATGCTGGAGAAGGTCATGATGTTGCGAAACGGATCGTCCTTGCTGATCGGCCCGCCGATGGGCGGCAGCTCGCGCCAGGTCTTGCCGTCGTCCTCGCTGACGATGCGCGGCATGAAGCCCTCGTGACGGCCTGCGATGAGCTTGGGGTTCTCCTTGTCGGTCAAAGTGCGTGCGGCAAAAACCCACAAGCGCTCTTTGCCCTGTGGATCGGTGATTCGGTAGATGCTGGGGCAGTTCTTGAAGTTGACGTAGTTCGGCGGCAGCGCGTCATCCATCCGCGTCCACGTCAGCCCCGCGTTATCGCTGCGAGCCATCGGCCCCGCGTGTCCGCCGTGCCCAATGTTCCAGACGCAAAAGATTGTCTTGTTGTCCGCCAGCATCGCCGTGGCGGGATGCGCGTGATACGCGTCCGGCCCGGTGGTGCCGCGAGCGATGATGGTCTGTCGCTGCGTGTCCTCGGAGAGGTCGATGTTGATCAACGCATCGCGCTGCTGTTGCCACAGCGCCTTCTTTTCAGCGGGTGCGGATTCCCAGGCGCGCTTTGCGGCCTTGGTGGCGTTCGCGACCTCGGGCTTGGCTTGGGCGAATGCGGCCAGCGGCGCGAGCAGCAGGGTGGCGAGAAGAGTGAGGGTGAGGAGGCGTCTCATGGTCAGTCGAGGTACGCGAACTCGTTGGCGTTCAGCAGGGCGCGGCAGAGCGCGAAGAGGCCCTGTTCGTTGACCAGGCTTACGGCCGCCTGGCGTTCGCTCGCGGTCGGAGCGCGTTGGAAGGCGAGCGCGAAGGTGCGGTCGACGCCCGCCGCGCCGGGGCCTCCCTCGTTCTCGACCCGGGTGGCGAGATGCCTCGCCTGGCGGAGCATGAACTCATTGTTGGACAACGCCAGGGCCTGCGTCGCCGTGGTGGTGCGATTGCGCGCAGGCGTCAGGTTGGCCGGATCGGGGCAGTCGAGGGCCGCCATGAAGGTGTGCGGGGTCGTCCGGACGACGAAACGGTAGATACTGCGGCGCCAGAGCTCAGGTTTGTCCGGCGAGACGTAGTTGTAGATCGGGGCGTAGGCCTCGACGTAATCGAAATCCTTGAAGCCCGGTCCGCCCATGGTCAGGTCGAGCTTGCCGCTCACGGCGAGGACGGAGTCGCGTAAGGACTCGGCGTCGAGCCGACGGGGATTCTGCCGCCAGAGGAGGCGGTTCGAGGAATCGAGCCCGGCGGCCTTGGGGTCCTGGGCGAGCGACGACTGTCGGTAGGTGGCGCTCGTCACGATGAGGCGATGGACGGGCTTGAGGCGCCAGTCGTTACGCCAGAGTTCTTCGGCGAGCCAGTCGAGGAGTTCAGGATGGCTGGGGCGATCGCCTCCCAGGCCGAAATCGCTCGGGGTGGTCACGATGCCTTGGCCGAAGTGGTGGTGCCAGAGGCGGTTGACAATCGTGCGGCGCGTGAGGGGGTTGTCGGGATGCGTGATCCACTCGGCGAAGGCGTGGCGTCGTTCGCCCTCGGGCCGGTCGTTGCCGCCCAGCTCGGGCGGCGCATGCTTAACCCAACCGAAGGCCGTGGGCGTGACCTCTTCGCCGAGGTCCTCCGGATTGCCACGTCGGTTCACCTTGATGACCGGAATCTCTTTCTGCGGTACGGCCGCATAGACCATCGCCGGAGCCTTCAGCTGCTTGACGGCGGCATCGGCCGCCTTGGCCTCGGCGCGCAGGGACTTCAGCCTTTCGGCGTCAGCTGAGGACAGCTGCGACTCCTTCGCCGTGGGCTCAAGCTTCGGGTCTCCGATGAAGAGCAGGTCGCTGCCGATGCCGTCGCCGCCGTCCGTCGCGACCAAGGTCAGCGTCCGGGCGTCGGCAGGAATCGGAACATCGAGCGCGACGGTCTCCTTCTTGCGCAGCCTGAGCCGTTGGAACTTGATCTGTTCGTCGACGAAAACGGTGAGGTCGGCCTTGGTTTCGGCGGCGGTTTCGGAGGCGCCGAAGCCGACCACCCCGGTCAGGCGGCCCTCCCGGAGGCCGCTGAGACGGCGGATCTTCTCCAGGTCGAAGGTGATCCCGCCATTGGCGTGCAGCCCGAGGAGGGTTCGCCCCTTGGCGGCATAGTCGATGCCGTCGAGCTTGGTGGTACGCTGGCCTTGCAGCGGCCGGTTGGCGATGGTGTCCCAGGCGTAGCCGCTGGTCTTGGGTAGGCCTTTGAGCACGGTGCGGTCGTCCACCTTGATGTCGGCCTTGCCATCGGGCAGGAAGACTCCGAGCACGCCCGGCACCTTGGCGACCCTCTGCAGGACGTTGGCGCGGATGTCCCGTAGGTAATGCTGCTCCTTCTTGGTGATTTCGCCGTTGCTGCGGTCGATGCCGGTTCCCACGGGCAGCAGGGAGGCGAGGGCGAACCCTTCGCCGCTGAGCCGGGCGATGTCGGACCTGAGTTCGGTGAGCCGCTGCTCGAGTACCGCCTTCTCGCGGTCGTAGCGCACCTGCTCCTTTGGGTCGACGTGGCGGTCTTCCCGTTTCACGCCGGCGAAGATCGCCCAGAGTCCGTAATACTCGCGCTGGGTAATCGGGTCCAACTTGTGGTCGTGACAGCGGGCGCAGTTCATCGTCACCGCCATGGTCGAGGTCACCACCTGCGTGACCATGTCGTCGAGGTCGCCTGCCCGGGCGGCGCGCTTCAGCATGTCGCTCTTGGTCTCGACCTGTCCGACGAAGTCCCACGGGCCCGCGGCGAGGAAGCCGGTGGCGATGATGGCCTCCGGGTCGGCGGGGGTGAGGACGTCGCCGGCGATCTGCTCGCGGATGAAGCGGTCGTAGGGCTTGTCCGTGTTGAGCGAGGCGACGACGTAGTCGCGGTAGCGCCAGGCGTTCGGGCGGAGCTGGTCACGTTCGAAACCATGCGTGTCGGCATAGTGGGCGATATCGAGCCAGTGGCGGGCCCAGCGTTCGCCGTAACGAGGAGAGGCCAGCAGCTCGTCGACCAGCTTCGCGTAGGCGTCCGGAGAATCATCCCGGACAAAGGCCTCGACGCGTTCGGGGGAGGGCGGCAGGCCGTGCAGGTCGAAGCTCAGGCGGCGGATGAGGGTGCGGCGATCGGCTTCGGGTGACATGCGCAGGCCGGCGACCTTGAGTCGGGCGGACACGAAATCATCGACGGACTTCGCCGTCCCGAAGTCCTTGCGAAGCGGCTGTACCGACCAATGGTCGAGACGCGGATCACGGCGGGCGGCCTGGTCGGCGGCGTTCTCCGGCCAGACGGCGCCCTCGGCGATCCACTGCCGGACCTTCTCCGTCTGGGCGGACGTGAGTGGTTCGCCTTTAGGCGGCATCTTCGTTTCCGCGTCCTGGGTCGTGATGCGATCGAAGAGCAAGGACTTGGCCGGGTTGCCTGCGACGAAGGCCGGTCCGGATTCGCCGCCCTTCACGGCGTGCATCTTGGCATCGAGGCGAAGGTTAGCCTTCACTTTCTTCGATCCATGGCACTCCACGCACCGTTCCTGGAGGAGTGGGCGGATCTCCCGGTCGAAGTCTACGGCCGCGCCCAGGCTGGCCACGGCGAGCAGCAGGAGGGAGATGGCGGGGAGTCGGGTCATGGGGAGGCGGGGTGGGGCCAACTTGTTCTCATTCTACTCTCATTCTGACAGACTACTACGCCCGATGTTTCAAAGGGTAGCACTATCGTCTCACTTAGGCCAACAGGAGCCCAAGCAAGGGGTCAGGCCGTTACCAATACGTCCTGTTACCAAAGTATCTTAAACCTGCGGGTTTTAGTTGCAGTTACACTTCGGTAACGGCCTGACCCCTTACTCAGCGCGAGCGGAAGACTTCGCTGGTCAGGCACTCGACGACGAGGCTGCGCAGGCCGAGGCCCTGCTGCTTGACCTTCTCGTGGATGCGGTCGACGGCGAACTCGTCAGCCGGCTCCATGAGGCGACCGGTGCTGTAAGCGAGCAGCGAGCGGATGAGGTGGCGGGTGAACATCTCCTCGCGCTTGTCGTGCAGGATATCACGGAAGCCCGCGAAGTCCCGGTAGGTCTCGCCCGAGGCGAACTCACCGGTGGTATCGATCTTCGGCGCTGCGCCCTTCTTGGGCTTCGCATAGGTCACGCGCCAGCGGCCGACGGGATCGAAGGACTCGAGGCTGAAGCCGAGCGGGTCAATCTTGCGATGGCACTCGGCGCAGGCGCGGTCGGTGCTGTGCTTGGCGAGGCGTTCGCGAATCGTGGTCGTGCCGCTGACGTCGGGCTCGATGGCCGGCACGACGTCCGGAGGAGGCGGCGGCTTGATGCCGAGGATGTTCTCGCTGACCCAGGCCCCGCGGGTGACGGGCGAGGTCTCGACGCCGTTGGCGCTGACGGTCAGGACGGCCGCCATGCCGAGCAGGCCACCGCGATGTTTGTCGCCCTTGAGGCTGACCTTCCGGAAGCCGTCGGCCAGTCGCAGGGTCTTCTGCTCGGGCAGGTCGTAGAGTTGCGCCAGCTTCTTGTCGACGAAGGTGTAATCCGCGTGCAGGAACTGACTCACTGGGCGGTTCTCCTTGAGCATGTCGCGGAAGAACAGGCGCGCCTCGGTCTTCATCGAGGTCGGCAGATCCTCGGCGTAGTAGGCGCGATTCACCTCGCGCGGGGGTGGCATGCCGCCGAGCTCGCGCAGGCTCAGCCAGCTATCGAGGAATCCGTTGACGAAACCGTTGACGCGTTCATCGGCCAGCAGGCGGTCGATCTGCTTCTTTAGCTCCGCATCCCCGGTGAGTTTGCCCGAGGCCGCGGAGGTGGACAGGGTCTCGTCGGGCGGCGCAGCCGAAAGGGCGAAGGCGAGGCGGGTGGCGAGGTCATGCGGCTGGAGACGACGGTCAGCCTCCTTGGTGACTTCGCTCAGGTACAGGAAGGAAGGGGAGCAGAGGATGAGTTTGACTACGTCGAGTGCCGCCTGGCGCGGGCTGGCTTTTTCGGCGATCCGCTTCTCATGCATCTTCCGGATCGACTCGCGGTCCGCGTCCTGGAGCGGGCGGCGGTAGGCTTTCGCCGCAAAGGCGAGCAGCTGGTCAAGCGCGCGGTCGGCCTGGAAGCCATCCTTGCCGAAGACGGCAACTTCTTCGGTGCCGCCCACGGGCTCGGCCACCGGGCCTTGGACGACGATCTCGCTGATGCGAATATGCGGCAGCTTACCTTCCCGGAGGATGTGCGCGCGACCGACGCCCGAGGAGCCGACCGGCGTCGAGAACTCTTTCGGGTAGCGCTTGTTGATCGTCACCACCGAGGCGCGCGACTCATAGGGGCCGTTCGGGAAGATGAAGCGCGGGGTCTGGCCCGCTTCGAGCCAGACGCGGAACTTCAGCCGGGTCGGTACGTTGTCGGGCACCACGCCGCTGGCCAGCAATGGCTCGATGGCCTGCGGGTAATGGATGTGACCCTTCGTGATGTCGCCGGGCACGACGCCAAGGATGAAGGGTTCCGAGAGGTCGATGCCGAAGATGACGGGATCGTAATGGGTGTCGCGATGCAGGGCCGTCGCCTCGACCTCGATGTCATAGAGGCCGGAGACCGGCACGCCTTGCCGGAAGTCCTCGATATGGCCGTAGCCGCCCTGACGGGTGTCGGTGTTCGGCTGTTCGTAGATATTGAGGTAGCGGAAGTTGAAGGCGCTCTTATGCGAGCCCGTCAGCTCTTCGTACTGGATGAAGTTCTTGTTGAAGGTCCAGGTCTTGGGCGCGGTCGCCGGCTTCCCTAGGCGGGCCTCGACGAGACGGTTGGCGGACTGGAAATACTGGTCGACTAAGAAACCGGAGGTCACCAGCGACTGGCCGATCGTATCCAGGTGGCGGGCGGTCTTTTCCTTGGGGAAATCAGCGGTCAGCCCGAGGGTGTCGATACGACGACCGAACAAGGTCTCGAGCGTGTTCTCATACTCGCGGTTAGAAAGCCGGCGGAGGACCGTGCGCGAGCCGGTGCTCTGTAGGGTGGCCTGCGCCGCGGCGGTGCCGTCGCGCAGGGCACGGATCACGGCGAGACGCTCCTCGTCGCTGGGCTGTTCGGCCTTCTTCGGCGGCATCTCGCGCAAAGTCAGCTGGTCGATGATGTCGCGGGCCTCGATCACCGCGGGCAGAGACTTGAGCGGCAGCTTGAACTGGTCGAAAGAACGGTCGCCCTTATGGACATCGGCGTCGTGGCATTCCAGGCAGTAGCGGCTCAGGAACTTGTCGACGACCTTCGACGGTTCCTCGGCGGCGCGCAGGGAGCCGGCCGCCAAGAGCGCGGATACGACCAGCAGGGTTCGGAATGCTGGCAGCGACGTCACGAGTGCGGAGCGTTACCGAGGCTCAGGCGAACCGCCCCGTGCTGCTGCCGAAGGCGTGCGTTTCGACACCCATCTTCTGGGCGATATCGACGAAGAGGTTGCAGAGCGGCACTTTGTGCTTCACCTCGCGTGCGACTTCGCGGAATTGGCCGTGCTTGTAGCCACCGCCCGCGAGGAAGATCGGCAGGTCGGTATTGCGGTGCGAATTGGCGTCGCCCATGCCGCTGCCGAAAAGCACCGTGGTGGAGTCGAGCAGCGTGCCGCCGCCGTCCTTCATCTGGGTGAGGCGACTGATGAACTTGCCGTACTGCGCGACCTGGTAGCGTTCGAGGGCGATGAGGGAGGCGATGGATTCGGGGTCGTTGCCGTGGTGCGACAGGCCGTGGTAGTCCTTCTTGATGCCGAGATTCTGGGGCAGGAAGTCGCCGCCGATTTCCAGCGTGGCGATGCGGGTGCTGTCGGTCTGCAGGGCGAGCGCGATGAGCTCATACATCAGCGGCAGGTCGTCGACCGCGTTGCGGTTGGCCGGCTTGCCGAAGGGCGCCGTCGGCTTGGGGAGATGGGTCCAGCGCTGGCGCAGCGCGAGGCGCTTCTCGACGTCGCGCACCGACGTGAAATACTCTTCGAGCTTGGCCTTATCCTCCTGGTTGACTTGGCCGGAGAGGCGCTTCGCCTCCTCGCGCACGGAATCAAGGATCGAGGCTTGCACGTGGTTTTCCTGCTCGCGACGCGTGCGGCGTTCGGCGGAGTCGCTGGCGAAGAGCTTGTCGAAGAGTTCAGCTGGGTTGGTGATCGGCGGCACGCGGACTCCGGACTTCGTCCAGGCGAGCTGGCAGCCGCCGTGGATGCCGCCTTCGGAGCCGACGGTGAGAGAGGGGAAGCGGGTCTGGTGGCCGATCTCCTCGGCGAGGAACTGGTCGAGCGACACGTTACCATCGGGACGGTTCTGTGCTTCGGAATTGAGCACGCCGGAAAGGAAGGAATGCACCGCGAAGTGGCCGCCCTTGACGCCGTGGTCGAGGCCGCGGAAAACGGTCATTAGCTCGCGGTGTTCCCAGATCGGCTCCAGCAAGGTCGTCTTTTCGAAATCACGCCCGGCGGTCTTCGGGAAGAGTTGCTTGGTCTGGTAGCCGAGCAGGTTACCGATCGCCACGAAGCGTCGGGCACCAATGCCGGCACCCTTGGACGTCTGCACGGTGGGGTTGCCGCTGAGGGCCTTCGCGCTGAGCGAGCACAGTCCGGGGAGAGCCAAAGAGGCTCCCAGGGAACGGAGGATAAAGCGGCGACGATTCATGTCAGAGGCGGACGAAGCGGGGTGTGGTGATATTTTGCGATAGGCCGGCTTCCCGATGCGAGCCTTTCCTTGGAGGGTGGGGTCTGCTTTTGAGGGTATACGTAGCGATTACTGACAGCCCACGGCGTCCTAAGTTCCACCGGTGCCTCCTTGGCCCAGCTGATCACAGGGGCCGGAAATACTCGATATAGCCGATCATCATCTCGTCGACGGTCTGGGAACCCCATTTGACCAACTTGGTCGGGTCCGGATTGGCCTTGTTGCCGGTGCTGTTATCGAAGACCGCCGTGATCTTCATGGTGCTGCCCTGAGGGATGAGCTTCGGTTGCTTGTAGTCGTAACGGAGCTGCCAGTTGAAATCGTAGCGGGGGATGTCCAGCAGGGTCTCGGTCTTGCCGTCGGCGTAGGTCACCTCGTATTTGAAGGCCACTCCGCGGGTGTGCATATGCGGCATGAAGCCCATGATCGGCATGTCGAAGGGGACCCTCTGCGAATGCGTTTCGACGTGTCGCGCGGCGCCGGGCGGGATCGAGAGCCGCGGATTGGCCAGCGGCGCGGTCCGGACCTCATGCGTGGGAGGTTGCTTCGCGAAGACCAGACCCATCTTGAGGCGTTCCTTCTTGGCCTTGCCGCTCGGGGTGTAATGGATCTGGAAGCTCACCTTGGCCCCCGCGGGGATCTTGCGGGCGAAGCCCTCGGGGTAGACGCAGGCGCCGTTGCCAGGCACATAGATCGCCCAGTAGCCCTCCCGGCCTTCGTCCGCCTTGCGCACTTCGGAACCTTTCTCATGGACACGGACGATCACGTGATGGACGACGTCCCGTTCGCTCGGCAGGATCTCGTAGGCCGAGACCCAGCGGTCTTCCTTGAGTTCGGTCTCCACGACGTCGTGAGCGTAAGGCATGAAGCCTGTGGCCTTGATGTCGTAGGCTTTGCTGAGCTGCACGACCAAGTCGGGCTTGCCGATGCTCCACTCAGCCGGGTAGCGGCGCTTCGCAGGGGCCTCGGCCGCGTCACCTAGCGGGCGATCCTTCGAGTCGATCCAGGCGAAGAGGTCGGCTTTGTCCTTGGCGGAGAGGCTGCAGTCATTGGCCCAGGGGTTCTTGTCCGCGTCCTTGTCGATGGCCGCGAACCAAGGGGGCATGGAGCCTTCGTTCACCACGCGTCGGATGACCTTGGCGCGGTCTTTGACCTCGTCGATGTCGTCCAAGGCGAACGGGGCGATGCCGTCTTCGCGATGGCAGGAGACGCAGTTCTGCTGGAGGATGCGGGCCACGTCGCGGTGATAGGTGACCGTCGTGGCCTTGGCGTCGGCGGCGGCCGGCAGGTCCAGTTCGCAGCCGGGGGCTGCGGTGGCCTGCACGAAGGGCTTTTCGCCGCGAAGCAGGGCGGCTACGGCGTCCCGCAGATAAGAGTGCTTAGGCGCATCGAGGTTATAGTTGATCCCGTATTGGTCGTCGAGCGCGCCACGATAGATCAGCGTTCGCGCCGGATCGACCAGGAATACCTCCGTGGTGGTGCGAGCGTCCAGCGCCAGGCTGAACCTCTTTTCGATGTCGTGCACATAGGGCGCGGTGACGCCGGCGGCGGCCAGCTGGGCGCGGATATCCTCGGGCTTCTCGCTGCCGAGGGCGTTGACGAGCAGCAGCCCGAGTCCTTGGTCCTTGAGTTCCGCGGCCAGTTTGGCCACCGAGGGCAGGTAGCGTTTGCTGACGGGGCAGGTGGCGCTCGTCATCACGATGACGAGTCCCTTGCGGTCCTTGAAAGAGCCGAGGCTGAGTTCCTTGCCGTCCAGCGTGCGGAACTTCACGTCGTCGATCATACGACCGATGCCGACTTCGCCGGGTTTGAGCATCTCCGGCCCGCTGGTGACCTTCTTGACGTCCTCGGCCGTGATCGCGGGTACCTGTGCCGCGGATTTTTTACCCGCTGATCCTGCTCCTGCCGCCACGATACGGCGCATCAAGGTGAGTTCCTTCGCGCTGACGACGCCGTCGCCATCTTGGTCGAGACGGGTGAACCATGCCGCGCCGTTGGCTTCCTCCTTGGTGATCTGGCCGTCGGCGTTCTTGTCCACGGCTTTGATCATGGACTCGATCTGGGAGGAGAGAGCGCGGCTAGGTGTGACGGCCTCGCCACCCGCGGCGGCTTTTCCGCTCACCTTCTGATACTCCGCCAACGTGATCGCGCCGTCCTTATCCAGGTCGAAGCGGGCGAAGGTCGTCTTGCTCGGCAATTCGTCAGCTATGACTTTACCGTCACGATTACGGTCATAACGCTCAAACACGCCGTCACTTTCCTGCGCGGTCGCAGCTAGGGATAGCCCTAATAGGCTGAAGGTCTGTACAAGGCTGGGGCGCATCTATTCTTTCAACCCCGACAGGCTCCTATGGTTGCTTGAATCCTCGAGCCCTCAGGCCAGCAGGGGTTTGATCACCTTCGCGGGGTTGACCCCGGTGAGGCGGACGTCCAGGCCCTGGGACCTCACGCTGAGGCGCTCATGGTTGAGGCCCATCTGATGGAGGAGGGTGGCGTGGATGTCGCGGACATGGACGGGGTCCTTGACCGCGCCGAAGCCGAATTCGTCGGTCTCGCCGTAAGTCATGCCCGGGCGGAAGCCGCCGCCAGCGAACCACATCGTGAAGGCGTCGATGTGGTGGTTGCGGCCGGTGAACTCGCGGACCTCGCCCATCGGGGTGCGGCCGAACTCGCCGCCCCAGACGACGATCGTGTCGTCGAGCAGGCCGCGCGATTTGAGATCCTTGACCAGCGCGGCGCAGGCTTGGTCGATATCCTTGGCCTTCATGGGCAGATGCTGCTGAAGGTTCTCGGTGACGCCGCCGTGGTGATCCCAGTTGGTGTCGTAGAGCTGGACGAAGCGCACGCCGCGTTCGACGAGACGTCGGGCGAGGAGACAATTGCGCGCGAAGCTGGCTTCGGCGGGGTCCTTGATGCCGTAGAGGTCGAGGGTCGCCTTGCTTTCGCCGCGGAGGTCGATGACCGCCGGCGCACTCGTCTGCATGCGGTAGGCCATCTCGTAGGCGTTGATGCGGGCGGAGATCTCGTCGTCGCCGGTCTTCGCCAGACGCCCGCGGTTCAGCTCGCGCACGGCGTCGATGACCTTGCGCTGATCGGCCGCGGCCACGCCTTGAGGGTTCGTGAGGTTGAGGATCGGTTCGCCTTGGGCGCGTAGGGGTACGCCTTGGTAGGTGCTCGGCAGCATGCCGCTGCCCCAGAGCGAGGCGCCGCCGCGTGGGCCGCGCGGGCCGCTCTGCAGCACCACGAAGCCGGGGAGGTCGGCGCATTCGCTGCCGAGGCCGTAGGTCATCCAAGCGCCCATGCTCGGACGGCCGAACAGACCGCCGCCGGTGTTCATGAACAGCTTCGCCGGGGCGTGGTTAAAGAGGTCGGTCTTGCAGGTCTTGACGAAGCAGAGGTCGTCCGCGATCGCGGCCGTGTGCGGAAGCATGTCGCTGACCCACGCGCCGCTCTGGCCGTGCTGCTTGAACTTCTTGTCGTGGCCGAGCAGGTTCACGCGGTGGCTCGAGCCCATGAAGGCGAAGCGCTTGCCTTCGATGAAGCTCGCGGGGATGGGCTGTCCGTTGAGCTCGTTGAGCTTGGGCTTGTGGTCGAAGAATTCCAGCTGGCTGGGGCCGCCGGCCATGAAGAGGTAGATGATGCTCTTGGCCTTGGGCTTATGGTGCGGCGTCTTAGGCGCGAGCGGGTCAGCCGACGGCGCCGGTTTGTCCTGGGCCAGGAGCGAAGAGAGGGCGAGCGAGCCGAGGCCCACGCCGCAGTCGCGGAAGAAGTGGCGGCGGGTGCGCTCGCGCAGGCGGAGAAGGTCAGTCACGGGTGATGGTCTCGTCGAGATTGAGGAGGGCGCGGGCGGCCGAAAGGCGGTCGAGCGGCTTGAGGACGGCGAGCTCGGCGGGTTCCGGCTGGCGCGAGGTGCAGCGTACGAAGGCGGCAGCGAGGCCTTCCTTTTCGATCACGGCGGCGAGAGCCTGGGCGGCTTCGAAGAAGGCGGGGTCGTTGAGGAGCGTCAGGGCCTGCAGCGGCGTGTTGCTGCGGTTACGGCGGGTGCAGGAGGCGAGGCCATCCGGCGCGTCGAAGACCGCGAAGGCCGGCGGCGGGGTCACGCGGTAGGTGAAGGTGTAGAGGCCTCGGCGGGTGCGGTCGGGGCCTTTGCTAGTATTCCAGACGCGCTTGACCTGTCCCAAGGACATCACGCCGTCCGGGATGGGTGGGAAGACGGGAGGCCCGCCGACCTTGCGGGTGAGGATGCCGCTGGCGACGAGGGCGGAGTCGCGCACGAGTTCGGCGTCGAGGCGTAGGCGGGTCTGGCGGGCGAGCAGGCGGTTGTCCGGATCCTTCGCAGTCAGGTCGGCCCGGTTGGCGGAGTCGCGACGATAGGCGCGCGTATGGACGATCGTGCGGTGGAGGGACTTGAGACTCCAGCCGCGTTCGACGAATTCCACGGCCAGCCAGTCGAGCAGCTCGGGGTGAGAAGGTGACGTGCCTTGCGAGCCGAAATCGTTCTCGGTCTCGACGAGTCCGCGGCCGAAGTAGGCCTGCCAGACGCGGTTGGCGATCACGCGCGCGGTCAGGGGGTTATCCTTGGACGCGATCCAGCGGGCGAGATCGAGGCGATTGACCGGGCCTTGGTCCGGCTTGAATGCGTGCAGCACCGAGAGGACCCCGGGCGTGACCTCACCGGCCGGACGGGTGAAGTCGCCGGCGGTCATCAGGTGCGTCTTGCGAAGCTGGGCGCGCTCCTTGAGCACGAGCGTGGTCGGGGCGGCATCGCGCAGGTCGGCGGCATCCTTGGCGCGTTTCTGCAAGGCCTTGAATTCCTTGTCCGTGCCACCGGGGCTGGCGGCGAAGAGGACGGCGCGTTCGGCGAGGCTGCGTTTCGCAACGGGCTTGCGCAGGGCGGCCTTTACCGGGCCGGGAAGCTTGGTGTTCGTGGCCTTGGTCAGGCCGGACTCCCATTGCTGCAGGGCAGGCGCACGCTGTTCCAAGAAGACCGTGAGGGCCTTATCCGTGTCGAGCACCGCCTTGGCCAGTTTGGCTTCATCGCGGGTCGGGTCCGTCACCTTCATCGTCGGTTCGTCTTGGTTGTTGAAGAAGGCGAACATCCGGAAGAACTCCTTCTGCGTGATCGGGTCGAACTTATGATCGTGGCACTGGGCGCAGCCGACGGTCAGGCCCAGCCAGACGGTGCCCGTCGTGGCTACGCGATCAAAGACGCTGTCGATGCGGAACTGCTCCACGTCGATACCGCCTTCCTGATTGAGGGGCGTGTTGCGATGGAAGCCGGTGGCGATGCGCTGGGCTTCGCCGGCGTCGGGCAGCAGGTCACCCGCGAGCTGTTCGATCGTGAAGCGGTCGAAGGGGAGGTCGGCATTGAGCGAGTTCACCACCCAGTCGCGGTATTTCCAGACGCTGCGCGGGGCGTCGATCGAGTAGCCGTTGCTGTCGGCATAGCGGGCCTGGTCGAGCCACCAGCGGCCCCAGCGTTCACCGTAGGCTGGCGAAGCGAGCAGGCGCTCGACGGCGTCGTCATAGGCCGCTTGTGGGTTTTTGGAGCGGGCTTGGGCGAAGGCCGCAAGTTCGGCTGGCGTGGGCGGCAAACCCGTGAGGTCGAGCGAGAGGCGACGTAGCAGCTTATCCGGCGAGGCTTCGGGCGAGGCAGTCAGGCCGGCGTCCTTGAGTCTTTGGTCGATGAGCGCGTCGACTGCGGCCGGACCTTTCTCCTTCAGCGCGGGACGCATCGGGGCGGTGAAGGCCCAGTGCGGTTCGTAATGAGCGCCTTCTTCGATCCAAGTGCGGAGGGTCGCGAGCTGCTTCGCGGTCAGCTTCGGCTTATGGGCTTCGGGCGGCGGCATCACTTCTTCCGGGTCCTGGGAAAGCAGTCGCTTCCAGAGTTCGGACTTCGCGGGGTCGCCCGGGATGATCGCGCGGACGCCATCATTGTCGGCCAGGGCGCCTTCGCGGGTGTCGAGGCGCAGGTCGGCCTTACGGTGTTTCGCGTCGAAGCCGTGACAGGAGAAGCATTGCTCTGAAAGAATCGGACGGACCTCCCAGTTGAACGAGACCTTGGCGTCCATCCCGGCGGACCAGAAGAGCGCGAACGCGAGCAATAGGGCGGGGCGGGCCATCTGACCTTCGAATCAAGACCGTCCGTCCGGCGGTTTGCAAGCCCTTGAGGGCTTACAGCCAGGAGTTCGGTCGCGCGTGCGGACTGCTTAGCGGCCCAGCTGCTCGGCGCCGTGCTGCTTGATCCACTGGCGCATCCAGGGGGCGGACGGGGCGCCGATGTCGAGGTGGGTGTTGCCGAGGACGACGAGGTCGCAGACGCGACCTTCCTTGAGCCACTTGAGGCCGAGGCCGCACTGGAGTTCCATCAGGTCGAGCGGAGTCGGCTTGCCGAAGCGGTAAGTCGGGTCGTCCTTCTTCTTTTCATCGAGGCCGGTGTAGTCCCAGAGGTAGATGCCGAGGGCGATCTTGGTGTCCTTGGGTTTGGCGGCTTCGATGCGCGCGAGGTTCTTCTCGAGGTCCTTGAGGTCTTCGCTCTTCCAGGTCCAGAGCACGATGACGTCGAAGTGCTTCAGTGAGTCGGCCAGAGGAGGTTCGCAGTGGGTGTATTCGGGATGCAGCGGGTCGAGGTCGTAGGCGTAGACGGTCGTCCAGACTTCCATCGGGCGGCCGACCTTGGCTAGCTGGGCGCGCATGGTCTTGAGTTCCTCTTCGGACATCGCGGGATGGCCGGCGAAGGTTCCGTCCGGGCGCTTCTTCCGGTCTTTGACGAAGTCATCGAGGTAGACACCAGTGAAGTTAGGATAGGTTTTGGCGAGCGAGACGATGTCGGGCAGCGTCTTCAGGCCGCCGCCGCCGCTCGAACCGACCGCGGACCAGCTGACCTTCTTCAGCGACTCGAACGAGATCGCCCATTGGTCCATCGTCGTCTTCGCCTTCCACTTGATTTCCGCCCATCGTGGGTAGGGCCGGGTATGGTCCTGGGTGACGAAGAGTAGGTTCTGAATGTCCAAGCCAATGGGCGCCCTCGACGGGAGTCATGCGGGATCCGCCGCGGTACGCCGGCGTTTTCCAGATACTCGGCGTCACCGCCCGGCGGGCAGGCGAACAGCCAGAGGTGGTCGCGGACCGTCGAGGTCTTAGGCGTCGGCTGGGCGTGCGTGGCCAGCGGCGCGCAGAGCAGGGCGAGGAGCAGGGCGAGGGTGGGGCGCATCGGGGTCAGCATTCCGTCACCGGCGCTTCCCTCAATCCTTAATCGTTGCCTTATTAAACCATTTTCCTAAAAGTCATTGCTATGGGAACAATGAAAGCAAAGCCGCGGTCAGGGGCCGGCGAGGAGCGTCGCTATTTCAAGGAGGTACGCTTCCGGCAGATCCGGGCGCTCTTCGAGATCTCCCGCCATGGCAGTTTCGCCGCCGCCGCCCGTTCGCTCGGCATGGCCACTCCCTCGGTCTGGCGGCAGTTGCGGGCGTTGGAGGACGATTACGGCGTCCGCTTCGTCACGGCCAAGGGAAGGTCCGTGCGGCTCACCGAGGACGGCGAGCGGCTGATGCGGCTGGCGGCTCCGTTGGTCGAGGGTTTCGATTCC
Organism: Opitutales bacterium; assembly: GCA_964203605.1. Lineage (GTDB taxonomy): Bacteria > Verrucomicrobiota > Verrucomicrobiia > Opitutales > UBA953 > UBA953. The sequence goes on from CAXNMQ010000005.1 coordinate 52,674, forward strand.
TTGCGTAAGTTGTTCTTGGACCTGCAGGCAGGAGCGGAGCGGTTGCTGCGTCTGGCCGCGCCGGCCTCGGTGCTCAACAGCCCGCTGCGTGACGTGATCGCCGCTTACCGGCTGGCGCAGCCTTCGGTCAAACTGACCCTGATCGACGCTCCCTCGCGGGTGGCGTGGAGCATGGTGGAGTCCGACGGCGCGGATCTGGCGCTCGTGGGTGCGCCGTCCGGCGTGGTCCTGCCGTCACGGCTTTCGGTCGTCCCGCTCGCCAGCCATCCGTTCGAGTTGATATTCCCCGCGGGGCATGCGCTCGGCAAGGTCCGTAAACTCGGCCTCCGTGACATCCTCGCCCACCCCTTGATCCTGGCAGGGGAGGATTCCAGTTCGCGGCTGCAGTTCGACCATGTGGTGTCCAAGGCGGGCCTGACCTCGAAGGTCAATGTCGCCATGACCGCCGGCAACGTACCCTCGATTCTCAACTATGTCGGCCTCGGCATCGGCGTGGCGACTCTCACCCGGTCCGCGATCGAGGCGATGTCGTTCCCCGCGGTCAAGCAGGCCGGACTCGCGCACCGCGACGCCTCGGCTGTCCTTGGCCACGACAACTTGGTCCTCGTCCATCCCAAGGGGCGTCATGAGCTGGAGCACATCCGCATCTTCCGCGAGATGGCCACCGCCGCGCTCAAGTCAGGGGACTGAGCCGCGAGTTCCGTGATATTTTCGACAAAAAGGCCCGCCAGACGAATCAGGCGGGCCGGAGGAGGCGCAGGCGGGATCGCTTACTTCTTGGCGAGGTCGAAGCGGTCGAGCTCCATGACCTTGGTCCACGCGGCGACGAAGTCCTGGAGGAACTTCTCCTTAGCGTCGGCGCTCGCGTAGACTTCCGCGAGGGCGCGGAGCTGCGAGTTGGAGCCGAAGACGAGGTCGACGGCGGTCGCGTTCCACTTCACCTGGCCGGTCTTGCGGTCGCGGCCTTCGAAGAAGTGCTCGCAGATCTTGGCCTTCTCCCAGACCACGGACTGGTCGAGGAGGTGGACGAAGAAGTCGTTGGTCAGGGCACCAGGCTGCTTGGTCAGCACGCCGAGGCCCGGGAAGAGCACCGTCGGGGGTAGGAGCGGGTCAGGGCAGCCGACGGTCAGGCCTTTGCCGGGAAGAAGCGGGGGGGTGCCCCGGGTTTAATCCAAGGATTGGCCTCGTCCTGCTTGCCTGCCCGCAAGAGGGCGGGTGAAATAAGGGCACAGGTGACGAGGAGCAGGCGTAAGAGGTTTGTCATCGGGACGCCTTTATAAGCGTTTACTTCTTTTCCGTGCGCTTGGCTTTACGTTTAGCGACCTTGTCGTCGCCTCCGGAAGGTTTGGCTTCACCTTCTTCGCCTGCTTCGGTCGCAAGCCCTGCGGACTTGTCCAATGGCGCATAGTTAGCCACGGCTTTGGCCAGCTGGACCGGATTATCACGAACGTCAAAAGCCGCAAGGCAGTGGTCATGGGTTTCGATCATCCATTGACGTAGGCGATCCTGGTATTTCTTCGCGACGGCTTGTTGGCTGGGGTCGTGGATGAGATTCTTGAGGCAGCCGGGATCTTTCTGGAGGTCATAGAACTCCTGCGGGACTCGGTGGCGGAACATCTCCACGCGCGCTTGCATTGCGGGGTCGGTCTTACCGGCTTCTTCCATCGCGGCGAAGGTCAGGCCTTCATTATTGTTCTTGTATTTGAATTTCCCGTCGGAAAAGGCATTGAAGATATAGGCATATTTCCCGTCTTGGACGCATCGCATCGGCTTGGGTGGCCCGCCGATGGTGTAATCGATCTGGGTGAAAACGACATCGCGGCCGGCCTGGTCGCCGCCTTTGAGCAGGGGGACGAGGGAGCGACCGTCGAGCCCGGCGGGAAGCGACTGGCCCGTGGCTTCCAAGAAGGTCGGGAAGAAATCAACCTCGGAGACGAAATGCGATTTGTCCGAGACGCCGGCCTTGGTCACTCCGGGCCAGCGCACGAGCATCGGCGTTCGATTGCTCGCAACGTAGGTGTTAGCCTTGGCGAAGGGGAACGGCGAACCGTTGTCGGTGATGAAGACCACCATCGTATTGCCCGCCAGGCCTGAATCTTCGAGCGCTTGGAGCACACGGCCGACAGTGTCATCCAATCGGCGGACCGAGTTCAAGTAGTGTGAATATTCGATGCGGACTTTCGGCAGGTCGGGAAGGTAAGGAGGGACGATGACTTCTTCTGGCTTAAAGAGGCGGGAGGGCACTTCTTCACCGTTTTTCTTTTTGCCTTCCGGATCGTAGAAAGGGCGATGGGGGTCATGAGAATTCACCATGAAGTAGAACGGTTTTTTCTGGCTTTTGCTTTGGGCGAAAAACTCTTTCGCATAGTCATGGTATTTCTTCGGGCTGCGGCCGGCGCCTAGCTCCGCATAGTCATGGACAAAGTCCCATTTAAAACTCGGATCTGGGGTCGAGTGGCTGACTTTGCCCAGCACTCCGGTGAGGTAGCCTGCATTCTTAAAAGTACCGAAGACGGTGGGGATGGGTTTGGGTAGTTTGTTGAAGCCGAAGAGTCCGCTATTATGACCATAGCGTCCGGTGGCGATGATGCTACGACTTGGGCAACAGATGGCGTTATTGACGAAGCCATGATGGAAACTGAGGCTTTGGGTTGCGAGCTTGCTCAGGTTCGGAGTGACGTTCGCTACTTTGCCGTCCAGAAAGTCCATGACCTCATTACCGAGGTCGTCGGCGGTGATGAGCAGGACGTTGAGCGGCGGCTCGGCGGCGCGAAGCGACGCGAGCGAGGATAGGAGCAAGGCGGCCAGGAGGGTGGAGGCGATTTTCATCGTAAGGTGGCGTTCGGCAGGGGCTTGAGGATTACTGTGTCATCGGTGGGCGATACCAGTCCTTGAAGTTCCGTTTGGCGTCCAGGGCTTCGTCGGTCTTTTCGGGTTTCTCCACGCGCACGGCGGGATCGTTGGGATCGAAGAGCGGCCAGCTGTCGGTGCGGAACGGGGAGGCGGGAATACCTTCCTTGTTGTAGAGCAGATTGCGCTGCGAGGGATTCATCGCCCAGGCGTAGCGGACGGCCACAGGAGTCGGCACGTCCTTGGATGAAACGATCACCTTGTTTCCAGCGATCTCGGCATCGGCCCAATGCCATTTTTTGTCCGCTCCGGCGATGGCGAAGGCATTTAGCTTGCCGGCTTTGGCGGGCATCATGCCGCTGCCGATGCTGTCGAACTCGAGCGTAATTTTTCTGCCTTCGATTTTATGGCTGAGATAGCGCGGGCCGCAGGAGACGATGTCTTTGCCATAGACTTCCTTGAGCGCGAGATAGGCGTGGCGGATGCCGATGGGCTTCTTGTTTTGCGGATGCAGGGCAACGGGGTCGCCGCAATCGATGCCGACTGCCATGCCGGTGTGAGGCATCTCCATGCTGACGAGTCGCATCGCTTCGCGGTTGACCGACCAGGTGGCCTCGACGCCCTCGACGGGTTGCGTCTGCGGCGACTCCCAACTGGGCAACTGCGTGAAGAAGAACGGAAAGTCTTTTGCCACGTTGCCGCCGGAGAGTTCGTGCCATGACGAGCGATAGTAGCTGATGAGTCGCTTCAGTTGCTCGCCATAAGCAACGGCTTGCGGCACGGTCTTAGAGTTGCGCTCGCCCTGATACCAGATGGCACCTTTAATCCCATAAGGCCGGATGGGGTAGATCATGGCGTTGAAGATGTTGGCTGGATACTGATTTCCCAGGTCGGCGGGCTTCTTGATGTAGGGGGGCTTAAGCTCCCTGTTCTTGCTTTTCATCGTCTCCCCCGCCGCCACTTGCTTATTGTAAACCGTCATCTCTTGATTGAAAGCCGCGAGAGATTTTTCCCGGCTTTCGCCCTTACCATCCAATTGCCGCTTTGCGCTTTTGTCCATTTCGGCTTTCTGCTCCTTCGATTGTGCGATGTCCTGCTGCACCTCCCACGGCATCCATCCTTCAATCGGCGTGCCCGCGTAAGCCTCCTGAATAATCCCGACGGGCACATTGAGGGCGAGGTGGAGTTTCTTGCCAAAGTTATACGCCACGACGGAAGTCTCAGCGGCGGACTCTGGATTGCAGGTCTTCCATTGTCCCATGAGATCTCGCTTCTCTTTCAACGGCTCATGCCAGTGTTCGCGGCCGGATTTAAAGATACGGAAGTTCGGCAGGTTGACATTCGCCTCCAGCTCCGCCTCGGCGGAATTGCCCGTGGACCAGCCCATGTTGGACTGCCCGGCGCAGAGCCACACTTCGCCAATTGCGACATCCTTGATCTCAATGGTCTTCGAGCCGGTGATTTTCAGCGAATGCCCAGTCCCGAACGCAGGTGTATCCAAGAGGACCTTCCACCCGCCGTCCGCATTGGCTTGCGCTGAGGCTGAGGCACCCCAACTCGCCGTGACGGTGATCTGTTCTTTCGGGTCGGCCCATCCCCAGATCGTATTCTTCATGTTCTGCTGCAAAATCATGTGGTCGCCAAATAGGCTCGGCAGGCGAAGGCCCGTCTTGACCGGCACCGAGGCTTCGGGAGTGGCTTTGCCTTTTGGCGAGGCTTCCGCTGCCTTACGTCCGGCCTGTCTTTTGGAGGCTTTGTCATCCTCCGCCTTCGCCATGTAGGACAAAGGCAAGAGAAGGATTAGCGTGAGTGTGAATAGTTTTTTCATTATTTGGATCAAAGGGATGTCTTAGTAGTAGGGGCCAGCGCGGGAAATGTCACAGCGGCGGAGAAAAACGAAGTGAAGCAGGCGATCACCTTATCGACTGTGGATCGGACACATCCACGATGACGCGGATTTGCCCCAGATCATTCTGGCTCCCCGGTGTCACTTGCCAGTCAAGCTTAAGGGTGCGGCGGTCTAGGCTCAGCGAGAGATGGTCGCCGCTCCTCAGGGCGCGCTCCGCTCCGGGGGGGTAAGCGAAACGTTTTTTACCGAGTTCCTGATCGCTGGCCGCGAGTAGCTCTCCGTCGGCGATAATCGCGATAATCGGCCGGTCAAAGCTCACTTCGCCGACGAATCGCTTCGGTCCTTCCTGGCCCGTTGCTTTCGTCTGCGGAGGGTGGTATTGGAGAAGATAGGTGTTCACGCGGCGTTTTTCCGGCTGCATGACAGCTTTTTGCCCAAGGATTGCTTCGGGACCGTAATCGCCGGGCTCGGTGACGCTCACAGCGTAATCCCTCCTTAGCTTGGTCGCGAAACGTTCCGGGAAAAATCACGATATTTTCGCTGTCGGTCACATCGGCCGGATTGAGGTTGGGTTGCGGGTAGCCGAAGCGAATCCGCCCGCCGGTGTTCACGATTCCGAATAGGACCGGCCAGCCGCGGAATGAGTGCGTGCGAATTTTCCGCGGAATCAAGTTGGGTGAGTTTGCGTCAAGAGACACTTCGTCGCCTTCGTCGATGACTTGCTCTTCTTGGCTGGCGAGCGAGGTTACAGCGACCTTTCCTTCGAAGACCGCCACATCTGTCGCGCCGTTGAGCCCGACGAAAACACCGAAGGTCGTACCGAGATCGACGACCTTGGCTCGCTCAGTGTGGACCTGGAATCCAACGCCATCGGTGGGGACGTTGGCGGTCAGCTTTCCTTTGTGTAGACGGGTTTCCCCTGGGCCGAGGATTTCTAGGTCAGCGGGGCCTTCTAAGGTCAGGCGTACGCCTTTGGCGAAATCAATTCGGACCATGCCCGATTCGAGTCTCAGGTGGCCATTCCTGACCTCTTCTCCGACAACGAACATCTTTTCGCCCGCCCATCTGGCATCCACCTGATGCGCGACGGTGGCTAAAGGCTCGTCGGCTGGTAGCGTCGTCCACGTCACGAATAATCCTAAAGCAATCGCGGCGGCGATCCCTGCCGCTGCCAGGACTGCCGAATATCGTTGTCGACCCGATGGCGGTCTGAGCGCCGAGAGTACCGCAGAGGACATGTCGCGTGAGATTCCGCCGGGCAGGATGCACTGGAGCGTATCCTTCGCTCGGCGATCCCCTTCACCGAGCAGAGGTAATGCTTTTAGGCAGTTCAGGAGACGGAGTTCTTCCAAGAATTGGGCTTTTAGGTCAGCGTCCTTTCTTAAGGCCGTCAGAAGTTCGTTTGACGCACCGTCATCGAGCGTCCCGTCTACATAGGCCTCCAGGAGTTCATGGAATCTTTCGGCGTTCATGAGGGGCTTCCTGATTGGAGCGAACGTTCCAGGCACGCCCGCAAAGTTTTTCTGGTCCGGCTTAAGGTCGTCGTCACCCAGGTCACCGTCCGTTGCTTCTGTTCGGCAATCTCCTTGCAGCTTCGTTTGTTAAAATAGCGTAAGGTTACTAATTCGGCGGTCTCTTGCCCGAGCTTGTCGACACAAGCTCTTAGCTTGGCCAATTGTTCGGTGCGCATGTCGGGATCATTTTCTGTTGCCGCCGCTGTGGCGATTTCAACCGCCAGTTGTTCGCGATAGTTAGAGAGATGGGATGTTTCGCGCTGCTTCTTTTCGAGTTCGGTGAGGATCAGGTATTTACAGGTGACGCAAAGCCATATGCCGAATTCCTCTCCCGGCCGAAAATCGGCCAGACGCTGATAGGCACGGATGAAGGTCAGCTGCACCATCTCTTCCGCCAGCGTCCAGTCACCCAAGCGACGCAACGCGAAGCCTAGTAACATGTCCTGATGCGCCCGCACGACCTTGCCATAGGCGTCGAGATCGCCATCGAGGATACGTTGTTGGGTGAAACTGTCCATGCGGTCTTAGAAGTAGGGTGAGGTCGCGGTTTTGTCACAAAAAATTCAATAAACCCAAAGTCGGTCGGAACCTACATTGTCTTGGGCAAACAAAACGGCCCGCCGGTAAGGGCGGGCCGTGGGGGGCGATGGACGGATCGCTTACTTCTTCGCGAGGTCGAAGCGGTCGAGGTTCATGACCTTCGTCCAGGCGGCGACGAAGTCATGCACGAGCTTCGTCTTGCCGTCGGCGCTGGCGTAGACCTCGGACAGGGCGCGGAGCTGCGAGTTGGAGCCGAAGACGAGGTCGACGGCGGTCGCGTTCCACTTCACCTGGCCGGTCTTGCGGTCGCGGCCTTCGAAGAAGTGCTCGCAGATCTTGGCCTTCTCCCAGACCACGGACTGGTCGAGGAGGTGGACGAAGAAGTCGTTGGTCAGGGCACCGGGCTGCTTGGTCAGCACGCCGAGGCCCGGGAAGAGCACCGTCGTGTCGAGCACGCGCATGCCGCCGACGAGCACGGTCATCTCGGGAGGCGTGAGCGTGAGGAGCTGGGCGCGGTCGACGAGATTCTCCGCGGCGGGACGGTCGAGCTTGCGACCGAGGTAGTTGCGGAAGCCGTCATACTTCAGCTCCAGCAGCGCGACAGACTCGGCGTCGGTCATCGCTTGGGTGGCGTCGGTGCGTCCGGGGTGGAACGGCACTTTGGCCGGCACGCCGGCCTTGGCGGCGGCGGCTTCGACGGCGGCAGCAACCACCGAGGACGATGAGGTCGGCGAGGGAGACCTTCTTGCCGCCGGTCTGGGCGGCGTTGAAGATCGCCTGCACCTTCTCGAGGACGGCGAGGACCTTGGCGAGTTCGGCGGGCTGGTTGACTTCCCAATCCTTCTGCGGGGCGAGGCGGATACGGGCGCCGTTGGCGCCGCCACGCTTGTCGCTGCCACGGAAGCTCGCGGCGGAAGCCCAAGCGGTCGAGACGAGCTGCGCAGTGGTGAGACCGGAAGCGAGGAGTGTCTTCTTCAGCGACTCGATGTCAGCGGAGTCGATGAGGATGTGGTCGACGGACGGGACGGGGTCCTGCCAGAGCTGGGCCGGAGCTACGTGCGGTCCGAGGCAGCGGGAGTAAGGACCCATGTCACGGTGCGTGAGCTTATACCAGGCCTTGGCGAACGCATCGGCGAACTCGGCCGGGTTATCCAACCAGCGCTTGGTGATCTTGGCGTAAGCCGGATCCACCTTCAGCGCGATGTCGGACGTGAACATCATCGGCGCGTGGCGCTTCGACTTGTCGTGCGCGTCCGGCACGGTGTCCTTCGCGGCGCCATTCTTGGGCGTCCACTGGTGGGCGCCGGCGGGGGACTGGGTGAGTTCCCATTCGTAGTTCCAGAGGTTCTTGAGGTATTCGTTCGACCAGCGGGTCGGCGTGCTGGACCAGGCGCCTTCGAGGCCGCTGGTGATCGTGTCGGCACCGTTGCCCTTGCCGAAGGAGTTCTTCCAGCCGAGGCCCATCTCTTCGAGCGGGGCGCCTTCGGGTTCCGGACCGACATGGCCGTCGGGCGTGGCGGCGCCGTGGGCTTTGCCGAAGGTGTGGCCGCCGGCGATGAGCGCGACGGTCTCTTCGTCATTCATCGCCATGCGCGCGAAGGTCTCGCGGATATCGCGAGCCGAGGCGAGCGGGTCAGGCTTGCCGTTGGGGCCTTGGGGATTGACGTAGATCAGGCCCATCTGGACGGCGCCGAGCGGGTCGGCGAGCTGGCGGTCGCCGGTGTAGCGCTTATCGCCAAGCCACTCGGTTTCCGGACCCCAGTAGATGTCTTCCTGCGGTTCCCAGACGTCGGGACGGCCGCCGGCGAAGCCGAAGGTCTTGAAGCCCATGGTCTCGAGGGCGACGTTGCCGGTGAGGACCATGAGGTCGGCCCAGGAAATCTTCTGGCCATACTTCTGCTTGAGCGGCCAGAGGAGGCGACGGGCCTTGTCGAGGTTGGCGTTGTCCGGCCAGCTGTTCAGCGGGGCGAAGCGCAGCGTGCCGTAACCGGCGCCGCCACGACCGTCGGTGACGCGGTAGGTGCCGGCGCTATGCCAGGCCATGCGGATGAAGAAGGGGCCGTAGTGACCGTAGTCGGCCGGCCACCATTCCTGTGAATCGGTCATCAGCGCGGCGAGGTCCTTGCGCAGGGCTTCGAGGTCGAGCTTCTTGAACTCTTCGGCGTAGTTGAACCCCGGGTTGAGCGGATCGCTCTTCGAGGAGTTCTGGCGCAGGATGTTCAGGTTGAGTTGATTCGGCCACCAGTCGCCGTTGTTCATCGCGGCGGCGGCGGTGTGGCGGTTCTGTGGGGCCAGGTGGCCCATCACGGGGCATTTGGAGATGTCGGACATGTGTGTTAGGAGAGGTTGGAGGGATGGAGGATGGGAGGATGAAGGAGGTTTTAGCGGTTGGCGGTTAGCGGTTGGCGGTTCGATTCATGGGCTGAGAGAGATACGGAGTGAAGCGAGTAACGAAGAACGAATAACGATGAACGACGTCAGGAACGTTTCTTCTTTTGGCAGGCGGGGCAGGTGCCCCAGTAGATCACTTCGGCTTCGTCGATCTTGAAGCCGTGGTGCGAGTGGGCCTTGAGGCAGGGGGCTTCGCCGACGGCGCAGCAGACGTCTTCGGTGCTTGCCGCAGGAACGGCAGACGAGGTGGTGATGGTTGTCGCCGATGCGGTCTTCGTAGCGAGCCGGGGAATCGGCGGGCTGGATGCGGCGGATGATGCCTTTGTCCGTGAGGACGTTCAGGACGTTATAGACCGACTGGCGGGAAATCGTGCCCAGTTCACCGCAGCACGCTCGCGGTCGAGCTCGTCGGCCGTGGCGTGCGGATGACGGGAGACCGCGCGGAGAACGGCCAGCCGTTGCGCCGTGACGGGCAGGTCGTGCTGGCGAAGGGTGGCTTCCGGGTCGCGCATCGACCACGAACAAGACCGAGTTTTGGACTTTGTCAAAAAGAATGACAAGTAGTCCTAATCGTCTGCCAGAAGGGGTTATTTGGCCTTCTTGGACTTAGCGGGGGCGGTCCACTCGACGGGCAGGTTGGCTTCCTTAAGTAGGTCGCGGACGCGGCCATAGGGCACGTCCTGGACTGCCAGGCTGTCGCGGACGGCGATGCCCGCAGCCATGGCGGCGGCCTGACCGAGCTGCATGAAGACTGGCTCCATCCGAATCGAACCATGGGCGGCGTGGGTGGCCGACAAGCAGACCGGTACGAGTAGGTTGGCGCATTCTTCCTTCTTGGGGATCAGGCTGCGGTAAGAGACGCCGTAGGGGCGGGGCGGCACGTTCCAGATCACGCCATCGCGTTCGAGGAAACCCCGCTTCGTCACGAAGTAGCGCACCGCATGGGAATCGAGGCCGAAGCTGGCGAGCGCGACGGGTTCCGGCGGCGTGCGCTTCCCTTTGCAGTCGAGTTCAGTCATCACGTAGGCGCCTTGGAGGCGTCGGGCTTCGCGGATGTAGATCATCGGCGAGAAGCCGCCGCGCGACGTGAACTCATCGTTGCAGAGTCCGTAGGCGGAGGCCTGCTTACGGATAGACTCGGGCACGCGCGGGTGGTTGGCCAGCGTCCAGAGGTGGCCGCGGATGTAGAGTTCATGCGCCGCTTCGATTTCGCGGCGCCGGGCGTAGCTCGCCTCCGGATATTCCCAGTTCGCGCCGACGTAATCCGTGCCGACCGCGTGCATGGAATTCCAGTCGGTCTTGCCGTTGGGCAGTTTGTGCAGCAGCGAGGGGAAGCGCAGGTCGCCCGCTTCGAAGTTACGCAGCAGCATCTCGTGGTCGAGTTCGCGATAGCCCGCAGGTTTGGCGAAAGGAAGTCGCTTCGCCGGGTCGGTCGTCACGCAAAGCCGGTAGTTGTAGGCTTGGATGCGATGGTCGCCCGCGCCCTTGACGGGGTCTTCGGCGTAGACGAAGGGCAGCAGGCCACTCGTCGGATCGCCAGGTTTGACGTAAGGGTCGACGTCCTTGATGAAGTGGTCCTTGTCTTTCTGGGTGTAGTGCGTGCGAGGTTTGTCGTCGCCGCGTTGCATGCCATTGAGCGTTTCCCCGTATTGGGCGTTAGGTTCGCGTCCCACGGCATAACTTACGCCCGCGGCGGCCATGAGATCGCCCACGTAGGAAGCGTCGATGAAGACCTTCGCCGCGTAGACCTTGCCCGAGAGGGTGCGGAAGGAGGTGATGCGGTCACCTTGCTTCGCGACGCCGCCAGGACCGCGGTCGAGTTGTTCGTCCATGACGACTTCCAGGCCGCTCTCTTTGACGAGTGCGTCCATCGCGCCCTGCGCCACGTGCGGTTCGAAGTAATCCACGTAGGTCTTCCCGTAGTGCTGGCCGATGCGTCCGTAGATCTCGCGGGCCACGCCGCCGACCGCTTCGCGATGGAAGATATCGCTCGCCGAAAGGCCACTACAGGTCATCCCGCCGAGGAACGTCGTGGTATTCACCAGCACGACGCTGGAGCCCTGTCGTTTCGCCTGGAGGGCCGCGGCGACCGCGGCCGCTGAATCGCCATACACGACGATGTCGTAGGTTTTCGTCTGCGCCGAGGAGGCACAGACGCCTATGAGCAAAGCGGCGAGGACGGTCAGGGCTTGGCGGAACATCGCCTCAGTGCATCTCGACCGAACAGGAGCCCAGGCCGCCGCGGAAGTAGTTGAACTGCACGTTCGGGTGGTCGGCGAGGAGGGACATCGGCACAGCCGAATCGGCGATCTTCTTGGAGATCATCAAGGCGGTCAGGCGCTGCCCCAGCGGATTGTCGTGGGCGCCGGCGTGCCAGATGGAGACCTTGTCGGCCAGCCAGGTTTCCTGGGGCCCGACGGTGATGGCCATCTTGGGAACCATGGTGATGTTGCCGCCACCGGAGGTGCGGGCGTTCTGGCTGAGGGTGACGGGGTGCAGTTCGACGATGCGGGTGCCGAGCTTGCGGTACTCAGCGGGCGAGGGCGGGGCGTCCTTGTATTTGCCGGTGCGCTTGAGCGGGTCGTTGAAGGCCCAGTGCTTGATGTCGCCTTGGCCGCCCTGCATGACCGCGCAGCGGACGCCGGCGTGCCACGTCTGCACGAAGTCGGCGATCTTGGCCTTGGGGAAGTGGAGGTTGGCCTCGGGCATCACCAGTTTCTTCTGGATGCGGTTGAAGCAGAGTTCGCGGTCGGCGCGTTCGAAGGAGAGGGCGTGGGTGACGGGCACTTCCTTCTTCGTCTTGTCGTCATACCATTCGTCCATGCCCCAGAAGTGGGCGTGCTTCAGGTTGAGGCCGAGTTCGTTGACCAGGCGGGCGACGAGCGGGAGCTGTTCGGTCGGGCCGATCGGGCCGCAGATGCCGACCGGGTTGTCGGCCGTGGCCTGCTTCCAGGCCGCGATGTATTCCAAGGCCTCAGCGAGGTAGAAGTCCTCGAGGGTATCATACATCACCACCTTGAAGCCCGGACGCGACAGCTGGCGCAGGTCGCGCTCCGTCAGCTTCGCCGCATCGTTGATGAGCGAAGAGTCGAGCGTCGTGTAATCCCACCAGTCGGGGGCGATGTGGCTGAGTTTGCGGGGCATTGGGAGTGAAGATGGAGGATGGAGATGGACGATGGATGATGAAGATTAAGGAGGAGCGATGAAGGAAGGAGCGAGATTCGGATGAATGCAGTTTGTTATCTCTATCTTTGATCATCCATCATTCATCCTTCATCGCTGGAGCGTTCGCGGAAGAGGGCGAGGAAGACGGGGATGAGGACGGCGCTCATGATGGCCGGTACGAGCCAGATGGACTTCCAGTCGTGGACGCCGGCGGCGTTGGTGTAATTTTGCGCGACCACTCCGGCGAGCCAGGAGCCGACGAACATGCCCGCGCCGAGGGTGAACACGGCGTGGAGTCCCTGCGCCGAGGCGCGGAGGCTGTCGCCGGCGGCCTTGTCGACATACATGCGGCCCATGACGAAGATGAAGTCGTAGCTCATGCCGTGGAGGAGGATGCCGCCGAGGATCATCCAAGTGGCCGTGGGCTGTTCATGGAAGTAAGCGAAGAGCGCGAAACGAAGCGGCCCAAGCGGCCATGCCGAGAATCATGATGCGCTTGGCACCGAGGAAGGGCAGGAGGATGGGCAGCAGCAGGAGGAAGCCGACTTCGGAGACCTGACCGAGGGTCATCTTGGAGGCGTAGTCGGCGACATTCATTTCGCTGAGGAAGGCGCTGGTCCAGGTGAAGTAGAAGCTGAGCGGGATGCAGATCAGGAAGGAACAGAACATGAACACCGCGAAGGAGCGGTCCTTGAAGAGCTTGAGCGCATCGAGGCCGAGGAGCTTGCTGGCCGAGACCGGTCCGGTGTCGCCCTTGGGCGGGGTGTTCGGAAGGGTGAACGAGTAGAGCGCGACCGCGAGGGCGACACCGCAGGCGAGTTTGAACATGCCGTTATTGTCGGCGAGCTCGGCGAAGTTGATGACGTTGGCGGCGACAATCCAGCCGGCCGAGGCGGCGACCATGACGATGGGGAACCATTTCGCCGGATTCGGCGTATGCGTGAGGGTGATGGTGTTGATGAGCCCGTGGCCGGCCATGTAGGTCAGCGTGTAGACGATGAGCGACGGGTAGAAGATGTTGAAGGCGGTCTGCTGGGAAATCCACCAGAGGAGGCCGGCACCGAGCAGGTGCAAGCACGCCGAGCAGCCGTTGGGCAGGGACGAATCGGTCGGCAATCACGCCGATGATGAAGGGCGAGATAAGCGCGCCGATGGCGGTGGTGCCGTAGGCGAGGCCGATCTGGGTGCCGGTAAAGTTCAGCTTACCGAGGTACACGGCCATGGTGTTATACCAACAGCTCCACACGAAGTAGTGGAGGAAGACCATCGCAGCTAGGCGGAGATATAGGGTGGGGGTCATGGGGTTGTATAAGGGGTAGGGGTGGGGGTAGGGGTAGGGGAAGGAAATAAAGGGTGCTTAGGCCTGGCGGCGGATGGCTTCGCGGTAGGCGAGGGGTGGGAGTTCTTGGTGACGCTGGAACTGGCGATGGAAATAGGCCGCGGTGGGGTAGCCGCACTGGTGCGCGATCTGCTTCACGGACTCATCGGTCTCGGCCAGCAGACGTGCGGCCCGGGCGATGCGCAGTTCGTTGAGATACTGGGGGACGGAACGGCCGGTGCACTTCTTGAACAGGCGGCTGAAGGCGCTTTCGCTGAGGCCGGCCAAGGCGGCGAGTTCGGGGACGTACAGCGGCTTGCCGAGGTTGGCTTTGATGTGAGCGACGACGTTACCGATCCGGTCCGAAGTATTGGCATCGACGGTCGCATGGAAGCCCGGCGTCGCGATTTCCTTCAGTTCGTCGGAGCTGGCGGCGAGTTCGAGGAACTCGATTAGGAGCGCCATGCGCCTGAGCCCGTGGGCCTTGGGCATCTTGTGCAGAATTACCGCGGCCTGCTTGCGGGACTTGCCGCGGAATTCGAGGCCAAGGCGCGCGCGTTCGAGCAGGCGGCGGATGGCCGACACGGACGAGTGCTGCGTCCACTCTTCGCCGAAGAGGTTCGGGCGGAATTGCACGAGGATCCATTCCACGCCAGCCTGGCGGCCTTTGCGGTCGTTACGGAAGTCGTGCGGGAGGTCGGAGCCGAGGAGCAGGATCTCGCCGACCTTGAGCGGCGCCATCTTGTCGCCGATCCAGCGTTCGGTGCCGCCGCGGAGCAGGAAGAAGATCTCGTGCTCGGGGTGGTGATGCCAGACGCAGCCGAAATCGCGTTGGCTCAGGTGCTCGCAGGCGACGAGTTCGTTCGCCGAGGCGGGAGATTGCTGTTCCTTGATGAGGCGCACGCTTATTTCTTTTTCGGCGCAGCGGTTTTCTTGGGCGCGGGCTGGCGTCCGAAGAACCACTTGGCCTCGCCGTTCCAGGCGTGGTCGGTCTCGAGGGTGTTGAGCTTCAGCTGGAAGCCGTGGGCGTTGAAGCGGGCGGAGGTCCAGCCGGTGGCGTTGGTGTTCTTGTTAAACACGTAGGCGCAGGCGATGGTACTGATGATGTGGATGCGGTTCTCCATGGCCTGCGTCCATTCATGGGTGTGGCCGTGGATATAGGCCTTCACCTGCGTCGCGCTTGGCAATCTCGGGCCAGAAGTCCGCGGTGTCGACGAGGCCGCCCTTGTAGTGGCTGGTGTCGCCGCCGACCTGCGGGTTGTGGTGTCCAATGAGTACGACCTGCTTGGTCGGGACTTCGTCGATCTTGGCGAGGATCCACGCAATCTGCTCCGCACCGAGCTTACCGGAGGGCCCGGGCGATTGGTCCAAGGTATCGAGCAGGATGAGGCGCGTGGACGGAAGGTCGATGAGGCTGTTGTGGCGATGCTCCTTGAGCGCGGAGGCGCTCTTCATCTCAGGGAAAGCCTGCCATGAAGATGTCGCGGACGTCGTGGTTGCCGAGCGTGAGGTGAACCGGGATACCGGCGTCACGGAGCGGAGCAATGAGTTCGCGGATGACGGTGTAGTCGGCGGCAGTGCCAATCGCGAGAGCGAGGTCGCCGTTGATGATGACCGCGGCGGGCTTCTTCGGTAGCGCGAGGATCTGCTTCACCGTGGCTCGCAGGTGGTCGTCGTCGTCCTTGGCGTTCGCAGGAATCTTCTCCTCGGGGATGCCGGTGATGTGGATGTCGTTGATGATGACGACCTCGTCGCCGCCCGAGGTGTCGAGCGCGGCCCATCCGCGGAGCGGGAAGGCGAGGGTGGCGAGACCAGCCAGCTGGAAGAACCGGCGGCGCGAGAGGGTGGTGGTCATGGGAAAGGTTTCTCGAGGGCGGCTTCGTAGACGGCGTCGACCATGCAGTCGGAGCCCAGCGCGGAGCGGAGCGGGTCGATATTGGCGGCGCTATAGCCGAGATGCAGGTGGCGGCTCCAGCCTTGGGCCAGGGCGTATTTACCGGAGAGAGCGCCGACCTCTGCGGACATCTTGTCGAGCGTATGCAGGTAGGAGTCCATGCCTTGGCTCTTATCCAGCCAATCCTTCTGGGAGGCGTGGGCTGCGAGGGCCTTCCGGGCCTGATCTTGGACCGGGGCGACATCTACGTAGAGGCCGGCGCGGACCTTCTGGCGGAGCGGTGTGCAGAGTCCGTGCGGCATGGCGTGGTAGATGGTCACGTCGTGCGCATAGGGAGTCGCGGGCGGGACGGTGTCGTAATTGGGCATCCCGTGCGTGAAGGCGGCGGAGGTCGCGAGGCGGGCGCAGGCCATGTGGTCTTCCATGTAGTCCGACAGCGCGTGCGTGAGCACGATATCGGCGCGGCTCTGGCGGATGACCGAAGCGACCTTGCGCATGACCTCGATGTCGAAGGTCAGCGTCATGTCGTTGACGACCGGCGGGTAGAACTTCGCGCCGAGGATCCGGGCGGCTTCCTGGGCTTCGGCGAGGCGGACGGTCGCGGTCGTCGGACCGTCCATCTGGACCGAGCCACCGTTGCCGGCGCAGAGATCGAAGTAGTGCAGCTCCCAGCCGCGCTTAGCGAGCTGGAGCATCGTCCCGGCGGCGAAGTATTCGACGTCGTCGGGGTGCGCGAAGATGGCGAGGCAGGAGGGCATGGGTTCAGGCGACCTTGACCGGCTGGCCACCGTTGGCTGCGCTCTGGTCGGCGGCGAAGATCACCTTGAACGTGCGGAGGGCGTCGCGGAAACTCGTGAGCGGCATGTCTTGGCCCTTGTCGAGCGCGTCGAAGAAGGCCTGGAACTGGGCTTGGTAGGGGTGGTCGCTGACGTCGCCGGAATCCAGCATCTTCATCGAGAGGCCGCTCCACTGGGCCTTGTTGGTCTTCAGCTTGGCGGAGTGGAACTTGTTATCGAGGACGCTGCCATGGCTGCCCACGAGGTGGGTGTGGAAGTAGTAGGGCTGGAGGCAGTCGACGATCGCGGCGCACTTGCCGACGGCGCCGTTCTTGAACTTCAGGATCGTGACCGCGGAGGTGTCGTATTCGTAAGGGGTGAAGTACTCGCTCTTCGACTTCGTGCTGAAGCTCGTGACCGAGTCGACTTCGCCCGGCATGCACATCAGGAGGGCGTCGAGGGCGTGGCAACCGGCGGTGAGGAGGGCGCTGCCGCCATCCTTCTTGCCGATATTCCAGCGGTACTGGCCATACCACGGGCCGATGCCGTGGTAGTAGTCGACTTCGCCGTAATGGATCTCGCCGATGAGGCCTTGGTCGATGACGGCCTTGGTGGCTTCCATCTGGCTGGAGAAGCGGCACTCGAAGCAGACGCAGCCCTTCACGCCGTTCTTTTCGGCGGCTTCGAAGATCTGGATCACCTCAGGCATCGAGTTGGCCATCGGCTTCTCGAGGATGATGTGCTTCTTCGCTTTGGCGGCGGCGACGGCTTGGGCGCAGTGTTGGCTCGGGTAGCTGGTGATATCGACCACGTGGATCTCCGGATCGGCGAGCAGGGCTTCGACGGTATCGTAGGCCTTGATCTTGCCGCCGTGCTTGGCGCTGAGCGTCGCGGAGTCGAGCGGACGGGAAGAATAGATCGCCGTGACTTGCGCCTGGCTGCTCGCGTTGATGGCATCGATGTGGGCCGTGGCGGCCCAGCCGTAACCGATGATGCCGACGTTATATTTCTTGGTGCTCATGGGGTCGCGTCTTGGGGGTGAGCAAAAGGATGCTCGCACGCCGAAAAGAAGGAAACCCAATCGGGTGTCTTTTTACGCTCGAATGGTGTCTTTTATGGCGATGCCCGGCATCGCCATGGGGGTCTGCTGGCAGGGTGAACGGCTGCGAAGCAAAACAAGGAAGGGCTGACCACCATGGGTCAGCCGCGGTTGAGCGAGGGCGCTCAACCCTACCCGAGGCAGACAAATCATCTCGGGTCCCAGGTCTCGGCCATCGGGTATCAGGTACGGGTTGTCGGGTTCGGGTACGGGTGCAGGCCCTGAACCTGAACCTGGTGCCGAACACCTGAACCCGGGACCTGATGGCCGAGACCCGAGACCTGAGAATGCCTCCCCGCCACCTGAAACGTGCATCCACTTTTGCACCTTTGCACAGGCCGCAGGCCGGTTTGCACTTTTGCACCTAGGACAGCACGTGGTGCTGTCCCTACCTAGGGTTTAGAACTCCCCGAATCCAAACTGCTCGGCCAAGGCGAGACAGTCCTTCACCGGGCGCAGGCCTTTGGAGGGCGTGGGGTCGGCGAGGCAGGCGGCGGCGCAGCAGACGGCGAGCTTGAGGCGTTCCTGGATCTCGAGGCCTTCGTGGAGTCCGTAAAGCATGCCAGCGGCGAAGGCATCGCCTGCGCCGGTCGCACCCTTGCTGTAACCGGCAGGAATTTTGAGCGAAGCCTGCTTGAGGCGGAGGCCTTCGGCGGTGGCGCAGACGGCGCCGTGCTCGGTATGGATGGTGACGGTCTTCTTCACGCCGAGGGAGAGCAGCTGCTCGGCGGAGCGGAGGAGCCAACCAGCATTCTTGGGGTCGATGACCTCGCCGAGGCTGAGACCGGCTTCGATCTCGTTGATGACGAGGTGATCGGTGAGGGGCAGGGCGCTGAGCGCGATCTCGCGGAACTGCGGGTGCGAGGCGCTGCACATGTCGACCGAGGTCTCGAGGCCGGCGGAGCGGGCGTTGAAGAGCAGCTTGGCCGCGATGGTCTGGCCGTTTTCGAAGGTGTCCATGCGGTCCAGCAGCATGAGGTAGCCGAGGTGCAGGATGCGGGCGTTGGTCTTGCTGAAGGAGCAGTGCTTGAGGTCGAAGTGCGCGTTGGCGCCGCGGCAATGGAAGAAGGTGCGGCGTCCGGTGGACTGCACGGTCATCGCGTCGGTGTAGGAGGTCGGGTGGTCCTTGCTGAGGTGCAGCATGCCCACGTCGATCCGGTGGTTCTGGCAGTCGCGCTTGATCCACTGGCCGTTGGTGTCGTCGCCGACGAGCCCGCAGGCGGAGAGCGGGAACTCGACCTTCATCGCCGCGAGGTCCTTGAGGACGTTATAAGGGCCGCCGCCGTTGGAGCGCGATTCGCTCAGGATGCTCGCGAGCATGTCCTGGACGGGGTAGCCATCGATGACCTTGACGTAATCGACGATGAAATTGCCGGCGGCAAGAATGCCTTGGCGAGGAGTTTTGGGCATGAGAAATTTAGAGCGAGACGACCGTGCCTTGGGCCTGCGACTGCAGGGCGGCGGCGAAGATCTCGTGGGTGGCGACGGCTTCGTCGGGCGTGGCGCAACCGAAGCGGCCGTTGAGCAGGCCGGCGCGTTCCATGAGGTAGGCGGCCCACATCTGCTGGATGACGTCGGCGAAGCCGGGTTCGAAGATGCCGCCGGTGACGGTCTTGAAGGGCGTGCTGAAACCGAGGTCGGTGCGCTTCCAGAACTGTTCCTTGCCGCGTTCGAAGAGCCAGAGGGCCTTCGTGTCCGAAGTGCTGTAGCGGACGCCGCCGTCGGTGCCGAGGATCTCGATGAACCAGGTGTTGGTGGCGCCAGGCATGAGGCGCTTCATCTCGAGGCGCATGGGGACGTCGTGGCCGCCGACCTTGATCCAGGTATTGAGGAGCGCGTTATCCCAGGTGTCGCAGTTCGTGACGCCGCCTTTACCGTCGGGGCGCTGTGGGTAACCCTTCTGGAGCTGGGCGAAGACGCGGGAGGGCTTCCAGCCGAGGCGGAGAGGGATGTGGCAGGCATGCATGCCGAGGTCATTAAGGGCGCCGCCTTCACCACACATGGAGTTGAGGCGCTTCCAGTTGGCGGCCTTGGTCGGGTCGAGGTCGCTGCTGTGGTGGAAACCCGAGACGACTTCGAGGATGCGGCCGATCGAGCCGGACTTCGCGAGCTCGAAGGCGCGCTGCGCGCCGGGGAAGAAGGGCATCTCAGAACTGCAGCGCACGAAGCGACCGCTGGCCTTGGCGGCGGCGTGGATGCGGCGGGCGGAGGCGAGGTCGATGCCGAAGGGCTTTTCGGCGAAGAGGTCCTTGCCGGCGGCGAGGACGTCGCAATACAGCTGCTCATGCAGGTTGTGCGGGACGGCCACGTAGACCACGTCGACGTCGGGATTGGCCAGGAGCGCCTTATAGTCGGTGGTCTTCTGTGTGCAGGAGGGGATGCAATCGAACCACGAGAGCGTGGCGGGATTGAGGTCGGCCACGGCCGTGAGGACCGGGCGGACCGAGACGTCGGTGAGCGCGCACCAGCGGGCGAACGCGCTGGCCATTTCGCGACCCATGAGGCCGCCGCCGATGATGCCGATTTTTACGGGAGACATGTGGAAGGATGGAGGATGGAAGATGGACGATGAAGGATGACTAAAGACCGATGGAGGATAATTGAAGGCCGATGGAAGATAGAGGATGAAAGAAGATTAAAGATGAAGAATGGGAGTGAGGGTTTACTGGTAACTTCTGTTCGTTGTCTTCCATCATTCATCGTCCATCGTTCATCTTTGTTCCTCGCGGTACGCTCGCGCGAGTAATGTCACGGGTTGGAGGAGAGAGATAGGTGAGCCGGCTTGGCGGAGGCCACGGGCGATCTGAAGGTGGCACCCGGGGTTGGCGGTGGCGAGGACCGATGCGCCGGTGCCGATGACGTGCCCGATCTTCCGGACGAGGAGCTGTTCGGACTGCTCGGGCTGGGTGATATTGTAGATGCCAGCGCTGCCGCAGCACCAGTTGGCCTCGGGGAGCTCGACGAGCTTGAGGCCAGGGATGAGCTTCAGGAGGTCGCGGGGTTGCTTGGTGACCTTCTGGCCGTGCGTCAGGTGACAGGAGTCGTGGTAGGTGACGGTGAGGTCGCCCAGGCCTGTGCGCGGGGCGCGGCAACCGTGCTCCATCATCCATTCGTGGATGTCGCGGAGTTTTGAGTCCCAGAGTTTCGCTAACGGCGCGTAGACGGCGTCATCGGCGAGCAGGGCGCTGTAATGGCGGAGATGATTCCCGCAGCCGCCAGAGTTGGTGATGATGGCGTCGAACTGCGACGGCGGAAAGAGGTCGATCATCCGCTTCGCCAACGTCTTGGCCGCGTTGGCTTCGCCGTTGTGTGCGTGGAGCGATCCGCAGCAGGGCTGGACGGGCGGCGTATGGACCTCGCAGCCGTTGGCCAGGAGGACGTCGGCCGTGTCGCGATTGATGTCGGCGAAGACGAGGTCCTGCACGCAGCCGGTGAGCAGGGCGACGCGGTGCGTCTTCTTGGCAGGAGACTCGATGGGGCGGATGAGCTGCGGCGAGAACTTCGTCGCGACCGTCGGGCACTGGGGCTCGAGGCGACGGAGGTCCTTCGGGAGGAGCTTCGTCAGGCCAATCTTCCGGAAGGCGGTCTGCAGTCCGAGTCGCTGGTAAAGCCAGAGGAGTCGTCCGACGAAGCGGAGCAGGCGCGGGCGCATGAACAGGCCGCGGATCGTGACCGTGCGCCAGAAGCGGCTGGTGAAAGTCTGGTTGAGGCCGGCGGACTGGACTTCGGCGCGGGCGGTCTCGAGGAGGTTGGAGTAATCCACGCCGGCCGGGCAGGCGGTCTGGCAGGCCAGGCAGCCGAGGCAGTAGCTCATCTCGTCGGCGAAGGCCGGCGACAGCTTCAGTTCACCGTCGGCGACCGCACGCATGAGCGAGATGCGGCCGCGGGGGCTGTGGCGCTCCTTATTGGTGGCGACGTAGGTCGGGCAGGCCGGGAGGCACATCCCGCAATGCATGCACTGCTGGAGGATCGAGTAATCGAGGAGCTTGAGCGAAGGCTTCATCCCTCAGTCGAAGATCTTGCCGGGGTTGAGCAGGTTCTGCGGATCCCAGGCGCGCTTGATCTCGCGCATGAGGTCGTGGCTGTTCTCGCCGACCTGACGGCGCAGCCAGGCTTTCTTGGCGAGCCCGACGCCGTGTTCGCCGGTGATTGTGCCGCCGAGGGCGAGCGTCTTCGTCACGATATCCTCGAGGGCTTCGTGGACGCGGGCCATCTCCTCGGTATTACGCTCGTCGGTCAGGAAGGTCGGGTGCAGGTTGCCGTCGCCCATGTGTCCGAAGGTGCCGACGAGGAGGTTATGCTTCTTCGCGACCTCGGCGACGAAGGCGACCATCTCGGCGAGCTTGTCGCGCGGGACGGTGACGTCCTCGAGGATGGTGGTCGGGCGGACGCGGGCGAGGGCGGAGAAGGCGGAGCGGCGGGCGGAGGCGAGTTGCAGGGCTTCGGCGTCATCGCGGGCCACACGGACGTCGCGGGCACCACGGGCGCGGGCCAGGGCCAGCATCTGTTCGGCTTCTTCGGCGACCGCGGCCGGATGTCCGTCGGTCTCCATGAGCAGGAGCGCCTCGCAATCGCGGGGCAGGCCGATCTTGGCGTAGTCCTCGACGCAGCCGATGGTCATGCGGTCGAGAAACTCCAGCGTGCAGGGGATGATCTTCGCCGCGATGATGTCGGACACCGTCTGCGCGGCGTCCTCCATGCGGTCGTAGCTCGCCAGCATCGTGCGGCGGGCGGCGGGGCGGGGGAGGACCTTGAGCAGGACTTCGGTGATGATGCCGAGCGTGCCTTCGGAGCCGATGAAGAGGTCCTTCATCGAATAACCGGCGACGTCCTTCACGCAGGCGTTGCCGAAGTGGGCGATACGTCCGTCGGGCAGCACGACTTCGAGTCCCATGACGTAATCGCGGGTGACGCCGTATTTGAGGCCGCGCAGGCCGCCGGAGTTTTCGGCGACGTTGCCGCCGATGGTGCTGATCTTCATCGAGCCCGGGTCGGGCGGATAGAAGAGACCGTGCTTATTCGCCGCGGCGTCGATGGCGGCGGTGATCACGCCGCACTGGGCGCGGACGGTGAGATTAGCGGCGTCGACGGAGATAATTTTATCCAGTCGGGTCAGGCAGAGGACAATGCAGCCTGCAGAGGGCACGCTGCCGCCGCTGAGTCCGGTGCCGGAGCCACGGGTGACGATTGCGAGGCCGCGAGCGGCCGCGAGCTTCACCACCTCGGAGATTTCTTGAGTCGATCCGGGCAGCACGACCACGCCGACCGGGCCCTTGAGGGCGGCCGTGCCGTCGAAGCCGTAAGGGATGGTGTCCTCCGGCGACGTCAGCACGTTCTCGGCGCCGACGATTTCACGTAGGCGGGCGAGGACAGCTGGGTCAGGGGAGGACACGGGGCTCAGATGAGCTTCAGGGCTTCGTCGACCGACACGTTGCGGTGCACCATCGCCATGAGCGCCTGCGTGATGCCACGCGGGTTCGGGTGCTGGATGACATTGCGACCGTAGACGATGCCCGAGGCGCCCTGCTTGAGGAGGCCTTCGGTGCGGACGAGGATTTCCTTATCGCTCACGCGACCGCCGCCACGGACGAGGACCGGGATGCCCGAAGCCGTCTCGATGACCTTGTGGTATTGCGAGACGTCGTCGGTCGGGTCGGCCTTGATCACGTCGGCGCCGAGCTCGACCGCCTGGCGGACGAGGTGGAGGATCTTCGTGAGGTCACCATCGACCATGTAGCCGCCGGCGATGGCGTTGGGCTGGAAGACGAGCGGTTCGACCATCATCGGCATGCCGTAGTAATCGGCCTGCGGCTTCAGCTTGATGATATTCTCGATGCACTGCGCGGTCACGTCGGGCGCGCCGGGAATCTGGAAGAGGTTTACGCAGACGCACGCGGCGTCGAGGCGGACGGCCTGCAGCATCGTCTCCTCGATCATCAGGCTGAACGCCGTGGCCGGGAGTTCCTTGCCGTAGACGTTGGCCGTGTCGGTGCGCAGGACGAGGGCCGGCTTCTGCTTGCCCGGGATGGACTGCAAGTGGCGAGCCTGGCCGACCGTCAGCTGGATGGCGTCGGGACCGGCGTCGACGAGCGTCGCGACGACCTGGCGCATGTCTTCGATGCCCTGCAGGAAGCCGGGCTGGTTGAAGAAGCCGTGGTCGACGGCGACGTCGAAGCAGCGCTTGGACGAGGCGTTGAAGAGGCGGTTGAGGCGATACTGCTTCATGAGGGAGATGGAGGGCGGGACTTACTTCAGTCCCATGATGTGCTTGAGGATGTAGAGCTCGAGCGCTTCGTAGTCGCGGGCGTCGCGGTACTGCTGGACGAGCTTCTGGTCTACCGTGCGGACCTTCTGGACGAGCGCAAGGAACAGCTCGCGGCTGTTCTTGAGGTGGTCGGTGACCGGGCTGCCGCGCTGGGTGCGGATGGCCTTGACGTCCAGGCCGATGAATTCGCCGCGGTTACCGTAGCCGGACTCCTCGAGGACGCGGACCTGGTTGAAGGCCGCGCGGAGGTTGGCGCCGCCGAAGTTCTTGTCTTGGTCGTATTTCAGGCCGTTCTGGTCGTTGAGGTGGACGCTCGCCAGTTTGTCATGGGCGAGGGCGAAGGCCATCTCATCGCTGGCATCGAGGCCGGCGAGCATGGCGTGGGCGGACTCGATGAGGCCCTTGACGCGCTTATGGTCCTTGGAGGCGTAGGAGAGGGTGAGGGCGTGGCCGATGGTGGGCACGTAGGCCTGGTCGGTCGGCTCATTCGGCTTCGGCTCGATCCAGATCTCGATGTTCTTGTCGTAGTCGAGCATCGCGTTGACCGTCTCGAGCAGGCGCTGGTAGGCCAGCTTGGCGTCCTTGGCTTCGCGGATGTAGGTGCCTTCGCGGGCGAGCCAGAGCACGATGGCCTTCGAGCCGACGGCGTTGGCGATGTCGATGCACTTCTTGGTGCGATCCCAGGCGTAGGCGCGATCGGAGGCGCTGTTGGAAGTGTAGGCGCCGTCGACGGTCTGGTCGGCGAACCACAGGCGCGGGGCGACGAACTCCGGGGTCAGGCCTTGGTTGGCGAGCATCGCCTTCACCTCGGTCGCCTTCTTCTGGATCTGGTCGGGCTTGAGGCCATCCATGCCCGGGACGACGTCGTCGTCATGGAACTGCACGCCTTCGAAGCCGAGGGGGCGATAGAGGGCGAACTTCTCCTCGTGGGGGAAGACCTTGCGGACGTCGCCGCCGAAGGGGTCGCCGCCCTCGCTGATGTTCCAGGGGCCGAAAGAGAATCGATAGGTGACAGGGTTGCTCATGGGTAATGGGCCATTCTACCAAAAATATGCCATTCGGGCTACTCTCAGAGTCTCTCCGGGTGGCACTATCGTCCCAAACGGCTTGTGCTGAAACCTTACTTCGCTTCAGGGGTATTAATAGACCGACCATGAAGTTCTCCTTCGCCCTGCTTTTCGCGGCTTTCTTTGCTTCGATCCACGCCGCCGATAAGCCCAACATCATCTTCATCCTGGTCGACGACGCGGGTATCGGGGATTTTTCGCCCTACGGCTGCAAGTATGGCGTCACGCCTCATATCGATCGCCTAGCTAACGAAGGGATGAAGTTCACCCGTGCCTACAGTGGCAGCGCCGTCTGCGCTCCTTCGCGCTACGTGCTGATGACCGGCCAGCATACTGGGCACGCCCTGCGCCGGGCCAACCAAAGCAACATCGGGCTTCTGTCCCTCCCTTCGGGTCAGAAGACCGTGGCGAGTCTGCTGCATGGTGCCGGTTACGCCACTGGCGGCTTCGGCAAGTGGGGTCTCGGCAATCCTGGCTCAACCGGCGCGGCGGAGAAACAAGGCTTCGATGTGTTCTTCGGCTACTACGACCAGAAACACGCGCACGACTACTACACCGACCATCTCGTCAAAAACGGTGTCGACGTGCCACAGCCGCAGTCCGGCAAGCGCACCTGGGAAGATTATTCTCATACCCGCATCGCCGATGAGACGCTGAAGTTCATCGAGCAGAACAAGGATCGGCCCTTCTTTTGCTATGCCGCGTGGACTCCTCCGCACGGAGACTTTGTCATCCCGGAGAATCCGGTCTTCGGGCAGAAAGCGTGGACGGAGGAGGTCCGGAACTACGCTGCGATGGTCGCGCTCGTCGACAGGGATGTCGGCCGCTTGATGAAGAAACTGAAAGACCTGGGCATTGATGAGAAGACGCTGGTGGTTTTCAGTTCCGACAACGGCGCGAACCTCGAATTCATCGAGTCGCTCGGCAGTACGGGCGGGCTCCGCGGCTATAAGCGGATGCTTTACGAAGGTGGTACGCGCACACCCTTTATCGCCCGCTGGCCCGGAAAGATTCAGCCTAGCACGACCAGCGATCTGCTGACCTCGTCCGTGGATTTCCTGCCGACGGCGGCAGAGCTCAGCGGAGTTCCCGGACCTAAAGGTCTGGATGGTCATTCGATCGTGCCGACCTTGCTCGGCAAAGGTCAGCAAGTGGTCCACGAATCGCTCTATTTCGAGATTTACGAACCCTACTTCCAGCAGGCCGTGCGCATGGGTGATTGGAAGGGCTACCGGCTCGGTACCAAGGCCCCGCTCGAACTCTACGATCTCAAGTCCGACCCGGCCGAAAAGCAGAACCTCGCCGCCGCCCACCCGGACATCGTCAAGCGGATCGAAGCCATCATGACCGCTGAGCACACTCCCTCTCCTTACTACGACGCACCCGAGCAAGGCAAAGCGCGTGCATCTAAAGCGAAGAAGAAAGCGTCACTCCCTGAGCTCTTGAACGAGGAGACGAAAAAAACCAAGTAAGGCGGTTGCTGCTGTTCGTCCCTGCAGGAGCCGCGTTGCTTAGGCTCTCGCACCCGCAGGGCAGGAGCGGGTGGCACTTTCATCTCAATTCTCCCTTGCGAGCGGGGGTGCTAATGATACGAATAACCCTATGAAAGCCATCCGCGAGAAGGTCGAGCTGCCCGAGGGGCACTCCTTCCGCGTGCTGCGTTGGTCGAAGACGCTCCGGGAGGTCGAATGCATCTTGGGGCCTGGGCGGACGCAGCCTGTCCAAGGGGAGGGCAATCACTGGCACTTCCATAAGGAGATGGAACTGACCCTGTTCACAGCGGGGGAGGGGACGCGCTTCGTCGGCGATGCCATCGGCACGTTCGCGGCCGGCGATCTGGTGCTGCTCGGCGAACGCCTACCTCATCACTGGCATACCTCGGGGTCGTCGGGCGGGCTTTCGATTCAGTGGCATTTCCCGGAGAGCCATCCCGTGTGGGCATTCCCGGAGAACCTTGAACTTCGCGATCTCTTCAAGCGGGCCGAACGCGGCCTGCATCTGCGTGGGCGGACCGCGACGGCCATTGCCGCGCTCATGCAGGATGTCGCCCGCAGTAAGGGCGCGGGTCAGCTCGCGGCGTTGCTGCGTCTCCTGGCGGAAGTCGCCGATGCACCGGAGTCGGACCTCGCATTGCTTTCGTCGCGCAGTTTCACGCTCAGCGCCGAGTCGCATTACCAGAAGGCCATCTCGAAATCCGTCCAGCACCTCGTGGCCAACTTCCGCGACGAGATCCGGCTGGAGGACCTCCTCAAGATCTCCGGACTCAGTCGCCCGACCTTCGCCCGGCAGTTCAAGCAGCACTCCGGTCACAGCTTCAGCGCGTTCGTGAACGAGCTCCGCCTGCAGGCCGCCCGCCGGGAGCTGCGGGATAGCGAGCGGAGCGTCCTGGACATCGCCTTGGCCTGCGGTTTCCGCCAGGTGACCTTCTTTAATCGCCTGTTCAAGCGGGAGATGGGGTGTACCCCGGTGGAGTATCGGAGGAAGCAGAGGAAGAAGGGGAGGTAAGGGCTGAAATAGGGCTAGGGCCAGGGCTTGGGCTAGGGATGATATCGGTGCCTCTCTCTGGCCAACCGGACAACCGTTCGACTGGTCAACTAGCTATGCCTCTCTCTGGTCCACTGAGCCTCTGGGCCTCCGTGCCTCTCGTTGGTCTCCCCGGCCAACTGGCCAACTGTTCAACGGACCATCTTCTCATAGGTTAAATCCGACAACGGCTTCGCTTATTAATATCGGAAACCTCCTTCCGGTCCCCAGAATACTCCTCATCCCCATGAAACTCCCCGCGCTCCTCCTGCTGGCTGCCGCCTCCGTCTCCTACGCCGCCGATCCGGCGCTCACGATTTACAACGGCGGTTACGCCGTGGTGCGCGAGACGTTGCCGATCGACCTTAAGGCCGGCGTCAATCAGGTCTCCTTCGCCGGCGTCACCGCGCTGGTTGAGGCCGACTCCGTCATCCTCCGCGACATCAAGGGCAAGGCTGAGTTCCAGGTCCTCGAGCAGTCTTATCGCAACGATCCCGTCTCGCAGGCCATGTTGCTTTCCCTCTTCGAGGGCAAGACCCTCGAGTTCAATCGCCGCGAGACTAATAAGCCGGACCGAGTAATCGTCGGCAAGGTCATACGCAGCGGCTTCGTTCCCGGCGGGAATTTCGTCGAACCCATCATCGAGGTCGATGGTAAGCTGCAGTTCTCCGTCCCGGGCGAGCCAATCTTCCCTTCGCTCGGCGACGATAACGTCCTCAAGCCCACGCTGAACTGGAAGCTCAACTCCGCGTCGTCCGGTAAGATTGACGCCGAGGTCGCCTATCTCAGCAACGGCTTCTCGTGGGAGGCCAGCTATAACCTCGTCGCCACGGACAAGAGCGATCTGCTCGACGTCGTGGGCTGGGTCACGATGAAGAACCGCAGCGGTATGACCTTTGCGGACGCCCGGGTCAAACTCCTGGCTGGCGACGTGAATCGCGCGCAGCCGGAATACAGCTCGACCAGGAGCTTTGGCGGCGGTTCGGGTGTGGGAAAGAGCGCCGCGAGAGTCGTCACCGAGAAGTCTTTCGATGAATTCCACCTCTATGCGCTCGGCAATCCGGTGACCCTGCGGGACAAGGAGACCAAGCAGGTCGAGTTCGTGCGCGCCACGGGCGTGAAGGCCGAACGCATCTACGTCTTCGAAGGCACCCGGCAGTATGAACAGCGCGGCGCCTCCACGCTTGGCAAGGTCCAGGTCTACCGCGAATTCAAGAACGCCGAGGCTAACAAGCTCGGTATGGCCCTGCCGAAGGGCAAGGTGCGTTTCTACACCCAGGACGGCGACCGCCAGCTAGAATTCGTCGGCGAGAACCGCATCGATCACACGCCCAAAGACGAGGTCATCCGCGTGCTCACGGGAAATAGCTTCGACCTGGTTGGCGAGCATCGCGTGACGAACAACACTCAGGACTCCGCCAATCGTTTCGCCACCCAGACCGTCGAAATCAAGGTGCGCAATCGCAAGAAGGAGCCCGTTGAGATCCGTGTGATCGAGCACGCCAACCTCAGCGGCAACTGGACGCTGACCGCCCAGAGCCAGCCGCATGAGAAGAAGGATGCCACCACCTTCGAGTTCCGCGTCCCGCTCAAGCCCGACGAAGAGAAGGTTATCACGTATACGATCCGCTATACCTTCTGAAGGCCTTACCATTTGCACACCCCAGAATTTTCCTTCCTTTATGAAACTCCCCGCGCTCCTCCTGCTGGCCGCCGCCTCCGTTCTCCTTCGCCGCTGATCCGGCGCTCACCATCTACAACGGCGGTTACGCCGTCGTGCGCGAGACGCTGCCAATCGATCTTAAGGCTGGCGTCAATCAGGTCTCCTTCGCCGGCGTCACCGCTCAGGTTGAGGCCGACTCCGTCATCCTCCGCGACATAAAGGGCATAGCCGAGTTCCAGATCCTCGAGCAGTCCTATCGCAATGATCCTGTCTCGCAGGCCATGCTACTCTCACTTTTCGAAGGCAAGACCCTCGAATTCGTCCGTCTCGAGACCAACAAGCCGGACCGTGTCGTAACAGGCAAGGTCGTGCGTAGCGGCTTCGTCCCAGGCGGCCGGTACGTCGAGCCCATCATCGAGGTCGACGGCAAGTTGCAGTTTTCCCTGCCGGGCAGCCCGCTATTCCCTTCGCTCGGTAACGATAACGTCCTGAAGCCCACCTTGAACTGGAAGCTCAACTCTGCGTCGTCCGGCAAGATCAACGCCGAGGTCGCTTATCTGAGCAACGGGTTCACTTGGGAGGCCAGCTACAACCTCGTCGCCACGGACAAGAGCGATCTGCTGGACGTCGTGGGCTGGGTGACGATGAACAACCAGAGCGGGATGACCTTCACCGACGCCAAGATCAAACTCATGGCCGGCGACGTGAATCGAGTGGAGCCGGAATATCCGCGCGCGGCCCGTGGCATGCGTGGTGGCTGCATTGAGCATGTCGCGCCGACAAGGCCGTCACCGAAAAGTCCTTCGACGAATTCCACCTCTACACGCTGGGTAATCCCGCGACCTTGCGCGACAAGGAGACCAAGCAGGTCGAGTTCGTGCGCGCGTCGGGCGTGAAGGCTGAGCGTCTCTATGTCTTTGATGGTGCCGACCAGAACCGCGAGGGCTCCGATTCGTCCGGTAAGGTTCAAGTCTACCGCGAGTTCAAGAACTCCGAGGTCAATAAGCTCGGTATGGCCCTGCCGAAGGGTAAGGTCCGCTTCTACTCCCAGGACGGCGACCGCCAGCTCGAGTTTGTCGGCGAGAACCGCATCGATCACACGCCGAAAGACGAGCTCATCCGCGTGCTCACCGGTAATAGCTTCGACCTGATAGGCGAGCATCGCATGACGAACAACACCGAGGACGGTTCCAATCGCGTCGCCACCCAGACTTTTGAGATCAAGGTGCGTAACCGCAAGAAGGAGCCCGTCGAGATTCGCGTGGTCGAGCATGCGAACCGTGGCGGCAACTGGACGCTCACCGCCCAGAGCCAGCCGCATGAGAAGAAAGACGCCTCTACCTTCGAGTTCCGCGTTCCGCTCAAGCCTGACGAAGAGAAGGTCGTGACGTATACGATTCGGTATACGTGGTAATGGCGGTTGGCGGTTAGCGGTTGGCGGTTAGGAGAGACAGTAGCGCAAAGGGAGACCGGAAACCGGGTGGGATGCTGTGGACCCATGCTCCCCGCCAATCATCCGGTTTCCCTTTGAGCATGTTTTACCCGCCAACAGCCACCTGTGGCTGCCACCTGCCACCCGAAACGAATGGCTCTCTCAATCGCTAACCGCTAGCCGCTTCCGCCTACTTCCCCACCTTCACCACCGCCGGATGCGCCAGCGAATTCCAGCAGGCATCGAAGAGTTTGGCGTCGGGTTCGCCGTCGGTGACGACGAAGCGGTAGCGGGTGACGTAAGGCTTGCCGGGCTCGATTGAGAAGGGGCCTAGTTTCTGTGGGACGATCGAGAAGTAGGGCATGTCGGGATGCAGACGCAGGGGCATCGGGAAGCGGAAGTTATCGGGGAAGCCCAGGACGGCCGTGCCGGAGAGTCCGGCGCTGGTCTTGCCGCCCAAGTAGCACCAGCGGGTACGGGTGCCGTCGCCCTGCTTGCGGTCGGAGATGCCTTCGGACGTCAGGAAGCGGGCGCCGTCCTTGCCGTCCCATGCCTCAGGTCCGCGGAGGCCGAAACTGCCGTAGTGATATTGCGGAAGCTCGAGCGGGTCGTTCGTCGCGCAGGTTTGAGTAGTCGTGAGATCGAAGACATGCATCGGCTTGGGAGCTCCAGGCACGGCATAGGCGCGGACCGACCAGCGGTCGATGAGCGCATCGGTCGGGGCGGGGCCACTCAGGTCGGTCATGCGCAGCTCGGCGTCGAAGCCACCATGGACCTCGCCGGCCCAGGTTCGGCCGATAGCGCGAAGTTGTTCTTCGCCTTTTTTCGAATGCATGTTCCAGAAGTCAGTGGTTCGGCCTTGGAAGACGGCCTTGGTGAAAGGCGTCCAGATGCCGTGATGGTGGGCGTGGTCGGAGGGGTAATCGCCCGTCACGATGGCGCCGGAAGGGGAGCGTACCGGGTGCAGGTAGCCAGCGCGGAGGATCTCATCCTTGATGTCGGCCCGAGGCTTCTTCGTCTTGTCCGTACGGAAGTTAAGCACCTCGGCTCCGGCTGCGCTGAGCACCATGCCGTCGACCCCGGGTCGGAGTCGGACGCTTTCGACGACGGCGGTATCTACCTTGGACAGGGTTAGGGTGAGTGACTCACCGGCCCGCAGGAAGCCGACCACGATGCAGGCCTTACCGCTGTCTTCGACTTGGACCGGCAGGCTCGTGCCATCTGCCTTCGTGGCGATTGTCAGTCTGGTGGTATCCTCAGCCAGGTCGAACTCGACGACCAGCGCGGCGCGATCGACCGGCGCAGGCGCGATGGTGATCGTCTGGGCGGATAGCCCCGTAGCGAAAAGGATCAGGACGAAGAAGTGGCGCATGGGGCGGGATTCAAGATGGAGGATGGAAGGTGGGGGATAAAGGAGGAAGCGTCATCAGGGGACACGTGGGCATGGTGACACGGGGACACGGGGGGAGGCGGGGCTCAAGGGGGGGCAGCATAGGGAAACCGGAATTAATGCTGCGGTGCATCGGGTAGGGCGGCCATTGCCATGGCCGCCGTTCGCCTAGCCCGCGCGTCGCGCCGGGTAAGATCACCGATCTATCCGATCTCCGTCCGCCCACGGACGTGATGGCAATCACGTCCCTACCTCGTTTCCCACGTGCCAGAACAAATAACTAAGAACAACGAACCAAGAACAACGAACTGTATTACGCTAAGATCTCCTTGATCACGTGCCCGTGCACGTCCGTGAGGCGGCGGTTGGCGCCGTTGTGTCGGAAGGTGAGTTTTTCGTGATCGAGGCCGAGGAGGTGCAGGACGGTGGCGTGGATGTCGTAGCCCTGGGTAAAGTGCGACCGGTCAGCGGGCTTGTAGCCCCATTCGTCGCTCTGGCCGTGGGAGACGCCGCCTTTGATGCCGCCGCCGGCCAGCCAATTAGTGAAGACGAAGGGGTTATGGTCGCGTCCCTTGCCGCCCTGGGCGCAGGGCATGCGGCCGAACTCAGTGGTCCAGAGGATTAAGGTATCCTCGAACATGCCTCGGTCCTTGAGGTCTTGGATGAGCGCTGCGGTGCCTTTGGCCATGCCGAGCGAGAGCGGGGCGTGGTCGCGGGCGATGTCCTCGTGGGAGTCCCAATTGCGACGGGGGAAGCCGTTGTCGTTGCCGGACCAGATTTGCACGAAGCGGACGCCGCGCTCGAGGAGGCGTCGGGCGGTCAGGCACTTGCGTCCGAAGGCATCCTGCTCCTCGGCGATGTTGATCTCCTTAGGCCAGACCTTGGTGGAATTATCGATGCCGTAACGGGCCATGGTCTTCTCGGACTCTTTGGATAGGTCGAGGGCGTCTGGTGCGGCGAGCTGCATCTTGGCGGCAAGCTCGTAGCTGCGAATGCGGGCTTCGAGACGCGGGTCGCCAGGATGCGAGTCGGCATGGGCCCGGTTGAGCTTGCCGAGTAACTTCAGGCCCGCGGTCTCGCCGGTGGGCGTGATGTAGTCGGCCGGAGGCGGCGAGAGGTCTGCGATGGGCTTCGGGGCGTTGACGCGTACCTGGGTGGCCTGGTTCTGACCCGGGAGGAACGCGGAGTCCCAGTTCTTCTGGCCGTTGGACGGCAGGCCGCGGATATCGGGCAGCACGACGAAGGTCGGGAGGTTGTCGTTGAGCGAGCCAAGGCCGTAACTGACCCAAGCGCCGACGCTCGGGTAGCCAGGAATTAGGAAACCGGTGGACTGCAGGAGGGTGGCCTGGCTATGCACGCCGGAACGGCCGACGACATTATGCACGAAGGCGATGTCGTCCACGACGTCGCCGATGGGCGCGACGATGTCGCTGAGCATCTTGCCCGACTTGCCGTAGGGTTTGAATTTCCACGGCGACGCGAAGGTCGAGCCCGGGCTGCTCTGGAACAACTCGACGGCTTCGCCGGGATCCCACTTCTCGCCGTGCTTCTTCTCGAGGAGGGGTTTGTAGTCCCACATGTCGACGTGGCTGGCGGCGCCGGCCATGAAGAGTTGGACGACGCGCTTCGCTTTGGCCGGGGCGTGGAGGACGCCGCTGGTCGGCGTGGCGGCGAGGAGTGATTCCTGTCCGAGCAGGCTGGCGAGGGCGATGCCGCCGAGGCCGCCGCCGGAGCAGAAGAGGAAGTCACGGCGGTTCATCGCGGTGACGCCGGTGGTGACGATGGTAAGGGGAGTTGTTCATGGTTAGTCGACGAAGTTGAATTCGTTCAGGTTGAAGATCAGTCGGCAGAGGTTGGTTAGGCCGTGCTCGCGGACATAGCCCGACATCGCCTCGGTTTCCCTGGCGGACGGCGGACGGCCCAGCGCCAGGCGGAGGGCGAGGTCGATCTGGGCGGGCGGGGTGGAGGCTTCCTTGGCCACGCGGGCTGCAGAAGTGCTTGGCCATCGCGACCGTCAGGCGATTGTTACGCATCGCCAGGGCCTGCAGGGCATTGACGGTCTCGTTGCGGCTGGCGACCGACATCGAGGGGTCGGCGCAATCCAGCACGGTGAGGAAGGGTTGCGGCTGGGAGCGGACGATGAAGCGATAGACCGCGCGGCGGTGGGACTTCGGGTCCTCGACGTCGTGCTGGTCGTATTCGTAGTGCGGCGAGTGCTGAGGCTTATCGATGACGAAGTCCTGGAAGCCCGGGCCGCCCATCGTGAGGTCGAGTTTACCGGCGACCGAGAGCACCGAGTCATTGACCGCTTCGGCCTCGAGCTTGCGGCGGTTCATGCGCCAGAGGAAGGCGTTGCTCGTGTCGATCTTCTCGTTAGCGGGGTTGCCGAGGGAGGATTGACGATAGGTCGCGCTCGTGACGATCAGACGGTGGAGCTTTCTTGAGCGACTGACCGCCGTCGCGGAAGTCGACGGCGAGCCAGTCGAGCAGCTCGGGGTGCGTGGGTAGGCTGCCCATGCGTCCGAAGTCATTCGGCGTATCGCTCAAGCCGCGGCCGAAGTGGTAATGCCAGACCCGGTTCACGATGACGCGCCAAGTGAGCGGGTTACGGTTATCGGTGATCCACTTGGCCAAGGCCACGCGACGGGCGCCTTCTGGGGCGTCAGCGGGTAGATCGAACTGCGAGGTCAGTTCCTTGGTGAAGGGCAGGGTGCCTGGGCCGACTTCCTTGTCGGGTTGGCTCACATCTCCGCGTTTAAGCACAAAGATCGGACGGGGTTTGCCGCCGTTGGCGCCCGTGCCGGCGAAGGAACCGGTGCCTTTGTGGATTGTGCCCACATAGGCGACCTGCGGAGCGGGGAGGGTAGCGAGTTCCTTCGCGACCTTGGCACGGGCGGCGGTGAGCTCGGCTAGGCGGGTGTTGTCAGCCGGGGCGACCTTGTTCGAACCCTTGCGGATCTCGGTACGTTCGCGTTCCAGGAGCGCGATACGGGCGTCGTCGCGTTCGGACTTCGGACCGTAGAAGTAACCGTCGGTCAGGTTAAGGCGTCCCCAGCGCGGGCCGGCTTCGATGCTATCGAGCGACGTCACGTTGGCGCCCAGGGCGACATTCCGTCCCTTGGGGTCGATGGCCTGCAGTTCTGCGAGGGCCAGGATGTAGTCATTCTTACGCAGGCCCAGTTTGGTGGCCGTCACGCGTAGGTAGCGGCCTTTCAGCTTGGCCAGCGCGAAGCGTTGCGGCTTCACGCCAGGATTCGGGACATCGGCGGCGGTGAAGTCGGCGATGATGGTCACGCCTTGGGCGAATTTCGCGTCGTCGGACAGCTCGACCTTATAGCGGGCGGGGAAACCGAAGCCGGCGCCGATGTTGTTATAGGTATCGTGGCAGCCCGTCAGGATAATCTCGGTAAGTTCGCGGGCGACGCCGAGGTCGACCTGCACCCACTTCGTGGCGGTCTGTTCCTTGGAGATGGCGCTATGGTAACCGTATTCCAGGCGTTCCACGGCGGCGGTCCCTTGCTTCAATTCATCGATGATCTTGCCGATGAGCGTCACGCGGCGGGTGTCGGTCGTCGCGATCTTCTCGTTGAGCGTCTTGATTTCGCCGTCGAGTCGGGTGCGTTCGGCGACCAGCGGGGCACGACGCTTGGCCGCCTCCGGGTCGACGTCGAAAGTCTTATCGGCCTTGTCGAGGGCGGCGAAGACGGCCTGGAGACGGTAATAGTCCTCCTGCTTGATCGGATCGAACTTATGGGTGTGGCAGCGGGCGCACTGGGCGGTCGTGGCGAGGAAGGCGCCGGTCGTGTTCGAGACCATGTCGTCACGGTCGAGGGCACGGGCGATCTTGCCGTCGAGTTTGGTCTCCGGGAGTTCGGCGTGCCCGATGAAGTCCCAAGGGCCCGCGGAGATGAAGCCTTGGGCGATATGCCCGTCAGCCGTCGCAGGGTAGAGCGTATCGCCGGCCAGCTGTTCTTCGACGAAGCGGGCGTAGGGCTTGTCGTCGTTCAAGGAGCGGATGACGTAATCGCGATACGGCCAGGCGTTGGGGCGGAGCTTGTCCTTGTCGTAGCCATGGGTGTCGCCGTAGTGGACCACGTCGAGCCAGTGGCGGCCCCAGCGTTCGCCATAGCGAGAGGAGGCCAGCAGGCGATCAGCGGCTCGGCCGATGGCGGCGGGCAGGTCTTGGGCGGCTTCTTTCTCGAAAGCCGCGAGTTCTTCGGCCGTAGGCGGCAGGCCGATCAGGTCGAAGTTCAGGCGCCGTAGAATGGTGCGGGCGTCGGCGGTAGCGGAGGGCTGCAGTCCCTTCTCCTGGAGCTTGGCCAGGACGAAGCGGTCGATGGGGTGGGCGGCGTCGCCGGAGGGCAGGGCGGGCTTGGCAAGGGGCTTGAGTGACCACCAGTCGAGCGGGTCGGTCTTCTTGAGGGAGGCGGATTCCGGCCAGACGGCGCCTTCGGCGATCCAGCGCTTCAGCGTGTCGACCTCCGCCGCGGTTCAGCCGCTCGCCCTTAGGCGGCATGCGCGTGTCGCGGTCAGCCGTCGTCACGAACTTCAGCAGCGGGCTCTCGGCTGGTTTACCCGGGAGGATGTTCGGCGCGTGGCTTTCGCCGCCGTGCAGGGCGACCTCGCGATCATCGAGCCGGAAGTCGCTCTTCTGCTTCTTCGGACCGTGGCATTCCACACAGTGCTTCTCAAAGATCGGCTTCACCTCCGACTCGAAAGAGACGGCGGCGGAGAGTGCCGAAGAGGCGAGAATAGAAATGATGAGGGGGAGTCGCATTGTTTATTTCGCCCAGCGCAGGTTGAAGAGGATGTGGTTCATCATGGCTTCCGAGGCTTCGGCGGGCGTGCCTTCGGCCAGTGCCTTAAGCAGGTGCTTGTGCGCGCGGATGGTCTCCTTCTCCGGGATGAAGTCGTCGCTCTTCTGGCGGCGATAGATTTCAGCTAGATGTACCTCCCACTGCCACCGCAGGGGTTCCCAGAGGCGGACGAGGCTGGCGTTGCCGCTGCGGGTGACCACGTGATGGTGGAGATCGATGTCCAGACGTGACAGTTCGGCCAAGTCCCTCGCCCGTTCCTGGGCGGCGATGTTCTTTTCCAAAGCCACGGTGTCTTCCTTGGTCCAGAGACGGTTGGCCAGCCGGGCCGCCATGCCCTCGATGGCCGCCCGGGCCTCCATGATCTCCTTCAATTCGGCACCGGAGAAGCTCCGCACGCGCGTCCGTCCGGTCTTCTCGAACTGGACCAGGCCTTCCCGCTCGAGGGCGATGAGGGCTTCGCGAATCGGGGCGCGGCTGGTCTGGAAGTGTTCGGCGAGGGTAGGTTCGGCAAGGGCGGAGCCTTGGGGGAAGTGGCCGCTCACGATCTTGCTGCGCAGGCGGAGGTGTACGGCCGTCGCGCGGTTGTTTACCGGGGTACGAGGGGAGCGCTTAGCTTGGGGCGAGGCCATGGGTCTAAAGTGTCGACAGTTTTAAAGCCGACAAGTCCAGACCTGAGAAGTTCCGAATCTTTTACCTCCAATGGCTGACTGGGTAAAACTCCTCAGAGCCGCTCCAGCTTGATGGGGGTGATCTTCCCCGAAGCAAACTGGGCCACGATCAGCGAACCGTCCGGATTGGCGATGACGTCGTGGGGGTGTCGGAAGACGTCGGCGGTATGTTTCATGGGCAGGAGCTTGCCGGCGGCATCGTACACGGGAGCTGAGCCGGCGATGTTCGAGACGACGCGGAGGTTCTGGTCGAGGATCGAGAGGAAGCCTCGGCTATTGCGGTCCTTGGGCCAGTTGTCGGCGAGGTGGGCCACGACGTAATGCTGGCCCATGCGGCGGATCTGACGGGGGTTGCCGCCGGGGAGATCGGTCTGGGCGAGTTTCTTCCCGTCGAGGTCGAGGCGGAGGAGATACTGCTGATCGCTCATCGCGATGAGCATCGTCTCGGTCTGGTCGGCGGCCGTATCGATCATGCCGCCATGCGGGCCCCAGTGGACGATGCCGCCTTCCGGGCCGCCGAGCAGGCGCTTGAACGAGCCATCCGCGGCGTAGTGCAGAATGTAGTCCTTGCCGTAACCATCGAGGACGTAGAACTCGCCATCGGCGCGGTGGAGCGTCCAAGACGGACGATAATCCGTCTCCTTGGCGTACTTACCTGTGTTAGGAGGGAGGTGCCACTCGCCGAGCTGTTCGCCGTTAGGCCGCCATTTTGAATCACCGAATGCAGTATTGAGATCGGTGATGAAGAGGGCGTTCCGATTTCGATGACTCAGCGAGCCAGTGAGAGACCGTGGGCGCCAGGGAACTTCGGGCCGGTCCATTTGTGCGCCAGCTTGCCGGCGTCGTCGTAGAAGATGACGTTGTTGGCGACGTGGTTGGTCAGCAGGACGATCTGTCCGTCAGCCGTGCGGGCGAGGCCGTGGCAATCGTTGACCGGCGTCTTGTCATCGAGCACGCCCCAGCCGGGGACGACGCGATACTTGAAGTCGCCTTGGCCGAGGACTTCAGGTGACGAAGCTTGGGCAAAGGATCGTCCGACCGCGCCATACCAAGCCCCGGCGAGCAGGGCGTTCTTCAGGAGGGAGCGTCGGGTGATCATTCTCTAGCCGAACGATAGGCTCGTCCGATGGCGTCGACTTTGGGCCATTCCTTCGCGATGCCACTCCAGGCGAACGTCATGACGCCCGTGGCGGGCGCCTTCAGTCCGTGGCGGATGACCTCCGCGATCTCGCTCACCGGTACCCGCTCGCCCCAGTCCGAGGATTGCACGATGGGCCAGATGAACTTCTTTTCGCCGGGCTCGCCGCGGAGGCCCAAGAGTTCGCCGAGCTTGGCGCTCTGGCGGGAAATCCAGGCAGGGTCGCCGGCATGCCCGAAGCGGGCGTGATAAGGCATGATGCTGAACACATCGAGGTAGGGCGCCTGGGCGCGGAGATCGATGGCGAGTTTGTGACGGATGGCGCCGTCGCGCTCATCTTCACCCCAAGGGCAGTGGAAGGTGCCCAGCAGGGCGCGTGGGCGGGTGGCGTTCAGGATTTCACGATACTCACGCACCCAGTCCGTGAAGACGGCACAGCGATAGGTGGTCCAACGGTCGCGATGTTCGCCGAGCAGGGAGGCGGCGGCTTGCGCCGGATCGGCGGGAAGGCGAATTCCGGTGGCGGCGGTGAAGCCGCGCAAGGCCTCTGGGCAGAAGTCCGTATCAGGAAGGTCGGGCTCAGCTTGTTCCCAGGCCGCGTGCGCGTGATGGTAGTCGAGCCAGATGCCGTCGATTTCGAATGTCTCCAGTACCCTGCGAAACTCCTGCATGCGGTCGCGACGATAACCTGCATGGTGAGCGCTCACGCCCTGCCAGCCAGAAGGGGCAGGAGAGGGACGTCCGTCCTTTCCGATGGGCGCGGCATCGGGATGATTCCGGAGAAAGGACGCCAGATGCATCGAGTTGAACTCGGCATACACCTTCAGTCCGAGGTCTTTGTGGCGCTTAATCTGGTCTGCCTTCAAGCCGCCGGATCCAACCCAGACCGCATTGATGCCATAGTCGTCGGGCTTTTGTCCGCGCTCGAGAATCTGGTTGAGGAACCCGCCGTAGATGCCGGTGACGACGGGTCGCCTGTCCGGCGTGGTGGAGGCGCAACCGCTGGCCAGACCCGCCGCAGCCGTGGCGACGGTCGAAAGAAAGTCCCGTCGATCGAGCATGGCTTAGTTGCGAAGGACGCGCAGGCGGTGGTTCTCAGAGTCGCCGACAAAGACGGCGCCATCCTTGTCGACCCAGATGCCGTGGGGGCGGGCGAGGCCGCACTTCAGCGGGTCGCCGTCAGGGCCGTCATGCTTGGCGCCGGTGCCGATCTTGAGTTCGAGATTACCGGTCTTCGCATTCGACCATGCGGATGGAGTGGGATTCCGTGTCGACCAGCCAGGCGTTGCCTTGGGCGTCGATGGCCACGCCCTTCGGGCCACTGAGGGTGGCGAGCTTGGCTGGGCCGCCGTTGCCGGTGAAGCCCTTCTTGCCCGTGCCCGCGATGTGCGTGATCTTGTCGTTCTTCAGGTCGAGCTTGAAGACCTGGTTGCCTTCGCGGGTGCAGACCCAGAGGTTGCCGGCGGCATCGAAGTCGATGGAGCGAGGGCCCTTGAGCGGCGTGCCTTTGATCGGAGCGCCGTCGG
Source organism: Opitutales bacterium (assembly GCA_964203605.1). Lineage (GTDB taxonomy): Bacteria > Verrucomicrobiota > Verrucomicrobiia > Opitutales > UBA953 > UBA953. Next base: position 92,559 of record CAXNMQ010000005.1, read on the forward strand.
GGGTGATGCCGGGCTTGCCCGTGCCGGCGATGGTCGTGATCACTTTGGTCTTCATGTCGACCTTGCGGATGACGTTGTTGCCGATGTCGCAGATGAACAGGTCGCCGTTCGCGTCGAACTGGATGCTGTGCGGCTGCTTGAGTTGAGCCTGGTCGGCCTGACCGCCGTCGCCGGCGTAGCCTGGCTTGCCCGTGCCGACGACCGTCGTGATGATGCCCGTCTTGGTGTCGATCTTGCGGACGGCGTGGTTCTGCATGTCCACGATGAAGAGATTACCGCGCTTCGGTCCGAAGCGGAGTTCGTGGGGAAGGTTGAACGTCGCGGCGGTGGCCGGACCACCGTCGCCAGTGAAGCCGGCCTTTCCCGTGCCGGCGATGAGCGTGATCTTGCCATCCTTGTCGACGCGACGGATACGCTGGCCGCCGTATTCACAATACCAGATGGCACCGTCCGGACCGCGGATGACGCCAAAAGGATCGTTCATCGTCGCGCTGGTGGCAGGGCCGCCATCGCCCGAATATCCCTTTTCACCGTTGCCGGCGAAGGTCGAGACAGACGCGGCGGAAAGCGAAGCCGCGGCCAGGAGGGGAAGAAGGCGGAGGAGCATGGTCTTTAGGGAGAGGGGTAGGGGTTGAATAGGTGCAAAGGTGCAAAAGTGCAAAGGTGGTTTTCGTCAGAGTATGGAGTATTGAGTATAGAGTATAGGGACGGTGTGGGCTGGGTAGGGTCGGGACCGCGTCACGACATAGTTGTATCTCTCCGCTTCCATGGCGGGTGGCAGCCCCTGGTGTCGGGGATGGATAGCGCTCAAGGAGAACCGGAGACCGGATGATTAGCTGGAGTGCATTATGCCCGCAGCAAACTTTCCGGTTTCCGGTCTCCCTTTGAGCTCAGTGCTTCTGTCCCTAGCCCTAGCCCTAGCCCTGTCCCTTCTTTACAATTACTTCCCAAATCCTTCGCCAGCGGTCTTGGATTTGACCAGATAGGCGCCGGTGCGGGCGGTGACGAAGAGGGTCGTGCCGTCGACGCCGCCGAACTTCATATTGGAAGGGCTTTCAGGGAAGGGGATGAGGCCGATCTGGTTGGCGTCAGCGTCATGCACGGCGAGGCCTTCCTTGGCGGTGGTGTAGAGGCGGCCGCGGGCGTCGACGGCCGAGACCATCGCTGCCGACCTTGGCGGCGACCTTGGGGTCGGACAGGGTGCCGTCCGCGTTGATCTTAGCGGTCTTGCACACCGTGCCGTCGGTCCACCAGATCTGCTTGCCGCCGGAAGTGCCGACGACGCCGTTGGGGGCTTCGACGCCCACGGCCTTGCCGACGTTCGTCACCGACTTACCATCGGCGGAGATCCGGCAGAGCGTGCCGTTGAGGACGTTCTCCGGGATGGCGTCCTTCTTGGCCTTGGAGGGACGGAGCTTCGGCAGCGTGAAGTAGATGTCGCCATTCGGGGCGAGCCACAGGTCGTTCGGGGCGGTGAGCTTCTGTCCGTCGCAGCTGTCGGCGAGGATGGTCTCGGTGCCGTCCTTGTCGCGACGTACGATGGCGCGCTTGTCGATCTCGCAGAAGATCAGGCGGCCCTGCGGGTCGACGACGATACCGTTGGAGCGCGACTTACGGTCGAGGAAGAGCTTGCTGCCGCCTTCGGCGGTCCAGCGCTGCATGTTGTTGCTGGGGATGTCCGAGAAATAGAACGCTTTCTCCTGTGGGTGCCAGGCCGGGCCTTCGGTGAACTTGTAGCCCTCGCCGACTTTCTGGGCGGGACCTTCGGTGAAGACCTCGGCGGCAGTGGCGAACGAGGCGGAGAACAGGGCGGCGGTCAGGAGGAGGGAGCGCATGGGGGTTGGGGTGGGGTAGGGATAGGGGTAGGGGCAGGGGTAGGCAAGCCCGAGGGAGTCTCTCGGAACTCTGAATACGCATAGGACGATGCGGCCGCCTTTTATTCGCCTACCCCAACCCCTATCCCGACCCCTACCCCTAAATTTTACTTCATCACCGCCCAGCGCACCGCATTTTCCACGACCTTGATATTTTCCGTCTGTTTAAAGATGGGGTAGGTCTCGTGGCCTGGGCGGTAGTAGAAGACTTTGCCGGCGCCGACCTGCCAGGTGAGTCCGCTGCGGAAATATTCTCCTTTGTCCCAGCGTTCTTCGAAGATGACTTCATCGGGCGCCGGGATATGGAAAGGTTCGCCATACATCTCGGTCTGCGGGATGTCCCACTTGGCGGGAAGACCAGCGGCGATCGGATGGCCCGGCTTGGTCGTGGTGACGTGGCCAGGGGCGCCGTCGTTACGATAAGACGGGAAGACGCACTGCGGAAGGGTCAGCGTGTAGGTTGTGCCGTCACGCTTGACGTTGGGGGTCATCGGAGCGCCGGCTTTGACGCCTTTGTAGTAAGGGGCATCGTTGACGAAGACCCATTTGGCTGCGGCGCGTTCTTCGGCGGAGTCAGCTGTTTCAAGTGCGTCATCCTTGGAGCGTTCCTGCATGAGGCGGACGAACGGCTTGGCCCAGTGGGCGGAGTGGAGGGCGATGAAGCCGAGCTTGCCGGCCTGCACGCGCTTCACGATGGCTTCGGCGCGGGCGTCGTCCTGTTCCTTCACCTTGCGGTGACACCAGAAGATCAGCACATCGGCCTGATCGAGCGCGGCGTCGCTGAGGCCTTGGTCGGCATCGGCGAGGCGGGCGGTCTTGACCGACGAGGTCTTTGTTCTTCGCGAGCTCAGCGGCCAACGTCTCGCCGAGGAACTTATCGCCGTAGGCCTTGGGCTTGCTGGGGCTGCTGCTCATCCCAGACCAAGCACGCGGATGGGCTTAGACTCGGCCGCGAGGGCGAAGAAGGGAAGGAGGGCGAGGAGAAGGCGCATGGGGTGGGCGGGAGAAAGATGGAGGATGGAAGAGGACGGATAAGTAAGTGCAAAGGTGCAAAAGTGCAAAGGTGAATGCGTGCGTAGCACGCGAAGGGGCGCGTGGGCACGGTGACACGTGGACACGGGGAATGAGAGGGCTCAAGGGGAGACCGGATGATGGGCTGGGGTTATTTAGCCTCCAGAAAGCCGGCCGGTTTCCGGTCTTTCGGAGTGAGGGTTTCAGCCTACCTCTTTGCTCCTCCGACGGATTGACCGACTTAAACGTCTCAGCACGCTATCGTTATGTTACCCATTACTCCATGGTTTCGCGCAGCGGTCTCTGCCCTTGTCGTCATGCTAATGAGCGCTTCTCCGATGATGGCCGGGATGTCTCCCGTCGAGGTCAGGGCGTTCGAGGATTGCATGGTCAAGGCCGCTAAGGGTGATCGGTTTTCCCAGTGCCAGCTCGGCGACTTTTACGCAGCGGGCCATGGGGTGGTGGCGGATCAGGAAGTTGCGACAAAATGGTATCGTCAAGCCGCCGAACAGGGACTTCCGCTGGCTCAGCACAAATTAGGTAACCGTTACGCCTTTGCTCATGGTGTGTCAAAGGACCTCGTCGAATCGGCGGTATGGCATCGAAAGGCTGCTGAACAAGGCTTTGATTGGTCCCAGTATCATCTGGCGAATTGCTACATAAGCGGCGAAGGCGTGAAGAAGGATGCTGACGAGGCCTTAAGGTGGTTCCGCGCCGCCGCCGAGCAGGGCGACTCGGCGTACCAATATCAGCTCGCGGTGAGCCTCCATCAGGGGCCGCTGACTTATCAGGATGGCAAGCAGGACATGCCCGAAATCTTGAAGTGGTATCGCCTGGCTGCCGAGCAGGGTGAGATCGATGCGCTTCGCGCGCTAAGTTATTTGTACGAGCAGGGAGGGGGTGTTAAAAAGGATGAAGCCGAGGCCCTGAACTGGTTACGCCTGGCGGCCATGTGGGGTGATGAGTCGTCGCAAGGGTTTCTCGGCGATCGCTATGCCAGCGGCAAGGGAGTGGCCAAGGATGAGGTCGAGGCCTGCGCTTTCTACCGTCTCGCCAGCGTATATCCCAGCAGTCCTGCCCTGAAAAATCTGTCCGCAGGCAAGAAACTGACCGCGATGGAGACGACAGATGTCAGCCGATGCCAGGGAGCGGAGTGTGCGTCGAGCGGATATCCTGAAGTCGGAGATAGCGGCGAGGCTCAAGGCGAGGGAGACCGAGCGCGACGCCAGAAATGCGACTAAATTGAGCGGTAGGTGAGTTGGATGATTGGCGGGGTCATGTGGTAGGGACGTGATTGCCATCACGTCCGTGGGCGGACGGATGTCGAAAGGATCGGTGACCTTGCCCGGCTCGACGTGCGCACCGATGCGAACGGCGGTCATGGCAATGACCGCCCTACCCAAGGCACGCCGCAGCAAATATCCCGGTTTCCGGTCTCCCTTTGGGTTCTGTATTTCCTAACCGCCAACCGCTAACCGCCAGCCGCTGTAACCTTCGTCGTCTACGCGACAATTTCGCGTACGACGCTGCCATGCACATCCGTCAGGCGGAAATCACGGCCGCCGAAGCGATAGGTGAGTTTCTCGTGATCGATACCGAGCTGGTGGAGGATCGTGGCCCAGAAATCGTAGACGGTGAGCGGCTTATCGACGGCGTAGTAACCGAGTTCGTCGGTGGCGCCGAAGACAGTGCCGGGCTTGAAGCCGCCGCCGGCCACCCAGAGGCTGAAGCCGTAGGGGTTGTGGTCGCGTCCACTGCCACCCTGGGAGAAGGGGGTGCGGCCGAACTCGCCGGAGAAGATGACGATGGTGCTGTCGAGCAAGCCGCGTTGCTTGAGGTCCTTCAGAAGCGCGGCAATCGGCTGGTCGACCTGGTGGGCCATCATGCCGTGACCTTTGACGATGTCGCCGTGGTGATCCCAGGGATTCGCCGCGTTGCCACCGCCGAGGTTGCCGGAGAGGCAGCTGAGTTCGACGAAGCGGACGCCTTTCTCCACGAGTCGTCGCGCGAGCAAGGCCTGACGAGCGTAGCCGGCGGTAAGCTTGTCGGGCGAATCGATGCCGTACATCGCCTTGGTGGCTTCGGTTTCGCCGCTGAGGTCGCAGATCTCCGGGACCGCGGCCTGCATGCGGTAGGCGGTCTCGTAATTACGGATGGCGGCTTCGACCTGCGGCTCGCGGGACGCTTCGGCGAAGGCCTTGTCGACCTCGTTGATGAACCCAAGACGTCGACGCTGGGCCGCGTCAGCTTCGCCGGGCTTGATGTTGGCGAGGGGCAGGGCGCCATCGGCCTTGATGATGGAAGCCTGATGCTGGCCAGGGAGATAGCCGTTATTGAAGACGCCCACGCCGCCGTGCGGGATACCGGCGTTGCCGCTCTGCAGGACCACGAAGCCCGGGAGGTTCTGGTTCTCGCTGCCGAGGCCGTAGTTGAGCCAGGCGCCGGCGCTGGGGTGTCCCATGAACGGGAAGCCCGTGTGGAAGAAGTAGTTCCCTTGGGCGTGTTCGCTGACCTTGCTCGTCATCGAACGGATGACCGTGAGGTCGTCGGCGCAGTTGGCGATCTGCGGGAAGAGGTTCGTCATCTCGATGCCCGACTGGCCGTAGCGCTTGGCTTCCCACGGGGTGCCCATGATATCTCCGTTGTTGTTGAAGACCGTGCGTTGGACCGGCACCGGCATCGGTTTTCCGTTCAGTTTGGTCAGGGCGGCCTTGGGGTCGAAGGAGTCGACGTGCGAGACGCCGCCGGACATGTAGCAGAAGATGACGTTCTTGGCCTTGGCCTTGAGCGGGCGCTTGCCGGAGGTTTCGGCGCCGAAGGCGGGAGTGGAGAGCAGGCTGGACAGGGCGATGCCACCAAAGCCCAGGGAGCAGCGGCGGAGCAGTTCGCGACGGGTAAGCGGGTGCATGTTATTTAAGGTAAAGGAATTCTTTGAGGTTGAGCACGGACTGGGCGAAGTCCTGCCAGACCATCACCGGCTGGTCGGCGTGGGTGACCTTGAGGTCCGCCAGGTAGCGCGCCGCCGCCGCCTGCTCGGCCGGGCTGGCCTTGCGGGCGAGGGCTTGGATGAAGAGGGTGTCGACCTTGTCGGCGTCGGATTGCTTCTTGAGATTGAGGGTCCTGGCCCACTGCTTGGCGGTATCGATGACGAAGGGGCTGTTCAGCAGCGTGAGCGATTGGGCAGGCACGTTGGTGGCATCGCGACGTCCGACCGTCGTGAAGGGCTTCGGACCGTCGAAGGTGGTGATCAGCGGGCTGAGGGAATTGCGACGGATGTTGAGGTAGACGCTGCGACGGACCTGCTGATGTGGGGGTCCCATGGCATTATCGCCCGGCCCGTACATGCGGTCTTCCATCCTGCCGGCCAGGGTGATGAGCGAGTCGCGCAGGGCTTCGCCTTCGAGGCGTCGCACCCGAACGTGGGAGAGCAGGTTATTGTTGGCGTCCTTGGTCTGGGCCGAGGACGAGGGCAGGCTGGAGCGCTGGAAGGCGTCCGTCAGGAGGAGTTCGCGGAGCGCAGTCTTCACGGACCACTTCTGATCGACGAAGCGGCGCGAAAGGTAATCGAGCAGCTCGGGATGCGTCGGGTGATCGCCGAGGCGTCCGAAATTATCGACCGTGCCGACCAGTCCGCGACCGAAGACGTGGTGCCAGAGTCGGTTCGTGATGACGCGGGCGGTGAGCGGATTGTCGGGGGCAGCGATTTTTTCGGCGAGTTCCAGTCGGCCGCTGCCAGTGGTCACGAAGGCCTTGGTGTCGAACGCCTCAAGGTAGCGACGCGGGACGATGGCCGCCGGTTGCTTGTATTCTCCGCGCACGAAGAGCGGCATGTCGAAGCCTTGTGCTTCCAGGAATCCCGGAGCGCGACGGGGGATGGAGAGTTCGGCTTCCAGTTTACGGTATTCGGCGGTGAGAGCGGAGAGCTTGGGCGAGGGGGCCGTAGAGGTGTCGAGCATTCCGTGTCGCACTGCGGCATCGAGCAGCGCCGCTTGGGCTTCGGTGGCCTCGTCGCGTCCCCAGGCCTGCGCGGCTTCGGATAGGGCGATGGAGACATCCTGCACGGTGGGGAGCTTCGGCGCCTGCACGACGATGGCTTCACCAGAGGGTCCGGCTTCACGGGTGGCGTGGAAGACGACCTGGCGGACGCTGTAATAACCTAGGCCAGGCTCGGCCTTCTTGTCGGGATTGGTCGAATCGTCCGGCAGGGTCAGTTCGAGGTAGGCGTACGAGCCTTTGCGATAAGCCGTGTCGAGGGTGACCCAGGTGGGCTTGTCCGTGTCGATTGCTGCCTTGGGGAAACGCGAACCGCCAGGAGAGAGCGGATAGTTATCCGGGATGAGTCGCAGCGTGGCGCCCTTGCCCATGGCTTGGACGCTGATGAAGTCGGTCGTGACCTTGAAGCGCGGCGACGTCAGGACGGCGCTATGCTTGCTCGAGAGGGTGTGGGAGTGCAGGCCGGAGGGCAGGATATGTTTGAGTACGTCCGGTCCGGTGGTCTCGATGCGGAAGTCGCCCGGGGTGAAGCGTCCGTCGAGGCCGTTGCCATGCCGACGCCAAGCGGCGGAGCTGCTCGTCGTTCAGAGCCCAATCAGGCTTTTCGCTGCCGAGGCGCCTTGGCTTCCTTGGGTTTCAGGCCGACGCGCAGGAAGGTTGCGGCGTGCAACGGATAGGTGGGGTCCTCTTCGCTCTTGAAGCTCTCGCCGAGTTTACCATCGGACCGCTCAATCTGGGCCAGCTGGGTGCGTAGCTCGCTTGGCTTGGGTGCGCAGGGCGTCGAGCTTGTCACTCTTGGTGGCGATGGGCGTAAGTTCACCGCGGAGCGTACCCGCCTTGAAGGAGTCGGCGATCTGGGCGGCGGTCAGCGCGAAGCCATACAGGCGGGCTTCTTCAAGTTCACCTTTGAGGAAGGCGTTGCCGCCACCGGTGTGACGTCGGCCAAAGAGCAGGCGCGATTTGGCTTGGGCGAACGTAGCGAGAGTCGCCTTCTCGTTCGCGGGGGCGTAGCCCGTGCCGTAGGGCTGGCCGTTGCGGTAGAGTTCGATCTTCCCGTCGGTCTGATAGACGATGGCCAGGTGAATCAGTTCGCCCGGCTTGGAGGTTTCAGCGGGGCCGTTCACGTTCTGGGTACGGACACCGTTGTTGCTGCCGGCCATCCATTTCGCTTTCTGCTTTTCGGAGAAGACGAGTGAATCGAAGACGCCGCCGCTGATGGATTCGACGGTGATCACGCCGCCGCCGCGTTGATCAAGGGTCGGGAGGGCGACCCAGGCTTCAAGCGTCTTGGCCGTCAGGGTCGCGGTGGTCGGGCCGGTTTGCGGCAAAGGAGTCCTGCCCGTCGAGGATGAGGCGTCCATCCTTGATGACGGCGCCGCCGTTGAGTTTGGCGTCGAGCTTGCCGACGAGGTCGCGGCCATCCTGCTCGAAGGTCCACCAATGGCTCGGCGCAGGGCCGGCGCTCTGGTCAGCCTTGAGGCGGCGGCGGAAGTCATCGGCCGAAAGTTCCATTTCGATCTTCGCTAGTTCGTCTTCGAGACGGACGCGCTCCTTTGACGAGGCGCGGATGCGTTCGAGCGCAGCCGGGAGGTCCTTGGCCTGGCGGGTCCAGTTGGCGGCGAGTTCCGAGCGGATGGCCTGCTTGAGGTCGGTCAGGCGGTCACGGTGCTGGTCGAGCACGGCGGGGGAATCCACGGTCACCTGTCCTGGGCGGGCGGAGGCGAAGATGCCGTAGAAGGCGGTGAAGTCGGCCTGGCTGATGGCGTCGAACTTGTGGTCGTGGCAACGGGCGCACGAGACCGTGAGTCCGAGGAAGGTCTTCGAGACGACGTCGATCTGGTTGTCCACGTTGCGGACCTGTTCATCGATGGTGTCGACCGGCTGAAAGCCGTGCTCGACCATGCGGAAGTGGCCGGTGCCGAGGGCGGACTCGTTCAGTTTTTCGGCGGCGTTGATGCGCGGTGACTTCAGGAGGTCGCCGGCGAGCTGCTCTCGGACGAATTGGTCGTAGGGGACGTCGGTATTGAAGGCGCGGATGAGGTAATCGCGGTAGCGCCAGGCCTGCGGGATGGCGGGATCTCCTTCGCTGCCGTGCGTGTCGGCGTAGCGGACGAGGTCCATCCAGTGGCGGGCGAAGTGTTCGCCGTAGCGAGGCGAGGCCAGCAGGCGGTCGACGACCTTGGCGAAGGCGTCTGCCGAGGTGTCGGCTTCGAAAGCGGCGATTTCTGAAGGCGTGGGCGGGAGGCCGGTGAGCACATAGGTCGCGCGGCGGAGGAGGGTGGCTTTGTCGGCCGCTGCGGCGGGGGTGATGCCGGCAGCGGCAATCTTCGCGTCGAGGAAACGGTCGATCGGACGCGCGGATTTACCAGCAGGAACGGCGGGTGAAGTGATGGGCTGAAAGCTCCACCAGTTTCGGCGGACCTGCAGGAGGTCGGACCACGCAGGGGTGATCGAGTCTTCGGGGGCCTTGGTGCGCGGGTCCGGCGCGCCTCGGTTAATCCATTCGGCGAAGTCAGCGATGATCTGTGCATCGAGCTTCGTGCGCTTCTTGGGCATCTGGAGTGTCTCATGGCTGTGATCCATGGATTGGAGCAGGATGCTCTTCTTGGCCTCGCCCGGGACGATCGATGGGCCTTCTTCTCCGCCCTTGAGCAGACCGTCGCGATAATCGAGGCGTAGGTCGCCTTTCTGCTTCTTGGCGTCGTGGCATTCATAGCACTCTGCGACCAGCACCGGACGGATTTTCGACTCGAAGAACTCCAAGTCCGCTGGCTTGAGGTCGGCGGCCGCCAGGGAAGAGGTGCCCAGTGCGAGGATGGCGAGAACGTGGCGCATCAGGAAAGGAAGGCGCGAGCGATGCGGTCGGCCTGTTCGCGGATGAACTGGCCGCGTTCGGCCATGGTGGCGGCCGGGAAGCGGCTGGAAGGGCCGGCGATGGTCACGGCGCCGATAGCATGCCCATGCTGGTCGAGGATGGGTGCGGCGACGCAGTTGATCCCGTCGAAGTGCTCACCCTTGTCCAAGGCGTAGCCAAGGGTGCGGATGCGTTCGATCTCCGTGGCGAAATCGCGCTTCGTGACGATCGTCTTCTCTGTGTGCTTCTCGAGCTTGAGGCGGGAGAGCACTGCGTCTTGTTCGGCGTCGGGCAGGAAGGCCACCATGGCCTTGCCGGGTGCCGTGCAGTGGAGTGGGGCGTGCGAACCGATATCGACGATATACTTGAAAGGGTGGAGGGAGGTCAGCTGGTCGAGCATCACGCAGCGGTCTTCGGCGAGGCAGCAGAGCTGGGTCGTTTCGCCGGTATGCTGTTGGATGGCGCGCATCGCTTCGATGGCGGCCGCGACCAGGCTGCGGGATTCGCCACGCGGCTGGCTGAGCAGGAGGAGTTTGCGCGTGAGAGTGTACCGACGGGTGATTTCATCGCGGCGCAGATAACCGGCGTCTTCTAGGGTTCCGGTGATGCGGTGCGCGGAAGCCGGTGAGAGGTCGAGGGAGGCGGTCAGCTCGGAGAGCGTCAGGCCTTCGGGGCGATGCGCCAGCGTCTCGATCATCGCGAGGCCGCGTTCGAGGGCAGGCACGCTCGAGGCACCGGTTTCGGTCGAGGGGGAGGTGAGGCGCTTCGCGGCAGGGTTTTTCATATGCGGAAACTATTCCAAGTATGGAATAGGGGGATTGGCCCGAGTCAAGCAGTCGGGCAGGGGATGTGTTTAAGGACAATCCCTCAGGGGGCGGGTTCCCTCAAGCCTCCCTTGAGTCCTGCGATTTCCTATCCGCCAACCGCTAACCGCTCACTCCAACACCTGAATATGATTAATACTGGTGAACTGACGGTGGTCGGTGAACTGACGGATGAGCTTCTTCTGAGAATCGACCTCGAAGATCTGGGCGGTGGCACCGAGGTGGCCGTGGCCGAGCCAGTTCATGACGAGGGTGTTGCCGTTGGCGAGGCGCTCGACGGAGCTCGCGAGGTAGAGGGGGTTGTCGGTGACTTCGTTGCGGCCGATGTTCCAGACGATCTTACCGGCTTTGTCGTATTCCACGACACCGTCGCCTTCGCCGAGGGCGACGAGCCAGTTGCCGTTGGCGAGTTCGCGCACGTCATGGATGTCGCCATTGACGGGCTGGGAGCGGAGAAGTTTGCCGTCAGCGGAAAGTTCAAGGACCGCACGATCACCCTTGGCGCTCACGAGGTAGCGTCCGTCCGCCGTCTTACGGCAACCGCGCATCTGTTCGTGGGTGCTTGATGGTCGGCGTCAGCGGGACTTTGATTTCCTTGGCGATCTTGCCGTCGCGGCCGATCTCAAGGAGGCGGCCCGGGCCGCATTCGACCACGAGGACGCGTCCGTCGGCCAGCGGCTGGCAGCCTTGGATCTCGGTCTTGGCGGCGGCGACGTATTCCCAGGCGACGGATTGGTCCGGCTTCACTTCCTTGGCGCCTTTGACGTGGCTGAAGAGCACGTTGCCGTTGGGCAGGAGCCAGGAGTCCTGCGGGCGTTCGGCGGGGGTGGACCACTCGACGCGACCGTCGGCGGCGACGATGGCGACCTTGTTGCCGACGTAATCGCTGACCAGCAGGCGGCGGCCGAAGGGCTTCGGTTCGAGGCTCGTCTGCGGGCCTTGGGCCCGGTCGCCAAGGGCGTTGCGGTTGTTCTTCATCACCGGGGGCATGGGCGCTTCCCAGCCAGCGGGGGCGTTGACGCTGATGACCTTGCGGAAGGTGACGTCGCCGAGGCGGAGATTGTCGGCGATGACGCCGTTCTTCGAGTGGCGCCAGCAGTGGATGGCTTCACCGTCGCTCTTGATGTGCGTTCCCGATGACTTCGTAACCGTCCAGGTTGAAGTTCGGCTCGATGGAGGTGAGCTTGGTCTCGAAATAGTTGATAGTTGCAGCGCACGTTGCGGAGCTGGCCGCGGAAGGAGGGGTGGCCGAGGAGGGTCCCGCTGCCGTTCGGATTGAGCGTCCGCGTGAACTGCACCGTGATGTTCTCGGCATCGAATGATTCACCCGGGCCGACCTTGCCACCCGGGAGGAACTTACCCGTGTGTTCGCCATACATCATCACCGCGCGCATGGTGTCGGTCATGGTGATGCCCTCGACGAGCACGTTGCGGACGCGGCCATGGATGAGCACGCACGCGTTGATATTCTTCACCAGGCCGCTGGGCTGGTCGTTGTGGGTGGCGTTGAGGTCGATGGTACCCTTGCCCGTGATGCGGACGCCGGAGATGGTATCCTTCTGCAGTCCGTGGCCGATGCGGATGCCGTAGGCTTCCGGGGCGTCGTAGGATACGAACCACACGCTGCGAGCGCCGTGGCCGGTCTTGTTCGCGAAGCGGATCTTCACGCCGTGGCTGAGTTCCTGCCAGTCGCCCGTGATCGGGATGCCCTTGTGGGGCGTCTCGAAGAGTTTGCCGTCTCCCCAGGCGATGGTGTCAGGGCCACCGTTCTTACCGCCGGTGACGATGACCGTGTAGACCGTGCTGCCGAAGAGTTCTGAGCCCTCGACCTTATTCTTTTTCATGTCGTAGGCACCGCCGATCTCGAGGTCATCAATCTTCTTGCCCGAATCCTGGTCGGTCGTGATCTCACCGACGCTTTCCTTGTGGCAGACATTGTCGGCGAGCTTGAGCGTCGCGCCGGCCATGAGTTCGATCTCGACGGACTTGTCGACGTAGAGAATCGCGCGGTGCTTCTTGAGGCCGTGCTGATGCAGGCCCGGCAGGAAGGTGAGCTTATCGCCCGGAGCGGCGGCATCCATCACGGCCTGCGGGTCGTCGCCCGGCTTGATCTTATGTTCGGCCGCGAAGAGGGACGTCGCGACTAAGAGTAGGAGGATACGCATCACAGGGGTAGGGGCAGGGGTAGGGGGCGGTAAAAATCAGAGGGGTCAGCTTAGGCCGGCGAGTGGGCCAGTGCTCGAGCCGAAAGCATCCGCGTCGACGCCCATCTTCTGGAGCATCGAAACGTACAGATTGCAAAGCGGGGTGTTCTGGTCGCGGCGGAACGCCAGATGCTGCCCGTGCTTGAAGCCTCCACCGGCAAGCAGAATGGGCAAATTGGTGTTATCGTGGGTATTGGCGTCTCCCAAATTGCTGCCGAAGAGCACCATGGTGCGGTCAAGGAGACGCTGATCCGCTTCGCGATGCTCGGTGAGACGGCCGAGTACTTTGGCGAGGAGCGTCATCTGCTGCTGGTCGGCGTCCTTGAGCTGGCGGACTTTTTCGACGGATTGACCGTGGTGGCTCAAGTTATGATATCCGTCCGTCGTATTCTGGTCAGGGTGCAGCTTGAAGACGGGGGTGGCGAAGGCGTCGACCATCAGGGTCACGATCCGGGTCGAATCCGACTCGAACGCGAGTTGGGCCATAGAGAGCATCAGGTCGAACTTGGCGAAGAAGAGCTGGCGGTCCGTGATGTCGGTCGGCATCGCCCGGTCGGTCGATGGCTTGGGGCGCAGTTCCCATTCACGGGCGGTACGCAGGCGGGCTTCCACTTCGCGGACGGAAGTCAGGTACTGGTCGAGGCGGGTGCGATCTTCGCCGTCCAGATCGCGGGCGTAGCGCTTGGTGTCGTCGAGCAGCGTGTCGAGGATACTGCCGCGTTCTTCGAGTCGGTGGAGCTGGCGAGCGACTTCGGCGGGATTGCCCTGTAGGAACATCCGTCGAAAGAGGGCCGAGGCGCTGTCTTCGGCCGGCAGGAGGACGCCGTCGCGCGTCCAAGAGAGGCTGCGATTGGCTTTGTCGATGTTGACGCCGAGATTAAGCGTCGGGAGTCGCGTGACCTGGCCGATTTTTTCCGCGGCAAACTGATCCAGGGAAATCTGGTTGCGGAAGCCGCTCTTAGTCGGACCGCGGGCGGCGGTCAGGAAGCAGTTCTCGGTGCTATGTCCACCCGTGACGTCAGGATGGGAGAGGCCGCTGAACACGGTGAAGTCGTCGCGGAAGGCGCCCAACGTCGCAAGGTAAGGCGAGGCTTCGTAGCCACGCCCTGTCTTGGTGGGGAAGAACTGGGTCGGGAGCACGCCGAGATTATTCGAGATCAGCAGCATTCGCTGGGGCGGCGCGAAAGTTTTCTCGCGACCGAAGACCGGTGTGAAGCTACCCAGAATCGGTAGGGCGAGGAACGCCCCGGCTCCGCTAAGGAAGCGGCGGCGGGAGAGCTGTCGGGCGATGTGAGGGGCTTTCATGGTCAGTGCGTGGGGCCGCGGAAGAGGGGACTTTGGATGAATCCGTGAAGCAGGTCCCGTATGCGATACTGATCTTGGGCGCAGGCGTCCAGAATGGCTTCGATCTTCGTCCGATCGGCGAAGCGCACTGGCGTGCCGGTCGCGTAGAGGACGAATTGATGCAGGAGATTGCGGGCGAGTTGGCGGTCGTCGGCGGCGAAGTGGGCCTTGAGTTCTCGGACGTCTTTGAAGGCGCGGCCGTCGCGGAGTTTGCCGCTCGCATCGACGACGTCAGCCAGGGTGTAGCTGAAATCGTGTCCAGCGCGGTCGATACCCGTGACTTTGTCGCCGAGTTCCAGTCCGCGATAACGAGGGCGCCAGCCTCCGAGGATATCGAAGTTCTCGAGCGCGAAGCCGGCGGGATCAAAGCGGGCATGGCAGTTGGCGCAGGAGGGGTCCTTCGTGTGGCGGGCCAGCAGGTCGCGGATGGATTTGGCACCACGGATATCCGGCTCCACCGCGGGCACGTTGGTGGGAGGCGGGGGCGCAGGGTCGCCAATGATACGCTCCATGACCCACGCGCCGCGAATCACAGGCGAAGTCGTCGTGCCATTACTCGTGACCTTGAGGATCGCAGCTTGGGTGATCAATCCACCTAACGGGCTGCCGGCCGGGAGCGTGACTTTACGCATGGCCGAGCCCTTGAGCGGAGGCAGGCCATAGTGTCGCGCCAGTCGGTCATTGGCGTAGATGAAGTCGGCTTGGACAAGACTCTTGGCTGGGAGATTATCGCGGATGAGCCCCGCGAAATAGGTACGCGTTTCTTCGGCCATGCTGTCCACCAGGTAATCGTCGAAACGGTACTCAGGGTAGAGGCGGATGTCGGGCTCATCCCGGCGCACATGGCGCAGGTTCAGCCAGTAATCGGTGAACGGGCGGATGAAGCGATCGAAGTGGGCGTCTTCTAGTAGGCGTTCGGTTTCCTTGCGCAGAGTCTGGCCATCGCCGAGTTTCCCTTCTTGGGCCAAGCTGCGGAGTCGAGTATCGGGGCGGCTGTTGGTGAGGAAGTGCGAGAGTCGATCGGCGACGGCGAAGTGATCGTCGGCCCGCGTGGGTTCGCGGAGGTAG
This sequence comes from Opitutales bacterium, assembly GCA_964203605.1. Taxonomy (GTDB): domain Bacteria; phylum Verrucomicrobiota; class Verrucomicrobiia; order Opitutales; family UBA953; genus UBA953. Next base: position 107,731 of record CAXNMQ010000005.1, read on the forward strand.
AGGAAATGCCCGGAGCATAGGAAGGCTTTGTAGGCAGCCAGCAGGGCATCGTTGAGCGGCTCTTTCCGGTCGAGGCGGGCTTGAATGAGCCGTTCATATTGGTGGAAGGTCTCCTCTTCGACCGGTTCGCGCGCGGCTTGGCTTAAGAAATGGCGGAGCAAGGCCTTGGCGTCGGTGGCTGGGATATGTTCCGGGAAGAGGACGCGATAGGCGGCAGCCGGCGAAGCGGGTGGGATGGGTCCCTCGATCTCCATCCACTGGAAAGCGACGCCAGGCTGGCCCCCGGGTGGGAGGGGCGGATAGCGGTAGCTCGGTGCGCCCCCTTGGACGTTGCGCGCCAAGGGAACGGGCAGGCCGAGTAGGCTGTATTCGAAAGTCTCGGTTGCGAGCAGTCGGATGGTCGTCTCGTAGGTCGCCGGTGTCGGCTGGATGTCCATGATGCCGCCAGTGGCCCGAACGTCGCCGGAGACATCCGGGCCGGAGGGCTTGCGGGCGCGGAACGTCATCGGGATGGGGTCGGTGGCCGGGGTGAGGATGTAGCCCTTCTGCTGAAGTACCGAGCGGGCCGAGAAGCGGACGCGGTAATTCCCCGGCTTCGTCGCCACGAATCCTTTCGGATAGCCGTAGTAAGGCCAATGCGGGGAACGGAAGAGCGCGAGCTCGATGGTAGTATCTTTTGCGGTATCCTTGGCCTTGAGTTCTTCGGCGTTCAGCGATCGGCCACCACGGGCGAAGAACATCGCTTCCTTATTTCCGAAGGTATCGTTTGCGGGAAAGAGTGACGTGCCGACAATACGGAGCATCTTGGGTTTCGTAGGCTGCACGCCATCGTTCATGGCCTGACGCAGGGCAACTTCGGCGGCTTCCAGATAGGCCGTCAACTGGACCCGCGACATGTCCAGAGTCGCGGAAGTCTTGTTGAAATGATGGCCTTCGCGGTCAGCCGGGAGCATGTCCCGGATATCGAGGTCGGGTAGCTTTAAGAGCGCACGCAGGTTTTGCTCGTATTCATCGCGGTTGAGCCGGCGACGTGGACCGCGACCATTATCCTTGATGTCGGCTTCGTCGGCGGCGAGCAACGGGCCGGAGATTTCACGGGCAAGCTTCTGGCGTTCGGCGGGGTCGAGGGCTTTCTTCTTCGGGGGCATCTCGCCTTTCGCGATGACGTCATAGATGTGCGCCCAGCGTTCGCGGTTATGGTGATCGGCTGGATTAAAGGGCAGCGCGGAGAGATCGACGTCACCCTTGGCGGTCTCTTGGTCGTGGCACTCGAAGCAGGTCTTTTCGATGCCTGGCAACGTGGCGGCTTGGCCAGGGATAGCCAGTCCCGCAAGGGTTGCTATGCAGAGGGTGGTCGCGATACGCATGGACGTCAGGGACCCCTGTCCTGGTGGACTTACTTCACGACCACCCAAACGTTGCGGTAGACGACGGGGTTGCCGTGGCCTTGCAGGTAGAAGGGGCCGGGAGCGGGGACTTCGGTCTTGAAGCCGCCACCGGGGGTCGCGCCCTTGAGTTCGAGGCCGTCATGGACGGTGACGCCGTTGTGGCGGACGGTGACGACGGCGTTGGCGGTCTTCTTGCCGTCCTTGTCGAACTTGGCGGCGGTGAAGTCGACGTCGTAGGTCTGCCACTGCAGGGGCGGGAAGCACATGTTCACCTTGGGCGCGGCGTTCTTATAGATGCCGCCGCACTCGTTATCGAGGCCCTTGAGGCCGAAGCTGTCGAGGACCTGGACTTCGTAGCGGTGCTGGAGGTACAGGCCGCTGTTGGCGCGACCCTGGCCGCGGCCGAGCGGCTTGAACGGCAGGAAGAATTCGAGGTGCAGTTTGAAATCAGTGAAGGCCTGCTTGGTCTTCGTGTTGGCTTCGAGGAAACCGCGGGCGTCGATCTTGCCGTCGACGAAGGCGTCGGCGTTCTGTCCATCGAAGAGAATGGTCGCACCCTTGGGGGCGGCGAGGCCTTCGGTCGGGCTGTGGCGGATGGTGCGCTTGAGCGTGATGCCCATGCTCTTGATCGTCAGCCCGCCGTCGGCGAGGGTGGCGGAATCGATGTTGTCCTTGAAGAGGGCGCCTTCGCCGTCGCGCTTGCCTTCGACTTCGATCTTCGGGGTGCCGTCCCAACCTGCGCCCGGCAGGCCGCCCTTGAAGAGCACGAGGCGGAACTCGTCTTTGCCGAGGGCGATGACGTTCGCGCCCATCTTGGCATTGGCGTATTCACCCTGCAGCTTGTAGTCCGTGTTGACGGCGGCGGCTTCCGTTTCCGTCAGGTAGACGGGCGGTTCCGGCGGCTTCGGGGCGGCGGGGGCTTTGGCCTTCGGCGCGTCGGCGGCGAAAAGAGTGGTCGCTAGCAGGAGGGCGATGAGACGCATGGGGATGCGTTCATTTCTTACCCTTGGGGTCAAGGTTGGCGAGCAGTTCTTCGGGGGTGACTTTGGATTGGACGCCGATGGCGGGAACGGGGGCCTTAGCGGTCCAGAGAATGGCGTTTAAGACCACTTTACGCTGGTCGTCATTACCCCAGTTCTTGTGGTTGTGTCCGCCGGTGAAGCCGAAGCCGCGGCCACCGTCGGCCCGTTCGGTCGCCCAGGAAACGTGCTGAGGAACGCGGTCCGCCACTTCTTTGCGCACGTGGGCATTGCCGGAGCGCATGCCGTCAGGAAGCTTCAGGCTGACTGGAGGAATCGCGCTCAGGATCGGGGCGACGGATTTCATGCCGTCCTTGAAGCGCATGTGGAAATACCATTCGTCGTGCGTGGTGAAGGGGCTGACGCCGTTGGCAATCGGATGGACGGGTAGCTGGGTGAAGTCGGCCTGCCAGTGCGGGTTGACGGACCAGAACGGTTCGCAATAGCCGCCCATCCATTCGAGGAATTCCGCGCCGCCTTTGTCTTTCAGGACTTCGGTCGCCCAGTGGAGGGTGACGAAACCGCAGCCGCGCTTCATCTCTTTGGCGAGCTGGGAGAGGCGTTCTTTCTGGACGGCGGGGTGGAACGAGTAGCCGTCGGCGTAGATCAGAATGGTGTCAGCACGGGCGATGACGTCATCGGCTGGCCATTCGCCATTCAGGTGCGTCTTCACTTCGACCAGGTCGCTGGCGCCTTCGCGGAGGCACTTGGCGAGGAGTAGGACGCCGGCGTTGTGCTCATGCGCACCGGGACCGTGGCTCGGTTTACCGGCGATCATGACGACAAACTTCTTTTCGGCAGCCTGCAGCGGGTGCTGCAGGGCCAGCAGGCTGAGGAGGAGGAGGCGGGCGAGGATTTTCATCGGGTGCGATTACTTAGGTTCGCTGGTCTGGCGGAGGTAGAGGAAGAGGCTGCGGACATCCGGTTCTTCCATGCCGTTGAGCAGGCCCTCAGGCATGAGCGAGTTCGGACTGACGACGCGGGTCTTGATCTGGTCCTTGGCGATGACTACGGGCGCGGGAGCACCAGGAGCCTTGAGGGTAAGGGTGGATTCGTTTTCCGCGCTGATGATGCCAGCCTGGAGGGAGCCGTCCTTGAGCGTGATGTAGACGAGTTGGTAGTCCAACCCGACGACCGAGTTGGGATCGATAATGTTCTGCAGCAGGTATTCGAGGTCGGTGTAGCCGCCGGTGAGGTGCGGACCGATCTCGCCGCCGGTGCCGAAGAGCTGGTGGCAGGCCGAGCAGGAAGCGCGGAAGAGTTCGCGGCCACGCTTAACGTCAGCGCGCAGGATGGCGTTCGTGCCGAGGAACTTCTTATAGTTGGCGATGGCCTTGGCCTTGTCTTCGGAGCTGGCGTTGACCTTACCCCAGTTCTTCTCGAGCCAGGCGTTCATCTTCGCGTCGTTGAAGCCGCGGATCTTGGTGGCCAGCGTGGCGCTCAGGACATCCTTCTTGAATTTACCTGCGTCGATGGCGGCGAGCATGGCGCGGGAGCTTTCAGCCCGTCCGGCGAGGTTATTGAGGGCGAGAGGGCGGACGCCTTTGTCCTCATCGACGATGAATTGAATCAAGAGCGGCGCGATGCGAGGGTCCTCGAACTGTCCGAGGGCGACGATCGCCGGTCCGCGCAGCGCGCCGGCCTTAGCGAGGTCGAGGATGGCCGGAAGCGATTCGACGTCGCGGATCTGGGCTAGGTTGGCGAGGACGCGGGCGCGTTCAGGCACAGGCGCCTTGGGGTTCAGGAGCGTGGCTCGCAGTTGATCCAACGCCGAGGCGTTGCCGAAGGTGACGGCGATCTGGCGGGCGCTGCTGCGGACCTCATTCGAGGGGTGCTTGGCAAGTTCGGCGTACACCTTTGGCCAGGTGGCGGGTTCTTTGAGGCGAACCTGTCCGACGAGGCCATCCTTGATGCCGTTGAGGAAGGTGGCGCGGAGCTGGTCGTTCGCGGCGAGCAAGGCTTGGCTCAGGACTTCGAGCTGTTCGCCTTTGGAGCCGGGTTCGACCGCGGCGGTCGCGAGACGACGCGCGGTGAAGTTGGCGAGTTTGCCGAAGGGGGTCTTCTGGGCGAGGGCGAGTCCGCGGGCCGGATCGGCGGCGACGGCGGGTTCCAGGGCATACCAGAGCAGGAACGGGATGTTCTGGTCAGCGACGTCCTCAGTATTTAGCGCGAGCGGCTCGAGCCAGCTCCAGCGGTCGGCCAGCGGCAGGCGCTGGGCGGCGGAGGCGATGCGACGGCGCACGACGGGGGAAGGGTCTTTCTGGCTGAGCTGGACGATGCGATCGTAGAGGATCGCCGTTGGCTTGCCGCCTTCGGTGGCGCAAGTGATGGCCCAGCCGCGGACGGCGGCGCTCTTGGCCTCGAGCGTGCGCAGAAGGGTGGCTTCGGTGAGGGCGCCCTGGGCGTGCAGCGTCCAGAGGGCGCGCAGCTGGCGGGTGTCGTCGGCGTTCTCGAAGAGGATCTTCTCGAGCGCAGCGGTGGTGGCGGCGTTGGCACCGCGTTCCTGGAGGAGGCGGCGGGCGTGACGGACGTACCAATCGTTGGCGTTGAGGTGATGGGCGACGAGTTCGGCGTCGGAAAGCTTGGCGAGGTCGACCTTCACGGGCTTCACGGCATCGGTGACGATCTTATACATGCGGCCGTTGGAGCGATCGGTGAATTCCTTCTGCTGGTGGCAGGGGACCTTGTCGTACCAGTCATTGATGAAGACGCCGCCATCCGGACCATACTGCGGGGAGAGGCCGCGGAACCAGCGGTCGGAGCTCACGCCGAAATCGACCTTCTTCTCGCTGCGATAACCACTGCCGGTCGGGATCATCGTCTCGCAACGGATCTTGTTCATGTGGATGTCGTGGAAGAAGAACTGGTCGCGCCATTCGGCGGGGAAGGCGCCGCCGAGGTAGAACATCGCGCCGGCGTAGGCGGCTTTCTCGTAGCGACCCCAGGCGATGGTCTTGATGTCTTCGTAAGTATGGATATCCGGGTGCGTGCCGCCCTGACGCTGGTAGCGGGCGCCTTGGATGGCGTGCCACATGTGCGGGATGACGCAGGCCGCGAAGAAAGCTTCGCCGTGGTCGTTCCAATCCACGCCCCACTGGTTGCTGCCACCTTCACACCAGCGTTCGAAGACCTTGCGCGTCGGGTGGAAGCGCCAGATAGCGCCATCGATGAGGAGTCGCTCGCTGTCCGGGGTGCCTGGCTTGCCCACGAGGGAGCGATGTAAGATGCCGTGCGAGCCGTAGAGCCAGCCATCCGGACCCCAGATGAAATTGTTCGGGGTCTCGTGGGTGTCGATGCTCGACCAGCCGTCGAGCATGACTTGCGGTTCGCCGGCGGGCTTGGGTTCGTCGCCATCCTTCATCGGGATGAAGAGCAGGTTGGGAGGCGAGCCGAGCCAGACGCCGCCGAAGCCGACGGCGATTCCGCTCGAGAAGGTGGCCTTGTCCCAGAAGACCGTCTGCTTGTCGAAGGTGCCGTTGCCCTTGGTGTCCTCGAGGACGAGGATGCGGTCCTTGGCCACGCCCGGGCTGGCCGGGTAGTTGGTGCACTCGACAATCCAGAGGCGACCGCGGTCATCGATGGTGTAGGCGATGGGCTGCACGATCTTGGGCTCACCGACGACCAGCTCGACGCGGAAGCCCGCGGGGACCTTGAGTGCGGCGGCGGTGCCGGCCGGAGTAAGCGCGGGCTCGCTGGCGGTGGGACGGTTTTTATCGTTGAGCGGTTCGTAGGCCGCGTGGACGAGGGTTGCGCAGAGCGCGAGCGCGAGGAGGGTACGCATGGATGATTTTAAGGGGATGAAGAAAGGATGAGACCGCAAATTCCAAAAGTGGCAGGATTACGACCCGTGTCGTTTCGGTCATATCATGAGGATGCGTGATGAGGATGAAAATACGCTCAAAGGGAAACCGGAGACCGGATGATTGGACGGGCATACAGGTCAGGGACGTGATCTCGGCCATCACGTCCGTGGTGCAGGTATTCGGCATCAGGTACGGGTTCGGTCGGTGCACCTGTGCCCGACCTGGACAACGCGTACCGATGCTAACGGCGGTCATGGCAATGACCGCCCTACCCATGATCCCCAGCAAATATCCCGGTTTCCCTTTGAGTCCTGTATCTTCCAACCGCCAACCGCTAACCGCCAATACCTTCCGCGTCTACGCGATGATATCGCGGACGACTTTGCCATGCACATCCGTGAGCCTGAACTGGCGGCCTTGGAAGCGATAGGTGAGGCGCTCGTGATTGATACCGAGGCAGTGGAGAATCGTGGCCTGAAGGTCGTGGATGTGCACGGGGTTCTCCTGGGTGTTAAAACCGAAGTCGTCGGTACTGCCGAAGGACATGCCGGGCTTGATGCCGCCGCCGGCCATCCAAATCGAGAAGGCTTTGCCGTGGTGGTCGCGTCCGTACTTCTCGCGATTGGCCCCGCCTTGGGCGTAAGGGGTGCGACCGAACTCGCCGCCCCAGATGACGAGGGTGTCGTCGAGCATGCCGCGTTGTTTGAGGTCCTTGACCAGCGCAGCCGCGGGTTGGTCGACATCGCGGGCCATCTTGGGCAGCTGATCCTGCAGGCTGCCATGGTGATCCCAGTCGCGGTGGTAGAGTTGGATGAAGCGCACGCCTTTCTCGGCGAGACGACGGGCGAGCAGGGCATTGCGGGCGAAGGAGCCCGGAGTATTTACTTCCGGACCGTAACTTTCCATGACCGTCTTACTTTCGCCCGTGAGGTCCATGAGTTCGGGGACACTGGCCTGCATGCGGTAGGCCATCTCAGCTTGGCTGATGCGCGCGGAGATCTCGGGGTCGCCCGTGGCGGCGAGGTTGAGTCGGTTGAGTTCGTTCGCGCCTTCGAGGAGGGTCTTGCGCTGCTCGCGCGTGAGGCCTTCGGGGTCGCGCAGATAAAGCACGGGTTCTCCGGCGCCGCGGAACTGGACGCCTTGGTGAGCGCTGGGGAGGAAGCCGCTGCCCCAGAGGCGCGCAAGCAGGCCCTGACCAGAGCGTTCCTTATTCGTCGAGACGAGCACGACGAACGACGGGAGGTTATCGTTCATGCGGCCGAGGCCGTAGTCGGTCCAAGCGCCCATGCTCGGACGGCCAGGCAGCTGGCTGCCGGTCTGGAAGAACGTAATCGCGGGGTCGTGGTTGATGGCGTCCGTGTGCATCGACCGGATCACGCAGATGTCGTCGGCGATCCCACCGATGTGCGGGAGGAGTTCGCTGATCTCTGTGCCGGCTTTGCCGTGACGGGTGAACTTGAAGCGGCTCGGTTGGCAGGCGAGGCGGGCCTGCGAAGCCACCATCCCGGTGATACGTTGGCCGCGGCGAATGGAGTCCGGGAGATCCTTGTCGAACTGGCGTTCGAGCTCGGGCTTCGGGTCCAGCAAATCAAGATGCGAAGGGCCGCCGGACTGGAAGAGGCAGATGACGCGCTTGGCCTTGGGGGCGAAGTGGGGCAGTCCGGGCAGGCCGTTGATGTGCGGATCGCCAGAAGTGCTGGTCGAAGCGCAGCCACCTAGTAGGTGGGCAAGGGCACCGGCGCCGAGACCGAGTCCAGCTTTCTCCAGGAACTCGCGCCGCGAATGCATGTTCTCGTATTGATGGCAGGACATGGCGGTCAGTTCTTGGTGATGGTTTCGTCCAGCGTCAGGATCAGGTTCGCGACGCCACCGGCGGCGGCGAGTTCGACGGCGGAAAGGGCGGGATCGGGCACAGAGACGCCGACTTTGATGAGCTTCGCGGCGTCATCGGGGCGCGCGGCGAAGTCAGCGCGTAGCTTGGCGTACGTGCGGGTTAGTACTTCGGTCTCGGCCGCGCGTGGGGCGCGCCCGGTAGCGAGGCGGAACGCGAAGGTCGCGCGGGAGGTGTCATCGGCTCCGCCTTCCTTGAGCATGCGCTCGCCGAGTTTGCGAGAGGACTCGAGATAGCCGGTCTCGTTCCAGAGCACCAAGGCCTGCAGGGGCGTGTTGGTGCGGGAGCGCCGGGCACTGCAGAATTCGCGGTCCGGCGAATCGAAGGTCAGCATCGCCGGATGCGGCACGGTACGTTTCCAGAAGGTATAGAGGCTGCGGCGGTAGATCTCGTCACCTTTGCCGAGTTCCCAAGTCGTGCTGGGGTAGGGGGCGTCGACGACGATTCCTTTGTAAAGGCTTTCGGGCTGGTAAGGACGTACGCTCGGGCCGCCGATTTTCTCGGCAAGCAGGCCAGAGACGGCGAGGGCTTGGTCGCGGATCTGCTCGGAGGTCAGGCGGACGCGTGGGCCGCGGGCGAGCAGGCGGTTCTCCGGATCACGGGCGTAGAGTTCCGGCGAAGCGTCGCTGGTCTGACGATAAGTCGAAGAGAGTACCACCGACTTGAAGAAGCCTTTCACGTTCCAACCGCCGTCGACGAAATCGCGCGCCAAGGTATCAAGCACCTCGGGGTGGCTGGGCCACTCGCCTTGGGTTCCGAAATCTTCGACACTCTTGACCAATCCGACGCCGAAGAGCTGGGCCCAGAAGCGGTTCACGACCACGCGAGCGGTGAGCGGGTGTTGGGGTTGTAGGAACCACTGGGCGAGACCGAGGCGGTTCTTCGGGGCATCCTTCGGCCAAGCGGCGATCAGTTGCTCCGGGACGCCGGCTTCGACCTTGTCGCCATGGGCGTCATATTGTCCACGGTTGAGCACGTACGCCTGGCGAGGGGTCGGCATCTCTTCCATGACCATCGTCGTGGGCAAGGTGCGGATGAAAGCGAGACGTTCGGTCCAGAGGGTGTCACGCTCGGCTTGCAACGCTTGGATACGGCCTGCGTGACGTCGGGCGAGCTCGCGATCGGCTTGGGTCCGCTGTTCCGCCGTGAGTTTGTCTGCCGACTGGAGCCAGAAGGCGTGGCGGACTTGTTCAGGTTTCAGGATGGAGGGGTAGGTGCGGAAGCCCGTGACCTCGCCATCGAAGGGCTTGGCCTTGCCGTCGGCGCCGAGCAGCCAGTCTCGCTTGGCGGGGGCGCCGGACACACCGTCATGGCGGATCTGCGTGGGCACTTCCTCGCCGTCGACGAACAGCGCGATGGTCGAAGCGTTTTCCGAGCCTTGGATGCGAACGGAGACCTGATGCCAGTTTCCGGCGCGGATCTTCGCACCGACCGTGCGGACGATTGTTGCGTAAGCTGGGTAGCGCTGGCTGGCGGCCCACTCCAGTTCCTCGCCGATGAGGCGGAGTTCGCGCCCGCCGCCGTAGCTGACCGCGGCCGGGTTGCCTGATCGGTCCAAGGCACTGATGATCGGGGCGTCAGGCGAGGCCGTCTTCGCCTTGAACCAGACTGAGAGGGTGGTGCCGCGTTTGGGGTCCACATCGGCGTCCTTGGCGAGGAGGCGGGCTTCGGTCGGCTTAGCTGGCTTTGGCGTCTTGGGCAAAAGCTTGGCGTCTTCGGCGATTAGGCGAGTGCGCAGGTCGGCGGGGATGGACACTGATTCGGGCCAGGCGCGTAGGGCGATGTCGATCGCCTTCAGTCGCTCATCCATCTCGCGGCGGCGCTTAATCTGCTCGGGAGTCGGCGTGACGAGCAGGGGCACCGCATTGGCAATGCGGCCGTCTTCTCCGTATTCGAGTACGTTGTTAAAGAACGCGAACATCCGGTAGTAGTCCTTCTCGCCGATCGGGTCGTATTTATGGTCGTGACAGCGGGCGCACTCCATCGTCAGGCCGAGTAGGGCGGTGCTTGTCGTGCGCACGCGGTCGGCGACGTATTCGACACGATACTCCTCGTCGATAATGCCGCCTTCGCTGTTGATGACGTGGTTGCGATTGAAGGCCGTGGCCAGGCGCTGATCAGCCGTCGGCTTCGGTAAGAGGTCTCCGGCGAGCTGCTCGGTCACGAAGCGATCGAAGGGCAGGTTCGCGTTGAAGGACTCGATGACGTAATCACGCCAGCGCCACATAGAGCGCGAGGAGTCGTTATTGAAACCGTGGGTGTCGGCGTAGCGGGCCACGTCGAGCCAGTCTTGGGCGAGGCGTTCCCCGAAGCGGGTCGAGGACAGTAGGCGGTCCGCGGCGGCAGCATAGGCGGCTTCGCCGCGCTTGGCTGCGTCGGCTTCAAAGGCCGCAATCTCGGTAGGCGTGGGCGGTAGGCCAGTCAGGTCGAAGGCGGCGCGGCGAAGCCAGGTCGCCGGCTTGGCTTCGGCGGAAGGCTGGAGTTTCTCGGTCTCGAGTTTTGCCAGGACATAACGGTCAAAAGGCTGACGAGCCCAAGAGGCGTCGTTGAGCTTCGGCGCTGAGGCTTTCTCGGGCGGCACGAACGACCAATGCTTCTCGTAGGGTGCACCTTGGGCGATCCAGCGGCGGATGAGCTCGATCTGCGCCGGCGTTACCTTGCGGTTCGATTCCGGAGGCGGCATCTGGTCGTCTGGCATCATGCGACACCATGCGCTTCAGTATCTCGCTCTTTTCTGGATGTCCCGGCACGATTGCGAAGACCCCATCGTTGTCTTTAATCGCTTCACTGCGCTGGTCTAGTCGCAGGTCCGCCTCGCGGTGCTTGGGGTCCTGGCCGTGACAGAAGAAACAATTCTCCGAGAGGATTGGACGGATATCGCGATTGAAGCGGAGGTCTTCGGCGGAGATGGCCGGAAGCCGATGATGAGGAGTAGGCAAAGAGGACGGAACATCTGATAGGGCTAGGGCTAGGGCTCGGGCTGGGGCGAGTTGAGGGTGGGGTGATTGGGTTTAGGTGGGTACAGGTGTGATGTCTGTCCCGAACCCATGGCCCTAGCCCTAACTCGAGAATCTCCTTCATCGACATGCCCATGAACGTCAGTCAGGCGATAGTCGCGGCCTTGGAAGCGATAGGTGAGGCGTTCGTGGTCGAAGCCAAGCAGATGCATGATGGTGGCCTGCAGGTCGTGGACGTGGACCTTGTCCTTCACGCCGGCGAAGCCCATCTCGTCGGTCTCGCCGAACTGGAAGCCGCCTTTGACGCCGCCGCCGGCCATCATGATCGTAAAGCAGTCGGGGTAGTGGTCGCGGCCGAGGACTTCGCCCTTGGCCGTTCGGCCTTCGCGGAAGGGGGTGCGGCCGAATTCGCCGCCCCAGACGATGAGGGTGTCTTCGAGTAGGCCACGTTCCTTGAGGTCGTTGATCAGCGCGGCGACGGGCTTGTCGGTCGCGGCCATCTTGGCGGTAAGGCCGTCGCGGATATCTTCCTTGGGGCCGGTGCCGTGGAAGTCCCAGCCCCAGTCAAAGAGGTGCACGAAGCGGACACCTTTCTCGACGAGGCGGCGGGCGAGGAGGCAATTATTAGCGAAACTGGATTCACCGGGCTTGGCGCCGTAGGCTTCGAGCGTCGCGGGCTTCTCCTTCGAGATGTCCATGACTTCCGGCACGCTGGTCTGCATGCGGAACGCGAGTTCGTACTGGGCAATGCGCGTGACGGTCTCAGCGTGGCCGAGTTCGTCCTGCTGGCGCTGGTTGAGATCCTTGAGCGCATCGAGCGTGGCGCGACGGAGATCGCGGGTCATGCCGGGAGGGTCGTTCGCGAAGAGCACGGGGTCTCCCTTGCTGCGGCACTGCACGCCTTGGAAGACCGACGGGATGAAGCCGGAGCCCCAGCAGCCCTGACCGCCACTGGGCTGGACGCCGTTGGAGATCATGGTGACGAAGCCAGGTAGATCCTGGTTCTCGGTGCCGAGGCCATAGGTGGCCCAGGAACCCAATGACGGACGGCCTTGGCGGTTATGGCCGGTGAAGAGCAGGAGTTCAGCAGGGGCGTGATTGAATTGATCCGTGTGCATGGCCTTCACGAGCGTGACTTCGTCGGCGATCTTCTGGAAGTTCGGGACGGCGTCGCTCATCCAGAGTCCGCCTTGGCCGTACTGCTTAAACGTACGCGGGCTGCCCATGAGCTTCGGCACGCCGGTGGTGAAGGCGAAGGTGCGGCCCTTGAGGAAAGAGTCCGGGCAATCCTGAGTGCTCCGTTTCACGAGCTCCGGCTTGTAGTCGAAGATGTCCAGGTTGGGTGGGCCGCCGGACATGTGCAGGTAGATGACGCGCTTGGCCTTGGCCTTGAAGTGCGGCTTGCGCGGGGCGAGCGGGTTATCGTTGGCGGAAGGGGCGCCGAGGGCGTCGGCCTTCATCGCATGGAGGGCGATGGCGCCGAGGCTGAACTGACCGACGCTGCTGAGGAAGGTGCGGCGCGTCTGCAGGCTGAGCTGGGCTTCGCGGAGAGGGTTCATGTTACGAAAGGGATAGGGGTAGGGGTGGGGGTAGGACCGATGGGCTCAGCGACGCATGAGGAACTCGTCGAGGTTCATGATGACGCTGCTGACAGCGGTCCAGGCGGCGAGGGTGGAGACATCGGCGCCTTTGTCGGCCGGGCCGAGCGGATCGGTGGCCATCTTGAGGGCGAGAGCGGCGTCGGCTTTGTACTGTGCGGCGGACTTCGTCAGCAGCTTCTTCAGCGTGGCGAGTTCGGAGGCGTCAGGTTCGCGCGAGAGGCAGAGCGCGTAGGCGAGGCGCAGGCGCGACTCATCGGTGGTGCCACCTTCCTTAAGGAGACGGCGGGCGAGGGCTTGGCTGGTCTCGACGAAGACGGGATCGTTGAGCGTCACAAAGGCCTGCAGGGGCGTGTTGGAGCGATCACGGCGGACGACGCAGGTCTCGCGGTTCGGGGCGTCGAAGGTGGCGAAGCTTGGGTACGGCGTACTGCGTCGCGTGTCGGTGTAGAGGCTGCGACGATAGCGATCCTCGCCAGTGCTCGTAGCCCAGTCGCCGGAGCCACCAAAGGCGATACTGAGGCCCATGTTCGGACGAATCGGTCGGACGGGCGCACCATACATCTTGGCGCTGAGGAGTCCGCTGACGGCGAGGGCTTGGTCGCGCAGCATTTCACCGGAGGGACGGAAGCGCGGACCACGGGCGACGAAACGGTTATCAGGATCCTGCTCGTTGCGCTTGCTGTTGGCGGCGGAAGTTTGGCGATAGGCACGGGTATTCAAGAGGAGCGTGAGCATCTTCTTCGTGTCCCAGCCACTCTCGACGAACTCGGCGGCGAGCCAGTCGAGCAGTTCGGGATGGAAGGGGAGGTCGCCTTGGCTACCGAACTCTTCGCTCGAGCGCACGATGCCGACGCCAAAGACGGTCTCCCAGAGGCGGTTCATCGTCACGCGGGCGGTGAGGGGGTTGTCGCGATTGGTAATCCAATGCGCGAAGCCGAGGCGGTTCTTGGGCGCGGAGTCGTCCCAGCGGGCGAGGTGGGTCGGCACGCCTTCGTCAACCTGGTCGCCGAGGGCCTGCCAGTTGCCGCGGAGTTGGATGAAGGTCTTGCGACGTTTCTCTGCCGGCGAGATCCTGCATGATCGGTACGGTGACCGGCGCGGAAGCCGCGATTTGCTTCTTGAGACCGTCGGCGCGGGCGCGTTCGTCCTTGGTCGCCGGCGAGACATTGCGGACGTAGTAATCGGAGAGGAGTTTATCCTGGGCCTTCGTGCGCTTCTCTTTCGGGGCGTCGAGGGCGGCCTTGAGCGGTTTTTCTGTCAGCTTCGGTCCCTTGGCCAGCCACGCGTCGTAACCGGCGAGCCAGGCGGGGTCCGGCTTCTTGAAGGCTGCTTCGGCGGCGGCGCTATCCTTCGTCCACTGGTCGCGCTGCGCTTTCACGCCGGGCGGGTAGATCTCGTGGAGGGGCGACTCGTCGCGCTTATCACTATCGGCGCTCTGGTTGAGGAAGGCGTAGGAACGGAAATATTCGTCGATCGTGATCGGATCGTACTTGTGGGTGTGGCACTGCGCGCAGGCCATGGTGGTACCCATGAAGACCGCGTAGGTGGTGTTGACGCGGTCGATGACGGCGGCGTTACGGAATTCTTCGTCGCTCGTGCCGCCTTCGTTCTGGGTCATCGTATTGCGATGGAAGGCCGTGGCGATGAGCTGGTCTTCGGTCGGCTTGGGCAGCAGGTCGCCGGCCATCTGCTCGATGACGAATTGGTCGTAAGGCTGATTCTTGTTGAGGGCCTTGATGACCCAGTCGCGGTAGGCCCAGATGACTCGGCCGGGGTCGGAGGGATAACCGGCGCTATCGGCGTAGCGGGCGAGGTCGAGCCACTGACGGGCCCAGTGTTCGCCGTAAGCGGGCTTGGCGAGGAAATGGGCGACGATGTCCGCGTGCTTGGCGCCGGAGAGTTTCGCGACTTCTTCGGGCGTGGGCGGCAGGCCGGTGATGTCGAGGGCAAGTCGGCGGACGAGGATGGACTTGGGCGCTTCTGGCGACCAGGTCAGGCCTTCTTTCTTTTGGCGGTCAGCGAGGAAGGCGTCGACGGGATTGGTTTCGCCGTTCTTCGGCACGGACGGACGGGCGACAGGTTCATAGGACCAGTGACGTCCCCACGGCGCGCCTTGCTTGATCCATTCCTTGAGGAGGGCGACCTGTGCGGCGGGAATCGTCTTATGCTGCTTGGGTGGCGGCATGACGTCATCAGGGTCGGTCGACTCGATGCGCTTGATCAGTTCGCTCTGGTCGGGTTTGCCGGGTAGGATGACGAAGTCGCCTTTACGATCGCGCTTCGAATCTTTCTCGTCGTCGAGGCGCAACTTCCCCTTGCGGGCTTTCTCGTCGGGGCCGTGGCAGGCGATACAGTTCTCCGAGAGGATCGGCCGGATCTGGCGGCTGAAGTTGATCGGTTCGGCGGAGCAGAGGGCGCTGACAAAAACGCCAAGAAATAGGGTGGCCTTAGGGGGCATGGGGATAGGACAGGCGGCGGAGCAGGGGAGTTCCGCCGTATGGCTTACAAAAGAGACCTAATGCCCAGGGGTTTCAACCTCAAGCGGCTGTATTTTACAGTCTTAGGCTTATCTGAATCCGCTTCCTAAGGCCATCCAGACAAGGCCCGGATCTCTATGCAGACAACCCCGGGGACGTCGCAACGTCCCCAGGGTCTTTAAATTGGTCGGGCAGGAGAGATTTGAACTCTCAGCCTCTGCTACCCGAAAGCAGCGCTCTACCAGATTGAGCCACTGCCCGACACGAGCCATTAGCATAGACCATTCTGAGGGGGTGTTTTCAAACTAAATCCGTCGGGAAAAATCGAGGGATGATGGACTTCGGCGTTTTTCGGCCCAAGTTGCTAAGATATGAACCTTACGGTGCGACGTTCGGGAGAGCGCGGCTTCGCCGATCACGGCTGGCTGGTGGCCCGCCACAGCTTCAGTTTCGCGGATTATTACGACCCAGCCCACATGGCCTTCCGGTCACTGCGGGTCATCAATCAAGACCTGGTGGCTCCCGGCATGGGCTTTCCGGCGCATGGCCATAAGGATATGGAGATTTTTACGTACGTCCTCGAGGGTGCCATCGAGCACAAGGATAGCATGGGTAATCATGCGCAACTTAAGCCGGGCCAGATTCAGGTCATGAGCGCGGGCAGCGGCGTCAAGCACAGCGAGGTCAATCCCTCGAAGACCGAACGCCTCCATCTCATCCAGGTCTGGATTATGCCGGACCGCCCCAGTCTCAAGCCACGTTACGCGGAATGGACGCCTACACCGGAACAGCTTGATGCGTCCAAGGTGCTCATCATCTCGAACGACGGTCGCGAGGGCTCGGCGCACATCAGCCAGGACGCGGATGTCTATCGCGTGAAGACCCAGTCCGCCGCCACGATCACCCATGACTTGGCCGCGGGCAGGGGACTTTGGTTCCAGTTGATCGGTGGCGACGTCGAGATCGGCGACGTGAAGCTCGCCCCCGGCGATGCGGTCAAATCTGAGGACGCCGGCACCTTCGCCTTCAAGTCCACCGGCCCTGTCGAAGCCCTCCTCTTCGACCTCGCCTGATCCATCCTGCTTTCCCCTATACTCGATACTCCAAACTCTATACTCTCACGCCATGTCCTCCCCCCACATTCCTCAGAAGTCTCCCATCCCTGTTCTCGTCGAAGCCGGCAAGACCTACTACTGGTGCTCGTGCGGTCACAGCAAGAACCAGCCTTTCTGCGACGGCGCCCACAAGGGTTCCGCCTTCACGCCGGTTCCCTACACGGCAGACGCCAATGGTACGGTCTACTTCTGCGCCTGTAAGCATTCCAAGAAGGGCGCGCTGTGCGACGGCTCCCACAAGGCCCTCTGAAGTTAGCCCTTTCAACCCCGGTCAATTAGGCTAGCCTGCCGTTGTCATGAAAAAAACTGCCAACATCGTCGCTATCCTTCTTGGGGTAGCCTTCATTATCTTCGGTCTGAGCTTCTTCGTCCCGGCGATCAAGTCGGTGTTGCCGGCTCCTTCGGCTCCGTCGTCGCCGGAAGCAGGGGAGCTGACCAAAGCCTACTTCACTGCCATGACCGGCACCTCTTATCTGGCTATCATCAAGGTGCTTGAGGTTATTGGCGGCCTATTTTTACTTCGCGCCTGCTCGCGTGGCTGGGGTGTCGCCTTGATCGGTGCCATCACCTTCAACATCGTGCTCGTGAATGTGTTGATCAAGCAGGTCTATGACCCGGTCGTCATCATCCTGACGATCGCCGTGCTCTTCCTCGCCTGGGTTGGTCGCAAGGGTTTCAGCTGCCTCGCCTGTTGTGGTTCCGGTGAGTGCCTCGGCACCTGCGGTTGCTGCAATAAGGAAGGCTCTAGCTGCTCGACCGACAAGCCCGCCTCGACCGGCGGTTGCTGCGGCGGCAAGTAAGCCGTCTCGGCCTCACGAATCAGCCCCCGATGTCGGGGGCTTTTTTGTGCCTACGATGCAATCATTCTCAGGTCCCAGGTCTCGGCCGTCGATGGTCAGCCGGGTTCAGGTGTTCGGCCACTCAGGTACAGGTTCAGGACCCGTACCCGCACCTGCACCCGATGACCCGCACCTGATACCCGAACGGCCGAGACCTGAGACTCCGAAGATGTATCTCTGCCTGCCCACTTTTGCACCTTTGCACAGGAGCATCGCTCCGATTTGCACCTTTGCCAACTGGCCTCACTCTGGTCAACCAAGTCTCTGGGCCTCCGAGCCTCTCGTTTGTGCCCCTTGCCAACGTGTCACCTTGCCCACATGCCCACTGCGCGACTCGGTCGCGCTTACTTCACCACTTTAACAATCTCCTCGGCAATCGCGGCCATCCCGCGATCACCCGGATGATTGGCCACGCCGGCATGCTTATACGGACGCTCGGAGCGCGCGTAGTTCTTCTCATCCTTGGAAAGGGCGCTGATGTCGACGAACGTGCCGCCGACGGCTTCACAGGCCTTGCGCATGGCGCTGTCCTTGGCCTCGCTCGGCCAGAAACTACTGCGTACGATGATGGCAGCCTTGGGGTTAGACTTTAAGGTCTTCAGCAGTGCGGTGACTTGTTCCTGATACTTGGCCTGGGCTTCCGGTGTCTTCAGCGGGGCGACGTTCTCGCCGATACACAGGATGACGAGATCGGCCTTGAAGGCGGCGGCATCCGCGTATTTGCCCGCGATGTCGTAGCCGACATGGTTGCGTTCGAAGTCGGCGACGTTCTTGACCATGATCACCGGCGTGATGCCTTGCTTCACGGCGAGGGCCTTCGTCACGACGTGGACGTAATCCTTGTCCAATGAGGTCGCGGCCATGCCCCAGTTGCCGTGCCAGTCGATGTCGGCTTTGGGGCCGTGGCTCGTGAGACTATTGCCGACAAAGAGGATCTTCTGGGGCTGAGCCTGAGCTGAAGCCTTCGCGGAGAAACTGAGTAGAGCGATGATAGCTAAGAGAAGTCGAGACATTGGGTAGGGGTAGGGGCAGGGGCAGGGGTAGTCAAATGAAGCCTAGTCCTTACATCCAGGAGTCGTGCCTCTCACTTTTGCACAGGAGCTCCGCTCCGATTTGCACCTTTGCACTGCATCTTTCTGATCAACCGAGCCTCTGTGCCTCCGGGCCTCTAGTTTGCCCGTGTCCCC
Source organism: Opitutales bacterium (assembly GCA_964203605.1). Classification (GTDB taxonomy): domain Bacteria; phylum Verrucomicrobiota; class Verrucomicrobiia; order Opitutales; family UBA953; genus UBA953. Next base: position 126,008 of record CAXNMQ010000005.1, read on the forward strand.
GTGTCCCCTTGCCCACGTGCCCCCTGCGTGGCCTTGCGGCCACGCCTTACTTTGTCAGCGGCTGTGGCGCGGCCTTCGCTTCGGTTGCGCCAATGGCGACAATTTTCTCGAGCATGCCGAAAAGCTTAAGGGTATCCCACTTGGCGGTCAGGGTGACCTGATTGCCTGCGGCTTCGACGGGCTGGACGCCGGCGAGGAATTCTGCCGCGAGGGCTTTCATTTCCTTCTCTTCGGCGGTCTCAGGCTTGGAAGGATCTCCGGCGAGCATCATCGGCGCCATGGCGAGCATGCCTTGGGCCTGCATAGCCATCGGGGCAGCCTTCTCCTTGGTAGTGAAGTACGCGCTGATCTTCATGACTTGGTCGCTGCTATTTTCACCCATCGCAAAGATTGCGCCCTGGAATCCGCTATCAGTGAGTTCGGGGGTGGCTGGCAGCTTAGCGGCGTTCATGGCGAAGACAGCGTACGGACGACCAGTGGCATTGACCTGCGGGCGCAGGGAGGAAGATAGGGCGTAGGAGACGCCTTTTCCTTTGAGGAGGTCAATGATGCGAGCGGCTTCCTTGGGCTGGGCGATCACGAGCGTATTGTCGTCGAGGTCGAAGACGCCGATGGGTTCCGACGCAGGGGCGCCGGCGGCCGTAACGGGTGCTGGGAATTCTTTGGCGGCCTTGGCGAGTTCATCGCTGAGAGAGGCCAGGAGCTCTTGGCCATTCCAGCCCTTGATCGCGCCGGCCTGCAGGGTTCCGACCTTCTTGGCGACGGCATGGGCCGAAAGCTTTTTGCTATCATGGCGAGCCCGGATGATCAGTCCGCCGCTTAGATGCCCGGCGGCATCGAGGGAAACTCCGCCGGCGATACGATTATCCGGCGATTCAAGGTCGATGCCCGTAGCAGCCTTGATGGCCTCCTGCATCTCCTTGCTGTCCTTGGTGCTGGGGTCGAGCCCGGCGAGAGTCTTTTCCATGCGTGCCTTGAAGGCCTTGGCCTCAGGTGAGTCGCTGATTTTCAGGCCGCGCGAACTGGCGGTCGCGAATACGATGGCGTAGTCGGCGGGGACGCCCTTGAAGTCAAAATCCTGCGCGGGCAGGACGGCAGAGGTAATGACTAGAGCGAGGCAGGAGAGGAGACGCATGGGTCGAATAAATCCCATGGCTGGGAACGAGGTCAAGCCCTGCCTGACCGATAGGGGGTATAGAAAATATCGATAGTTATAAGAAAAGGGCAGGCCACGGCTCATACCACGCCTACCCCGTCATCCGAAGCGATTCACTGGCTCAAAGGGAAACCGGAGACCGGTGAAGCATTCTCAGGTCCCAGGTCTCGGCCATCAGGTACCTGGTTCAGGTGTTCTGGTGCAGGCACAGGTTCAGGACCCGCACCTGTACCCGAACCCGATAACCCGTTCCCGAGTCCTGATCACTGAGACCCGAGACCCGAGAATAATTTCTGTCTCTCACGTTTGCACTTTTGCACAGCGAGCGCCGCTCGCGATTTGCACCTTTGCACTGCCTCTCTCTGATCAACCGAGCCTCTGGGCCTCCGGGCCTCTAGTTTGCCCGTGTCCCCGTGTCACCTTGCCCACGTGCCCCCGCGTGGCCTTCCGGCCACGCTCACTTCTTCTTCGCCTTCGCCGGAGGAGCCGCCTTGAGCGGATGTTCCTTAAGAAGTTCGTCGGCCATGTAGAAGTTGACGCGGTCCTTGGTGGCTTCGCGGACCTTCTTCACGGTGGCGGGTGAGACGAGTTTGCCGTTGTTGCCGAAGGAGAGACGCACGTAGCTGAGCACGGCCGCCGCTTCCTCGTCGTTGAGCAGTCCGCCGAAGCCCATCATGGGCGGCACGCCCTTGGTAGGGTCGAAGTGCTGGCCGTTGACGGTGATGGGTCCCCAGATGCCCTTGAGCAGGATCTTGGTCAGGCGTTCGTCGTCTTCGATCCAGTTGCTCTTTGAGAGGGGCGGGTAGATGTTCACGATGCCTTTGCCGTCCGCCTGGTGGCAGGTGGCGCAATGCGCGTCGCGGAAGTAGATTTCGCGGCCGAGCTTGAAGGCCTTCTCCTCGGCGGCGGTCAGCTTGCGCGAGGGCTTGGAGTTGGTGCCGGCTTCGGCGATGGCCACTCCGATCTTGAGCTTGCCGCTGAAGTAATCCGCGGCGGCCTGGTTGCCATCGAGGTTCAGCTGGCTGGCGGCCTTGAGCGCGTCGACGTCGTCCTTGAGCGTGTAGGTGAGGGCGTAGTGCAAGACGGGTCCGATCCAGCGGTCGACGGGCAGTTTGAAGGCCTCCACGGCGATCTTGGCGCCATCGCCGTTATCCAGCCAGGTGGCGGCGACGACGGCGGTCAGGCGGACACGGGCGTTCTCGTCGCGGACGGCTTGGTTGAGGAGTTCGACATGATTCGGCAGCTGCCAGAAGGAATGGCGGATGACGTCCACGGCGGCGGCGCGTGCTTCAGGCTGCTTGGCCTTCAGGAGCTGCGCGATGAGGTCGGAGTCCGGCTTATTCTGCGCCCATGTCGCCCAGAGGGCTTCGCACAGGTGGTGCTCATAGGCCGAATCATTCTTGTCGAGCTTCGCGACCCAGGCCTTCACGGCGGGTAGCACCTCGGCGGGGGAATGTCCGCGGAGTTCGCGACGGGTGCGATAGCGGGTTCGGTATTCGGGCTCCTTGAGGTTCTCGAGGAGTTGGGCCACGGTGGCGCCGGCGACCTGGGCGGGCTTGACGAGCGGGCGCTCGGGGTAGGTGATGCGGTAGATGCGTCCGCGTTCACGGTCGCGATTCGGGTCACGCGCGTTGTGCTGCATGTGGCCGATGAGCGGGTTGTGCCAGTCGATGAAGTAGAGCGAGCCGTCCGGCGCGAACTCGAGGTCGACCGGGCGGAAGTTGCCGTCGGTGGACGTGATGAGGTCGCCGTTGGCCTTGCCGGTGAAGCCGGCGCCGTCGTCGGCCTTTTTGCCAAAACTGATGCCGAGGAAGCCGATCGTATTGCAGATCATGAAGTCGCCTTGCTGCGCATCGGGGAAGTGGCGCGAGGAGACGAATTCCGCACCGGAGCTAGGGCGGGAGCGCTTGGGGACGAACTGCTCGACCTTGATCTGTTCGATGCCGTAGGGGACCTTGGCCGAGAGCGGCACGGCCCACCAGTTCTCGCCGGGTGAGGCGTCGGAAAGGAACGGCTGTTCCCAATAATCGAACGAGAAGCCCCACGGATTGGAGACGTCGACCTGCACGCGTTCGAGGCGGTGGGACTTCGGGTCGAAGCGCCAGGCGCCACCGTCGTTGCAACGGCGCGGTCCGTAAGCGGTCTCGACCTGGCTGTGGAGGAAGCGGCCTTCGAGCAGGTAGAAGGCACCGGAAGCATCGGCGCTAGTAGGCCGAGATGGCGTGGTGCGAATCGTGGGAGTCGAAGCCATGCAGGATCAGCTCCGTGCGGTCGGCCTTGCCGTCCTTGTCATCGTCGATGAGCAGGGCGAGGTTCGGCTCCTGGGAAACGTAGACGCCTTCGGGGGCGATCTCGAAACCGATCGGGATGTGGAGTTTGTCGGCGAAGACGGACTGCTTGTCGGCCTTGCCGTCGCCATCGGTGTCTTCGAGGATCAGGAGTTTGTCGTTGGGCAGCGCGTCGCCCGGGCGGTAGTGCGGGTAAGTCGGCGTGGTCGCGACCCAGAGGCGACCTTTGGCGTCGAACGACATCTGCACCGGCTTCTTGAGGTCCGGGAACTTCTCTTCGGAGGCGAAGAGCGAGACCTTGTAGCCCGGGGCGAGCTTCATCTTCTCGATGGCCGCTTCGCCGGAAAGGAACTCGGTCGGGTTGCCGTTCTTCTCGCTCGGCTTGAAGTTGGTCGGTACGGCCGGGAGGACGAGCGTCTTGGAGTCGTCGACGGTCAGGTCGGTGCGTTTGCCTTGGGCGACGTCGTGAATGAGCGCATCACGGATCACGGTCATCTGGCGGCTCTTGTAGACCTCGTCGGGGTAGTTCTGCGGACCGAAAGGATTGTAGCGTTGGCCGTGGGTATGGACGCCGTTGAGGATCGAATAATCCGTATTCCACATGTAATCCTTCATCTTCACCGCGCCGTTCACCAGGGCTTCGTCAGCCTTCGAGACGCGGGGTGTGGCGCCGAAGAGTCCGTCGGCGAGCAGTTTGGCCACCTCGCGGTAACCGAAATCGGTCGGGGCGAAGCCATTGATCGTGTAGGGCGTCTTGCTCTTACCGTAGGCGGCGAGGGTGGGGTGGAAGAGGTCGACGTACGTGATGCCGTGCTTCTTGGCCACGCGCTCCATGGCGGCGACGTAGAGTTCGAGGTTGGCGTTCTCCTTCTGGCCGTTCGGGAGGTCGCGTGTGGCGGTGAGGTTCTCGAAAGCAATCGGGGAGACGAGTACGAGGCGCGGTGCGGTCTTGCCGTTGTAGGCCCGGGTGAGGGAGTGCGCGACGAAGGCGTCGACTTCGGCTTCGTAGTTGGCGGCGCGGCCAGGGCCGTCGAAGGATTCGTTATAACCGAAGAACGCGACGACCGTGTCGGCCTTCAGATGGAAGAGCCACTGGTCGGGCGTGGAGAAGAAGCCTTTGCCGTTATGCTGGGCGTATTCGGGATGGAACTTGTCGGCACCCGGGAAGGCCCACTGGCTGGCGCGGGCGGGGTGAGGGCGGAAGGCCGGGGTGTCGCCCGAGCGACCCATGTTGCGGACGATGAGGTTCTGTGTCGGGAAAGCGGAGCTGTAGTTCGGTCTCGAGGCGGCCGTAGTAGGTATCGCGTTCGGCGAAACCGTTGCCGATGAAGACGACGCGTTCACCCGAAGCGGGCGGGGCGACCTGCTGGCTGCGCTGGGTCGTCGCAGCCGGTGGGTTCTCGGCCGGAGCATGCGGCGTCGGCGAGCCCTTGCTATTGTCCGGCCAGTTGGCGGCGTTCGCCTTGGCTTCCTTGGTCCTAAGTCTGGAGCTGTCGGTGACCACCGCGTCGGCGGCGAAGACGCCGGCGGAAAGGGTGACGAGGGCGAGAAGGAAGGCGCGGGACTTCATGAGAGGGGAGGGCGACATATTTACATGCCAAAATGACAATTATCCAGCCCGACTTCGTGTCAGTCCGGCCCCGATTCCCCTCATATAAACCTTACTTCTGCTGCCAGGTCGCCTTGAGCGAAGCCCAGACCTTGCCGATCAGGAACACGCAGCCCATCAGCACGACCACATGGCCGACGGTCCAATACCACAGAACCTTCGGGTCAGCCGCGTGGAGCAGGCCATAGACGCACATCGCACCGGCGGCCGACAAGAAGAGCAGGCGCACGCCGAGCAGGAAAAGCATCATGGACTTCATGTGCCCAACTTGGTCTCGCCGCTCAGCCACGTCAAGGATGCGCAGGCGCTAATGAACCGGTTCTCCTTTGAGTTTGATCTCTCTGCATCGGGTAGGGTTGAGCGCCCTCGCTCAACCGCGGCTGACCAAGGTGGTCAGCCCTACCTTTAGCGCACCCAGCTAACTATCCGGTTCCCGGTCTCCCCTTCAGCGCTGTCTCTTACTTTTGCACTTTTGCACGCGGCTCCGCCGCAGTTGCACCTTTGCACTGCCTCTCTCTCTGATCCACCGTGCCTCACGTGCCCTCTTGTCCTCGAGGCCTCCGGCCTTCGACTTACTTCAGCGTCATCGTCACGCGGCGGAGATCCATCACGCTTTTACCCGGAATGTCGGTAGCACGTAGTCGCAACTCACCTTTGCCTGGCTCGAGGCGCACTTCGCCGAGGGTCATGGTCCGGAAGTCGCGCATGACGGATTCGCCGTCAGGTCGGGTAATGGTGTCTTGTTCAGGCTTAAGCGGACTATCAAAAGCTTCGCTGACCTTGCCCTTGAGGAGCGTGCCTTCGAAGGAGAGTTCGAGCTTCGAGCCGACGTCGGCTGGCGGCGCAAGCATAGTCGAGCGTGACGATATACGTTCCGGCGGTGACGACTTCGATATTCCAAACGGCGGAGTCGGTCGGCTTGGTCCAGTTCACGAAGTAGGAGGAGTTCGGCGCCTTGCTGCTGCGACGCATCTCGCCGCGCGGTTCACCGTCGCGGGCAGGGAGCATGGTGATCGGGAATTCGCGATAGCCGATTGCCAGCGGCCGCGGGTCGACGCCGCTGCCGGGTCCATTGGCGGCCTTACCCTTACCTTTGCCGCCGACGGGCGTCGCGATGCCGAGTTCCTTGCGCCAGGCGGCGACTGCGTTCGTCAGTTCCTTGGCGAGGTCGGGTTGCTTGGCCTGGATCGGGGTGGTCTGGCCGGGATCGGCGATCATGTCGAAAAGGTTGCCGGCGTTGTCGAGGCGGTGCGTCTGCGTGCGCACGCTGACGTGGTTGGCCCAAGAGTTGAAAAGGTATCGCGGCGCCCAATCGGCGTCTAAGCCCGTGCGCAGGAGCGGGGCCAGGTCACGGCCGTCGAGGGGCTTGTCGCTGACGCGCTTCACGCCGGCGAGGGCGTGGAGGGTAGGGCTGAGGTCGATGGCGCCGGCGATGGGCTTCACCTGCGAGCCGGCGGCGATCTTTCCCGGCCAACGGATAAAGAGCGGAGAGCGGACGCCGCCTTCATCGGTGGTCGCCTTGGTGCCTTTCATGCCGCCCGTCCAGCGGTGTCCGTTCGGGCCGTTGTCCGAGAAGTAGACGACGATGGTGTCATTCTCTAGGTTCAGCTCCTTGAGCTTGGCGAGGATGCGGCCGACGTTGCGGTCCTGGTTCTCAAGCATGGCCTGCGCGCAGCGGGTCTCGTCTAACTTCTCAGCTTGGGCGTTCGTCGCGGTCTGGGTGATGGGCTTATCCTTGAAGCGGTTCCAGTCCTCCGGCGGCACAGACCAAGGCGAATGCGGCGTGGTGAAGGGCACGTAGCACAGGAAGGGCTTGCCCTTGTTGCGATCGATGAATTGCAGGGCCTTCTCGGTTAGGACGTCGACGATGTAGCCTTTGGACGTCTTCATGACGCCGTTGTGCTCGAGCGGAGCGTCGAAGTACTCACCCCAGTGACCGGAGGTGTAGCCCCAGAAGGTATCAAAGCCGCGGGCGAGCGGGTGATAAGGCCACTGGCTGCCATTGTGCCACTTGCCGAAAATCCCCGTCACGTAGCCGGCGGCCTTAAAGGAATCCGCGAAAGTCTTTTCGTCGAGGTTCATGCGCTCTTGGCCAGTGGAGACGCCATACACGCCGAGGCGGCGATGGTAGCGTCCAGTCAGGAACTCGGAGCGGGTAGGGGAGCAGACCGGCTGCACGAAGAAGCGATCGAAGTGCGCACCGCCCTTGGCGAGCGCATCGATATTTGGCGTCGCGAGCTGGCGGTTACCGTTGAAGGAATAATCACCCCAGCCGGCATCATCGGCGAGCATGACGATCACGTTGGGCTGCGTCGCGGCGGTGAGCCGATAAGCAACGAGTAGCAGGCAGGCGAGTAAGAGGCGCACAGGATTATTTCTTGGCGGGCAGGTAGCCGAGGGAGACGAGGAAGTCGTCGGCGGCCGCCAGCGTCTCGGCGTACTTCGCTTTGTTGAAGAAGCCGTGCGGTTGACTTTCGTAACCGACGAGGTCGCAGCGATTGCCAGTAGCCTTCATGACCTCGGCGAATTTCTCCACGGTCGAGTAAGGCACGGTGGTATCGGCCTTGCCGTGGAAGATGATCGTAGGCGGCGTGCCTTTCTTGACGTGGTGAATCGGCGAAATCTCCGTCGGCTCGCAGCCGAACTTATCTTTATCCAGGCCGGCGCCGAAGCCCTTGAGGTCGAGTCCGGGGAAGGGGGCCATCACGGTGCCGGGATTGAAGAGCACGAGCGCGTTAGGCAGGCAGGAGACGGACTTATCGTCTTTCGCGGTATCGAGTCCAGGCAAGGTCGCGACGGAAGCCGCGAGGTGGCCGCCGGCCGAACCGCCCCCGACGGCGATGCGCTCGGGGTCGATGCCGAGGCGCGCGGCGTTGGCGCGTACCCAGCGGACGCAGGCTTTGGCGTCGGATACGCAATCCGCCGGCTTGGCGTCTTGGCGGGTCTTGACGCGGTAGTCCGCGACGATGGCGATCATGCCGCGTGAGGCGAGGTGTCGGCTCTGCGGCTCGAACTGGGTCGGCGATCCGCCGGTCCAGCCGCCGCCGAAGAAGAACACGATGGCCGGCAGGGGCTTGGCAGACTTCTGCGCGGGGTCGAAGATCCAGACCTTGAGTTCGGTGTCGCCAATCTTGCGATACGTCTCCGACTTCGTGCCGTCGATGACGGGCGGATGGCCGCCGGCTTTCTTCTTGGCGGTTTTTTCCTGGGCGCCCGCGGTCACCGCGACGCAAAGGGAGAGAAGGGCGAGGGTAAGGCGCATGGGGTTGGTCGTAAGATGCAGGATGAAAGATGGGGGATAAAGGATGAAAGAACGCGACCGCTGCCTCGATTCATCAACTCAAGGGGAACCGGAGACCCGAAGATGCATGCACCCCAGCAAACTATCCGGTTTCCCCATGGTGCCCCCTTTGAGTCCCGCTCACTCCCGCCAGCCTCTCAACTAACTTCGCCCCCTCAGCGTCCAAGCGGTCCTTGCTCCTGCGTGACCTTGCCGTGCGCGGCCTCTTCGGCTTCCAGTCGCTTGAGCCGCTTGATGTAGAGGACGAGTCCGACGAACAACAGGATATCAATCCCCAGCATGATCATGCCGGTCTGGGTCGCGTTGGGTCCGAGGTCGAAGGTCAGCGGACCGAAGATCTTGCGCCAGAAACTCGGCCGGTCGGGCTTGATGGATTCGACGAAGCCGCCGATGAGGTAGAGCGAACTCGTCGAGTAGGCGAGAATCGGAGGCAGTAGCTTCGCGGGCTTCATGCGGGGATTACTTCTTGAAGGCGGGATTTTCCTTGTCTCCGCCGCTGAGGGTGAAGGCGAGGAGGTCGAGGATCTCTTCCTGCGTGAGCATGTTCAGGAGCATGGGTGGCATGGGCGAGACCTTAGAGACTTCGATGTTCGTGACCTGCTTGCGGTCGAAGCCGACGCGCTGATCGGGGTCGGAGAGGTCGGTGTTGATCTGCACGGTATCTCCGTTGAGGTTCACGATGACGCCGGTGACGGTGGTGCCGTCTTGCTTGGTCACGACGACGGGCGCGAACTGCTCGTTGATCTCCTTGCTCGGATTGATGATCTGGTCGAGGAGGTCGTGCGGGCTGTAGCGGCCGCCGGCCCCGGTGAGGTCCGGCCCGTTCATGCCGCCGGCGTTGCCGTAACGGTGGCAGGCGAAGCAGGCGGCGGCGCCGAAGATCTTGCGACCGTTCTCGTAGTCGCGGCCCTTCATGCCGGTGCTGCGTGGCGGCGCTCAGCTCTTCGAGCGTCCAGTTCTTGGGCGTGCGGCCGGCGAAGATGGCGCCGACGTTCTCATAGGCCGACTTGATGGGCGGGTTCTTGGCGAGGGCGACGAGCTTGTCGTGGCGCGTCAGCTCTTCGGGCGAGAACGTGGCGAGGGAGTCGTTGCGGATGAACTCGATGAACTTGCCGAAGCTCGAACCACCGCGGTAGCTGGCGGCTTTGACGAACCAGTTGAGCTGCTTTTCGCGGAGCTCCGGAGTCCAGCCGGCCTTGAGCATGCGCAGGCTGCGCATGATCTCCATCTCGGGCTCCTGGCTGCCGGCGTCGGCGACCACGGCCATGGCCTTGGCGGCCAGCGTCGGGGACTGCAGGAAGCTCAGGGTCTCGGTGAGGAGCCAGTTGAGCTCGAAGTTCGCCGCGGGATAGGCGGCGTCGTAATAGCGGGTCACGGCGGCGATACCGGCGTCGTCCGGCTTGCCGTAGCGGTGCAGGACGATCTGGGCGACGCGGAGGTTCAGGAGCTTCTGCTCCTGGGTGAGCTTCGCGAAGTCGTCGGCGCGCAGGGCCGCGAGCAGGCGATCGCGCAGGGCGGCCTGTTCGGCGGTGGGCTCAGCGATCGTCGGCGCGATGCCCGTGCGCGGGTCGGGCTTGGCGGCCTTGGCGGTGTGGTAAGGGCACGGGGCGGCCTGACGCGCCAGCGCGAGCAGGGCCTCGAGGCGGGCGGTGGCGTTCTTCTCGGCGAAGGCACGCTCGCTCCAGCCGGCGTGCGGCTGATGCTCGAGCACCACGCGCGCGGCGAAACGCAACCAGCGGTCGGACGAAGCGAGGTGCGGCCAGGCGGCATCCGCGGCCTTGGGGTCCTGCTTGCCGTGGAACTGCTCGAGCGCCTTGCGGGCGATGACTTCCGCCGACGGGGCTTCGGGCTGCGGCTTCACGACGTCGGTCGATTCCTTGCCGACGTAGGTCACGCGGTAGAGGCCGGACTGGACCTTGCGGCCGCCGATGGCGAAATACATCGCGCCGTCCTGCGGGTGGATGGCGAGGTCGGTCACGGGCAGGGGGGCGCCCTGGATGAAGTCTTCCTTCACGCCGACATAGCTCGCGCCCTGCGGCTTGAGTTGGACGGCGTAGATCTTACCCCAGCTCCAATCCATGATGTAGAGGGCTTCCTGATATTTGGCCGGGAACTTGGCGCCGTAGCCGAAGGCGATACCGGTGGGCGAGCCGGGGCCGATGTTCACGGTGGCGGGCAGGTTGTCGGGGTAGAATTCCGGATACTTGCCGGCGCCGTTGCGCCAGCCGTATTCGCCGCCGCTGACGACGTGGTTCACGCGGGTGGGGCGATACCACGGGGTGTTGAAGTCATACTCCATGTCGGCGTCGTACGTGAACAGGTCGCCGGCGCGGTTGAGGGCGCCGCCGTAGATGTTGCGGAAGCCGCTGGCGAAGGTCTCGAAGGTCTTCCCGTCCTTGCTGATGCGGTAGACGATGCCGCCCGGGGCGAGCACGTGGCGGTTGTGGCCGCGTCCGTCCGGCATGCGCTGGAGGAGATGGTCGTCGCCCCAGAGCGGCGCGACGGGCGAGGTGGCCGGGGTCTCGGTCCTCACGGAATTATTTCCGGTGATGAGGTAGAAACCTTTCTGGTCGGGAGTGACGACGACCTTGTGGACGCCGTGGTCTCCGCCGGACTGGATGTCGCGGAGGAGTTCGACCTTGTCGAGCTGGTCGTCGCCATCGCTGTCGCTGAGGCGGTAGAAGCCGCTCGGGATCTTCTTCTCGTAATCGTTCACGCCGGCGTAGAGGGCGCCGAAGGCCCAGGTCATGCCGTTGATGGCGCGGATGTTCACCGGCATCTTCTTGATGTCGGCGGCCTTGAGGGTCTGGCCGGCGGAGGGCGCGGGGAAGCGGTAGAGGTCGCCGTATTGGTCGCTGGCGTAGATGCGGCCTTTGTCATCGACGCACAGGGCCACCCAGGAGCCTTTCTCGGCGCCGGGGACGGAGTAGAGGAGTTCGACTTGGAAGCCGGCGGGAGCCTTGATGCGGCTGACGGGCGTGGCCTTGTTCTCGCCGATCTCCTTGCCGGCGTCAGGTGCCGAAGCCTTCTTGGCGGGAGCCTTGGCCTTCGCCTTGCCCTGAGCAGGCGCGGCCTTCGGCGCGTTCTTGGCGGGGGCCTTCTTGCCCGCGCCCGGGGCGACGATGCGCTGGGCATCGCTGGGGATGGGGCTCTTGTCCAGGGTGACGAGCGGGACTTCAGGGAGTTCCTTGAGCATGACGTCCTTGATCTGGACGATCATGGCCGGGCCTTTGTGCACCTGGAAGGCGAGCAGGCCTTCGAGTTCGCGGTCCTTGGCGTCGTGGTCGACGAGTTCGATGGTGACCTTGCCGTTGACCTTGTGGATCAGGCGGTTGCCCTGGGCGATGATGACATACTCCTGCCACTCGGTGAAATCGACCTTCACGGGGTCGCGTTCGGCGGCGAGCCACTTGTCGCCTTTGTCGTCGATGATGACGCTCTGGCCGTTCTGCACGAGGATGCCGCGGCCGCGCTCGTCGTAAACCATGCCGTTGTAAGGGGTGTTGGCGTGGATGTCGCACTGGTAGCCGGCGACGACCCACTTGCCGACCTCTGGCAGCGCCTTGCTACGATATTGGATGCCGGAGTTGCTGGCGGAGCATTTGATCTTGGCGCGCAGTTCGAAATTCTTCACGACACCGTTCCAGACGAGGAACTGATTGTAGGCGAGGTGGTCAGGTCCCTTGGTCTTGCCGGTGAGGGCGCCGTCCTCGACGGACCACAGCTCAGGGTTGCCGTCCCAGCCAGCGAGGGTCTTGCCATCGAACAGAGGCTTGAAGCCATCCTGGGCGGACAGAGGGGAGAGGGCGACCAGCAGGAAGGCCAGTAGCGCAGAGAGGGGGTTTCTCATGGGTCAGTATTTGTCTATGCCCCTTGGACACCCGTCAACCGCACTTGTTCAAATGGCGGGAAATGGAGTGTATTCGGTTACGGCGGCTGGCGGTTAGTGGTTGGCGGTTAGCCAATATATTCTCAGGTCCCAGGTCTCGGCCCACAGGTATCAGGTTCAGGTGTTCTGGTGCAGGCACAGGTTCAGGACCCGAACCCGCACCCGAACCTGATAACCCGTACCGGATACCCGATCACCTGAGACCCGAGACCCGAAGATGTTCTTCTGGTCAACCGAGCCTCTGGGCCTCCGGGCCTCTCGTTTGTCTAGCCCCAGCCCTGGCCCTAGCCCAATAATCCTTTCACGACCTTCGCTGGCTCGACCCCGGTCAACCGGAAATCAAGTCCCTGATGGCGATAGGTGAAGCGCTCGTGATCGATGCCCATGAGGTGCAAGATGGTGGCGTGCAGGTCGTGCACGTGCACGGGATCCTTGGCGACGTTGTAGCTGAATTCGTCGGTCTCGCCGTAACTGGTACCGGCTTTGACGCCGCCGCCGGCCATCCACATGGTGAAGCAACGCGGATGGTGGTCGCGGCCGGCTTCGGGGCTGTCCCACTTGCCCTGACCAGCGACCCCGCGGCCGAACTCGCCGCCCCAGACGACGAGGGTGTCCTCGAGCAGTCCGCGACGTTTGAGATCCTTGATGAGCGCGGCGCTGGGCTGGTCGGTGTCGCGACAACGCGCGGTGCACCAGGAGGTGAGGCGGCTGTGATGATCCCAGTCAGGATGGAAGAGCTGCACGAAGCGGACGCCGCGCTCGATCAGGCGACGCGCGAGGATGCAGTTGGCGGCGTAACTGCCGGGGCGACGTGAGTCCGGCCCGTAGAGTTCGAAGACTTCGTCCTTCTCGTCGCTAAGGTCCGTCAGTTCGGGCACGCTGGCCTGCATGCGGTAGGCCATCTCATATTGACGGATGCGCGTGGAAATCTCGGGGTCGCCGCTGCGCTCAAGCGCGCGTTGGTTCATGGCGCCGAGACCGTCCAGCATCTCGCGACGCAGCTCGCGCGGCAGGCCGTCGGGATCGCGGAGGTAGAGGACGGGGTCCTTGGCGCTGCGCAGCTTGACGCCTTGGTAGCGTGAGGGGAGAAAGCCGCTGCCCCAATAATGATCATACAACGGCTGGTCGCTCGGCCGCTGCATCTTGGAGAGCAGGACGAGGTAGTCGGGGAGGTTGCGGTTCTCGCTGCCGAGTCCGTAGCTCGCCCAGGCTCCGAGGCTCGGGCGGCCAGGGATCTGGTTACCGGTCAGGAACTGCGTCATGGCCGGCGCATGGTTGATCTGGTCGGTATGCATCGAGCGCACGATGCAGAGGTCGTCGGCGACGGTCTTGAGGTGCGGGAGCCATTCGCCGATGCTCTGGCCGCTCTTACCGCAGCGTTCGAACTTCGTGGCGGCGGGCTTGATCAGCTGCTTCTGGCCCGAGGTCATGGTGGTCAGGCGCTGGCCGCGCCGGACGGATTCAGGCAGCTCGGTGCCGGCGAGTTTCATGAGCCCTGGCTTCTCATCGAAGAGCTCGATCTGCGAAGGGCCGCCGGACTGGGTCAGGAAGATGACGCGCTTGGCCTTGGCCGCGAAGTGCGGGAGGTTGGGCAGGCCGAGCTTGCTGGCGCCATCGGCGGCCAGGGCGCGGCCGATGAGCGTCGAGAGCGCCATGGCGCCGAGCGAGAGGCCGGTGCACTGGCCGAGGAAGTAGCGACGCGAAGGGTCGAGAGGATCGGGGCTCATGCGAGGCGATGGAGTTTGTAGGGGTACACGCTGCCGCTGGCCCACTGGCAGACGTAAAGATCGCCCCGTGTGTCGACGCACACGTCGTGGCAGTTATTGAAGACGGGCTGGTCCTGCAGCATGAGCTGGAGCCGTCCGTCGACATACTTGGGCTCCTGGCCGCCGGGATTCGAGACGACGCGATCATGCTCGTCGAGGATGGTGACGAAGCCGCGGCCCTGCCACATGCGGGTGTCGTCCGGCTTGGCGCCGAAGCAGACGCCAGAATAGAGGTGCTTGCCGGCGATGACGGGGCGGCTGACGTAGGCGCCGTGCAGGTAGACGCCGCGGACGTGCTTTCCTTCGAGGGTGAACCAGTTGAATTCATTCCGCACGCGCTCGGTGCAGACGAGCAAGGGCTCCGGGCCGCGGGTATCGATCGCCACACCATGGGCCTGCATGAACTTGCCAGGATTCGTGGGCTGGGTGCTCTTGCCGCCAAACTTGCTCAGGTATTTTCCGGTCTTGTCGAAGCGCAGGATGAACTGCGAGCCGTAGCCGTCGGCGACGTAGATGTCACCATTGGGCGCGGCCACGGCCTCGGTCGGCGCATAAGGTTCTTTGTCGGAATAGGCGCCGCACTTCTGCGCGTGGGGCAGTTCGAGCACAATCTCGCCCTTGAGCGTGGTCTTCACGACTCGCCCGCCGTTGTCGACGAGCCACAGGTATTCCTTGCCGTCGGCGCCACGTTCGAGGCTGAGTCCGTGTCCGGCACCCATGCCCACACTCCACGCATCGACGACCTTGCCGTCCACGTCGAAGACAAGGACGTTGTTCTGCTTGTGGTTGGTGATGAGATAGAGGCGTCCGTCGCCGGCCTGGACCATCTCATGGCAGTCCTTGACGGGGTGCTTGGCCTTGTCGGCCTGACACCAGAGCTTATCCACGCGGTAGCGGAAATCGCCATGCCCTACGATGGCGCCGTGATGCATCGGCGCGGCCCCGGCCTGCGCGAGCAGTTTCGGTGCGGCCAACGCAGCGATGCTGTTGGCGAGGAAAGAACGACGAGAGAGAGGGCTCATTGATAGGGCTCGGGCCAGGGCTGGGGTTAGGGCTAGTTGAAGTGAAGTAGGTTTTTGGAAATGGGGTCGTTTTGTGCTTCGGGCCCTAGCCCTAGCCCTAGCCCTAGCCCTAGCCCTGCAAGTATCTTTCACTCCCGCGTAATCGCCTCATCGAGGTTGAGGGCGAGGCTCGCCACGATGGTCCAGGCGGCGAGTTCGGGTTGGTCCGCGCCCGCGGGGTTGCGTTGGCCGACTTTGAGGAACTTGGCGGCTTCCGCCGGATGCGCGCGGTAATAGGCGCGGGCCTCGGTGAGTGTCTTGCCCAGCGCCGCCGCCTCACGGTCGTCGCCTTCGCGGGAGAGTACCTTGCGGAGAAGTTTCTGAAGTCGTCCGGAGTCTCCGCCTTCCTTCATCACGTCGGCCGCGATGGCCTGCGAGGCTTCGAGATAAGTAAGGTCGTTTTGCAACGTCAGCGCCTGCAGTGGGGTGTTGGTCCGGCCGGTGCGCACTTCGCACGAGCGACGCTGCGCGGAGTCGAAGAGGAAGGTGGGTGCGATCGAGCGACGCCAGAAAGCGTAGAGGGTGCGCCGATACTGGGCGGCACCTTCGCTGGGCTCATATTTGAAGCGACCCATGAAGAGCTCTTCCCACACGCCGTCCGGCTGATACGGGCGCACGGGTGGTCCGCCGAGCGCGGGATTGAAGAGGCCGGCGGTCCGTAACGCGGAGTCGCGGATCATCCAGCTGGGCAGACGGAAGCGCGCGCCTCGGGCCAATAGCTTGTTCTCGGGGTCCTTGGCGAGCAGGGCGGGCGTGACGGCGGAGTCCTGACGATAGGTGCGGCTGAGGACGATGAGCTTGAGGGTGCGCTTGAGGTCCCAGCCATGTTCGACGAGGTCGACGGCGAGCCAGTCGAGCAGCTCGGGATGGAGGGGGCGTTCGCCCTGCAGGCCGAGGTCTTCGGTGGTGCGCACGAGGCCTTGACCGAAGAGCATCTGCCAGAGGTGGTTCACGGTCACTCGCGCAGTCAGGGGATTCTCCTTGGCGGTCAGCCAACGGGCGAGGCCGAGGCGCGTGCGGGCTTCGCCTTCCGGCCAGGCGGCGAGCGCCTGGGGGACGTCGGGCCCGACCTTGTCGCCGTGCTTATCCCAGACGCCGCGCACGAGGACGAACGTGTCGCGCGGCTGCTTGCGCTCGGCGAGGACCATGACGTTGAGTTTGCCGGCGGCGCTCTTGGTCTCGGCGAGCTGTCGCTGGGCACGGTCCATGGCCTGACGGGGAATCTGGTAAGGCGCATGGTCCACCAGGAATTCACCGAAGAGGCGCTCACGGAGTTTGGCGTCAATCGGCTGTCCAGCGGGCAGGGCGGCGAGTTCTTCGCGGGGGCTGCGGCCGACCTTGTTGACGGCGTCGCCGGCTTCGGCGGCAATGGACAGGCGGAAACGTCCGATGTTGGCGTCGCCCAGCGTCGAACGCTGGCGCAACTCGATCATGAGTTCGTCGTCCGGGCCGAGCACGAGCGGTTCGGCGAGCGCATAGACGGCGATGTGCGGCTTGGTCTGGTCGAACCCGACGGTCGTCCAGCCGTTGCGCGGATCGTCATCGAGGGTGTCCTTCACGTCGCCGTAGTTGCCGTGCTTCTTCTTATCGGCCATGACGTCGGCGACGGCGTTGGCCATAAGGATGTCCCGAATCTGTGAATTGCCACGCGTGCGGACCTGAAGTTTGAGGTCGGTGAGTTTGAACTCGCCGTCCTTGCCGCGCGAGAGTCCGCCCTTGGTGTGCGAGGGGTGCGGGAGGACTTCGAGGCGCAGGCCGGTGATGCGCTCGAGGCGATCATGACTGACGATCCGGTATTCGTCCTGGTTAGGGTGCGGTCCCGACGATTGTACGGCGCCGTCGGCTTCCTGTTTCAAGATCGTGCCTTCGGCGGTCTCGAGGGAGTCAGCCTTGATCACCTTCCAGGTCTGCCAGTCGGGTTTTGTCACGCTGGCGGCGTTCATCGAGCCACTGCGTGAAGGGCTTCTCGGCCGCGAGTCGTGCGGCGACCTCGGCTGGCTTGGTAGCGTCGACGAGCTGCTGGGCCTCCGCGATCGCCCGGGCGGCGTGCTTCGATTGATAGGGCAGGAAGGGCTTGGCGGCGCCGCCGGCCTTGCCGTCTTCGTCGATGCTATTGAAGAAGGCCGAGAGGGCGTAGTAGTCGGCCTGGGTGATGGGGTCGAACTTATGGGTGTGGCACTGGGCGCAGCCCAGGGTCATGCCCAGCCACGTGGTGCCCATGGTGTTCACGCGATCGAGCACGTAATCGACGCGCGATTCTTCGGGGTCACGGCCGCCTTCGCCGTTGGTCATGTGGTTGCGCTGGAAGCAGGTCGCGAGCTTCTGTTCGGCGGTGGCATTCGGGAGAAGGTCGCCCGCGAACTGCTCGAGGGTGAACTGGTCGTAAGGGACGTTGCGGTTGAACGCTTCGACGACCCAGTCGCGCCACGGCCAGTTGGTCCTGGTGGCGTCCGACTGGAAGCCGTCAGTATCCGCATAACGCGCCGCATCCAGCCACCACATAGCCATGCGTTCGCCGTAGTGCGGCGACGCTAGCAGGCGATCGATGGCCTTCTCATAGGCCAGAGGAGAGGTATCTGCGAGGAACGCCTGGGCCTCCGCTTCGGTCGGCGGCAGGCCAGTCAGGTCGAACGAAAGTCGGCGGAGCAGGGTGTGCTTCGGCGCTTCCTTGGCCAGGGTGAGTCCTTCGGTGGCGAGCTTCTTGGTGACGAAGGCGTCCACGGGGTGACCTTGGACGCTGGCCTTGACGGGCAGTTCGAACGCCCAGTGCTTGCCCCACACAGCGCCCTCGGCGATCCAGCGTCGTAACACGTCGACTTGCGCCGCGGTGAGTCGCGCTTTGTGCGACTTGGGCGGAGGCATGAGTTCGTCCTCGTCGCTGGTGACGATTCGGTTGATGAGTTCGCTGACGTCGGGCTTGCCCGGGACGAAGGCTTCCTTGGCCAACGCGGCTTCGCGGAGGTCGAGTCGCAGCTTACCCTTGCGGTGCGATTCGTCCTGTCCGTGGCACCCGAAGCAGTTGTCCGAAAGGATCGGCAATACGTCGCGGCTGAAACTGACCGGCTCCGCCGCGGTCGCGGGGAGCAGGGCCGCCATGAAGGCGAGGAGCAGCGGGGCCGGCTGATTCATCTGGGGTGTATTCTACGCCGAAGCCGACAGTTTTAAATGGCAAGCCCCGACCGGCAGGTTGTATTATCCTACCATGGCCCAGCCCCCCGTCGCCAACCGCTTCCCGGTCTCCCTCTACGCGACCCCGAATCCGTCCCACCAGGACGTGTTCTACACCGTGCCCCGCGCGGGCCATCTCCTCGCTGGCACGGAGCATCACATCAAGCGCGACCACTTTCCGGGACATGAGCTCATCCTCTGTTTACGCGGCAAGGGGTGGACGCGTATCGCCGGTCGCACGCATCAGGTCCGCCGCGGCGACCTGGTCTGGATCAACTGCCATCATCCGCATGAACACGGCGCGGTGTCTGATGATCCGTGGGAGGTGTATTGGATCCGCGCCGAGGGGCCTCGTCTGGCGCAGCTGTCCGATCTGCTCGGCGTCCGCGACACACCGGTCATCTCTGGCATGGACCTGCGCAAAGCCTCGCCGGTCTTCAAGCAGCTCTTCCGGCTCATTCCCGAAGACGCTCCGTCCTCGCCCGCGCTGATTCATGCCCAAGTGGCGGAATTGGTCGCGCAGGCCTACTGTGCCCGTCAGCAGTCCGGTGAACTCGCGCCGAAGATCCCGCCGGCCCTCGCTCGCTGCGTTGAGCAGATGAAGCTCTTCTATTTCCAGAAACACACGGTACCTTCGCTCGCGCGTCTCGCCGGCCTGAGTCCGACCCACTTCTCGCGTGTCTTTAAGACCTCCTTCGGCACGAGTCCGATTGATTGGCTGCGCCGCGAACGCATCAGTCAGGCGAAGCGTCGCCTCGCCGACACGGCCGACGACATCAAGGAGATCGCTGAGCAGGTGGGCTATTCGGACCGCTACTTCTTCAGCAAGGACTTCAAGAAGCACACGGGTTTCACCCCGTCACAATTCCGCGCCCGCGAGACGGATCGGCTCCGCTCGGCCTAGTCGAGCGTCACCACGGCGGCACTGCCGGCGGGTAAGGTGATGGTGATGTCGGACCCGGAGCCGCCAATCGTCTCGCTGGTCTTGGCGGCCCACTTGCCAGTGGCGTCAGTGGCGGCGCCGGCGAAGGTGATACCGGCCTTGGCGTTGGCCGCCGGTGCCAGGAGGCGCGTCACCGTGCCTTGGGTGCGCCCGGTCACGAGGTGCGCGACGACGTTCTTGCTCAGATCTTTATTCGTCAAAAGGACGCGGACCTTGCCGTCCGCTCCAATCGTCGCGTGGGCGGTCACGTTGGCGGCGCACTTCACGTGGGTCGGTAGGACGCGTCCGCGCCCAGCCTCCTTGAAGGCAAGCATGGCGTAATAGAGCGGGTGCACGTCATAGCGGCTCTCGGTCTTGGACCACGAGACGGGCGAGTAGCTGCCAGGCTTGAGGTTGCAATGGAAGTTGATGCCGTCGGCGCCGCGTTCGGCGACGGAGAAGAGGAAGTCGGTCGCCCAGAGCGCCGCGACGAAGGTGTCGCTGACGCCGGTACGTCCGCCGTTAGACACGGAATTGCACTCGGCGAGGCGATACCGCATGCCGGCGGCTTTCGCAGCCGCGAGGTGTTCGTCCACCATCGCGACGTCCTTGGCCATGGTCGCCGGGAGCAGGAGGTTTTCGATACTAGGGAAATTAGCCGAGGTAGGCTTGGTCGAGCCACCGGAGAGGGCGTAGGTGTGCGAGGTCGCGATCTGGAGCTGGCCTTTGAGTCCGGCGACGGCGTCTTCGAACCAATGGTCGGGACGCCGAGCAGTGGCCGGTCCGG
The DNA here is from genome assembly GCA_964203605.1 of Opitutales bacterium. Classification (GTDB taxonomy): domain Bacteria; phylum Verrucomicrobiota; class Verrucomicrobiia; order Opitutales; family UBA953; genus UBA953. Next base: position 145,955 of record CAXNMQ010000005.1, read on the forward strand.
CGAGGATGATGCCTGGGTTACGGGCGCGGATGACCTTGATGGCCGCGACTGCCTCAGGGAGGTAAGTCGGGCAGTCGTAGCCCTTGCTTGCGGAGGTTGTGGTTGGTGTAGAGATTGGGTTCGTTGCCGAGTTCGATGGCCAGGATCGAGGCGGCGCCGATCTTGAGGGCATAAGCGGCTTCATCGGCGGATGACTCCGGCTGGTTGCCAGCGAGGTTGATGCCATGCAGGCATTTCCACTCGGTGGCTTTCAGGAAGCCGTAGAGGTCGTCGAGCGTGGTGCGCCCGATTACCGCGAGCCCGGTCGCCTTGTCCAAGGATGCCGCCGCGTCCGCCTGCCAGCGCGTGAGTTCGACCTTGTTGCCGCCGAGGCGCAATGTGCCTGGTCCAAGGTTGCGATGGAGGTTGATGAGCACGCTGTTGCCGGGTTTGAAGTGCGGCTCAACGAGCGCGTTCTTCTCATAGCTGATGCCCAGGAAATCTTCGGGAATCGCCAGTCCCGGCTTGGTGACGTCGATGACGATCTGCGCTGGGGTGCTCTCGCCGGCGGCCAGCGTGAGCCCGCAGAGCAAGGCGATCGAACGGAGTAGGGCGGACATGGAGAAGAGGAGGCTAGGGCAGATGCGGCCGGGAGGAAGGCATAAGAAAGGCGGGCCTTGCGGACCGCCTTTCAGGGGAGGGGGACGGAAGGGCTTATTTGCCCATCTTGACGAACTCTTCCTTGGTCAGGAAGGTATCCTTGTCCTTGTCGAACTTGATGTAGTTCTCGGCGGCGTGGGCCGGGTCCTTCTGCTTATCCATGTACTCTTCTTTGGACAGCTTGCCGTCCTTGTTCACGTCGCGTCGGTCGAACATCGGGCCGCGATCCTTCACTTCTTCGGCCTTGGGCGCTACTGGTTCTGCGGCCTTGGCCTTGGCTTTGGACTTCTTACTTTTTCCGGTCTTGTCTTCGGTGTTCTCTGGCGTGGTCGCGGGCGCGATGGGCGGAGGCAGGTGCTTGCTCAGGCGGGCGATGACTTCGGCGTGCTCGGCCTTGGTCGCCACATTGACGGTCTCATGCGGGTCGTTGACTTCGTCGTAGAGCTCGGTGGCGTGGATGGTGTTGGCAGAACGGTCGCGCCAGAGGGTCAGGCGCCAGCGATCGTCGCGGATGCTGTAGCCCATGAGGCTCTTGCCGGCGTCGCTGCGCGGGTACTGGCTGATCGCGACCGGACGGACCTTGGCCTCGGCGTCGTCGAGGATCGGACGGAGGCTGACGCCTTCGACGTCCTTCTGCTTGGGCAGGCCGCAGAGTTCCGTGAGGGTGGGGTAGATGTCGATAAACTCAGCGAGCGAAGCACTCTTACGGCCAGCGGCCTTCTGTCCGGGCATGCTGATCAGGAGCGGCGCCCGCGCGGACAATTCGAAGTTGGTGTGCTTATGCCAGAGGCCGTGTTCGCCGAGCTGCCAGCCATGGTCGCCCCACAGGACGATGACAGTTTTATCGGCGAGGCCTTCCTTCTCGAGCGCATCGAGAATGAGTCCGACCTGGGCGTCCATGTAGCTGATAGCGGCGTAGTAGCCGTGGCGTAGGCGACGAGCCGTGGCGTCATCGATCGCCCCATCGTTAGCGATGTCGGCGTAGCTCTTGAGCTCGCTGTTGTTGTGGCCGACAAACTCCGGGGCGCCGGCAGGCAGTTTCTGGAAGGCGGGCACGTAGATCTTGGCTGGATCATAAAGGTCCCAGTATTTCTTGGGCGCGACGAATGGGAGGTGCGGCTTGGCCATACCGACGGCGAGGAAGAAGGGCTGACCTTTCTGCTTGAGCTCACCGAGCGTCTTCGCGGCTAGGCGCGCGGTCTTGCCGTCAGTATAGGTGTCGTCGGGGACGTCAGCCGACTCGACGGCCGGACCACGTGCGCGACCCTTCTTGTCGATGTTCGCCGGATCGGAAACCATCTTGAGCGCGGCCGCGGAAGCGTAGGCCGGGGCCTTGGGGGTTTCCCACGGCACGGACCAGCTCGGGGCGTCGTCGAAGCCGCCATGGAAGATCTTGCCCATGGCCTGGCTATGGTAGCCGTGATTCTTGAAATGGTTCGCGACCGTGACGGCGTCGGGGAGGGCCTTGCGGAAATGCGTCTCAAGGTCCCACACGCGGGTGGCGTCCGGACGTCGGCCGGTCATGAGCGAGGTGCGCGAAGGGCTGCACACGGCCTGCTGGCAATAGGCGCGGTCGAAGGTGGTGCCACGGGCAGCGATGCGATCGAGGTTCGGGGTCTTGACCAGATTGCTTCCTGATGCGTTGACCTCGGGACGCAGGTCATCGACCGCGATGAAGAGTACGTTGAGCTTCTTGGCGTCGGCCGCATGGAGCGCGGTGGAGAGCAAGAACCCAAGGGCAAGGAGACGGGACATTTTCATAGGAATCTGACCAAGTAACCCCTCTTCAGGCGGAAGGTTGCAAGGTTGTAAGAGTCGGCATTTCGGCGACCTCCCGAATGCCGATTTTTCCACATCACTGGTCATTTCCCATAGGTAGGGATGCGATGACATCGCATCCGCCGGCACGAATTAATTCTCAGGTCCCAGGTCTCGGCCCTCAGGTATCTGGTTCAGGTGTTCAGGTTCAGGTACAGGTTCAGGCCCGCACCCGTACCCGCACCCGCACCTGATAGCCCGTACCTGGCTCCCGACGGCCGAGACCCGAGACCTGGAAATGTATCTCTGTCTCTCACCTTTGCACCTTTGCACGCGGCTTCGCCGCAGTTGCACCTTTGCACGGCATTCGTCCGCCTCAGCGATCAGCGGCGATGAGTTCCCATCCCTTCCGATACTCCTTCGTCAGCAACGCTTCAGCCTCTGGCTTGTTCGGGAACTTCATATTCACGGCATCCCATTCGAGTTTCACGCCCGAGAACCTCGAGGCGACATTGCCGAGCTGCACGGCTTCGGTCAGCGGACCAGCGTAGGCGAAATTATCGGTGGTCTCATGGCCTTGGGTGATCGCATCGACCCAGGCATGATAGTGGCTGGAGCCTTCGACGAAGTCCGTGAGATCGATGGCGACCTTATCGGTAGGCTTGTCCTTGGCGCGGGCCCGGCGTGCGAGGTCCCCAGGGTTGAGGTTCTTGCCGAACTTTTCCTCGGGGTAAAGCGAAGGCATGGCGATGTGCGGGAGCATCATGACGCCGAGTTCGCCGATGAAGATGGATCCGGCGGCGGACAAGGTCTTTCCAGGCGGAAGCAGTGCGAGCGTGGCGTCCGGCAGGCGGCCGCCATCGTACCAGGTGACGGAGAGGGTATTGCCCTTGGTGTACTCGGTGCCGGGGAAGATCCACTCGATGGTCTGCTGCGCGCACCAGGTCTGCGCATTGGCGCCGACGCTGTCCGCCTTGACGCTGAGGGGCGCACCGAGTTTGAGCGCGGTGAAGACGGGGTCGAGGAGGTGGCAGCCGAAATCGCCCATGGTGCCGCAGCCGAAGTCGACCCAGTCGCGCCACTTGAAGGGGTGATAGACGTCCGGCGCGAACTCACGCGTCGGCGCGCACCCGAGCCAGAGGTCCCAGCTTACGCCGGCGGGTACGGGGCCGGAGGCGGGCGCGGCGGTCATGCCGGTATATTTGTTACCGGTGTTGGGGTGCCACGTGTGCACGGCGAGGACCTTGCCGATGCGCCCGGTCTGGATGAGCTTCACGCCAGTGCGATACTCCTTCGCGGAATGGATCTGGTTGCCCATCTGGGTGCGCACCTTCGATCTCGCGGCCTGGAGACGCAGCTGCCGCGCTTCCCAAGCGGTATGGGTGAGAGGCTTCTGGCAATACACGTGCTTGCCCAGGCGCATGGCGACCATGGTCGGCAGCGCATGCATGTGGTCGGGCGTCGAGACGGTCACGGCGTCAAAGCCGTCGCCGAGCTTACTGAACATCTCGCGCCAATCGGTGTAATGCGTCACGCCGGGGTGGCGCTTGTCGATCTTGGCGAAGCGGCTGGCATCGATATCGCAGAAGCCCACGAAACGGGCCTTGGGGTGCGAGGCGTACTTCATCCGATATCGCCGTAGCCTTTGCCATCGACGCCCACCGCGGCGATCTGCACCTGAGAGTTCAGGTTGCGGGCTCGAACAATCGCCGGGAAGGCGAGGGTCGCGAGCGCAGCGGTGCGCAGGAAATTTCGACGGGATAGGGTCATGGCGGGGGTGGGGTGGGTTGATTAAGAAACCCACCACCCCATACGCAACCCGTGGATATGACCTATATCTGCTGTATGTGCGTCTAAATCCGCCGCCTGGTAGGGATGCGATGACATCGCATCCGCTGGGACAAAATCATTCTCATGGTCCCAGGTCTCGGCCCTCAGGTATCTGGTTCAGGTGTTCAGCACCAGGTACAGGTTCAGGACCCGCACCCGTACCCGAACCCGATAACCCGTACCTGATACCCGACTGCCGAGACCTGAGACCTGGAAATGTATCTCTGTCTCCCACTTTTGCACTTTTGCACAGGAGCTTCGCTCCGATTTGCACCTTTGCACGGTTTCTTTGCCTCCCTTGTCAACGTGTCACCTTGCCCACGTGTCCCCTCGCGAAATAACGCTCCGCGCTCAGCGCGCGTAAGCCTCACTCGCCGCTTTCTGAAACTCGCGACGGATATCACTCTGGTCGGAATTCTTCAAATCGGTGCGCTGGATGAGCAGCACGTAAGCGCGCTTCTTGACGGGATCGATCCACGCCTGGGTACCGAAGGCACCGCCGTGGCCATAGGTTCCGGCGCTCAGGCTTTCGGTGGCGTCCTGCGGCGCGTGCACGATATGGAAACCGAGGCCCATGTGCATGCCGGGAGCGAAGCTGACTTTGGCGAGGTCGCCGAGCTGGTTGCTGGTCATCTGCTTCAAGGTCGCGGCCTTGAGGTATCGCTTCCCGTCGAGTTGGCCTTCGTTGAGGAGCATCTGGTAGAGCTGGCCGAGATCCTTGGCGCAGGAATACAGGCCACCGGAAGCCATCGCCGTCCGCTTCTGGTCATGGAGGGGTTCGCTGAAGCGGCTATTCTTGGCTTCGACGAGTTCGCCGCTGTCCTTACTCTTGCTGTAAGGCTTGGCGAGCACGTCCAGGTGATCCGGGCTGGGCCAGAAGGTCGTGTTCGTCATGCCGAGGGGTTCGAACAGGCGTTCTTCCATGAAGTCGGCGAACGGCTTGCCGCTGGCGACCTCGATGATGCGCCCAAGGAGATTGATGGCGTTGTTGTTATAAGTCCACTGGCTGCCGGGCTCATTCACGAGCGGCTTCTTGGCGTAAGCGACACACATCTCCGCCAAGGGCAGGGTGTCGACCGGCGTGTTCGCGGGGGTGGCGGTCGTGGTGTCAATCCCGCTGGTGTGCGTGAGGAGATCCTTGACGGTGACGACGCGCTTCGGTGCGACCAAGCCCTGCGCGGTCTTGAGTTGGATGCCTTTGAATTCGGGGACGAATTTTTCGAGCGGGTCGTCGAGCTTCACTTTGCCTTCTTCGACGAGCATCATGACGCCCATCGCGGTCATGGGCTTAGTCATCGAAGCGATCCAGAACATCGAGTCCTTGCCCATCGAGCGCTTCTTGGCGACGTCCGCCAAGCCAAAGGCTTCGATGGCGATGATGCCGTCCGGACCAACCACCGCGGTCACGGCGCCGGTGATCACATCGCTGTCGATGAAGTGCTGCAGCGCAAACGCCGTGACGGCATTCTCGTTGTCGGGCATCGGCTTGTCGCGGCTTGCAGCCAGTCAGGAGAAGGAGGCCAAGAGCAGAGGCTCAAGAAGCGCATGAGGGATTGATATCTTTCTCATCGCGTCCGCCCCCAAGCCGAAAAGTCGGAAGATGGCGATAGGGTGTCGGCTTTGTGGCTGGAATGCTCTCAGTGTGTCCCCTTTTCGTCTTTTAATGACGCATGTGTGACGGGTTTCTCCGCGTCTGTCACATCCGCCATTTTCGCCGCTAACACCTCACATTGCCACGCTTGTGGTCGGCGAAACAAGCGAACGATATCACCGCACACCCACATGCGTACCCTCACTCGCTCCCTGCTCCTCGCCGCCGCCACCATGCTTACGCTGGAAGCTGCGCCGCCCATTAAGAACGTCCCGACGCTCGACACCACTGCGGTGGGCGCTTCGAGTAGCGTCTCGCTCGGTGGCCTCACCTACGTGAACAAGGGCTTGGTCGGGGTTGGTAACTTCTCGTCCAGCGCGCTCGACAGTCGCGGCGACACGCTCGGATCCTTCTCCTCCTTCAAGATCGACACGAACACCTGGCGCAAGAACCTCGATGGCTCCTACTCTGGCACTCTCTACACTCTACCTGACCGTGGTTACAATGTCGGCGGCCTGATCGACTACGCTGCCCGCATCCAGAAGTTCGACCTCTCGTTCACTCCAGACTATGGTCTCACCAGCGTTCCTCAGACTCAGCTGTCTCTGACCTTCAAGGGAACGACCACCATTACCGACTTTAACGGCAACACCACCACGGCGCTCAACCCGACCGGAACGACCCTCAGCGGCTTCACCAACGTCCCGACCGCCAGTGCTGGGGGCGTCACCAAGTTCACGGTGGACGGCGAAGGCCTGGCGATCCGCGCCGATGGCAGCTTCTACATCTCCGACGAATACGGTGCCTCGATCTACCACGTCAGCAAGACGGGTAAGATGCAGGGTGTGATCACCCCGGTCCAGGCCCTGATCCCACAGTTCCTCGGTTCGTCTGGTTTCACCGGCTTCACCACCGACGCGGCCGCCATCACGACCGCGAACCAGACCGGCGGACGCCGCGACAACCAGGGCATGGAAGCGGTTGATATCACCCCGGACGGCAAGTTCCTGGTGTCGATGCTCCAGTCCGCGACCCGTCAGGATAACCCCGGCAACAAGGACTTCAACCGCGCCTACACCCGCCTCTTCCTCTACGATATCACCAAGAACGCCACCCCGACCGCCCCGACCGAGCACTACCTCGTCGAACTGCCGGTGACCCGTAGCAAGGGCGACGGTGCGATTCCGAACAAGACTGCTCAGCAGTCCGAAATCGTGGCACTCTCGAAGAGCTCGTTCCTCGTCCTCACCCGCGACGGCAACGGTAACGGCTCCGGTAATGCGGCCTACAACGCCGCTGGCGTTGGTTTAGCCGATAACCCGCAGGTCTATAAGAACATCGCCTTGGTTAGCACGCTCGGTGCCACCAACCTCGCAGGCACGATCTACGAGACGACCTACGCTCCGGCCGTCACTGGTCCGACCACGGCTTCCAATCCGATGACGCTGGCCCCCGTTGCCGGCATCGTCGCCGCTACGACCACCGATTTCGTTAATCTCCTCAACGTCAACCAGCTCGCCCGCTTCGGCCTGAATCTCAACGTGCTCGGCACCACCGGTGCGGCTTTGGCCGGCAACGCCGCCCTGGCTCAGAATACCAACTCGATCTCCGAGAAGTGGGAAGCGCTCTCCGTCGTGCCCTGCCTCGACGTCGCCAATCCGAACGATTACTTCCTGATGGTCGGCAACGATAATGACTTTATCACTGCCACGGGCGTGATGACGGGCGCCACGACGCCAGCTTACAATGGCATCGCCACGAAGGCCGGCGAAGAGACGGTCGAGAACTTGAACCGCATCCTGGTCTACCGCGTGACCCTCCCGGGCTTCGTTGACCCGGGTCTGGTTGTCTCCGCCACCAACCGCGCCCCGGTGATGGCCTCCAAGTCCCTCTACTCCACCCAGAGCATGGGCACGAGCTTCGGCTCGATCCTCAAGAGCCGCCTCTCGAGCAGCATGCGCCTCTCCGCCCCGAAGATCGCCTCCGACTTCGACTGGCAGTTGGCCGAACAGACTTCCGAACTCTGCGCCAGCGGTCTCCCGCAGACCCACGGCGCCAAGGGCGGCCTCCGCTGGTGGTTCGACGGCAGCATCCGCAACATCTCCGAAGACGCCGGCGTCCTCACCCCGGCCATCGACTCCCGTGCCAACGCGGGCGCGGTCGGTCTGGAGTGGGAAGTGGGCACGGGCTTCGTCTTCGGCCTCGGTATCGGCATGCAGGACGGCAAGTCCGAAGGCTCCGATGGTTCGAACATCGGTTACACCGGCCGCAGCGTGACCTCCTACCTCATCGGTCGCGGCGACGTCTTCTTCGGTAGCTTCACGGTCACCGCCGGCACGCAGGACTTCGACACGATCCAGTCCGCGGGCGCTTACGGCTCCACCCCGAGCGGAACGACCGAAGGCCAGAGCCTCTCGGCTGAATTCGTCCTGGGCGCCACGGTTGCCGAAGTCGGCGGCTGGGCGGTCATCCCCATGGTCGGTCTCTCCCGTACCTCGGCTCGCGTCGATGGCTACGCCGAAGCCGGTGTCGGTGGCGTGACCTACCCGACCCAGCGTCTCTCGACCAACACGGCCTCGGCTTCGGTCGAGCTCGCCAAGGCCTTCGAGATCACGAACGGCAGCTACACGCCCTTCGCCCGCGTCGGCTTCGACCATGACTTCGGCGGTAAGGACCAGACGTCCAACGTCTCGGTGTCCACCAACGGTGGCACGGTCGGCGTCGCGATGACCCTCCCGAACGCGGATCGCGACTACGCGGTCGGCACCCTCGGCATGCGCTGGAAGCTGGGCGAACTCAACGCCGAGGCCTCTTACGAATACCGCTCCGGCGACAACGGCTACTCCGAAAACCGCTTCAACCTCAGCCTCTCGTCCTCGTTCTGATTTGGTGTCGGTCTTCATAGCATAGGTGGCTGTCCGCAGCCAGAGGGTCGCCAGGGGTGGCGGCCCTTTTTATTGCCCGCTTTCTCGCGTGGGGGAACTGCTGGCATGGTGAACGGCTGCGAAGCAGATTCACCCACTCAAAGGGAAACCGGAAACCGGAATTAATGCTGCGGTCATTGGTAGGGATGACCGGCCCGGTCATCCGCCGCGCAATGGGGTCTGACTTCGTTCGGAATTCTGAACGTGTCTGACCCCATATTGCGCTGTCTTAAGGGTAGGGATGCGATGACATCGCATCCGCAAAGTCATTCGTTTCAGGTGACGGGTGACGGCCACCAGGGCATCAGCCTCTCGGGAGTCGGCCGTTCAGCCTTCAGCCGCCGGAAGCCGGGTGCCAGCTCCCGATGGCCGAATGGCCGACCCCTGAACTCCCGATGCCCGTGCCCGTCACCCGTCACCTG
>CAXNMQ010000006.1:0-127361 GCA_964203605.1 Opitutales bacterium
TCGTAATTCCATGTTTAGGTTCAGCACCTAAAATGATATTTTCTAAAACTGTGAAGTTATCAGCCAACATAAAGTGCTGGTGAACCATTCCAATGCTGGCATCGATGGCATCGTTAGGGTTTTTGAAATTAACGGCCTGGCCATTGACTAAAATCTCGCCACCATCTGGGCGTTGCATGCCATACAAAATCTTCATAACGGTGGACTTGCCTGCACCGTTTTCGCCAACAAGGGCATGAACAGTTCCAGTTTCAACTTTCATTGAGACGTCTTTATTTGCGATTACGCCTGGGAAACGCTTGGAGATGTGTCGCAGTTCAACAGCTACTGACACTTAATGACTCTCCTTTGAGTTGATAATTAAAAAACATTTGGCCCAACAAGGAGATTTAACTCCATTGTTGGGCCAAATGCCACTATTTAATCTGTGATTATGGCTTTGTTGGAACCTTAATCTTGCCAGACTTGATTCCTGCTGCAGCCTTGTCGATTGCAGCTTTGAACTTGGTGATGTATCCGCCAGAGTATGAAACTCCAACGCCATCTAGAGCCAAGTTGTATTGACGTCCGTAGATACCAGCCTTGGCATCGATAACGTCGTTAACTGAAGAACCAGCAACTGATGTTGCGATTACGTCATAGACAGCACGGTCAACGCGCTTGATCATTGATGTAAGCATGTTCTTCTTCTCAGCAGCTGTAGCTGATAGGTACTGATCAGAGTCAACTCCGATAGTCCAAACCTTCTTGCCAGCCTTTCCTGCATCTAGTTGCAGCTGCGAAGTTACCCGCACCTGAACCACCAGCAGCTGAGTAAATAACATCTACGCCCTTATCGATCATTCCCTTAGCAATAACCTTTACCTTAGCTGGGTCATTGAAACCAGAGAAATCAGGGAACTCAGTTACATACTTAGCGTCAACTGTTGCAGACTTCTTTGTTGCCTTAACACCAGCAACGAATCCTGCTTCAAACTTCTGAAGTAGTGGTGTGCGAACTCCGCCGATGTAACCAATCTTTCCTGATTTTGATCCAAGTGCTGCTGCAACGCCAGCTAGGTATGAACCTTGCTCTTCAGCGAAGACAAGTGCCATGCAACGTTGAGAAGATCTACAGATGCATCATCGATAATTCCGAACTGTGTGTTTGGGTAATCTGATGCAACAGCCTTAATTGGGCCTGCATACAAGAAACCAACTGCGATGATTGGGTTGTATCCAGCCTTAGCGAGCAAGCGGAGCTTGTCTTCGCGCTCTGAATCTGAACCAGTTGTAACTGTTACTTCTTTAGCAGTAACACCAAACTTCTTCTTGGCAGCATCTAGACCAGCTGCAGCAGAGTCATTGAAAGACTTGTCTCCGCGGCCACCGATGTCATAAGCAAGTCCAACTTTTACCTTTGATGCTGCAGTAGCTGATGGTGCAACAAATGCAGTTGCTGCAATAGCTGCTGCAGCGATAACTGCTACGAGACGAAATACTTTCTTCAATTTTCCTCCTTCAAGGGGCTCCCCTACGCCTACCAAAAGCAGCTCCGGAGTCTGCTGTTATAAAGGCAGACCCATGCGCCCCGCCCTTTTCCTTTTTGCCACCCTGTTCGCCCTAGTCGGTTTCGCCGCCGATGCTCCGGCCGACGCCCCTGCGGCCCAAAAGCCTGCCCGACAGATCAAAGGCCAGTCCAACCTTCCGGAATCCGTCGATGGCGTGCCCGCCGAAGAATATGCTAAGATCCGCCGTGCCTTGATGATGTCTTACGGCAACGAAACCATCTCAGCCGCCCGCATCCGCCTGAACGAACTCAAGGAGCGCACGCGCTTCACGAAAGGTCGCAACGAAGCCGAAGACCTTCGTCTCGATTTCGAAAAGGCCCGCGATGCGATGGTCAAGGCGACGATGGACTCCGTGCTGAAAATCGACGCCACGATCAATAAGGACTCCCTGGTGTTCACGCTCAACGCCATCGAGGAAGCCACCAAGAAGCGCGGTCAGGAAGCGACGCAGCGGGCGCGCGAAAAAGAGGCGGCCGAGGCCAAGCTCGCCAAGAAGGACGCCCCGGAAGCGAAGCCCGAGACGACCGAAGCCAAGGTGGAAGAAACGCCGATGACTCCGGCCCAATTGCTCGCCGACGTCGAAGGCGTCTCCGCCGAAGACATGACGAAATTCCGCATCGCCGCGCTCGTCGCCCAAAAGGACCCGACGGTGAAGGAACTGAAGGCCAAGCAGAACGAAATGCGCAAGGAAGCCGAATTCGCCTCCCCTGATGAGAAGAAGAACATGCGTAATGACTTCGAAGTCCTGATGGCCGATATGCGTAAAGCCAACCTCGCCGCCGTCAGCAAGGCCGCCCCTTCCCTCTCCAAAGAAACCCTCGAGAAGATTATGGAAGCGGTTGAAGGTCGCGCCAAGGCCGCCGCCGCCAAGAAGGGCTCCAAGGCGACCAAGACCCCGCTCAAGCCTTTCCCGTTCGGGGAGAAGAAGTGACGCCGCAGCCAAGCTGCGGCGAGGGACAGGGGCAGGGACAGGGATAGGGCTAATTGATTGCCTCGGGTAGGGTCGGGACCGCGTCACGACATAGCGTGCCTCTAGGTAGGGCGGCCATTGCCATGGCCGCCGTTCGCCGAGGCACGTGCTACCACCGGGCACAGTCTTTGGACCATTCGAGCTCCGTGCGCCCACGGACGTGATGGCAATCACGTCCCTACCTTAATTCCCCAACTTTCCCCTATCCCCGGGGTTTTCTAAATAACCCACCCCCTACCCCACCCCCTATGAACAAGCTCTTCCCCATCCTTTTCGGCGTAGCCATCGGTTCCGCCGCGACTTACTTCGCCATGGACGCCAGGCAGTCCGCCGCGAACGCGCCCAGCGGCGCCGAGAAGATCGCAGCTCCAAAGTCGGCGAGCAAGTTCGCCGGCAAGTCCACCAGCCCGAGCGCTGATGCTCCTGCAGCCGAAGCCCCGCGCCAGCCCGGCAACTCGAAGTTCGGCGGCAAGGGCAGTTTCCTCCCCGAAGAAATCGACGGCGTCACGCGCGAGCAGCTCGATAAGTGCAAGGTCGCGATGATGAAGACTTTCCAGGATGAAGACGTGAAGGCCGCGCGCGCCAAGCTCGGCGAACTTTTCAAGGAAGCCCAATATGCCTCGGATGAAGATAAGAAGGGCATGGCCAAGCAGTTTGAGGAAATCCAGCTCGAGGTCCGTACGGCCACGAAGACCGCGATGATGGCGGCGGATGCCGATATCACCGATGACGTCGCCGATAAGGTCCTCGACGCCGCAGAGGAGCGCATGAAGCAGCGCCGCCAGCAGTTCCAGCAGGGCGGTAAGAAGAAGTGACGCCGCAGCAAAGCTGCGGCGTGGGACAGGGCTTGGGCTAGGGCTGGGGCTAGTTAAGTTGACCCGTTAGATCAGTTGGCCGGTTGGCCGGGGAGGCATACACTCACAGGGGGAACCGGGAAACGGATGATCAGATAGCATCCGTTTCAGGTGGCGGGTGGCGGCCCCAGGTGGCGGGTGGCGGGACTTTTCCACGCAGTCCTCAATTCAGTCCTCAACGCAGCCCTCCATTCAGTCCTCAGTGGTCAAATCGTCATCTGTCATCGATTCAGTCATCTGCTGGCCCCAGCCCTAGCCCTGTCCCTAGCCCTAAAATCATTTCACCTTCTCAAACACCGTCTTCAACTCGGCATCAGTAAGCGGACGGTTCCAAAGGAGGAAGCGCGCGATTTCGCCATCGAAAGATTCCTTGCCCGGGTGCTGGATCGCGTCGCGTTCCTGGCCGACGGCGAGTTTCGACGCGTCGGCCTGAGGGTTGATCGGAAAGCGCGCGGTCGCGCAGGCCTTGAGATCATTCACGAAGAATTCGGCGAGGACCTCGCCCTGCCCTGCGCCGAGTCGGCCGGCGAGCACATGGAAGCGTCCCTCCTCCAGTTTCGGACCGACGAGCTTGGGGTTATTGACGTCGAAACGCCCGAAGGTGAGCCCATTGCGTGCGCCCCACCAGACGGTGTTATCGTCGTCGAGGCAGCCCCAGAGGCCTTCGTACTTCTGGCCGTTGCGGAGGTTGCCGAAGAAGGAGTTCACATCCTTCAGGCCGACGCGTTGCGGGTAGACCTTGATCACCGCGACCCAGGTGCAACCGTCGCCGCGAATCAGTCCGTCGAAAGCCGCCTCATCATGACAGACCAGTTCCTGCTGACGGAAGGAAAGCGCCGCGGGCGAACCCTTCACCGGCGCTGGGAGGCCGGAGGTAGCGTCAACGCGGCCCTTCGGCTGGCCGACGAAATCACGGGCCGCGAGCTGGACCGGCCTGGCTCTGCCACGCGGCGACTCGTCCTTGGGTATCCACCGTGACTCCCTTCGACGCATCCAGATCGACCAAGAGGCCGGACGAAGGGATATCGCCGGCCAGGCAGGCGGAAGCACAGAGCGAAGCAATGAGGCGGAAGATCATGGGGAGGACTGTATTGAGGACTGAATTGAGGGCTGAATCGAGGGCTGAATGGATTAGGTTTCGGCGGTTAGCGGTAAGCGGTTGGATAAACACAACGCACCAAAGGGAGACCGGAAACCGGTTATCATTCTCGGGTCACAGGTCTCGGTTGCAGGTGCGGGTACGGGATCAGGTTCAGGAATCAGGGCCCGGGCCCCGAACCTGCACCTTCTGACCCGTACCTGGCTCCCGATCGCCGAGACCCGAGACCTGAAAATGTGTGACCCCAGCCAATCATCCGGTCTCCGGTTCCCCTTTGCTCGCTGATGTTCCCAACCGCTAACCGCCAACCGCTACCACCTCCCCCTCCCCCTTTTCCGCTGGAACTCTTTCATCCGACTGCCATCTAATAAGTCCATGTCCCCTCGCGTCCTCCCCCTCCTTGGACTGTCCCTGCTGGCTGCCGTCGTCGGCCGCGCCCAGTCCGCCGATACGGTCTTCGTCGAAGCCGAATCCCTCGCCTCTGCGGGCGGCTGGAAGCTCGACACCTCTTTCACGAACATCGTCGGCTCGCCTTACCTCCTGGCCCACGGTCTCGGCAAGCCGGTCGCCGATGCCACGGGCTCGGTCCGCATCGCTTCAGCCGGCGAATACCGCGTCTGGGTGCGCACCAAGGATTGGGTCGCCCACTGGAACGCCCCTGGCACCCCGGGCCGCTTCCAGCTGATCGTCAACGGACAGCCCGTCGCCACTGAGTTCGGCACGAAAGGCGCCGAGTGGCATTGGCAAGCCGGCGGCAAGGTCACCCTGCCCGCGGGCGACGTGAAGATTGCCCTCCATGACCTCACGGGTTTCGCCGGTCGTGCCGACGCCATCCTCTTCAGCAAGGACGCTTCTTTCACCCCGCCCGAAGGCGAAGCGCTCGTCGCCGCCCGCTCGAAGTGGAACAGCCCCAAGGGCTCGGAAGACCAAGGTGAGTTCGACCTCGTCGTCGTCGGCGGCGGTTACGGTGGCCTCGGCGCGGCGCTCTCCGCCTCTCGTCAGTCGCTCAAGGTCGCCTTCATTCAGGACCGCTTCGTCCTCGGCGGTAACGGCAGCTCCGAAATCGGCGTCTGGGCCATGGGTGGCACCACCCGCGGCAAGTTCCCGCACCTCGGCGAGATGATCGAAGAAATCGGTGACCGCTCACCCGACAGCCCCGGCCGCGTCGACAGCTTTGGCGATGACCTCAAGGAAAAGGTCGTTCGCAACGAAAAGAATATCGCCCTCTTCCTGGGGCACTTCGCCACCGGTGTGATCATGGATGGCAACCGTATCGCCGCCGTGAAGGCCATCGACGTCAAGACCGGCCGCGAGAAGGTCTTCCGCGCCAAGTTCGTGGCCGACACCACCGGCCACGGCTGGGTGGGCGCCTACGCCGGCGCGACCTTCCGCACCGAGCCCGACAAACGCATGGGGATGTCCAACATGTGGTTCTACCAAGACGCCGACCAAGCCTCAAGCTGGCCCGCCACCCCGTGGGCGCTGCCGCTCGAGATGGGCGACTTCCCTCTGCTCCAAAAATCCAAGGCCAAGATCGACGACAAGCCCTTCATGAAGGCCGAGTGGTTCTGGGAATCCGGCTTCGACAAGGATCCGATCAAGGACCTCGAGTACATCCGCGACTGGAACTTCCGCGCGATGTATGGCGCCTTCTCCGCCCTCAAGAACGGCCCCGACAAGGCTAAGTACGCCCTCTCCGACCTCAAGTGGGCCTCGCACGTCGGCGGCCCCCGCGAATCCCGCCTCTTTGACGGCGACATCATCCTGAACAAGGAAGACATCATCACCCGCCGCGACTTCGATGACGGCTGCGTGCCCACCACCTGGGACATCGACCTCCACTACGCCAAGGAGCAGTACGCCAAGAAGTTCCCCGACAATCCGTTCATCTCTCGCGCCGCGTTCGGCTACACCGACGCCAGCGGCAAGCAGGTCCACGCCGTCGATCGCCGCAACGGCTACCCGCTGCCCTACCGCCTATTCTACTCCAAGAACATCAACAACCTGTTCTTCGCCGGCCGCCACATCTCGGTCACCCACGAAGCCCTCGGTACCGTCCGCGTCATGCGCACCATCGGTATGATGGGCGAAGTCGTCGGCAAGGCCGCCTACCTCGCTGTCCGCGAAAACACCGACCCACGCGGCGTCTACCAGAAGCACCTGCCCGACCTCATCAAGCTCATGGAACAGCCCGGCCGGATGCGCCGCAGCGACCTGCGTGCAGACCTCTTCCTCGATACGTCGATTGCGGACTTCAAGGAACTGCCCACCGGCCGGATGAACCTCGACCTCACCAAAGGCACGCCCACCAAACTCTCCCCTGACGACCTCCAGGCACTGGCCAAGCTCGGCGGCATCGTCGTCGACGACGCTCAGGCGAAGTTCGAAGGCAAGTGGACCCAAGGACACGGAATCGCGCACCTCGGCACCGGCTATCACTACGCCTCCGGCAACGGCAATCGGGCGACCTACACCTTCGAGGTCAAGGACGCCGGCAAGTATGAGCTCCGTGGCTACTGGCAAGGGCACGAGAACCGCTCGGGCAACTCCTTGCTGACGATTAATCGTAACGGCGAAAAGCCCGTCGCGCTCACGCCTTAACCAGAAGGTCGGCGTCAGTCGAGCAGGCCCACCACCATCGGTAAGTTCACACTTCGCGGCCGGCACGCACACGATCGTCCTCTCGTCCGACGGCGCCAAGGGCAACGTCCACGCCGACGCCTTCCAGCTCGATGCTCGCCGAGTAAGCGGATGGCGTCGCCCCGCGTCAGCGCCTGGCTGGTCAAAGGCTGGCGTCTCGCGGCTTTGCTCCTCGCCGCCCTGCTCTTGCAGCGCACGACTCCCCTCACGGAGTCCGCGCTGACGCGTCTGGGGCTCGATGACGCCAAGGCGTTCTTCCCCGGTGCCAAGCGGCTGAAGTCCGGCCCCAATCAGACGCTCCTCGTCCAAGACGAGTCCGGCAACCGCCTCGGGCGCCTGGTCACGACCTCTCCCGACGCCGACAGCATCCTGGGCTACGCCGGCCCGAGCAACGTGCTCGTGGCGCTCGACAACCAGGAGAAGATCGTCGGCACCCGCATCCTCTCGAGCGAAGACACGCCAGAGCACGTGGACACCTTGCGTGGCAATGCCGCGTTCGAGAAAGCCTTCAAGGACTGGCGCCCCACGACGCAACCCACCCCGAAGCTCGAGGCCTACGCCGGCTCGACGCTCACCGCCTACGCGATTACCGAATCCATCCAGAAACGTCTCTCCGGCAATTACGTGTCGCTGCGTTTTCCGACCGCGCTCTCGCTCAAGGAAATCCAGGGCTCCGGCTTCCCCGATGCGACCAGCTTCGAGCCGAACATCCCGCGCCTGGGCTGGAACCTCGTGCGCGGGCCCAACCGCTCCCACCTTGGCTACGTCGTGCGTTCCTCGCCTTCCGCCGACGAAGTCGTCGGCTACGCCGGCCCGAGCGAGACGCTGATCGCCATCGAAGTCGACGGCCTCCGCCTGCGCGAAGTCAAACTGCGCACGACCTACGACACCGCGGAATACGTCAGCCGCATCCAGGAGCAGGAACCCGACCCGCAGGGGCGCACCTTCTTCAAGGACCTGACGAAGTGGACTACCCGCGAGTGGGCGGAGTTCGACTTCCGGAAAGGCGAACTCGACACGGTCTCCGGCGCGACGCTCACGAGTTACGGAATCGCCAAGGGATTACAGACGCGCTTCGCCGATGACGCGCACGGCGGCCAGCGCGCGAAGCAGGACGCCCTGCAACGCCTCCGCACCGCGGCGCTTTGGTGCTTCCTTGTCGGTGCGCTCCTGATGACCTTCACGCCCCTGCACGGCCGACCCGTCGTCCGCACCGTCTGGCAAATCCTCCTCGTCGGGGGCCTCGGCCTCTGGCTCGGCCAACTGCTTTCGCTTTCCCTCTTCGCCGGCTGGGCCCGCCATGGCATCCCGTGGTCCCAAGCCCCCGCCCTGCTGATCCTCGGAGGCATCGCCCTCCTCGTCCCTTGGGGGTCTCGCCGCCAGGCCTATTGCCATCAGATCTGCCCTCATGGGGCGGCCCAGGAGCTCCTGGGAGGCCTTAAGCGCCTCCAGGTGACCGTCCCCGCCCGTTGGCATGCTTGGCTGAGCAAACTGCCTGCCATCGCCCTCGCCGGGGCCTTTTTGGCCGCCCTGGTTTGGCCCCGCTGGAATATCGGACAAGTCGAGCCCTTCGACGCCTGGATCCTCGGGATCGGGGTCGCGATTCCCCTGACCTTGGCCGTGGTCGGCCTGCTCGCCTCGGTCGTCGTGCCGCAGGCTTATTGCAAATATGGCTGCCCGACCGGCGCCCTCTTCAAGTTCGTGCGCTCCGCCAATCAAGCCGAGACCTGGGGACGCCGCGACACGTGGGCGGCCGTCGTCTTGGCGCTGGGCTCCGTGGTGGCCTTCTTCCCCCGCGCGGACTTCGCCGCGGAAGAAACCCCCGAGGCCTCGGCACGGAAGGCGGTCACCGAATTACATGGTGCGGCCTTTGGCACGACTTGGACCGTCAAGGTGCGCGGGAGCGACGTCGATGCCGAGATCCTCAAGCGCGAACTCGAGGCCGAGATCAACCGCGTCGAATTCTCGCTCTCGCATTGGCGCGAATCCTCCGCGACCACCGACTTCAATCGCCTCGAGTCCGTCCAGCCCTTCGGCATCACCCAGGAACTCGCCGACACCGTGGAGTTTGCGCTGAAGCTGAGCGCCGCTTCCGGCGGGATGTACGACATCACCATCGCGCCGTTGACGAGTCTCTGGGGCTACGGCCCAGCGGGCAAACTGCCCGACCCCACACCGGCGCAGCTCCAGGCCGCGCTTGCGAAGGTGGGCTGGTCGAAGCTCAAACTCGACAAGGAGAACCTCACCCTCTCCAAGAGCCATGAAGGCCTGCACCTCGACCTCGGGTCCGTGCTGCAAGGCTTGGCGGCCGACCGCGCGGGGAAAATCCTGCGCGCCCAGGGTCAACACGAATACCTCATCGAGGTCGGCGGCGAGATCCTCGCCGCGGGTTCGTGGCGCGTGGGCATCGAGGACCCGTTCAACCCCCGCGTCATGCTGGAGACCGTGCTGCTCTCCGATCGGGCGCTGAGCACCTCGGGCCTTTACCGCGCCAAGAAGCTCGCCGCCGGCAAGCCCGTCTCGCACATCCTCTCGCCCAAGACCGGACGTCCCGTCGAACCGACGCTCGAGATGGCCGTCGTGACTCATGAGAGCTGCTTCCAGGCCGACGGTTGGTCGACGGCCTTGATGGCCGCCGGATTCGAAGAAGCCAAGCGCATCGCCCAGCGCGAGAAGCTCGACGTCATGCTCGTCACCCCGGACAAGAAGGTGTGGCGGAGCGGGAAGTGAGCGAGGACACGAGGACTCGTTGGCCGGAGGGATGATGGAGGACTGAATTGAGGACTGCGTTGAGGGCTGAATGGAGGGCTGAATAGAATTTGTAGCGCCCGCCACCCATACCTGAACCTGATTACCCGAACCAGGCACCTGACGGCCGAGACCTGAGACCTGAAAAGATGCCCGCAGCTAATTATCCGGTCTCCGGTTTCCCTCTGCATGTCTCATCCAACCGCCAACCGCTAACCGCCAACCGCCACCACCTTGCATTCTCTTCACTTAATCTTCTTCACGAAAGTCAGCTGCGGGGCGTGCTTGCTGGTATTCCAGCCACCGGGCTCGGCGGTGTAATGCGCGGCGACGAGGACGTCGTCGACGATGCGGAACACATAGCACTCACAGGGATAACGCGGGCCGGGATACGGCTTACCTTCCTTGGCGTCGGGCTTGAAGGCGCCGGCGGAGAAGCAATCGAAGCGGGGGCCTTGGCCGCCGAAGTCGGCGTAATCCTTATCTTCGGGGAAACGTAGGCGGGTGATGTCGTGCGTGTGGCCGTGCAGGAGCGCGATGATGTTATGACCCTTGATGGCTTCGTAGAACGCCTTGCGCTTGGGCTGGTCCCACCAGGTGCTGCGGGCGCTGAAGTCGAGGTGCATCGCGATCACGACCGGTTCGGCCGCGCCGATCTCGGCCAAGCGCGCCTTCAGGAAGCTCAGGCTGCTCTCCGGATCCCACATCGAGCCTGCCTTGGCACCTTCCTTGACGCCGTCGCCGGGATACAGGTTGACGTTGATGAAGTGCACGCCCTGCCAGTTCCAAGCGGAGTGCAAGGCGTCGGCGGAAAGCTTCGTGACAAGACCAGCGGCGAGCATGCCGCGATTGCGTTCGCGCAGGCCTTGGCGGACCGGACCAGTGGCGCCGCCGTCATGATTGCCCGCCAGGGCGAAGGTCGGGTACTTCGCGGGCGTCGAACCCTGCCAAGGTAGCATCCGGTCAAAATCCTGCCACTGCTTCGCATTACCGACCTCGGTGAGGTCGCCTGCGACGATCATACCGAGCGGACGCGGGACGGGGCCCTTCCCTTTCATCGCCTCGGCGACGGGGCCCTCGGTGGGCCAGGGCGTGCCGGGGACTTTGGCGAGCACCTCGAGCGTCTGCGCGACGTGGGCATTGAAGGCATCCGCGCCAAACGGCGGGGCGGTCTTGCGGTAATCCATCCCCACATGCACGTCGGAGATGAGGTAGAAGGTCAGGTCACGGGCCGCCTCGGCGCAGGGGGCGAATCCGAGCAGCAACAGGGAAAGGATAAGCGATAGGGGTGAGCGCATGAGGAAGTTTGTGGGGGAGGGAGAAGGGGGAGTCAATGGGACTGCGTGGAGGGCTAGGGCTAGACAAGTTGATCTGTTGACCCGTTGGCCGGTTGGCCAGGGAGGCATCATGCTCAAGGGGAAACCGGAGACCGGATGATTGGCTGGGGGGTTTGTTTCGGGTGGCAGGTGGCGGCCTTATCCATTGGCGCCCTTGTCCTCTGCCATCCGTCATCAATTCAGCCCTCCACGCAGACCTCCACGCTGTCCTCTATTCAGTCATCAATACAGCAGCAGGCTATGTCGTGACGCGGTCCCGACCCTACCCAAGGCAGCACTCCCCCGATACTCGATACTCCATACTCGATACTCTCACTCAGGCACAAAAAAGGGCGGCCGTAGCCGCCCTTCCCTTATTACCCTCGGGACCTCGATTCCTCAGGTCCTCGGGTCCTCGTATCTTCAGGCCTTCTTCTCCTGGCGGCGACGGCGACGGATGGCGGCGGCCGCGAGGGCCAGCGCACCGAGACCGATACCGTAGGTCGAGGGCTCCGGTACCGCGGTCAGCGTGATGGCGCCGTTAGCGGTATTGAAGTCGATCGCCCAGAGGCTCGCCGCCGAGGCCGTGCCACCGGTGTAGGTGAACTGGCTGGTATCGAAGGTGAACAGGTCGGTGACGTTCGCGCCTAGGTTGCTAGCGCCGAGGTTCAGGCCGCCCGCCGTGAACGAACCGAAGCTGAAGTTCTGGATACCCGCTACGCCTTGGAGGAGCGAGAGGTTACCAGCCGCGCCGAGGGTCGTGCCGTCAGTCAGGGAGATCAGCTTGATCACGACCTTGTTCGACACCGAGGCGCCGCTGAGGTCGAGATTACCGAAGGCATACTGGTCGTAACCGACGCCGGCTCCCTTGGTATTGATATCCCAGATCTTGAACTCGAGACGCGCGCCGCCCGAGAGCGTCATGTTGGTCGTCGAGAAACTGCCAATCGTGACGCCGCGCGAGACCGTACCGTGGTCGCCCACCGTGACGCTGCCGAGCGCGACCGGAGCCACGAGCGTACCGCCGATTGACCCGTTACCGGTCACATTGATGTTATTGGTGACCGCGTTATTGATCACCATCGTGCCGGTGTTGCTCACCGTGGCGGCACCGGTGCCAAGGGCGCCGGAGTTGTTCACGGTGACCTTACCTTCCGAGACGTTGAGGCCGCCCGAGAAGGTGTTGGCCACGGCGAGGATGAGGTCGCCCGCGCCGGACTTGACGAGAGCGCCGGTGCCGAAGTTCATACCGCCGTTGAAGGTCGTCGCGGTCGTGGTGTGATCAAACTTGACCGTTGCGGTCGCACCATCCGCCACCTTGAGGCGGGCGCCGAGGTCTTGGTTGTTGGTCGCTTCCCAGCGAAGGGTCGAGCCGTTGGCCAGGTTGACGTTGCCGGTGCTGGCGGTCGTGCCGAGGGAGTTCAGGTAGAAGCCTAGGACGCCGCCATTGACGGAGACTTCCGCATCAGCAGCGAGGGCGTTGCCGGCGCCACCGACGATCCACTGGCCGACGCCGTTCTTGACGATGGACGAGAAGGCGCTGGGCCGCATCGCCACCCTGTCAAGCAGGCCAGCGCATCGTAGGTATTGTCCAAGATGCTCGTGCCCGAGAGCGTCAGCGGACGACTGGTCGCCGTGGCTGGCGCGGTGTCATCGAAGTCGATCTGGTCGGCACCGTTGACGAGCAGCGGGTTCACACCGCTGGTGGCGTGGAAGCCCGCGCCGCCGTCCTTGACGAGGAACTTACGGCCGAAGGCGCCCGTTCCGGTGTACTCGACCGAGCCGCCGGCGAACACGAGGTTCGCGTGGACGGTGGCGGAGGAGAGACCGAGCTGTGCCTGGTCGGCGAACTTCAGGAAGCCACCCGTCAGCGTGTTCGTTCCCGAATAGGTCTTGGCGGAGCCGCTCAGGACGAGAGTGCCGGCGCCAGACTTCGAGAGGCTGGAGACACCCGTCAGCGGAGCCGCGTCGGCGTAGGATCCCGAGAAGGTCAGCACCTTGCCCGTGGCGACGTTGAAGTCGCGCGAGGCGCTGGTGAGACCGACGTTGATGTTCTCCGCGGAGATCGTGGAGTCAGCCGTCGCGGTGACATTACCCAGGAAGACCCACGAACCAGAGGACGGCCGGGGACACCAAGTCGCTGGTCAACTCGCCGCCGTTGAGCGTGATCGCTCCGAGGTAAGCGGTCTGAGTCAACGCGTCGGCGGTACCGCCGTTGAGCGTGAGCGGGACGCCGTAGGAAACGGTGCCCACCGAATCATTGCCGGTGACCTTGAAGAAGCTGCCCGGGAGATAAGTGCTGGTGATGGCATCAAAATACGTGCCGAGGTTGACCACGATACCCGACGAGGCGGCCAGCGCCGAGACAGCCGAGGCCGTCATGATGCCGTTGTTGACAACGGCCCTGCCGCTGAAGGCGCTGCTAGCGGTCGCCAGGTCCAAGGTCATCCGGCTTTGCTGGACGACATCGCCCGTGCCCTCGATGGGACGGAACAGCTGATAGTCGACGGTGTAGTTAAAGCGCAACTGTCCGGGAGTGGTCACAACGACCTTGTTGGCGTTACCGAGATCGCCGGTGTTACCGGCTAGGGTGCCATCGCCGACCTGCAGGATACCATTGTCGACGAGGAAACGACCCGTGAAGCCAGAGTTGGCGGCGGTGAGGATGGTGATGCCGGAGCCGACGGAGCGCACGAAGCCCGAACCGCTCAATTCATTCGGGAAATTCAGGGTGCCCGTGCGATCCATACGCAGCTCTGCGCCGGTCTCGATGTTCACCGGACCGAGGCCGAAGGAACCGATGTTGGTGATGTCGAGACGACCGGCCTGGATGTCGGTGAGACCGGCGTAATTATTCACCGCGCCGAAGGCCAGAACACCCGAGCCCGTCTTGGTCAGGTTGAGGGCCTGCCCACCGCCGGCGAGGTTGTCCGTGAGGGCCCCGCTGAAGGTGAATGACGCGTTGTCGCCGCCGACCGTCAAGGTGCTCGGGGTGAGGGTCGAGGAGTTCGTGAAGAAGCCCGTGCCCAAGATCCGGTGGGTGATCTGATTGAAGCCCGCCAGGTCGAAGCCCGAGGCGACGCCGGCCGTGAGGAACGTGTCCGGAGGAAGGCTGTCGTTGGCCGAAGTCGCCGGTGTTGCCGGCTAGGGTGCCATCGCCGACCTGGAGGATACCATTGTCGACGAGGAAACGACCCGAGAAACCCGAGTTTAAGTTGGTCAGAATGGTTGTGCCCGCACCGACCGAGCGGACATCGCCCGTACCCAGCAACTGGTTCGGGAAATTCAGCGTACCCGTGCGGTCCATGCGGAGCTCGGCACCCGGCGCGATGAGGACATCGCCGAGGCCGAAAGAGCCGATGTTGGTGATGATGAGCCTACCCGCCTGGATTTCCGTAAGGCCGAGGTAGTTGTTCACGGCGCCGAAGCTGAGGTCGCCCGTGCCCGCCTTGGTGAGGGAGAGCGTCGCGCCGCCGCCACCGGCGTTATCGGTAAGCGCGCCGGAGAAGGTGAACGACGAGTTATCACCGCCAACGGTGAGCGTACTGGGGTTGAGGAGGGAGGAGTTGGTGAAGAAGCCCGTGCCGGCGATCTGGTCAGTGATCTGGTTGAAGCCCGCCAGGTCGAAGCCGGAGGCCACGTCGGCAGTCAGGAAGGAATCGGCCGGCAGGCTGTTGTGATTTGCCCAGCGGATGACGCCGCCGGAAACCTTGACGCTGGCACCCTTCATGTCGAGCTGCGTGGAGGGCGTACCGAGGACAAGGACGCCGTTACCGGTCTTCGTCAGGGCGGTGCTGCGGTCGATGAGACCCGTGCTGAGACCGCCGTTGAGGGTGGCCGTCACGCCATAGTTGGTCACCGAAATCGTGCGGGCGACACTGCCGAGGTTGACCTTACCCGCCAGGGTGACGCTGGAGCCTGCGCCCCTTCCGCCGAGGGCGAAGTTGCCTTCAGCGACGACGGTATTAGGCAGGGTACGTCCCGTGCCGACGCCATCGCTGAGGAGCACGGTGCCAGCCCCCATCCGCAAGGAACCACGCCCAAGCGGGCCGGAGGTAATCACCCCTCCCGTGCCCAGGACGGAGTCCGAGCCCAGCATGACCGAGCCGGCGGACAGGATGAAATCGACGTCGAAGGTATTCGCGCCGCTGAGGGCGAGGACGCCGTCACCGGTCTTGGTCAGCGACTCCATGAGGGCGGTCTGGACGATCGGGGCGGTGATGTTAAGGCCCGTCGTCGCGATGAGAGCGCCGGCTTCGACCAGGATCGAGGGGAATTGGGCGGAGAACTGCAGCCCGGGACCGGAGATGACCGGGACCGTCAATGCAGAGTCATTGGTGGAGGTCACCGGCGTAGCGGCGGACAGGGTCAGCAGGGTACCGACCGCGACCGTCGGGTTGGCCATCCCGCCTAAGTTGTCGAAAGTGACCGAGCGGAGCACATTGGTACCGAAGAGGGTCAGGTTAGCACCGCTCAAGAGGAGGACATCGGCGGTATCCTTGATTTGGCCGTCACTGACGCGCATCTGGACAAAGGTGTTGCCCGCATTGGGAGATCCGGCGATGACGAGGTTTCCGGGGATCATCTGATACCCCGTGACCGAGTCGAGGTAGAGCGCGCCTTGGTTGACGTACGTCACGCCGCCGTAGGTGTTCGAGGCCGGCAGTGCTCGCCGCACGCAGCACCAAGTTACCGCCACCGCTCTTCACGAAATTCATGCTGGCTCCCGTGAGCGTCATGCCGAGGTTCATCGTGCCCTGGTTCGTATAGACATACAGGTCGGTCCCCGTCGAGGTGAGCGAACTCGCCGAGCTGTCCCCCTGGAGGGTGATGGTGTTCCCGTTGTTGGTGATGATGCCTACTCCGAGGGTGATCGGAGCGGTCACGAACGAGAAGGTTTGGTTGGTTCCCGCGCTGAAGCGCCAGCTGTTGGCGTCCCTCTGACCCGTGATGGTACGAGTTTCCGCCCCATCGTTGAAGTTGCCGACGGGGTTATTGGTATTGATATCACCGACAGTGTAATTCGGAGCCGGGTAGCCGACGCCCAGGGAGTACTGCTGGCCCATGGCGACGACGCCGAAGGTGTTACTGTAGGTCGCGAAGGTCGAACCGTCCGCAACCGCCCAGCCACCGATGAGCCCATTGACGAGGTTGGCGCTACTGAAAGCCGTCCCGTTGAGCTGGGTCAGGAAGATGTTCGAGTTGTTCGTCAGGCCCTGTCCGCCCAAGGTGTTGATGCCGCCGCTGTTTAGGGTCGTCCAACCATTGAAGTTCATGGTCGGGCGGACATCCGTCGTGGCCAGGACGAGGTTACCGAGGTTGATACGGTTGGTGGCCCCCATGCTGATGTAGGGGTTGCTGTTGATCTGGTTGTTGCCGAGCGCGAGCGTGACTTGGTTGAGTGTGAGCTCGTTATCCGCCGAGCCGCCGCCGATGAACGTGACAGCGCCGCCGGCCATGGTAACCGGGTTCGCCGGATTGAGGCGGGTCGGGTTCCCCGTCGAGTTAAGGCCGAAGTTATTGAGCGTCAGGGTGCCTTGGGCGAGGAGGACGCCCGCCGTGCTGGCAATCGAGCCACCATCGATGAGCTGCAACGTGCCGCCGAGCACCGCCGTTTCGCCGCTGTAATCGCTGGCCGCGGTCAGGGTCGTGGTGGAATTACCTGCGCGGAAGAAGTTAAGGCCACCCGTGATGCGACCTGCGAAAGTACTGGCGTCGCCCGTGCCGAACGAGGAGCCGGCCAGTCCCGTGACGGTGCCGCCCATGCCAGGCAGCGGATTGGAGCTGGAAAGACTGCGGACGGCCTGATTCTTGGCGCCGATGTCGAGGACGGCGCCCGCGCCGTTGAGGGCGACGACCGGTAGGCCTACCCCAGTGGTGCCGGCGGAAGTCGCGAGGGTGAAGTCCAGCCCCGAGTTCAGGCGAAGGGTGCCGTTATTGATGGCCACCGTGCCGGTGAAGAAACCCGTCTGAGCCTTCAGTTCCATCGTGCCGCCGTTGTCGAGGGTGAACCCGCCCGTCACCGCCGGGATCAATGAGGCGTTGACCTTCAGGGTCGCACCCGGGAGCACGTGGAAGGTGGCCGCGCCGGTCGACGGACCGACAAGCGTGCCCATGTCGAAGGTCAAGGTGCCATCCTTCACGAGGATACCCGCCGCGTTCGCCAACGTCAGCGAGAGCAGTTCACCCGAGGGGCCGTACTTACCGAAGACCGTGCTGGCGAGGCCGGAGACGATCGAGGACGTACCGCTGGTCGTCAGGGTATTGACGGTCGTCGGCGCGGTGATCGTCGTCAGCGCGTTGACGGAGGCATTGAAGGTGTCGCCCATCGTGTTGATGAGCTGGGTGGTCTCGGCGGAGGTCAGCGCGCGGCCGAAGCCGTTCACCGAATCACGCGTGAGGAAGCCCGTGCCCGGACCGGCGAGCGTTTCGTCCACCAGGATGTCGCCACGGACGGACTTGGTGGTGGTACCATTCGCGCCGCCGCCCTGGAGACCCGAGAAGTTCAGGTCTGTGACGATGAGGTTAGCATTACCAGCGCCGCTGACGGCGCTGAGGCCCGTGAAGACGAGCGACCCGGCGGTCTGCACGACGTTCACAGTGATCGAACCCGCCGCCGTGGCGTTGGCGCTCAGAACGAGGGACGTGGAATCCTCGATTCTGAGGATGGTAGCGCCGGCAGGAATACCTGCACCGAAGACCTGCATGCCCGGGATGAGTCCCTGCGTGCTGGTCAGCCCCGTGAGATTGGGCGAAGCGTTGGTCGTGGTCGCGCTGAGTGAGGCGTTGGCGTATGCCAGCCCGCCGATGTTCAGCGTAAGAGCGCTCCCGCTGTGAGGCGTGAGATCGATGCGTCCGCCGCCGTTGAGGACAGCCAGGAGTGCGATGCCTTCGGTCGTGGCGCCGGCCGCGGAACCGCCCAAGGCGAGGAGTCCGCCTTGGAGATTGACGCGTCCGCCGACGGCGGTGCCGAGACGGTTGTCGAGGTTGGTCCCCGCATTGTCGAGCCGCAGCGTGCCGCCGGTGTTCACGTTGAACGTCGACCCGGCCGCGAGGCTCGAGACGAAAGCCTTGCCGGCGCCGGAGTACGTGAGGGCGCCGCCGCTGACGGAGAGCGCACCGAACGAACCCGTCGAGGGCTGGGCCGCCGTGAGGGTCAGCGTACCCGCCCCGATCTTGTTGATCAGCGGGAAGGACGCGTCGTTGAAGCGCATGAAGCGCCCCGCGAAGGTCGTGTTGGCATCGTTGAAGCCAACGTTCAGCGTCGGGGTGCCGAGCGCGCTGAAGACGTCGCCGGAACCGGCGAGGCCGCCCCACGTGGTGTTCAGGTTATTGAGGTCGAAGCGCGCCCCGGAATTCAGGACGAGGGTCGAGAGGCGCGAACCGGAATTGGTCACGCCGGTACGGATGCCGCCGGCCGCGACAGTGAAGTCGGAGCCGAAGAAGGACTGGGCGCGGAAATCGAGCACGCCGTTGCCGGTCTTGGTGATACCACCGGCGGAGCCGACGATAGACTGCAGGGCGAGCGTCGGGCGGAGCGGGTCGACGTCGGTGAAGCCGCCGACCGAGATCGAGGCGACGTCAATCGTGTTAGCGGCGGCGCCGAAATCGACGCGCCCTTCGATGAACGGGGTGGTGGCGATATTGGCCGAAGTGGCGGCGAGGCCGCCGACGCCGATGGTCAGGACGCCGCGGGAGCCGGCGCCGCTGACTTGGTTATTGGCGAAGGTGCGGATGTAACCGGTACCGTTGGAACCGCGGTTGTTGAACGTCACCTTGCGGAGGGTGTTATCACCGGAGAGGATGACGGACCCGTTGTCATTGATGGTGACCTCGTTACCCGGATTGATGGCACCGCTACGATAAGTCAGAAGCTGACCAGCATTCGCCCATGAGCCGTTGACGACCAGGCCCTTGGTGACATCCGTCGCCAACGGGATGACGCCGCCGCCGCCATTTGGGGTCACCACGAGGATGCCGTTGTTGATGAAGGTACCGCCGGTATAGGTGTTGGCGTTTTCCATCCAGAAAGTGCCAGGGCCGCTCTTCACGAGGGCCATGTCGACGCCAGCGGAGGGGTTGACGATATTGGTACGAATGATGTGCCAGGCTGCGCCTTGGGCGTAGGCGAAGAGCTCGGCGCCGCCGGAAGTGAGGCTACCTTGATTGCTGACGCTTCCGAGGACCTGTTGCGCGGTGCTAAAGAACATCAGGCCACCGGTACCCACAGTGAGGGTCTTGCCAGCCGCGAGAGCGATGGTCTGAGAGGCCTGATTGGCGAAACGCAGCGAGTTGAGCGTGAGGTCGTTGGCGACCGGGTGCGTGAAGGCAGTGGCCGAGTCGAGGCTGATGTTCGAGGTCGCCGTCGCCGCCAGCAGGGTGCCTGCGTCGGTCGTGGCGTTGGAGTAAGCCGGGAAGCCCGTGGTGCCCATCGAACCGACGCCGTAGACGGGCGAGTAGGAGGCGAAGTGATGCGTGCCCGTGTTAGGCGTGCCCATGACGGCCCAGCCGCCGAGGATGCCGTTGGTCAACGTGGCCGGAGCGGTGGTCGCGACGCCGTTGATGGCACCGAGCGTGATGCGGTTGGTCAATTCCGCGGTGAAGTTGACGACGCTGCCCGGGGTGCGGACGAGGTCACCGATGTTGAGGGAGACGAGGCTATCGGCCACGCCGCTCTCGACGGAGATGAACTGGGAGCCGCCGGAGAGGAGATTGACGGTACCGAGGGCCTCGCTGCTGACGGATTGCTCGCGTCCGCGGAGCTCGAAGAACCCGCCGCGGAGATTGACGGTCGCGGTGTCGGCGATCCGGTTCAGGCTGCCGAAGCGACTGCTCTTGTTGTCGAGGTAGAGCAACGCGGAATTGATGTTCAAGGCGCTGGTGCCCGAGAACGCGGCATCGTCGTACATCACGACGGTACCGCCGTTGAGGGTGGTCGCGCCGGTGTGCGTGCTGTTGCTGTAGAAGTTGAGCGTATTCTGGCCCGAGCGGGTCAGGCTGACATTGCCGGTCGCACGGGCCGCAAACTGGCGGGCGTTGTTGTCCGAGTTGATCAGGATGTGTCCAGCACCGCCAGTGCTGGTGATGTTCGTACCTTGGTCCGTCACGACGGACTCGGTGAAGGCCCCGCCGAAGAACTGCGTGAAGCCATTGAGGTCGAGCGTGCCGCCGATCGCCGAGAAGTAGTTGTTGGTCTGGAAGGCGTTGTTACTGCCGAGCTTGACTGTCCCTTGGTTAAGCATGAACAGGCCGCTCATCGTGTTGGTCCCGAAGACCTCCAGCCCGGAGATTGCCGAACGGGGAGGATCGATCGTCAGCGTGCCTTCCCCGGCCTTGATGAGCGACGGGCTGCCGCTGCCGACGCCGTTGCCGCCGGCAAGGGCGGAGGAAATCGTCAGGTCACCAAAAGCCCAGACGTGGAGGGCGGCGGTGCTGGCGGCCACCTGATTGATGACGCCACCGGTGATGGTGGAGATACTGCCCGGGCGGACGAGGATACCGCCGGAACGGAGGCTGAACTGGACGCCGTTGCCGAGCGCGAGGCCGGCGTTCCCTTCGATGGTGAGGGAATTACGCTGGGTGTTGAGAGCGACGACTCGGCTGGGATCCGCGGTGAGCAGGACGTTCGAGTTCGTGACGACGCCCTGGGCGGTGCCACCGAAGGCGGCCGGGTTGGTCTCGTATTCGGGCGCATCGAGCCAGCGCACGTAGTTGGAGCCGAGGGTGGCGAAGGAGAGATTCGTGGTGTAAGCACCCGAGTAGTTCTTGTCCACAACCGCCCAAGGCATGATGCCACGGTTAGTGGTGCCGTTACCACCGCCCTCGCCCGAGAGGGCGGGGTTAGTGGTGAAACGGACCTGCGTGAGGGTGGACGACGGGAGTCCGCCGACGCCGCGGAACAACAGCGAAGTCCCGGGAGCGGACGCCGTCTGGTTAGGTGCGTTATTGCCCCAAGCTGCGCCGCGGAACCAGAGCGTGGTGGCATTGAAGAGCTCGTTCTGCAGCTTGACGCTGATCATGCTGAAGCCCTTGCCGAAAGTGACGTCGTTGAAGTTCTCGGTGGTGGCTCCGGATAACACTCCGCCGCGTAGGTCGATGTTGCCGCCGCGGAGGGTGAGGTTCCGATAGACGCCGGCGGCACTCAGGCGACCCGCGCTGACATTGACGTTGGTGTTGTCGAGGCGCAACGTCGACCCGACGTCGAGGAAGATGCGCGAGCGCCACGAACCGTTTTCATCGATGAGGACGGTGCCTTGACGAATGATTAGGCCGTCCGAGTTCGGATCGATGACTTGGGTCGAGTTGGAGGAAGGAAGGCGCAACGTACCGGCGCCGAACTTCTCGACATTGGCGAAGGAGGTCCCCGCGGAGACGCTCATCTCGGTCTCGCTGAGGACGATGTCGCCCTCGGCGTCGAGGCGCAGGGAGTTGTTACCGATGGAGTTGAAGATGCCACCCTGGATCCGGAGGGTCGAGCCGGCGGCGGCCCCGATGACCGCGCCGTAAGGGAGGTTCAACTGGCCGGTGATGATGTTGATGCCCGTCAGGCCTTGGAGCTGGCCACCGAACGAACCCACGCCACCCTGCAACTGGCTGGCCGTGCCCTGCAAGGTGATGGCGTTGGTCAGGGTGAGGCCGCCCTGCAACTGCAACACGGTGCCGATCGCGGCCGAATTCGGCGCGATGGAGATCGGTCCCGTACCCGCGGCGAGGGCGTGCGTCAGACGGACGACGCCGCCGTTGATGGTCAGGCCGCCCGTCCAGCCGGTGTTGTCGGCGGAAAGCACGAGTGTACCGGCCTCGTTCTTGAAAAGCTTGTTCGTGAGAGCACCGAGGGCGAACGGCGTCGACAGCGTGAGCGTCTTACCCGCGGTCACCGTGAAGGCGTTATCGACCGCATTGAGGTTAAACGTGCGGCCTGAGGTGAAGCTCTCGGTCGCACGGAAGCCGGTGTTCACGTTCCCGTTGGCGGAGATCGTGACCGTGTTGGCCGCGTCGCCGAGGGCGGCGTTGGAATTGACGCTCAGCAGGCCGCCCTGGATATCGACGGTCTTGCCGGCGCCGCCGAAGGTGTTGAGACCGCCAAGCGCGAGGAAACCGGCGCCCGTCTTGATCAGCGAATACGCCGAACCGGCGTCGGAGATGACGCCGTCGACCGCGTAGGTGGGGTAGGCCGTGAGGGTCTGGGCGGTCGCCGTTGCGGTGGTGGCGTTGGTCAGCAGGAACGCCGAATTATTGGCCACGGAGGCGATTTTCGCTCCGAAGGGGATGTTCGCACCGGTGACCGGCATGCCCGCCGACAGCACGGCGGTGCCGCCGACCGGCAGGATCACCCGCACGTTCGAGTTGATACTGGCATCGGTGAGGGTGAGCGAGTCCGCGTTGAAGGTGATATCTTCCGTCAGGGTGACGGCGCCGGCCCCGAAGGACAGGTTGTTACCGGAGACGGTGAAGCCTTGCTTCCAGACCATCTCATTAGCGTTGGCCAGCGTGACGGCCGTACCAGCGACATTGCGGACCGTGACGCCGGAGCCGAGCTGGAACTGACCGAAGCCGAGGGCGCCGGCCGAACCGATGTTCAGCACGCCGTCGGCGAGATTGAAGCTGGCCGCACCAGTCCCGGTGCCCGAGAGCGTGAGGGCGCCCGCACCGAGCTTGGTAACCGGGGCGATGAAGTTCACGCCACCCGAGAGGGTCAGCGACGAACCGTTGGCGCCTGTGCCGTCGATCCTCCAGGTCTGGATGCCGCCCACCGCAAGGGGGGCGGAGAGGGTGATCGCGCCGGCGTTGGCCTTGACCTCGATGCCGTTGTTGGAACTGCCCGGAATGAGGGATAGCGAGCCGCCGCTTCCCGGGGCGATGGTGAAGGAGGTCACCCCCGCCGGCACCGAGGTGAAGATGAGGCTGTCGACCGAGAGCGCGGCGTCGAGGGTCGTGGCGATGGCCGGACCGACCGCATTGGCGGTGCTGAAAGTCAGGGTATCGGTGACCGCAGGGACGGACGTGGCGGACGTGACGCCGAATTCGTCCACCGACCAGGAAGCGGGGGTATTCCAGGAAGCGCCCGTCGTGCCGTTGAAGTAACGGTTGATGACCTCGGACGCATTGACCGTCAAAGCCGTGCTCGTGGCGGTGAACTTGTAATTCAGACCAGACGGGGCGCTGCCCAAGAGCCAGATCGTATTAGCCAAGTCGTTAGCCGTCGCGGTCAGGATTGTGTACGAGCCGACATTGACCGCACCCAGCCCGTTGAGGTTAACCGTGATGGTATTTCCAAGCACGGAGCCCGCGGCCACGCTGATCGAATCTTGGGTACCCACCGTGAGTCCGAGGTCGAAGCCAAGGGCAGCACCGTTGGCGAGGGTAAGGGTCGTCGAACCGAGCGAGACGGCCGCACCGTCGTAGAGGTTGAGCGTCGCGCCGTTGGCGACGTTGAGCGCGGAGACTCCGCCGATCGCGAAGCCGGCGCCGAGGGCGCCCTGCGAGACGGTGACGACGCCGCCGTTGAGGTTGACCGAGCCAGCAATGGCGACCTTGCCGAGGCCGGTCTTGGTCAGGTTGGCCGCAACCGCCGAACCGACGGAGCCGCTGAGGTTCAGACTCGCGAAGCGATTGGCGACTTGGAAGGTCCCGCCCGCCGGGCCGATGGTGAGGTTCTGCGCCGCCGTGGTGCTGACCGGGCTGGCTTGGGTACCCGTCGCGGTGTAGGCGAGATTGCCACCATCGACGAGGACGGTGCCAGCGCCCAGCTGGACTCCCTGGGTGAACGCGACGGTGCCGGCGTTGATTTGGAGCTGGCTGGTGAAGCTGTTGGCGCCGGCGAGCGTGACGGTTCCGGTCGTGGACTTCACGACGTTGGCGGAGCCCGCGAGGATGGCTGAGACCGTGCCGAGGCGGAGGTCGAACGGCTGGGTCGAGGTCAGTGAGCCGGTGGAGCCAGCGATCGTGCCGGACCGGAGGGAGACGGTGTTGACCGTCTCGTCGAAGCTGGCGATGTTGAACGTGCCGCCGTCGACGATCAGGGCCGAGGCATCGAGGAGGACGCCGGCCGCGCCGAGGACGAGGCTGCCCGCCGTGACGGTGGTACCGGCATCGAAGGTGTTCGCGCCCGAGAGAGTCAACGTACCTCCACCGTTCTTGGTGAGGCTGGCGCCGATGCCGGCGATGATGCCGGTGACGGTGACATTACCCGCGCCGCCGAAGTCAAGGCCGTTGGCGCCGGCGATGATCGCAGTCGCGCCACCGAGGGTGAGCGTGCCGGCGTCGGACTGGATGCGCGCGGCGGCCGAGAGGGTCGTCGTGCCGTTGAAAGCGTTGACGCCGCTGAGATTACGAAGGACGCCCGTCTCACCGAGACCCGTGCCACCGAGCGTGACGACTTCGCCGAGGACGCTGACATTACCTTGGAATTCGAGGGCCGCGCCAGGGGTGACGGTGGTATCGCCGATGATTGTGCCAAGAGCGTCAGCGTGGGCGACGCTGAGCGTGCCCGCATTGATGACAATCGTGCCGTCAAAGGT
The DNA here is from genome assembly GCA_964203605.1 of Opitutales bacterium. Taxonomy (GTDB): domain Bacteria; phylum Verrucomicrobiota; class Verrucomicrobiia; order Opitutales; family UBA953; genus UBA953. The sequence goes on from CAXNMQ010000006.1 coordinate 24,698, forward strand.
GTTCGCGCCGGCGAGCGTGAGCTTACCGAGACCATCCTTCACCAGGCTGGCCGATGTGCCCGTGAGGGCGCCGCCCAAGACGACGTTGCCGGCGCCGCCGAAGGTGACGGCGAATGTCTGGGCCGCGAGGGTGCCACCGAGCGTGAGCGTGCCGCCGAGGGATTGGATGCGGGTGGCGCCGCCGAGAGTGACCTCGCCGCCGAAGGAATTGACGCCGCTGAGATTGCGCAGAGCGCCCGCCGAGGCGGGGCCAACACCGAGGACGGAAAGGGCTTCCGCACCGACGGCGATACCGCCACGCAGCTCGAGGGCCGCGCCGTCCGCCACGGTCGTGCCAGCACCCAGGCCGCCCAAGGCAGTCGCGTGGGCGATCGCCAGCGTACCAGCGGAGACAGTGGTGAGCCCAGCGTAGGAGTTAGCGCCAGTGAGCAGGATGGTACCACCGCCGAGGACGGCGACGGTGCCCGAACCCGAGATGAGATTGGCGGCGGCATAGGCATCCGAACGATTGAAGACGAGGGCGGCATTATTGACGATTGCACCAGAACCGATGGTCCCGGAGGTGGATCCCGTGCCGATTTGGACGGTGCCCGCCGCGATGGTCAGCTGCCCGGAGAACCCGTTGTTGCCCTCGAGCACCAAGGTGCCCGCCGTGGTCTTGGTCAAGGCGTTGCCCCCGTTGATTTCCGTGACATTACGCAAGGTGCCCGCCTCGAGCTGCATCAGCACTGGTCGGCCGGAGGTGCCGATGGTGAAGCCATTGAGATCCAGGCTGGCCGAGGTGCCGGCCAGGATGATTTTAGACGTGACCGAGGCGAAGCCCGCACCCGGTCCGATGGAGATGGAATTCCTGATGTCGGCGCTGCCCCCGGTGATATTGAACGTGGCGAGGGAAGTGCCCTTCGCGTTGGTCGAATTACCTAAGATGAAAGGCCCGGTGATCCGGAATACCCCTCCCCGAAGATTGATGGTACCGGACGAGGTATTCGCGAAATCGCTGGTGGAAGAGCTGTAGCCAACAATCGCGCCCGTGTTCCCGATGAGGGCAGTCCCGCCTTCCACCGTGAAGATCCCCGTCGTCGTACCCGTGACTTGGTCATCTACGCTGTTGTTACTGGTGACACGACGATCGGCGACGCGCAGGTCGGTGATGTCAACCGTACCGGCGCTCATGATGAATTCGCCAAGGTTGCTGGCGCCGGACGCACCAGTACGGGCGGCGATAAAGAAGTTCCCAGCTAAGATATCGACGCTGTGCCCGCGAAGGTTCATGATCGCATCCGGCGTCGCTCCGGTGGTGCTGCTCATCCAGCCAAGATTGATGGCAGTCCGACCGGTTCCGGCACGGTTGCGGATGGTCAGGGTGCCGGTCGTCGTCAGGGGATCCCAGGTCACTAGGCCACCCGAGCGGTTACCACTGACGGTGAAAGTGTTCACGTTGAACACGTTGCTCGTCGACCCGAGGAAAATCCGCTGATTCACCGTATTGACAGGCGAGTCCATCGCCACGGTATTCGCGACAATCGTACTGACGGGCGCTAAATAGACATTCGAGCCGCCCGAGGCACCGGAGCCGCCGGAGCCGCCGCCGGAGTTGGTGAGATCACCGACGCGGAACGTGCCGCCAGCGAGGCCAGCATAGAAACTGGCCAGACCTCGGAGATCCATGAGGGCATTGTTCGTGACCGCATCGGTGACGCTGCCGCCGACTTGGACGTTGATCAGCGCAGAATTACCCACGGAACCGATCATGAAAGCGCCGCCGCCAGCCATCTTCAAGCGGGTGACGGTCGTCGCGCCGGAGTTGTAGCCGACGGTGACCGCACCGTTGACCCTGAGGGTCTGGCCAGTCCCGACGGTGATGACGTTATCCTGGCCCGCATTGCTACGATTGCGGACGATGAGCGAGCCGAAGTTGGCCCCACCGAGGGCGAGATCGAGCGAGGATTGCACGGTGTCGCCCGCGATTCGGCCGAAGATAAGCGCCCCGTCGGTGTCAAACTGGCTGGCAGAGCTCACGACGATCGATCCAATGCTACCGAGGACGACGGCGCCGTTACCGGTCACGATGTTGCCGACTGGCATGACGTAGGTGTCCGTGCGGGCGAAGAGGAGCGTGCCCGCGTTATCAATGAGCCCGCGACCGATAGCGCCGTCCGCGGCGAATGCGCCAACCTGGGCGGTGGTCGTGGCACCGATGGTGGTCTGACCCGTGTAGGTGTTGGCGCCGACGAGGGTCACCGTACCCGCGGTCGTGAGGTTAAGGCCGGTCTTGCGGGTGCCGGAGCCAAGGACGTCTTGGATGACCACGCCGAGGGTGACCGCGCCGCCCGCATAGGTGAAGACGGAGTCCGCGGTGGTGCTGCTATTGCCGATGAGCTGGCTGGCCGCTACGCCGCCGACGCCGACGGTGAGGGCGGACACGGTCTGGTTGAAGCCGCCGAGGTCGAGGATACCCACGGTGGCGGCGCCACCCAGCGTGAGTGCACCGACCGAGAAGGCGTTGGTCGCCCCGAGACGGGCGGTGCCGTTGGTGATGACCGTTCCGCCGGTGTAGGTGTTGGTGCTGCCGAAGGCCAGCGTGCCGCCGCCGGAGTAGCCGATGCCGATCTTGGAATTGGCGCTGGCCTCGACGAAGGCGCCGCCGAAGGAGACCGTGCCCGCGGCCGTGAAGTTCAACGTGGCGATACCGACCGCGCTGTTGCGAACGACTTGGTTGGCGGCGACGCCCTCGGTGGCGAGGCTCGCGAAGGACTTGCTCAGGCCGTTGAGTTCGAGGGTCGCGCTGTTACCGGCGCTGCCGAGGACGACGGAATTGGAGCCAGCCAGGGCGGCGGCGCCGCCAATGACGAGCGTGCCGTTCTCGATGCGCGTGATTCCGGTGAAGGCGTTGCTGCCCGAGAGGGTGAGCGTGCCGCCGGCCGCCATGCGGCTGACGAAGTCGCCCGCGCCGTTGACGCTGTTGGCGAAGGTCAGGCTGCCTGAGCGACTGATGACGAGGGTGCCGTTGTTCGTGACGACGGCGGAAGGCGGCAGCGCGCCGACGGTGCCGGCGTTGCCAACCTGCAGGGTGGCTCCGGAAGCGACCGTGGTCGCCCCCTGGTAGACGTTCGACCCCGTGAGCACGAGGGCTCCCGCGTCGACGGAGAGGCTGCCGAGGCCGCCGATGACGGCGCCAATCGAAGCCGAGCTGGAGTTGTTGACCTTGAGCGAACCGTCGACCGTGAGGACGCCGGCACCACCGATCGAGCCGCCGTTACCGAGGGTAAGGATCTGACCGGAGGCGACGTTCGTGCCACCATTGTGATTGAAGGTACCCGTCAGCGTCATGTTACCGCCGCCGAGGATGGTCACCGAGCCCGAGCCAGAAGTATCGGAGGAACGCGTGAAGCTGTCCGGACGGTTGAAGGAAAGGACGCCGCCGCCGACATCGACATTGAGCGTGGAACCGCCCTGCCCGATTTCCAGGATCCCTTCACTGACACCGGTGCTGCTGTTCGTATTCGCGCCCGTGAGGCGCAACGTACCCGCGCCGGCCTTGATGAGATAGAGGTTGCCCTGGATGGAACCGCCGAAGGTGTCCGTACCCGAGGCGATGTTGAGGGTGACACCAGAGGACCCAGTTCCGTTGGAAATCACCGGAGAGCCGGCGATCGCATGGGTGGTGAGACCCGAAAGGGTCGCATCGGTGCCATTAAGGGAGAAGGAGCCCGTCGAGCCGCTGCCGAAAGCGAGCTTGCTGCCCTGGCCGATGCCGTTCGTGGCGTTCTGGACGATCGTGCCAGAGCCGTTGATGACGACGTTGCCAGCGACGCGTGTTGGCCGCGCCGAGGACGAGGTTGCCGGCGTTGACGACGATGCCACCCGCGATGGTCCTGGGACGAGGCGAAGGTGAGCGTACCCGCATTGAGGGTGACGCCGCCGGTGAAAGCGTTGCCGATGTTCGAGAAGGTCGCCACGCCGGCGCCGTTCTTGACGATACCCGTCGCACCGGTGATGCCGTTGGCGCCGCTGAAGGCGTAGGTCACCGCAGAGTTGTCGATCGTCAGGCTCGAAGGCGAGACGTTGCCATCGCTAATCACGACCGTACCGTTTAAGGCGAGGTCATTGAAGACGATCGCGTCGTTGGCCTGGAAGTCGGTCGGGGTATTGCCCGGGACAACGCGGAGATTGAGGGGGCCATTGCCCGCGACCGCATTAGGGACGTACCAAACGTTGTCCGGCGTGACGCCGACCTCGCCCTGCCAGCGGACGGAATTGCCCGCGACGAGCACGGAGAGCTTGTTGGCGTTGCTGGTGACGAGCGTGCCGGACTGGCGGCCGCCGAGGCCGGAGATCGACCCGACGGTGAAGACCGTGAAGTCGGTCACCGCGGTGGTGAAGTTGATCAGATCGTAAGTACCATTGACGAGCGCGCCGCCGTTGAAGGCCGCGATGGACACGGAACCGACGCCGCCGTTGGCGGTGAGGGTGCCGATGTTCATGACCGACGCTTGGGCGCCGCGGTCGATATTGCGGAACTGGAGCGTGGAAAGATCGCTGACGGCCGAACCAAGGACGAGGTTCGTGATCGCGAGGCTGCCCGAGACGCCATTGCCGGCCTGGACCTTGCCGCCATTGGCGACGTTGACCGTACCGAGGAGCGTACCGGAACCGCCGAGAATCGCACTGCTGGCGACGTTGGCCGTGACGTTCACCCCGGCGTTGCCACCGAAGAACAGCGAGCCGCCGTTGACGTTGACGGCGACCGTGCCGGTGAGGTCGCTGGTCGGTCCCATGGTGAAGGCGCCGCTACCGGACTTGATGAGTTTGCTGGTACCGGAACCATCGACATCGCCGCCGAAGGCGCTGTTCGCACCCACGGTGAGCTCGCCATTGAGACCGAGGAGGACCGCGCCACCCGTGGCGCCCGCGCCTTCGAGGGTAGCGATGGACTGCGTGGTGCCGTTGAGGTCAAGCTGGGCGCCCGCGACATTCGCCAAGCGGATGGCGGAGTTGACCGAGAAGACATTGCTCGCACCGGCCTTGATCGTGCCGCCGTCGATCGCGGTCTCGATGGCATAGGCCTGGGCGGAGTCGAAGGTCCACACCCCTGCCCCGCTCTTCGTGAAGGAAGCCGCGTTGCCGAAGACGGTGGCCAGCGAGCCGTCGCCGGCACCGGTCAGGACGAGGGCGCGGTTGACGCCATCAGGGCTCTGGGCGTTGAGCGATCCGCCCGGGCCATTGAGGGTAAGCACGCCCGCGTCGGAACGCAGGGTGAGCGCGCCGCCATTCGCCGGACGGAGGCTCACGGACCAGGCATTGTTGCCGGAGATATTCTGGAGCAACGGCGAGGTCGCGTTGATGCCGAGGTAGGTGATATTACCGGCCAACTGTAGACCGGCGCCAGCGGCGACGGTGAGCGCCGAGGATGAACCCATGGCGCCAGCGTGGGCCAGGCGCAGGGCGCCTGCGGTGACGACGGTGGCTCCGGAGAAGCTGTTGGCCGCGCCGAGCGTGGCGACGCCCAGACCGGACTTGGTCAGGCCGGCAGTGCCGAGGGAGACGGCGCCAGAGAGGACGAGGTCACCGTTGCCGCTCAACGTCAGGGCATAGTTAGCCGAGGAAACCGCCCCGCCGAGCGTGAGCGTGCCGGCGTCGCTGCCGAAGAGGGAGGCACGCATTCGATGATCAATGGCTCCGCCCAAGGTGTTGTTCCCAGAGATGATTGCGCAGGACACCCGTGGCGGCCGAAGTGCCGCGTGCCCGCCAGCGAGAGGGGTTCGTTGCTGGTGATACCACCGAAGACGCCCAGGGCCGCCGCGCCGGCGGAGATCGACGGTCGCGCCCGCGGCGCTGCCGAGGCCGGCCGATACTGCCGAGGTTGAGCGCGCCCGCGTAGACATTGGTCACGCCGCTGTAATTGGAAGTACCGGTGAGCGTGAGCACGCCGGACCCATCCTTGAAGAAGGAGAGGCCGCGGAAGAGGCCATCGTTGATCGCCCCGGCAAACGCGGAGTCCGTCGTGGCGAAAGTGGAGAGCACCGAACCACCGGCCAGCAGACCGGAGTCGGTGATGACGCCGCCACTGCCGGCGAGGGCACCGATCGCGGCGCTACCCGTGCCGAAGATATCGAAGGTACCGCCGTTGACGGTCAGCGCACCATTGAAACCCGTGTTGCCGCCGAGGGCCGTAGCCGAGCCGATGCGCAACGTGCCCGCAGTGACGGTCGTGCCGCCAGTGTAGAAGTTGGCGCCCGAGAGGAGCTGGATGCCCGCACCGGATTTGACGAGGGCGAGGTTGCCGGTGATCTGCCCGGCGTAGGTCCAGTCGCCGGTCAGGATGCCGCCATCGTTCGCCGCGACGTTGATCGTCAGGGTCGAGAGCGCGAGGGAGGTGTTCGTGACGGTGGCCGTCTGGGCCGCGACGCGGGTGAGCGCGCCGATGGTCTGGCTGTAGCCGTTGAGGTCGAAGGAAGCTACCCCCACGGAACCGATGTCCACGATGGCGCGGGTCGAGAGGGCGTTGTTCGCGCCGAGGGTGACGACGGCGTTCTGATTGTAGAAGTAATCGTAATCGGACGGCGTGCCGGTGCTGTTCGAGAAGCGCACATTGCCCGCGCGCGTGGTGACCATCTGGCCGGGGGCGGCCGTAACGGGGCCCGTGATGTCGAGCGTCGCGCCGTTCGAAGCGAACAAGCCGCCCGCGAAGGTGGTGTTCTGGACGAAGATCGGGCCAGAAAGCGTGCCGACGCCGGAGGAGGCGTCCAAGAAGATTGCACCCTGACCGACGATGCCGGTGGCATACTTCACGTTGATCGGGTTGGCGATGGTGACGTCCTGGTCGATCTGGAACTGGCCAGTGCTGATCAGGTTGACGACGTTGGCGCTGGATCCGAGGGAGCCAGAGGCTTCGACGCGTAAGATGCCGCCCGCGCCGCCGATGTTGACCGTTCCGACGAAGTCATTGGCCGAATTCTTGATAATCACCCGACCAGTGCCGACCTTGGTCAGGCCGATATTTCCGGTGATCTTGGACTGCACGTTCAGGATGCCCTGCGCGTTGCCGTCCCACTGATTGAGGATGAGGTCGAGACCGTTGCCCGAAGTGATCGAACCGCCAGTGATGGTCACCATGTTCGCGCCAACCGTCGGGGTCATCAGGATACCGCCGCTAGCGATGGTCAGGCCGGCCGTGGCGTCGAGGGTGACGACATTCGCCGAGTTGAAACGGAGCGTGTTGACGGTGATCGGCGAGCTGCCGATCGTCGTCAGGATGCCGTTGTCGACGTTGGCGTTCGCGGCGTAGGTGAAGGCGTAATTACCAATTCTCAGGTCCGAAGTGTTGGGGACCGTAGCCGCTTGGCTCAGCGTCAACGTGTTGCCGCTCACCCCAGTGACGGTGGTGCCATCCGGAATCCCCGGACCTGCGATGTTAAAGCCGACCAACACTCCGGTCGCACTGGCAACATTGAGTGTCGTCGAGGCGGTGGAGTTAGCCGAGGCGGTCGTAGCAACGAAGGGCAGCGCAGCGATCTTGCCAGCGCTGACGACGGCGAAACTGGCGCCGTTAGCGACGGTGGCCCAGCCGCCCAAAATCGTACCCGTGAGGGCGTCGTTGGTGTTGCCGACCATGACGCCGCCGGTTCCCATCGTGGTGGCGACCGTTCCGAAATCGAGACCGGAGCCGGCGCTGGCACGGGTGATCGTGCCGAGATTAAGGGTGAGCGCGGCAACCGTGGTGCCGGCGCTGGTCGTACGGGAACCTCCGGCGAGCAGCGTCGTGGCGAAGAAAGCCTGGGTGTTGGTGCCGCTGGTCTTAGCCGTCACGTTCAAGGTGCCCCCGCCGAGTTCCAGCGTACTGGAACCGTTGAGAATCGTGACGGGCGCTGCCGTGAGATTGTTGAAGTTGAGGCTGAGCGTACCGCCGAGCACCGTGGTCTTTCCAGTGTAATTGGCCGCGTTGGCCGAAGAGAGCGTCAATGTACCCGAGCCCACCTTGATGAGTCCGCCCTACGCCGAGCGCGCCGCCGTTGCCGACGCCGCCCCAGATGAAGCCGGCGAATTCGGTGCTGGCCGTGCCGGCGATGGTCAGGTTGTTGCCCGCGAGGTTCAGGACGCCGCCGGAGGGAACCGCGCCGCTGACGTTCGGAGCTTGGATCGTCGCGACAGTGACGTCGCGATTCAGCTGGGTGACGTTGCCGACGGCGTTATTCCAATAAAGGACGTTGCCCGCCGCCGCGCCGTTGTTGCCGTAGCCCAGCGTTGAACGGGATTGGCATTATTGAGCAGGAGAGTGCTCGACTGATGCCGGTGCCCGGACCGTTGTTGTCGGTGTTGCCGAGATAGGTGTTGATACCGTCGAGACGGAGGATGCCGCGTTCCATCCTTGCACGAAGGAACCCGCCGGGACCGTAGGACGCCGATACCGCGGGCGAAGACGATCATGTCGGCGTCGGCGGCACGGTTCAGGGTTGAACTTCATGCCGCCATTATTGACGATAGCGGTGAGGTTCGTGGCGGAGGACATGTCGCCCGCGAGCGGATCGGTCGCGAAGCTCGGGATTGCGGTCGCGAGACGGAACGTCGGGTTCGGGCTGACGAAAGTGATTGGTCCGTTACCGAACACCGACCAAGGATTGGGGATGTTCGCCACTTCGACGACGCCGTAGGGACCATTCTGCCCGACGATCGTACCGCCGACGTAGGTGTTGGAGCCCGCCACCGCCGGATTGAGGAAGGCCGTGCCGTAGCTGTTGTTCGCCGAACCGCCGGTGAAGACGACGGCGGTGTTGCCGGTGATGCTGTTGGCGTAGGTCAGGTTAGCGCCGCCGCCGCCGAGGCGGAGGGTGGGCTGGCCGTTGAGGACGTTGGGCTGGAAGGCGCCCGTGAAAGTCAGGTTTTCGTTCGCACCGAGGCTCACGCCCGCGAGGTTGGCCCCACGGAAGTCGAGCGGCTCAGCGGCGGTGGCGACGCGCAGGGCGACGGTACCGGCAGAACCGAAGGCGATCTTATCCAGGACGGCGGCCTGGACGCCCGCGAAGTTCGGGATGATCGTACCGTAGGTGCCGAGCTGAATCGAGGTCGGAGAGCCGAGGTTGGCCAAGCTGTCGAAGCGATAGCCGCCCGAACCGATAGTGTAGGAGCCGGCCCAGCCGGTGTTATCGGCCGTGAAGTTCGTGGTGCCGTCCGCACCGCCGCTGCGGGCGAAAAGATTGAAGTTTCCGAAGAGCTTCGCGCTCACGGTGGCCTGAGTGCCAAGGGTGCGGATGCTTGCATCGCCCATCAGGTTGAGCGTACCTCCGAGCGTAGATCCACTCCCCAAGCGGATGGCGCCGTGGATGTTCCCTTCTTCCCAACCATTGCCGATGATGTACCAGTTGCGCGAGATTGTGGCCGAATCTGCCATCATGAACTGACCGCCATTGTTGCCGTAGATGTAGACGTTGCCGTTAAGTCCAGTACCGAAGGGCGCGGTCACGGTGGAGAGGTCGGTACGGACTCGGGCGCCGCTGATGTAGGTGTCACCCGAGTAGGTGCTGTTCGCCTTGAGCAGGACGTCGTTCCTGCCGCCGTTGACGCCCATCATACCGCGGAAAGTGACGTCGCTCGGACCAGCGGCGCTCTCGCCGAGCACCGCATTGATGGTCAGGGTACCCCCATTACCCGCCGCGAAGATGACCAGTTCACGGCCCGCTCCGGGCACGATCGTCCCCTGGCCCGCCGTGGTGCTGAGCGAAGCCGCGGCGAAGCTCGAACCGAAGAGGATCGCGCCGGAACGGACAGTGATGGTCTGGCCTGCGCCGATGAGGAGGTTGGCGGCCGTGGTGGCGTTGTTGCGCAGGGAATTAATCGTCTGCGTCGTCCAGGCCGCGGTGTTCGTCTGGCCGAAATTGATGTTCTGGGCGACCGTGAAGGTCTGCGCGGTGCCGGCAGCGGTGGCGGGAGCGCTGATGGTCATCGTGCCCGTGCCGATGGTGACAATCGTGGCACCGACCGGGATGCCCGGACCGCTGATGGCGGCGCCGACAACGAGTCCGGTAGTGCTAGCAACCGTAACCGTCGCAGAGCCAAGCGTCGTCACACCAGAGGTCAGGGTCTGGGTATAGTTGGCCGTCGCTGCCGCCGAGGCGGTGTAGGTCGGGGCCGAGAGCCAGGCACCGGCAATATTCTTGGCCGCGAAATCGGTGACGTTATTCCCCGCGGTGCCGAGGACGGAGTAGGCCGTGCCGTTGGCGTCGGTCAGGAGAGCGCCGGAAGAGCCGGAAGACGTCACCACGCCGTTCGTGGCGGACAGGGTGTTACCCGGGTTAGCGATGAAGAGCGTACCGCCCGCGGAACGGGTGATGGCGCCGAGGGTGAGTAGCAGGGCGTTCGTGCCACTGCTCGTCAGAACAATCTCCGAAGCGCCCGTGCCGATCGTGGTGGAGGCGAAGGCCTGCGTGTTGACGCCCCCGGCCGCGAGGAGGAGACGACCGCTGCCGTTGCCGACGTTGGCGAGCTGGATGTCGGAAAGCTGAGTGCCCACGCGCGGGGCGGAGACGCCGCCCATGATCAGGGTCGAAACCGGATTGATCAGGTTCGTGGTGAGAGTGCGGGCCGTGGTGGTGGTGCTGCCGCTCGGCGTGTAAGTGTGGGAGAAGTTAAGGGCCAGGGTGCTGATCTTGTTGGCCGCACCTCCGGTCACGCCGGGAGCGCCAGCGATGATGGTCGTCGCGCCCGAGTAAGTCTGGGCGACGGCGTTGATATTGAAGACCCCCGAGCCGATCTTGGTCAGACCGCCGATGCCGGACAGGACCGCGGTGACCTGCCCGCCGAAAGCGGAGTTCTGACCGCCGTTGCCGACCTGCAGGGTGATTGCGTTGCCCAGGTTATCGACCAGCGGAATCGTGATGGCGGAGTTCTGCTGGGAACCGGCGTTGAGACCGCCGACGGTGAAGGTGCGCGAGGTGACACTGGAGTCGAAGACGACGCTGCCCGCGTTCATCACATTCGTGTAGTTGATACTGCTGTAAGCCAAGGCGTCCTTGTGCTTGAGGAGGATCGAACCGTCGATGACCGTGGACGCTCCGGTGAAAGTATTGGCTCCGCCGAGGGCGAGCACGCCGTTGCCAATCTTGGTCAGGCCGCCGGAGAGGCCTTCGCGGGAGTTGCCCGTGGCCGCGCGGTTGCCGATCGAGCCCGCGAGCTCGACGTTATTGCCGTTGGTATCGAGCAGGACGGAGCCGACGAGCGAGATGCCGCCCGGGATGGCGCCAGGACCGGCGGTGATGTCGGTCGTCGCGCCCGTCGCCCAGCGGATGGTGCCGCCCTGGACAGTCAGGCCGCCCGCGCTGGCGCCGTAACCGGCCGAGACGCTCGTTCGGGAGGACCTGGAGGGTGCCGCCGGCGTTCAGGATCAGGCCGCCCTTGAAGGTGTTCGTGCCCGAGAACGCGACCGACGTGCCGATGATGTCGACACGGGTCTCGTAGCCGCCGGTGATGTTCGCAGCGAAGTTGAGGACGCTACCACCGCCGCCGAGGCGGAAGAGGCCAGCCACGCCAGGGGTGTGGACGCCCGTGTAAGTGACGTCGCCCATGCCGGCGCCGAGGCCCATGCCCGTAAGGTTGAACACCGGTACTGGCTGAGGTTGACGTCGGCCGAAGCGGTCGCGGCCGAGACGGCGATGGCGCCGGTGCTGGACGCGTTGGTGAAACGGTTGATCTTCGGGAGCGAGTCCGCGGCATTTGCGACGATGGCGCCGCCCTGCGCGACCACGAGGAAGCGGCCGGCCTTCAAAGCCGTCGAGGGTCGTCGCATTGAGCGCGCCGCCCCCACCGACGGCGACGGAGCCGCCGTTGATTGCCATGGTGGTGGCGAAGGTGTTGACGCCGGTGAAGGTGAGTGTGCCGTTGCCGGACTTGACGAGGCGACCGGCGCTGTTGGCGGTATTGAGGGCCGAGACCGCCACAGAAGCACCGGTGCCGCCGCCGCCCGTGAGGGTGACGGTCGGGACGGTGCCAGCCACATAGGTGCCCGGGCTGGTGATCACGATGCCCGTGACTTGTCCGCCCGCTGATGACCGCGTAACCAGCGGCCGGGTGTGCCGCCCGGCATGAGGCCGGCGGTGCTGAAGGTGACGGCCGGAGCACCGATGTAGCCGGTGCCGCCGGTGACCGTAAGGTCGGCCTGCGTGAGGCCGGCGCCCGTGGCGGCGGTGAGGCCAGCCAAGGAGACCGCGAAACCGTTGGTGTCGATCGTGAGCGACGCCAGTTAGCCGGAAGCCGCGCCGCGCGACGGCGGAGTTATCGACCGCACCAAAGAGCGTGTTGGTCCAGAGGCCGTAAGGAGTCGCGACCCGATTGTCAGCGGTGAGGTAGGAACCGCCCGCGTTCTGGAGCGAAGGCAGGACGCCCGTGGTCATCGCGGTGTTGGCCCGGAGCGTGCCGCCCGCGAAATTATTGTAGCCGAGGTTACCGCGGCCGGCGCTCATGGCGATCGAGGCGTTGTTGCCCAGCGCCATCGTGCCCGCTAGCTGATTGTAGAACGAGGTGGAAGAAGTGATACCGCCATTACCATAGCGCAGATTGCTCAAGCCGGCGTCGAACGTGCCGCCCGCGATGTTCAGGGTGCCCTGCGTACCCGTACCGCCGAGGACGAGGCCGATCTGGCCGGCGGAATTCTGGCGGTTGACGAAGCCCCCCTGCCCCACCGTGAACTGAGCCAGGCCTTGGTAGGCGAGGATGAACCAATCACTCGGGTTGTTGGCGTTATTGAACACACCGGAGCCACCGACGTAGGCCACGCCGACGGCGTTGGCATTACTTTCGTTTAAGTTGAAACGGTTGATGCCCGTGCCGGTCGACATCTGGAAGAGGCCGCCCGTGAGGTTGAAGTAACCATAACCGATGCTGGCGACGCGCTGGTTGCCACCGTTCTGCACGGTGAAAAGACGCACCGTGCCGGCGGTCTGGTTGTAGACGGAGACCGCGCCCGTGGTATTGGCGCCCTGCATGGAGAACAGGTCGACGTCACCGCTGACGTTGACGGTGGACTGGTACGGGCTGTTACCGTAATAGAGGTAGCCCTGACTGATGGAACCGGACAGCTCTCCCGTGATGTTCAACGTGCCGCCGTTGACGTTCGTGTTACCGGTGAAGGTGTTCGTACCGGACAAGGTCAAGGCACCCGTGCCGACCTTGGTGAGGTTCAAGGCGGTGATGCCGCCGTCACGGATGGTGCCGGCGAAGACGGTGCTGTCATTATTACGACCGACCGTGAGCGTAGTCGCAGCCAATTCGCTGAAGTTCTCGACGAAACCGGTGCCCGCCAAGCCGCCGATCGTGTTATTGAAACCGTTGAGGCGGAGGATGGCCGGGCTGCTGCCCTGCGCCGAGAGGATATGCGTCGAATTCGGGCTGAACGCTGCGGTCGCGCCGGACTGGAGCACCAAGCCGGGGAAGGTGGTGGTACCCGCGTAGGTGTTCAGGCCGGAGAGAAGCAGGGTCGAGTCGGCGAGCCCGTTGACCAGAAGATTATTACCCGCGGCGCCCGAGATAGCGCCCGAGACGACCAGCGAAGAACCGTTAGCGCCGGTGCCGGCAATGGTCCAAGTCTGCGGCGCGCCGAGCACAAGCGGGGCACTGATAAGAATCGCCCCAGCATTATCGGCAATCGCGATACCGTCCGCCGAGCTGGCGGGGGCGATGGTCAGCGCCGAGGTGAGTTCGGGACCGCCCTGCGCGATGGTCACGCTGAGGATACCGCTCGGGGTGGAGATAAACTGCAGGCTGCCGACGGTGAAGTCGCCGTCGAGGGTGGTGACGTAGTCCGTGGTCGCGGCACCAGGGGTGGCGCTGAAGATGACTTTGTTGGCGATGCCCGGGAAGCCCTTGGCGTTCGTCGTACCCAACGCGTCCGTGGTGAAGTTGGTGTCGAAGCTGACGTAATCGAGCGAGGACCAGCTTACGTCGGGGCGGATGCGCCAGTAGAGATCGGTCGGGAGCGCAGTCGTCGTCAGGGTGACCGCGGTGGCGGTATTCGTGAGCGCAAAGGTGTGTCCACCGAAGGTGCGGAGTTCACCAAGAGAGTAGGTCGCGCCACCCAGGCCGCTGGCGGCGGTGATCAGGTCATAGGATCCAGCCGTCAAGCCGGTGAGGCCAGTCAGGCTGATGATGACCTTGTTGGCGGTGACGGCCGCCGCGGAAGAAGTGACGCGGTCGTAGGCCGTGAGGGCCCCAATGTCGAAGCCGAGGGAGGCCGAGCCCGAGGCGCCGGCCCCGAGGTCGAGGACGCCCGCGCCGAGGTTGACCGCCTGGCCGACGGTGTTGTTCAGGTTCAGGATCGCGCCGGCGTTGACCTTGACGGAAGAAGTAAGGAGGGCGGCGGACCGGCCTCCGGTGATATTGAGGCGACCTTCGAGGACGGTGGTCTGACCGACGTAGGAAAGCGCCGCCCCCGAAAGCGTCAGGGTGCCGATGCCTTTCTTGATCAAGCCGAGGTTGTCTTGGTTCGCACCGCTGCCACCGATGGTCCCAGCATACAGGCTGGTGACGTCTTGGTCGACCGTGAGGTTGGAGACGCCCGAGGCGCCGCCGACAATCCCACCGCTGGTGACCGTGCCCAAGGCGCGCACGAGGATCGAGGCACCCGCGCCGCCGCCGCCCGCGACGGTAACGGTTTGCGCGAAACCTGGACGATAGCTGCCGCCGTCCAGAATGGTGATGCCGGAGATGATTCCGTTGGTGATGGTGGCCGCAAACTGGGCTCCTTGCGCGCCCTCGAGACTCCCGATCGCGCCGACGCTGAGGATCGGCTCGGAGGTGAAACCTGAGCCGGCATCGAGGATGGTGATGTCAGCGGAACGCACGCCGACCACGCTGGAAAGGGAGGAAACCGTCTGGTCAGAAGCGCCGGCGGTGTCGCCGAGCTGGAACACGCCCGTGTTCGCGACATTGCCCGAACCCACGAAAAGACCCGTCGCGATCGCCAATCGATTGTTCGCTCCGCCGGCGAGCACGAGGGTGCCGTTGTCAACGGTCGTGGCGCCGAGGTAGGTGTTGATGCCCGCCAAGGTCAGCGAGCCGGAGCCCGCCTTGGTGAAGCCGCCGTCATTGAGACGGGTGACGCCGCCGACGGTGAGACCGCCGAAACCGTTGGCCCACGTCAGCGTATTAGTGGTGACATCGACCTTCCCCGCGGCGGAAGGCAACCGGATCGAACGGGTGGAGAGATCACCGGCGAAGCCCGGTTGGAGCCGGAGCGTACCGCCAACCAAGTTGAGGACGCCCGTCGAACCGCCGATATTGTCCAGGCTACTGATCTGGAGGACGCCCTCATTGACCGTCGTAGTCTTGCTACCGCCGCCAGCCGTATTGATGCCGGAAAGCACGAGGGTGCCGCGGCCAGACTTGGTGAGGTCGGCGAGCGTGCCGAGCGGTGCCGACACTTCGGCGGTCAGGCGCGGCGTCAAAGCCGACGACCCGGGATTCATCACGTGGAAGACATACTCGGTCGTCCCGACCGAGAGAGTGATCCCGCCACCGAAACCGCTCAGAGCAATCCGGTTATCGGAGCCGGCGGTGGCCGCCGGGTCGAGGGTGAAGAGCAAAGCACCGCTCCCCAGATTGAGCTTCGCGGTGGCATCGCCGGTGACGGTGAAATCGCCCGTCGTGGCGAGGCCGCCGACAAGGTTGGTCGAGTTATGAAGCACCAGCGCATTGATGTCCTTGTCGCCGGACAGGGACAGTGAGCCGGCGAGGACCTCGCGGATATTATCAGTGACGGCGAGCGAGTTATCGAAACGCGCGTAATCGAGGGAGAAGTCGAGGGGCCTGAGGTAGCCGTTGCCCCCGGATCCGATATAGGTGACCAAGGAGTTGCCCATGTTCGCCGAGGAGGATGGGCCGGGGGTGGGCGCGAAAGTTTCGCCGACGAACCAAGGCGAGATGATCTTGTTGACGGGGCTGGCCGTGAAGGTCAGCCCAGTTCCGCTGGCGGTCGCCGGAGCGGAAATCACCATGCCCAGAGAATCCGCATTAACCGAGACGATGGTCGCCCCAGCTGGAATCCCGGTGCCGGTGACGCGCATGCCGGGAGCGAGATTATTGGTCAACGCGAACGTGATATTAGGGCTACCCCCGACCGTATTACCGAGGCCGGTCGTAACATCCGCGACTGGCACTGAGGCGCTAATTCTTCCGCCGAACATCGAAGCCGTCGTGAAGAGTGAATCCTGGCCAGAATCCCAGATGCCAAAACGGGAAGCGTTGCCAGCGGTGGTGGGATTACCTAAGTTGACCCCGCGGACATTGACGGTGGCGAAGTTGCTGCGCTGGAAGGACAGGAACTCGAACCTCTGCCGGAGATTACCATTGGCCACCATCGTGAGATAGTTCGCACCGGAATCGAAGAAGAGACTGGCGACCCTTTCGTTTCTGCTCTGATTCGTATTGCCGGAGAGGTAGAGGCCCATAGGGACCGTCGCTGGGAAATTGGACCCGGCAATGGCATCGGCTCGGGTGCCCGCCGCCGATGCGAGCCGGATTTCGACGCTGTCACCGATCGCGTTGGTTTCGTTGGCGGCGACGCTATTCCGGTCGATATTAAGCATCCCGTATCGATTGACGAAGATACGCCGCGGCTCACCCACCGTGACAAACACCCGTCCGCCGCCGCCGTTGTTGCCCACCGCAAGACGGAGGACACCGCTATCGACGATCAGATCGCCGTGGGTGACATTGGTATTAGTCAGGGAAAGTGTGGCGTTGCCGGTGACACGCAGGGAACCCGCGCCGCGGAGCTCGCCGTTGAAGCTCGAATCGACCGTCTGATTGGCCGTCAAGATGGCGCCCGTACCGAGGTCGATGAAAGACCACATCCCGTTGGTAGCGCGGTTGCCGCCCGAAAGGCTGCCGACGGTCTCACCATAGGTATTCGCCGCCTGATAGACGGTGGCTGTCGTCGCCGCCGCCGTGCTGGGGCTGCTGACGATGAAGCGCTGGCCTTCATCGATGGTCAGGCTCGTTGGCGCGCTGACCGTCGGGGCGGTGTCATCCGGAACAAAGACGAAACGCACCAGATCTGCGGAGTCAGAGGTGACGTAGACTTTTCTGTCCACGCCATCGAAACCCGCCCCCGCGCCGGAAATCTTGACCAGAGTGCCATTGGCCAAGCCATGGCGATAGCCCGTATCTGGAATCGGGTTGAGGCCGGTGCCCGTGATAACGACCGCGACTCGGCTGGCGACGAAGGCCCCCGACGCACCGGTGCCTACGGCCGCATTCAGGGTGATGGTGTTGGTGACGGAATTAATCGCGAGGATGTAGGCGCCGGTCGGGAAGCCAGGGCCAGTGACTGGCTGACCGATGACGAGACCGGCCACGGAGGAGAGCGGGACATTGGCGCTGGCGCTCGTCGAGGTGACGCTGGCGATTTCGACCTTGGCGACCGTGGTGAAGTTGGCGTTGACCTGCAGGCTGGTGACGGTCGAGCCGGGGTTCAGGCCAGTCCCGGTGATGAGCTGTCCGACGACGAGGCCTTGGACGCTGTCGACCTTGATGACCGGAGACCCGATTGCCGAGTTGCCGATTTGGCCGACCAAGCTGAGACCGTCGGTCAGCATGCGCAGATTGGCGGAATCATTGTTGGCGAAGACGATCGGGGCGAAGTCGCCGATGGCGAAGGAACCACGGCCCGTGCGGCGAAGTTCGATGTCGCCGGACTGAATCTGGATCGTCCCAGTGAAATCGTTGGCTTGGGCGCCCGCGCGGAGCGCAAGGGTGCCGTCGCCGGTCTTGGTAATGCCCTGCTGCCCGTCGATTGAGGAAGTGATCAGGAGACGAGCCGTCGGGTAAAATTGGTTATCATCGCCGATGAGAGCGGGGTACCAGCTATTGTTATCGACCGAGATGATGAGTTCGCGCGTCGGCGAGCGCAGGGTGCCGCCTTGGATGACGGTGATCGCCCGGGCCTTGAGGTCGGCCACGGCTCCGGTCACGGAGGCCCCTTTATCGATTTCAAAGGTATTATTAGCGGAATTGACCGAGACGATACGCGCGTTGAGCGGAATACCGGTGCCCGTGACGGGCATGCCGACAAGCAAGCCAGTGGTGCTGGTCACGCCAATCGTCGTGGAGTCTCGGGTCGCCGTCGCGCCGGACACCGCGGTGAGATTGGCCCCGGCGCCGAGGGCTTGCAGGATGCCGCCGGAGATGACGCGCAGGACGCCGCCATCGGGAACGCTCAACAAGGAGGAACCTGGCGCGCGGAGACGTACGGTCATCGGCGCGACGACATTCTGCAGGAAACCAGCGTAGCCCGAGACGTCGGTGATGTTTTCGCCGTTGAGCACGCCGGCCAACGCATCGCGCGATACCGTCGTCACGGGGACGATATTGGTGCCGACGCGGGTCGCGAAATTCGTGTCGCCGGCGGCGTCGGTGACCGTCGCGGAGGCGCCGAGGACACCGAGTAGCCCGGTGAAAAGATCGTTGGTCGTGGTCGTCGTGATGCCGTTGACCGCGGTCTGCGTGCCGGAGGGTAGCTCGAAGCGGAGCGTACCACCCAGTCGCTGGGTGATCGGACCGAGATTGAGCACGACCTTGGTGTCCCCCGCCGTGAGCGAGCTGGAGCCGGAGCCAGTCGCCGACTTATCTAAGGTGACCGTCAACCCATTGATGGCCGTGATCTTGGAACCTGCGTCGATGTTAGCACCGGTGACAGGCATGCCGACCAAAAGATTGGCGCTGCTGGCAACGGTGATGTTCGGGGATCCCAATGTCAGGGTGGCGGCGAGGGCCACGGAGGCAGGCTTGACGATACCGACGCTCGAGTAACCGCCGGTATTACCCAAGACGGTTCCGGGTAAGATCAGGCCGGCGACGTTCTGGACGATGTCGAGCCGGGAGCTACCCAAGAGGGTGACCGAGCCACCGCGCAGCTCGAGAACCCCGAAAGGATTGATGCGGTCGGTGACTGAATTATTAAGGGCGGGAGCGTAATCGAGCAGGGTAAGGCCTGCGTCAAAACGATTGGAGAGCGTGCCGCTCAGCTGGCTCTGGCCCATCAGACGGAGGGTGCCGGCACCGTTCTTCAACCAACCGCCGAGCGGGCCGCCGCCGGTGATGACCGCATCGATGACCAGTTCCGCTTCGGTGCTCGCCAAATTGCGGCTCTTGTGAACGGAAAAAGTACGCAGCCCATTGCCCACCGACAGGGTCGCCCCCGCCGTGCCGATGATGCCCGCCGCCTGCGTGCTGTAGCTCAAGGCGTTTGATTGGTTACCCCCGAATGCATTCACCGTGATATTACCCGCCACGGTGAGCGTGCCCCCTCCCAAGAGCATGAGGCCCTGGGACTGATAATTAGAGTTGGTGTTGTTAAAGAAAGTCAGGCCCCCGACCTGCTGGGACGTGCCGTTAAGATCGAAAATCGCGGACTGATACGAATGATTGACGACAATAGGGGAGCCGGGATTCAGTTGCTGCCCTGAACCCGCCTTGATCCGGATCACCCCGCCGTCGAGGAAGGTGGTGCCGCTGCTCCAAGTCACCTGAGTGGGCATCCCGAGGGTCAAGACGCCTGACCCGCGCTTGGCTAAGTTGTTCCCCGCGGTGCCCGTCATGAGTCCGGTAAATTCCGTGTTGGTATTATCAATACCCACGCCGAGCGTCCTCCCGTTACTGTTGCCCATCTGCACCGTTCCTGCGCCAGCGAGGGAACCAAAGCTGTCGCCCACATTATCGAGTAACAAGGTCGCCCCTGCACTGATGGTCACAGGAACATCGGGGATGATGTTGACGTCGGTGTTCGCCGCCCCGGCCAATTGCAGGATACCCCCCGTGATATTCAACCGGCCAGAGAAAGTGTTAGTTCCTCCCAGAACAAGCCGACCGGCACCCATCTTGGCGAGCGAACCAGACCCGCTGATCACGCCGTTGATGGTCAGCGTGGTGGTGGAGGTGGGGATTTCAATTCGCCCGACGCCCCCGGACAGCACGAAAGTATGGCTGTTGGCGGTGGTGCCGGACGCCAAGGTTTGGCCCGTAATGCCAGTGTAGCGAAGGGTGGCAGCATTTCCTAAATAAACGGCTTTGCCGATGCCCGCGCCCAGCGTGCCGGAACCGGTAGCCGTGGCGTTACTAAACTCCAGGGTGCCCCCGTTGACGAATACTTCCCCAGTGAAGGCCATCGGGCCAGTAAGAATCGTGGTACCAGTGCCGGATACGACGAGGCGCGTGATACCAGTCGTACCGGCAAAATCCTTAATGCCGGAGCTGATGGTCAAGGCTCCGGTCGAGTAGTTATGGATGTTCAGATCCCCAGCGGCACCTGTCTTAAGGCCTCCGGTGCCCGAGATGGTGAAGGGGTTGGTGCCAGTGAATAAGATGCCTCCAGACGCAGAGCCAAAGGCGAGGTCGAAGCCGACAAGGTTTAGAATCTGTGAAGCCGCAGGATTGATGATCTTGAGGGTCCCAGCCGAAGCGTTCCCCGATAGGGTATGATTGGCGCCAATGGAGTAATTGACCGTACCTGCACCCCCGCTGGCGGGTAATCCCAAGTAACCAGATCCCGCAACAGTCGTGGTGGCTCCCGTGCCGGTGGCAGCGGCACTCAGGGTCAGGGTCGTCGAAGTGATGCCGCTGATGATTGCTCCGGCTGGAAGATTGGTCCCGGTGAGGTTCATCCCCACCACGAAACCAGCGGTTCCGCCCGCGTTCAGAGTCAGGCCGGTCGCGGTGCCCGTGGCTGGAACGGTCAGCGTGAAGCTCACTCCTGGAGTGATGCTGGCAATGCTAGCGCCGGCAGGGATGCCCGCGCCGCTGACGCCCATGCCGACGGCGAGGCTGCTGGTATTGGCGGTCGTGACGACCGCGGAAGCCGCGGTGGTGGCGGAGCTGGCGACGGCTACCGGAGCCGTGAAGGTGACGGTGGCACTTCCGCTGGCGACGGAACCAACCACGGAGATGGGCGCCAAGGAGACGAGGCCGGTGAGTGCTTTGTTGGCATCTCCGCTGGGAGAAACGGTGCTCAACCAATCGTAGGTAGTGCCATCTGCGGTGAATACGGCACGACCTGCGCCGTAGATTCCCGTCGTGATGGGCGAGGTCGTCGTGATCCGAGTATTGGCAGGGGCCGTGACCAGGAGCGTACCGGCATTCGCCCCTGTCCCGAAAGCGAGGGTGCCGAGAACAAGTTCGGTGAGGGTGGCGTCGCCGGCGACCAAACGGATACCCCCGCCCGTTTGATTGACCGTGACAGTTCCGAGAACCTGACGGGTCGCCAGACCCGCCTTGCCCTTGATCTCCAAGAAACCGCTGGCCAAATTGAGGGCGGAATTGGTCGAGGGCGAACCGAAGAGGTAGGGCTGGGAAGCGGTGAAGCTGAGACCAGTCCCGGCCACCGTCGGGTTGTTGTTCAGCCGGAAGGTCGTGGGGCTGTCGACCGCGATGACGTAGCTGTTGGCCGGGATGTTCGTGCCGGTGATGACGCGGCCGACGGCAAGCGAGCTGGTGTCCGCGACGGTGATGATGCCAGTCCCCCCTGCGAGGGTGCTGCCGCCGGTGAGGACGACCGGCGCAGCGACATTGGCAAAGTCGACGCTGAGGACGCCGCCACTGACCGCTATCGCCCCGCTCATCACGCTGGCGTTTGCGCCGTTGACGGTCAAGGTCCCGAGGCCGACCTTGGTCAGTGAAAGGTTACCGATAGTCGTGGGAGTGAAAGTGCCGCCAAAGGTGGAATTATTTTCGTCACGACCGACCGTGAAGGTAGTTGAGGCACCCGCGTTGCCAATCCGGCCGGCACCGGAGAGGGAGCCGACTTGCTGCGCGAATGCATTGAGGTCTAAGCTCGCCCCTGCGGCGAGCGTCAGCGTCGTGCGGACGGGCAGCGAATTTGCGGTAAGGAAGGTAATGCTGCCCGCGTTGACGATGGTGCTCCCACCGTAGTAGCTACTGGTGCTGTTGCCGGTCCCCCGGTCAACCGTCCCGATTCGCAAGTTACCCGTCCCAGACTTGATGAGATCCCCCCCCGTGGTGATTTGATTGCCGGTGATTACGATCGTGCCTGCCCCCGTGAGAGTAAGATTCGACTGACCGGAACGTAGACCGCCCGTCAAAGTCAGCGTACCCGCCGCGGCGGTGATCGTCAGGTCATCGTTGAAATACACCGAGGCCTGGATTTCGTCGCTACCGGTGCCCGTCTTGTTGATCGACACGGGCGCGGAACCAGGAGCGTCCATCACGATGGTGCCGATGCCGAGAGTCCCCACTCCCAACGTCCCCGCGCCAGGCTGGGCCAAGCCCAAGATGCCGGGCGTGGTGATGAGTCCAGGTGCGATGATGAAAGCATCCGAGCTCACACTATCCCCAATGTTCAAGGTCCCGAAAGTGACGTTGGCGTCCAGCGTGATGGTCTGCTGCCCCTGAATATTGACATTGAGATTAGCGATATCACCGATGCCGTCCGGGGAACCGGCATCGCCCGACCAGTTAGTTTTGTTAGTCCAAGAATAATCACCGGGACTGACTTTCGTCCAAGTAAAGTTGGCGGCGCGGGCGGGTGTCGGCGATCCGATGGCGAGGAGCGCGGCGGCGACCATCAAGGACGCGCGGGGAAAAAGGGTACGGGGCTTCGAACTTTTCATTTTAATAAATTTGGGGAGGTCACGGGGAAGTGACATCAATGGGGGGTATCGAAAATATTGGGGTAATGACCCCAGCCGCACAATAGTTTTTGGGTATTTTTAGCCTGCCCTAGGGGTTAAACGGCGTTTGATCTGGGGGTTTTAATTTATTTGTTAAAATTGTGTTAAATTACGCATTTAATTGCGTAAAAAATCATTAATCAGTCATTTAAGCCTCATTAGGATTCATTTAAAGTTATTCACATGCCCTTTAATCGACAACATAGGAAACTGACCAACGGGACTGAGGTAGGGACGCGACGACGTCGCGTCCGTAGGCGTACGGAGGTCAGCTTGGCCGGTGATTACGCCCGGCTCGAGGTACGCGCCGAGGCGAACGGCGGCCATGGCAATGGCCACCCTACTGGGCCTCTGCGCCTCTGGGCCTCTGGGCCTCTAAATGGTCACTTCACCCAAGGTTTAAGCGCCAAAAACCACTGATTGGCCATTTTTTCGGCGCCTTGGGCGTTCGGGTGGACCTTGTCCACGATGGTGTCTTTCTGGGGGTCGAAGCCGGTGAACTGGTCCACGATCATGACCGGGGCGTCCGGGCGGCTCAGTTCCCGGGCCAGCAGGACCGAAGCCTGGTTGAGCTCGGGAAGGTAGCCATACTTGGGCAGCTTGCCGCTGGGGATCACCAACGCGAGCAGGACGACGACCTTGGGATTCTGCTTCCGAGCGGCCTCGATGATCGTGCGCTCGGCGGCGATGATGCCCGGCACGGGCTTCTCCTCGGCGGAGTGATTGTGACCGCAATGGAGCAGAATGATGTCGGGCTTCATCTGTTTGAGTTTCTGCGGGATGAGACCGGCGAGGAACTCGGCGTTCTTGCCGCCATAGCCTTCATGCCAGAGCGGACCGCTCGGTCCCTCGCTCTGCTGCGAGCCGACAAATTCAAATTTCATTCCCGCGGCGCGCATCTTCTGGTCGAGCGGTAATCGATACGTCACGAACGTCTTGCCGCCCTGCGTGATCGAATCGCCGATCGCCATGATGCGGACCGGCTCGGCGGCGAACGAGACGAAGAAGGATGCGAGATAAAGAAGGGTGGAGGATAAAAGTGCTGATTTCATTGGGTTAAATAGATGGAGAGCAAAAGGGAGGACTGAGTCGAGGACTGCATTGAGGACTGAATCGAGGACTGAATCGATGGGAAAAGTGGAGAGCTGAATCGATGGCAGAGAACCAACGCTCAAAGGGAGACCGGAAACCGGATGATTGGCTGGGGTGCATCATGATCCGAAGCATCCATCCCGGTCCCCGGTCTCCCTTTCAGTATTATGAATTCATTTCAGGTGGCAGGTGGCAGCCTGAGGTAGGGCGTGATTGCCATCACGTCCGTGGCGGCGGAGCTGAGTGGTCGACTCAACCCTACCCGATGCAGCCTCTCGTCGATCGACGCAGCGTCACCTACCCCTACCCCTACCCGAAAAACTTCAACACCTGCTCCGCCAACAATGCCATCCCTAACCCGGAAAAACCGATGAGGGTCTCGGTGATCGTCCACGTACGCAGGGTCTGGCCCACGGTGAGGCCGAGGCATTCCTTGACCATCCAGAAGCCGCTGTCGTTGAGGTGCGAAAGGAAGAGCGAGCCGCAGCCGATCGAGATGACCATGAGCTCAGGACTAGTGCCTGGATGGGCCGCCAGGACCGGCGCGATGAAGCCCGCGGCGACGGTGATGGCAACGGTCGCGGAGCCGGTGGCGACACGGATGAAGGCCGAGACGAGCCAGCCGTAGACGAGCAACGGCAGCCCCGCGGACGCCGCCAATTCAGCGAGTTCCTTGTCGACGCCCGCCGTGCGCATGACGAGCGCGAAGCCGCCGCCGGCGCCGACGAGGATGAGCGTCATGCCGATACCGGAGACGCTTTGTTCGGAGAATTTGAGGAGCTCGCCAGGGGAACGACCGCAACGCTTACCAAAGGCCCACATGGCGAAAAGTACCGATAAAAGCAGGGCGATGACGGGGTGGCCGATGAAGAGGCCGACCTTGCCCCAGAGGGCTTCCTTGGCGTGCAAGAGTTCGACCAGCGTGCCCCCCAGGAGCAGCATCACCGGCAACAGCACGGTGAAGATCGTGAGCCCAAACGTCGGCAAGGTCTGGTTCGCGGAAACCGACGGCGTGAACTCGGGGGTAGCGACTTCGACCCGCTTGACGGCGATTTTTGCAAAGATCGGACCGGCGATGGCGGCGACGGGAATCCCGAGCACGAGCGCCCAGAGAATGACCTTACCCATGTCCGCATGCAGCGCCTCAATCGCAATGACGGGACCAGGATGCGGTGGCATGAGTCCGTGCATCACGGAGAGGAACGATAACAGCGGCAGCACCAGCAGTAGGAAAGGTTTACCGGTTTCCTTGGCGAGGGTGATGACGATCGGGAGGATGAGCAGCAGGCCGACGGCGAACCAAGTCGTCATGCCCACGCAGAGCGCAAGCAGGATAATGCACAGGCCGATGCGGGAAGGGCCGAGCGTGCGGATGAATTGCTTGGCGAGCACCCCTGCCCCGCCCGATTCGGCCAGCAGTTTTCCGAACACAACGCCGAGCACGATGATCGCGCCAGTGCCGGCCAAGGTGTTACCGAAGCCCGTCTGGAAGGCCTTGAGGACCTCCGTCATCGTGAGCGCGCCCTGCGTGGCCACGACCATCGCGCCGAGCGTCAGCGAGCTGATCAGCAGCGCGATGAACGGATTAAGCTTCAGCCAGGTCACCAACAGGACCAGGACGGCGATGGCGAGCAGGGCGTAGAGCATGGCGCAGGAGAGATCAGGGTTTCGGCGGGGCGACCGTGGCACGAGTAGCACCCGTGCTGATGCCCCCGTCAACCAACAAGGTCTGTCCGGTCACGTAGCGGCTCTCTTCCGAAGACAGGAAGACCACCGGGCCGGCAAGGTCGTCGGGCGCACCGGGGCGCTTGAGCGGGATGCGGTCACAGAGGTACTCGACCCACTCGCGGTTCTCGTAGAGGACGGCGTTCTGGGCGGTCTTGAACCAACCCGGGGCGAGGCAATTGACGGTGACGCCGTGGCGACCCCAGTCGTCGGCGAGGCTCATGGTGAGCTGCTTCACGCCGCCGCGGCTGGCACCATAGGGCGCGAGGCCCGCGTAACCGGCGACGCAGGTGACGGAGCCGATGTTGACGATGCGTCCGTAGCCACGGGCAATCATGCCCGGAGCGACCGCCTGCGCAGTGAAGAACGTGCCGCGGAGATTCGTATCGAGGACCATGTTCCAATCCTCCCAGGTGACCTCGAGGGCGGGCTTGCGCGCATTGCAGCCGGCGTTGTTCACGAGGATATCGATGCGGCCCATCTGCTTCTCGACCGAAGCCACGGCGGCTTTGATGCTATCGTGATCGCGGACATCGAGGTCGACGCCGCAGGTACGGCGGCCAAGGGCCTCAATCTCCTTGCGGAAGGGGGCGAGTTTGGAGGCGTCGCGGCTCGACATCGCGATGTCGGCGCCAGCCTGCGCGAGGGCGCGAGCGAAGTATTGCCCGAGGCCGCGGCTCGTGCCGGTGATGAAGGCGACCTTACCGGTGAGATCGAAGAAAGCCATTGATTCTATTGGTCAGACCTGAGGTGAGAGGATGACCTTCATCACGCCAGGAGCGCCCGCGTAGAGCTTGGCGAACCAGTCGGCGCCCTGTGCCAGCGGCGCGACCGCGGAGATGATCTTGTCGACCTTGATCTGCTTCGTGGCGAGGAGTTCGATGCAGCGCGGGATCTCGCCGGCGGAAGCGCAGGAACCCTGCAGGCGAAGCTGGCGAGTGACGACAATCTGCAGCGGGAGTTCGGTCTTCGGCGTGAGATTACCGACGAGCGTGACCGTGCCGCCCTTGCGCACGGCGTGGATAGCGGAGAGCACGGTGGCGTTGAGGCCGACGCACTCGAACGCGGCGTCAGCGCCCTGCCCTTTGGTGAGCGATTTGACGAACTCGGTGAGGTCGCCGCCGGTCTTGGGATTGAAGCTGTGCGTGGCGCCGAGTTCCATCGCGACGGCGAGGCGCGAGTCCTCGGTATCGACCGCGATGACCTGCGCGAAACCCGCGATCTTGGCGGCTTGCAGCGTCAGGAGGCCGATCATTCCGGTGCCCACGACGACGGCGGTATCGCCCGGAGCGACGGGCGTAAGGCGGACGGCGTGCACGCCGACCGAGACGGCCTCGATCATCGCGGCTTCGGCGAAACCGAGTTCGGCGGGAAGTTTATGGAGAATACGGGCGGGGACGGTGACGAATTCGGCGAAGGCGCCGTGGCGGCGGTAGTCGCCGCAGGAGACGCCGAGGACCTGGCGGTTATCGCAAAGGTTGACGTCGCCGCGCTGACAGTGGACGCACTCGCCGCAGAAGACCGTGGAATCGAAGGTCACGCGATCGCCTGGGACGAAGCCCTTTACGGCGGCGCCGACGCCGGTGATGACGCCCGCGGCCTCGTGGCCCATGACCAGCGGAGGGATGCGGCGGCCCGTGGAGCCGTCGTAGCCGTGGATGTCGGAACCGCAGATCCCGCAGGCGCGGACCTGAATCAGGACGTCGTCCGGACCGCAGACCGGATCGGCCACGTCCACATAAGACATCTTCTTATATTCGGTAAGGAGCAGGGCTTTCACAGAGAAGTGAGGAAGGAGGGTTTTGGCGGGAGGGCAAGACTTGGGAGAATAGAGTCGATGGCAGATGACGGATGACTGAGTATAGGACTACGTTGAGGCCGGAGGGGAGCACTGAGCTGGACCGGTTGACAAGTTGACACTGTGGGCAACGGGAGACAGAGGCCTAAGCTCAAAGGGAAACCGGAGACCGGATGATTGGCTGGGGTTCAGGATATGTCCGCAGCAAACTTACCGGTTTCCGGTCTCCCTTTGCGTCGAATGTATCCCCAACCGCTATCCGCTAACCGCCAACCGCTTCCACCTATTTAACAAACATTTGCCTCCGCTCGGTCCCCACCCTACCCATCTCCGCATGAAGTTCCTCCCCGCCTTCTTCCTTTCCGTCCTGACCGCCGTCGCCGCCGATGGCCCGAAGCAGTCCATCGAGAAGCTCGATCCGGCGCTTGACGCGCTGATCGCGGTCGATGCCAAGATCGAGACCATCTCGAATGGCGGCTACTCCTGGTCCGAAGGCCCGGTGTGGTATAAGGGACGCACCGTCTTCTCAGACGTGCCCAAGAACGTCGCCTACCAGTGGATCGAAGGCGACGCGATGGCCTCCGTCTTCCTGCAAGCCCAGCGGCACCGACGCTCCTTCTGCAAACCAAGGTTCCAATGGACTCTCCGTCGATGCGCAGGGCCGCATGCTGCTCTGCCAGCATGGCTCCCGACGCGTCGCGCGCCTCGGTGGCGACGGCAAGTTCGAGCCGCTCGCGACCAAGAACCACGAAGGCGTGCGCTTCAACAGCCCCAACGATCTCTGCGTGGCCAAGGATGGCTCCCTCTACTTCACCGACCCGCCCTACGGCCTACCCAAGGGCGAGAAGTCTGAAACCCAATACCACGGTGTCTACAAGCTCGCGACCGACGGCAAGGTCACCCTCGTGACGAAGGAAATCCAGTGGCCCAACGGCATCGCCCTGAGCCTCGACCAGAAGTCGCTCTACCTCGCCGTCTCGGACGGCAAGAACCCGCGCGTCGCGGTCTGCAACCTCGATGGCTCCGGCCTGCGCGACGTCTTCCTCGCCGCCCCTCTGAAGAGCAAGGAACGTCCGGGCTCTTGCGACGGCCTGAAACTCGACGTCAACGGCAACATCTGGACCACCGGACCCGGCGGCGTGCTGATCCTCTCCCCCGAAGGCAAGCACCTCGGCTCCATTCTCTGCGGTCAGCCCACGGCGAATCTCGCCTGGGGCGACGACGGCCACACCCTTTACATCACGTCCAAGGACCGGCTCCTGCGCGTGAAGACGAAGATCAAAGGCGCAGGTTTCTGACCGCGCGCTGACGCGCGCGGAGGGCTAGGGCTAGGGCTAGGGCTGGTTTCCAGAAGCCATCCTCCGAGCCCTGATGACACCGCTCAGTAATCGCATAACTTCATCGCATGAGTTGCAGAGCGGCGCTGCCTCACTTGCGACTATAAGCTGAGCATGAACCGCTACACGTAGTTGCGTCTTCGCCTCTGCACACGACCCCATAGCGATAAGGTAAAACCGAGGAGTGTCCTTCTCCCCTCTCCTTTCATAACCTTCCGCGATATTGCTCGGAACCGACAACGCAGCTCTCCGAATCTGATCGCAGAACCAAGGATGCCTGGACAACTCGGAACGTTGGCTGAAACGAATAATATCAGCAGCCATCGCGACGGACTTCTGCCAGGCGATAAATTGATCGAGTCCGCGAGCTTCCATGACTTAGCGCAATGTCCGCGGAACACCATCGCAACCCTGATGAGAAGGTGTCTTTTACCTGAATCAATACCCCTACCCTAGCCCTAGCCCTGGCCCTAACGCTATCTCACTGGCCCTGGCCCTAGCCCTGGCCCTAGCCCTATTTCACTTTCGTCTCTAACTTAACATAATCCAACCCAAACATATTCCTCGGGGTGGCGGCGGGATTCGGAGCGAGGATCTTAATCTCGAGGCGATGTTCGCCGATATCGAGTTCATGGCTGGCCGCCGTTGAGTTCGCCGGTGGTGACGACTTCAGCGGGATTGTAGAAATCGTAACCCTCTTCGCCGAGCAGTTTGCCGTCGAGACGGAGCTCGAACGCACCGTAGTCGTGGGCCTTGGTGCCGACGAACTTCACTTCGTAAGTTCCCTTCGCCGCGATAGGGAGCGCCAGCGTGAGCGTGTCGCCGACCTTACCGCCAGTCCACCAGAGGTGATCATTGCCACTCCAGCGGCTGGCCTTGAAGGCGCCCATCTTCTGGCTGGCGGTCTTGCCGCCGGTCACGGCGAGTACCTTCAAGTTCTCGCCTTCGATGGCGCCCTCGAGACGCCAGACGCCGGCTGCGGAGGCTGGAAAGCCATCCGGATTCTGTAGATAGGCCACGAGATTGATCACCTGATTCTTGGTCAGCGCATCAAGCAGACCTTCGGGCATGAGGGACATCGGCAGGGTCTCGCGCTTCTCGACCTCGCCCTTGGCGACGGTGAACTTGGCGCCGCCAGGCATGACCAAGCGGAAGGACTGCGCGTCCTCGAACTGGACGATGCCGCTCATCGTCGCGCCGCTCTTGAGCTTGAAGACGTTGAGCTGGTAATCTTTTCCGATGACGCCGTTGGGGTTGAGTACGTTCTCGAGGAAGTAATCGAGTTTGCCGATATTGGAGCCAGCGAGGCCAGGGCCGACCAGATTGCCGACCGTACCGAAAGTATGGCAGATACCGCAGGCTGAAGTGAAGAGCTGACGGCCGGCGGCGATGTCACCCTTGCGCACAGCTACCGGAGTGAGCATGGCCTCATACTTGGCCTTGTTCTTGGCGAAATCAGCCTTGGTCGCGTTGACCACGCCGACGATGGCGGTCAGCTGCGCGTCGAGTTCCTGATCGCCGAGCGACTTGAGCTGACGCACCACGAGCGGCGAGAGCAGAGCCTTGTCAGCCTTGCCCGCCGCCACGGCAGCGAGGAGGGCCTTACCACCGGCGGCATTGCCCGCGAGCGCCGCAACGGCATCGTTGAGTTGTTCTGGCGAGAAGACACCGAAGTGGCCGAGCAGCACGGCCGGCGAAGCGGCGTCGCCCACGGTGGCGAGGGCCTGGATGAGCGCGCGGCGGAAAGACGGCGTGGTCTTCTCGGCGAAGACCTGGTGGATCACCGGAGCGGCGGCGCGATCACGCGAGGCCACGAGCACGGCGAGCGCACGCTGACGGGCCGGGAGCGGCGCTTTTTCGTCGGCGAGGTGGGCGCGATAAAAAGCGCGGCTAGCTTCGTCGCCGGCGAGGGCATCCAGTTCGTTGAGGTTCGCCAAGCAGCTCGGGCGAAGCGCCCTGGCGCAGGGCAGCAACCAGCGCAGCCCAACCCTCAGGTGCGGAGAACGAACCGGACTGACGGACCCCTTCGACCACGCGGGCCACCAGCGGTGCGCGACGCGCCGTATCCTGCTCGCGCAGGGCGAGCGCCAGATACTTGAGCGCGGGCGCGGGCGTCGCTGGCGAGACGACGGTAGATGAAGTCGGTCGTCTGGGGGTGACGGCTGATGGCGGCGAGGGCGAGGCCACGAGCGGCGTCGGCACCGACCAACGGCTCGATGCCATACCAGAGCAGCAACGGGATATTATGATCCTTGGCATCCTCGGCGCGTGCAAGGAGCGGCTCGGCAATCGCCGCGCGCTGGGAGAGCGGAAGATACGACAAAGCGGAGGCGAGCTCGCGACGAACCTGCACGGAGGATTCGGACTTGGCCAGTTCAGCAAGGGCGGGCACGCCGGCAGTCCACTGCTGAGCGATCAGGCGGACAGACCAACCGCGCACGGAGGGATCGGCATCCTTGAGCGAAGCCGCGAGGAGCGCGTCGTCGAGGAGGTTGGTCGACTGCAGGATCCAGAGCGCGCGGAGGCGACGGAGAGGATCCGCCTCCGAGGTCAGCACGGTGCGCAACTTTGTCGAGGGACTCGCCAGAAATCCTGACGCCGGCCAAGCCGCGCTCAGCGAGGACCTTGCGGGCCTGGCGGACGAAGTATTCGTTGGCGTCGGCGAGGGCGACCTCGACGAGTTCGGCATCAGCAAGCGCCCCCAGATCACGGGCCCGGGAGACGGGATTACCGAAACTCACGCGGTAGATACGACCGTTGGTGCGGTCCCAGATCTCTTGGGTGTTGTTATGGCAGACCTGGACATCAGACCAATCGCTCAGGTAGAGAGCGCCATCGGGACCCACGCGCTGCGACACCGGAATGAAGGTGGCGTCATTGCTGCGGAGGAAGTCGTTGCCGTGATGGCCGACGAAACCGCTGCCGGCTGGCCTCGACCTGGTCCGAGACAAGACGATGGCCATGGAGATTACCAAAGATGAGCATCCCGCGATAGGCTTCGGGGAAATTATCGCCGTTATAGATGGCGAGGCCCGAGTGGGCGTGGCCGCCGCCGACCGCGTCGGTCGTCTCAGGAATCTTCAGCGGGTCCGGCTTATGGATACGGCCGCCCGCATAGTGCGCGTGGTCGGCAATCGTCTTGATGTCGTCGTAGGTGAACGGATTAAAGTGCTGACCGGCCTGGCGCTGGTAGCGGGCGCCGGGGAGAATATGATAGAGGTGCGGGATCACGCAGGCCGTGTTGAAGAACTCGCCGCGCGCGTCGTAATCCAGACCCCACGGATTGCTCGTGCCTTCGGCGAAGACCTCGAAGATATGGCGAGTCGGATGAAAGCGCCAGACACCGGCGTTGATCTTCACGCGCTTCGTGTCGGGAGCGCCCGGCTTGCCGACGACCGAGTGAGTGAAGACGCCGTGGTTGCCGTAGAGCCAGCCATCGGGACCCCAGACGAAGCTGTTGAGCGTCTCGTGCGTGTCTTGGAAACCCCAGCCATCAAGCAGTACGACGGGCTTGCCCGCCTTGTCGTCGGCGTCTTTGGGGATGAAGAGGAACTCTGGGGCCGCGCCGACCCACACGCCGCCGTGGCCGACTTCGATGCCCGAGACGAGATTGAGTCCGTCCTTAAAGACCGTGACCTTCGAATAGGAGCCATCCTTCTTCACGTCTTCCAGGATCAAGATGCGATCGGGGCCGGTGCCATCGGGACGCTTCTTCGGGTAGGACATGCCCTCCACGACCCAGAGGCGGCCGCGTTCGTCGAAGCACATCGCGATCGGCTGGACGACCTTGGGTTCAGCGGCGACGAGCGAGACCTGGAAGCCTTTCGGCAACGACATCGTCTTCATCGCGTCGGCTGGCGGTCTGGCCGTTCTTATAAGCGCCCGGGGGCGACGCGCTACGACCGGGCCGGGCGGCAGGGCCGGAGCGGCGACGCAGGCGGAAACGAGGAAGAGCGCGAGGAATCGCATGGCGGGGTGCCGACACGATTAGGGCGGGAGCCGAGTTAAGGAAGCCGAAATCCTGATACGCAAACGCCGTTCCTTGGGTAACTTCGCCCCTTTCAGATTGGCAACCTTGGGGGCGGGGGTATGTCCAATGAGATACCCATGAAACACCCCCTCGCCCTCCTCGCCCTCCTTGCCGCGTTCGGCCAAGCCGCCGTCGCTGCCGAAGTGAAGCTCGTCGAACAGAAGGACAAGCAGCAGATCGACGTCCTCGTCGACGGCCAGCCCTTCACCTCCTACGTCTACTGGTCCAACCAGAAGAAGCCGCTCCTCTCCCCGCTCCGCACCTCGCAGGGCACGATCTTCACCCGTGGCTTCCCGCTCGAGAAGATCGCCGGCGAACGCACCGACCACCCGCACCACATCTCCTCGTGGTTCAACTACGGCGACGTCAACGGCACCGACTTCTGGAACTCCCCTCCCGAGGGCTACACCCATAAGGGCAAGATGCCTTACGGCTCGGTGAAGCATAAGAGCATCAAGTCGATCAACGGCGGCAACGGCGCCGCCACCCTCGAAGTCTCCTCCGACTGGATCATGGCCGACGGCTCCAAGGTGCTGCAGCAGGACGAGCAGCTCGTCTTCCGCGCCTCCAAGGACCTGCGCATCATCGACCGCATCATCACCCTCACCGCCCAGGAGAAGGACGCCGTCTTCCATGACTCCAAGGAAGGCGCCATCGCCATCCGCATGACCCGTGCCCTCGAAGAGCCTTCCACCAAGGCGGAAATCTTCACCGATGCCGCCGGCCTGCCCACCACCGTCGCCAAGCTCGACAACACCGGCGTCAACGGCGTCTACCTCAGCAGCGAAGGTAAGGTCGGCGAAAAGGAATCCTGGAGCACGCGTGCTAAGTGGATGACCCTCTCTGGCAACGTCCGCGGTGAAGACGTCTGCGTCGGCATCTTCGACCACCCGAAGAACGTCACCTACCCGACTTACTGGCATAACCGCGGCTACGGCCTCTTCGCCGCCAATCCGTTCGGCGCCAAGGAATTCACCAAGGGCAAGACCACGCTCAACTTCACGCTCAAGGCCGGCCAGTCCGAGACCTTCCGCTTCCGCATCCTGATCCACTCCGGCAAGCTCACCGCAGCGCAGACCGAAGTCCAGTATCAGCAGTTCCTGAAGGATGTGAAGTGAGCGCGTAAGCGCGAACGATCAAAGGGGCCATCAGGCCCCTTTTTTGTTTGGGTAGGGTTGAGCGACCTCGCTCAACCGCGGCTGACCAAGGGTGGTCAGCCCTACCCGAGGCATGCTGAGGGTAACAGCAAAGGGAGACCGGAAACCGGATAGGATGCTGCGGACATAAGATACCCCAGCCAATCATCCGGTCTCCGGTCTCCCCTTGAGCTTAGATCTCTAGCCCCAGCCCTAGCCCTGGCTCTGGCCCTAACCTGTCTCGACATCCTCCCTTCCCTTGCCCGAAATAGGTGAATCGCCATGAAGACCCGTAAGCTCGGCAATTCTCCGCTCCATCTCACGCCCGTCGGCCTGGGCACCTGGGCCATCGGCGGTGGCGATTGGAAATTCGGCTGGGGCGCCCAGGACGACGCCCTTTCGATTCGCACCATCCACGAGGCGATGGCCGTCGGGATCAACTGGATCGACACCGCCGCGGTCTACGGCCTCGGCCGGTCGGAAGAAGTCGTCGGTCGCGCGCTGAAAGAGATGAAGGAGAAGCCGATCGTCTCGACGAAGTGCGAACGTTGCTGGGACCCGGACGGCACGATCGTGCCGCGCCTCAAGCGCGCGAGCGTGAAGCAGGAATGCGAGGACAGCCTCCGCCGCCTCCAGATCGACGTCATCGACATGTACCAGATTCATTGGCCGCAGCCGGACGAAGATATCGAAGAAGGCTGGTCGGCGGTCGCCGAGCTCGTGAAGGAAGGCAAGGTCCGCTACGCCGGCGTCAGCAACTTCAGCGTCGCGCAGCTCGAGCGCATCCAGCCCATCCACCGCGTGACGTTCCTCCAGCCGCCGTACAGTATGCTGAACCGCAGCATCGAGGCCGCGCTCCTGCCCTACTGCGAAGCCAACGACATCGGCATCGTCTCTTACAGCCCGATGCAGAAAGGCCTGCTGAGCGGCAAGGTCACCAAGGAATGGGCCGACGCCCTCCCGACCGACGACCACCGTCGCGCCGACCCGCAGTTCAACGAACCGCTGCTCTCCAAGAATATCGCGCTGGCCAAAGGCCTCGCCGAGATCGCCCACCGCTACGGCCGCAACTCCGCGGAGCTCGCCATCGCCTGGGTGCTGCGCCAGCCGCGCGTGACCGCCGCCATCGTCGGCGCCCGCAAGCCCGGCCAGATCAAAGAGACCGTCTCGGGCGGCAAACTCGTCATCAAGCCGGACGACGTCGCCCGGATCGAGGAACTGCTCCGCCTGCGGGGCTGATTACGAAGGAACTGGGCGGGACTTAACCTGCCCTTAAGGTCGCTTCGGGTATCATAGTATCCTAACCCAAAGCCATGCGCCATCCAGTCCACCGTCCTCCTGCTCGCCACGCTCGGCTTCCACGCCGCCGCGCACGCGCATATCCCTCCGGTCGCCGACCAGTACCGCACGCCTTTCGAAGCCCCCGCAATCGTTCAGCCTTCGGTCAAATACGTGATGACCAGCACGTATCTCGCCGCCGCGCCTGGCAGCGCGCCGCTGATCGCCACGCCGTTCCAGACGTTCACCAAGAACGTCAACGTCCGCTGGGACGACACCTACCCTTTACGTCGAGGCCAAGGGCCTGCCCGATCACCCGATGATGATCGGCATCAAGTCCTGGCAGCAACAGGTGCCCATCCCGCAGACCTATGCGGGCGCCACCGCCTGGCGCATCCCGCTCAAGCCCGTGCCCGCGAAGGAACCGATGTCCGCCAAGACGCACTTCATGCGCGGCGCCATCGCGCTCGCCGCCAACGGCGTGCCGATCTTCAACGCGCTCAACAACCGCGGCGACGACGCCAAGGCTTTCGGCGAGCTCGACGACTTCGGCGGCCACTGCGGTAAAGCCGACGACTACCACTACCACGACGCGCCGGTCTTCCTGGAGAAGGAACTCGGCAAGGGTAAGCCCATCGCGGTCGCCCTCGATGGCTACGCGATCTACGGCTACAACGAGCCCGACGGCTCCACGGTCGGTAAACTCGATGCCTTCGGCGGCCACGAAACTAAGGCCCTCGGCTACCACTACCACGCCCAGAAGAAGTATCCGTACATCAACGGCGGCTTCCACGGCGAGGTGAAGGAAGTCGACGGCCAGGTCGATCCGCAGCCTTCGGCCAGCCACGTGCGCCGGACCGGC
This sequence comes from Opitutales bacterium, assembly GCA_964203605.1. Taxonomy (GTDB): domain Bacteria; phylum Verrucomicrobiota; class Verrucomicrobiia; order Opitutales; family UBA953; genus UBA953. The sequence goes on from CAXNMQ010000006.1 coordinate 60,623, forward strand.
TCGAGCTACACGCAGAGCCCGCTCCGCGGCGCGCTGATCAAGGGCTTCACCGTCGATGGCAACCAATACGCCCTTAACTACACCCTCAACGGCAAGCCTCTCAGCGTGAAGTACACGCTCAACGCGGACAAGACCTGGACCTTCCTCTACTCCAACCCCGATGGCTCCACGGCGACCGAGACCTACACGCCGGGCGAACGCGGTGCCGGCGGCGGCAAAGGCAAAGCCGGCGAAAAGGGCAAGGGCGGCGAGAAAGGCAAAGGTAAGGGCGGCGAAAAGGGCAAGCGGCCTCCGCCTGAAGGCGAAGACGCCAAGCCGAAGGGCGACAGACGTCGAAGCCACGATCGATGAGACCGCCGGACGAACCAAGCCGCGCCTCCGCCTAGCGAAGGTAAGGGCAAAAAAGGCAAAGGCGGCAAGAAGGGCGACAAGCCCGGGATGGTGAAGCCCTCGACGGAGGACACCCTCAAGCTCAACGTCTACGCCGACAACTGGTTCATTCTCTACATCAACGGCAAGCTCCGCGTCGTCGACCCCATCGACTATATGCCGCACAACGTCGTGTCGGTCGACATCCTCCCGGAGTATCCGATGACGATCGCCATCATGGGCCGCGACAACGCCGACCCGAAGACTGGCCTCGAATACGGTGACCGCATCGGCGACGCCGGCCTGATCCTGAAGTTCGCCGACGGCACCGTCACCAACGCGAAGTGGAAGGCGAAGAGCTATTTCAAGGGCCCGCTCAATGGCGATGTGAAGAATCCTAAGGTCGAACACACCGCCTGTCCCGGCCAGACTGGTTCGCGGTCGACTTCGATGACAGCCAGTGGGCCAACGCGACCGAATACACCGAGGAACGCGTGAACCCCAAGGAGTCCTTCACCAAGGCCAAGGAGAGTTTCGCTGGCGCGAAGTTCATCTGGTCCGACAACCTCGACCTCGATAACACCGTCCTCTTCCGCACCAAGGTCGAAGCCCCCGCGGGCTTCAAACAGCGCTGGACGACCAAGGCCGAGTTCGATTTGGCGAAGCCGTTGGGGCAGTGATGAGATAGGTGTTAGCGGTTGGCGGATAGCGGTTGGCGGTTGGACCGATAACAGAACTCAGGGGGAGACCGGAAACCGGATTCCCTTAAATTCTTCTAAGCGCTAACCGCCAACCGCAACCACCTGCCTTCGGTAGGGCTGACCAACCTTGGTCAGCCGCGGTTGAGCGAGGGCGCTCAACCCTACCTCACTTCGGGTGGCGGGTGGCAGCCCCAGGTGGCGGGTGGCGGGTCTTCCGCCCTGCCTCATCGACTCAGTCATCTGTCATCGATTCAGCGATCCACTCAGTCCTCAACGCAGTCCTCTATTCAGCGGCAGACTATATCGTGACGTGGTCCCGACCCTGCCAAGGCAAACTAGGGCAGCACGCGGTGCTGCCCCTACCCCAAGGCATGCACTCCCCCGATACTCGATACTCCATACTCGATACTCTCGGAGTCCTTGCCATCGACTCAGTCATCCACTTGGGTTCTGTTATTCCCACCCCCATGAAGACCCTGCCCCTCCTGCTTGATCCTCGCCTCCCTCTCCCTTTTCGCCGCCGATGCCCCCAAGGTCCAGCCGGCTGAGAAAACTCCCGCCAAGGCCAAAGCGAAAGCCAAGGCTCCGAATCCTTCCATGGCTCCGATCGTGGACGTCGCCGGCCTGCCGCGCGTGCTGCTCATCGGCGATTCGATCTCGATCGGCTACACCCTGCCCGTCCGCCAGGAACTCGCCGGCAAGGCCAACGTCCACCGTATCCCGACCAACGGTGGCCCGACCAAGAATGGTACCGCCAACCTCGCCAAGTGGCTCGGCGAAGGCAAATGGGACGTGATCCATTTCAACTTCGGCCTGCATGACCTCCGCCACATGGAAGACGGCAAACGCCAGGTGGAGCCGGCCGACTACGAAAAGAACCTCCGCTCGCTCGTGGCTGACCTGAAGAAGACCGGCGCGAAACTCATCTTCGGCACCACGACGCCCGTACCCGAAGGCAAGCTCACGCCCCAGCGCACCTTTGGTGACGTCGCGACGTACAACGACATCGCCCTCAAGGTCATGAAGGAAAACGGCGTCGCGATCGACGACCTCCACGCCGCTGTCGCTCCGGATATCGCCAAGCTGCAGAACAAGGCCGACGTGCATTTCAACGCCGAAGGCTCGGCCGTCCTCGGCAAGGCTGTCGTGAAGTCGATTAACGCGGCGCTCGGAAAGTAAGGGCCGAAGGCAAAGGTGTCCGCGGTTAGCGGATAGCGGTTGGCGGATAGGAAATGCCAACGAGCAAAGGGAGACCGGAAACCGGAAAGTTTGCTGCGGGCACTAAGACACCCCAGCTCATCATCCGGTCTCCGGTTTCCCTTTGCTTGAATACCTTTTGTCTCGGGTAGGGACAGCACCACGTGCTGTCCTAAGTCGCTTTAGTCCAAGGAGAGGACGTGATAGCAATCACGTCCCTACCCTCAAGACATCGATAGAGGCCTTCTAGCGCTATTGAGGCAATGGCTGCATGGAGGCAATACCTCACCACGATGGGGGTCGCTAACCCTATACTGGACGTCAATATAGACTTACCCCCATGAAATCGCTCACCCTGTTCCTAGCCTTGGTTTGCCTTTCGCTTTCGGCCGCGCCCAAGTCCGGGACACAAAATTTCGACCGGGAGCAGGGCGCAGATTGGAGCCGCGGGCCAGCCAAAGACATCGCCGGCCTGCCGCGCGTGCTGCTGCTCTGCGATTTCGTCACGATAGACTCCAGCTACCTCGTTCGCCAGAAACTCGCGGGGAAGGCCAATGTACACGTAGCGATGACCACCGGTCGCCAGACCCAGACCGAATGGCCGACGTACGAGGCGTCGTTTCGCTTCGGCAAGTTCGACGTGATCCATTTCACCTGCGGCCTGCACATCATTGCCCTTCCAAGTATAGTTAACCCGCAGCAGCAGCCGCACATCGAGCCAAGCGAATACGAGAAAGGCGTCCGCGCGTGCGTAGCCTTCCTTAAGACGACCCAAGCGAAGCTCATCTTCTCGACCATGACTACCGCTCCCGAAGAAGCTCAAGTCGATGCCTACAACAAAATCGCCATCAAGGTCATGAAAGAAAACGGCATCTTCATCAATGACCTCAATGCCGACATTGGGCCCGCCCTCACCAAATTACAGCGTCCGCTTTCGCCGGAATGGAAGCGCATCGGTGCCGAATTCTACACCGACGAGGGCTTTGATGTCCTCAGCCAGGCCGTCGTGAAATCGGTCAGCGCCGCGATTGCGAAGTAAACGCCTCGGGTAGGGCGGGCATTGCCATGGCCGCCGTCGAGCCGAATGAGGTGCGTATCTCTATCCGCGAACGGACGGCTCGGAGAGCCGTTCCTACCTTCAAGTCAGCGGCCTGAAATAACCAAAAACGACGGACCAGGAACTAAGAACAGCCCAAGTCCCCGCTATGTCGTGACGCGGTCCCGACCCTACCCAGTGCGGCGGAGCCGCGAGGTGGAAGCGGTTAGCGGTTGGCGGTTGGGAACACAGCCAAGGTAAATACAACTAGGGCAGCACGCGGTGCTGCCCCTACCCGAGGCCATCGACCCATCCCTGCCCCTATCCCTCTGGGACTGTAAATGAGCGGCTTTGGTGCTCATTTGCAGGCCCAGTCAGGAACATTCCCCTTGGCAGGTTGTTGAAAGAGCGACAGGTTTTCCGTTCCCCTGTCTGACCATGCCTCCCCGCATGGCCTTCCTCTTTTTACCAAAACCAAAACCCTATGCGCAAGCTGTCCACCCTCCTCCTGGCCCTCCTCGGATTCACCTCCGTCTCGGCCCAGAACCTCACCCTCGAAAAGGGTGACAACATCGCCTTCGTCGGCAGCGGCTTCGCCGATCGACAGCAGCACCACGGGAATTTCGAGACGCTGATCCACCAGGCCTTCCCTCAGCACAATATCGTGGTTCGCAACCTCGGCTTCTCCGGTGATGAAGTCGGCGTGAAGCCCCACCGCTCCGACGAAGTCGCCGGCCTCGACTACTTCCTCAACATGAAGCCCGGCGCCTTGACCACCACGGTCGGCAAGACCGAGGTCACTTACCACGCCGGCGCGCACTTCCACGCCAACGTGATCTTCGCTTATTGGGGCTTCAACGAGTCCTTCGCTGGCCCGGCTGGTCTCGACACCTTCAAAACCAACCTCGCCGCTTGGCTCAAGCAGACCCTCGCCGCCGATTACGGCAAGGGCAAGGTCCGCGTCGTCCTCTTCTCTCCGATCGCCCACGAAGACCTGAAGTCCCCGCACTTCGACGCCAAGCTCGCCGCTGACAATAACAAGAACCTCGCGCTCTACACTTCCGCCATGGCTGAAGTCGCCAAGGCCAACAGCGTCCAGTTCGTCGACCTCTTCGCCGCCTCCCAGAAGCTCTTCGCCGCCGCCAAGTCCCCGCTCACCCTCAACGGTATCCACGTGAACGCCGCCGGTGACGCCGCCTTCGGTCCCGTCCAGTTCCAGGCCGTCTTCGGCAAGGCCGCTGGCGCCGTGAACGAAAAGGTCCGCGCCGAGGTCAACGAGAAGAGCACCCAGTGGCACCACCGCTACCGCACGGTCGACCAGTTCAACATCTTCGGCCAGCGCTCCCGCATTAAGTACGAAGGCATCGACAACGCCACGGTGCTCGGCGCCGAGCTCGCCAACCGCGACCTCAAGACCGCCAATCACGACAAGGGCATCTGGGCCGCCGCCCAGGGTAAGCCGATCGAAGTGAAGCATGATAACCTTAAGGCCGAGATCCCCGTGCCTCCGAATCGCAAGGAACCCGTCCCCTACCTCAGCGGTGTCGATCAGCTCAAGCACCTCTCCACGCCCGAAGGCGTGAAGGTCGAGTTCGTCGCCGACGAGACCACCATCCCCGAGCTCGTCAACCCGGTGCAGATGAACTTCGACACCAAGGGCCGCCTCTGGATTGCCTGCTGGCCGACCTACCCTGAGACCTCGCCGACGACCAAGGTCTTCGACAAGCTCATCGTCCTGGATCTCGACCCGAAGACCGGCAAGGTCCTCAAGTCGACCACCTTCCTCGACGGCCTCAACTGCCCGACCGGCTTCCAGTTCTATAAGGACGGCGTCATCCTCATCCAGTCTCCTGACATCTGGTACGTCCGCGATACCGATGGCGACGGCAAGGCCGACTGGAAGGAACGCCTGCTCACCGGCATGGATGCCGCTGACTCGCACCACGAGACGAACTCCATCTGCTATGAACCAGGAGGTGCCATGTACCTCTCCGACGGCGTCTTCCACCGCACTCAGGTCGAGACCTTCAACGGCGTCCTGCGCAACACCAACGGCGCCATCTACCGCTTCGAACCCCACACCAATAAGCTGACCCGCCACGTGCCCTACGGCTTCGCCAACCCGCACGGCCGCGTCTTTGACTACTGGGGCAACGACATCATCACCGACGCCACCGGTAACGCTAATTACTTCGGCCCAGGCTTCTCGAGCCACCTCGACACCGGCGCCCATTCCGGCTTCAAGCAGTTCTGGAACCGTCCTTCGCGCCCTTGCCCGGGCACGGCGATCCTGAGCAGCCGCCACTTCCCTGACGACTGGCAGGGTAATTTCCTGAACACGAACGTGATCACCATCCAGGGCATCTTCCGCGCGAAGATCACCGAAGATGGTGCCGGCCTCAAGGGTGAGACCCTCCTGCCGAACCTGCTCGAGACCGACAAGGAGAAGGCCGGCAACTTCCGCCCCTCCGGCGTCGCCGTCGCCCCTGATGGTTCCCTCTACGTGATGGACTGGTCCCAGATGCTCATCGGTCACCTCCAGCACCACCTGCGCGACCCGAACCGCGACCACCAGCACGGCCGCCTCTACCGCCTGACCTATCCGTCTCGCCCGCTGCTCACGCCGAAGAAGATCGACGGCGAGTCCGTCGAGAACCTCCTCGCTCTCCTCACCGAGCACGAGGACAACGTCCGCCAGCGCGCCAAGATCGAACTGCATAAGCACGACTCCGCCAAGGTGATCGCCGCGACCCAGAAGTGGGCCAAGCAGTTCGACCCGACCAAGGTCGAAGACGCCCACCACCTCCTCGAAGCCCTCTGGGTGCACCAGTGGCACGACTTCGTGAACCTCGAACTCCTCGGCCAGCTCCTCAAGTCGCCTGAGCCTCGCGCCCGCGCCCAGGCCGTGCGCGTCGCCATCTACCAGCGTGACCGCATCCCGGATGCGCTCGCGATCATGGAGAACGCCGTCAAGGACGCGAACCTCCGCGTCCAGCTCGAAGGCGTCCGTGGTCTGAGCTTCTTCCGCGGCAAGGACACCGACCGTGCCATCGCCGCCGCCGCTTCCCTCAAGGGCGCCAAGGATTACTACGTCGCCTATTGCCTCCGCCAGACGATGAAGCAGCTCGAGTCCCTCCCCGAGGGTAAGGGCAAGGTGAACCTTCGCGACTACGCCGACCAGAAGGAAGCTTCCTACGGCCCGTCGGACAAGAAGCTATCGAAGGACGACAAGCGCCTTTACGACAAGGGTAAGGAAGTCTACTTCCGCGAAGCCCACTGCTCGACGTGCCACCAGGCCGACGGCCGTGGCGCCGAGATGCCCAAGGAACCCGGCAAGCCCGCTCGCGGCGCTTACCCGCCCCTCGGTCGCACGCCTGGCTACCCCTCCAATGGTTGGCTCGAAGGCGACCCTGACCGCGTGATCAAGATCGTCCTCAACGGCCTCTACGGTACCCAAACGATCGACGGTAAGACGTACGGCGACCCCACCACGGGACAGCCCGTCATGACCGGCCTCGGTCAGCTCATGAACGACGAGGAAGTCGCCGCGGTGATCACCTACGTCCGCCAGTCCTTCGGCAACAACCTCCCGGCCGTCAAGACGTCTCAGGTGAAGAAGGTCCGCGAAGAGATCAAGGGCAAGAACAACGCCCTCTACACGGTCGAGGAAATCCTCAAGGAACACCCGCTCGGTGCGCCCGCCAAGGCCGAGCCGACGAAGGGTAATAAGAAGAAGTAAGCCTCCGGATTTGCTCCCTCAAAGGGCGTGCCGACCGGCACGCCCTTTTTCGTGCCTGTCAATAACTCGTCCGTTTATGACGAGCGGTCCGCTTGCCTCTGGCTCAAGTTCCGCAAGAGTCAGGGCATGAGACCCGCCCTCTGGAAGGCCGTCGCCGACCACCTTAAGCCGCACGAACAGCCGTACCGCCTGACCGCGCGCGACGACTTCAACGCGCGCGTGGTGCTCAAGGGCTCGAAGGCGCTCGTCCGCGCCTTCTACCAGCCGCGCGAAGGCGACGTCCCCGGCGAAGCGACCATCAGCCTCACGCTCGACGGCCAGTCCGAGATCGGCGCGATCGCGGCGTTCCTCTCGAACCAGAAGCGTTACGCGAAGAAGCTGCCGTCCACCCTGCACTTCTCGCAAGAGCTCTCGAACCGCCGCCCCGGCGGCCTCGGCGAAGCCCGCCTGACCTTCAAAGCCAACGTGGTCTCCTGGCACGACGCCAAGCTCATCGAACGCCTCTCCCTTTTCTACGCCGACAGCGCGCACGCCCTCTTCCAGCTCCACAACGAGCTCATGACGACGGGAGAGTGACGCGGCGAAGCCGCGTGGGGAGGACTGAATCGATGGCAGAGGGCAGATGACTGAATTGAGGACTGCGTTGAGGACTGCGTGGAGGGCTGAATGGATCGCTGAATCGATGACGGATGACAGAGGGCAGATTTCCTGAACCCGAACCAGAACCTGAGCACCCGAACCTGATACCTGATGGCCGAGACCCGAGACCTGAAAATGGCCCCCCTGCCAATCATCCGGTCTCCGGTTTCCCTTTGAGCCATTGTCTCCCTGGCCAACTGGCCAACTGGTCAACGGATCAACTTACCATCCGCCAACCGCCTACCGCTAACCGCTTCCACCCTTCATTTCCCTTCCCTTTTCCCCTAACAGGGTCTTAAAAAGACCCCTTCCCTTTTCCGTCCATGACCTCCGCCCAAGTCCGCCAATCCTTCCTCGATTTCTTCAAATCGAAGCAGCACTCGATCGTCCAGTCGTCGAGCCTGATGCCGGACTCCCCTAACCTGCTCTTCACCAACGCCGGGATGAACCAGTTCGTCCCGATCTTCCTCGGCCAGACGAAGTGCCCGTACACCCCCGGCCGCGCCGCCGACACCCAGAAGTGCATCCGCGCGGGCGGTAAGCACAACGACCTCGAAGACGTCGGCCTGGACACCTACCACCACACGTTCTTCGAGATGCTGGGCAACTGGTCCTTCGGCGACTACTTCAAGCGCGAGGCCATCGACTACGCCTGGGAACTGATCACCGAAGTCTGGAAGTTCCCGAAGCACCGCCTCTACGCCACCGTCTACAAGCCCGACAAGTCCAAGGGCGACCCGTCCGAGTTCGACCAGGAAGCCTGGGACGTCTGGGCCGAGAAGTTCCGCGCCGCCGGCCTCGACCCCGAGGTCCACATCGTGAACGGGAATAAGAAGGATAATTTCTGGATGATGGGCGAGACCGGTCCCTGCGGTCCTTGCACCGAACTCCACGTCGACCTCACGCCCGAGGGCGACACGAAGGGCACGCTCGTCAACGGCAGCGACGCTCGCTGTATGGAGATCTGGAACCTGGTCTTCATCCAGTTCAACGCCAACCCCGACGGCACCTTCAGCCCGCTCCCGGCCCGCCACGTCGACACGGGCATGGGCTTCGAACGCGTCGCCGGCATCATGCAGTGCACGAAGAACTTCAAGGACTTCTCGGGCGTGATCTCCAACTACGAGAGCGACGTCTTCTCGCCGCTCTTCCGCCGCCTCGAGGAACTCTCGGGCAAGAAATACGGCTCCACCCTGCCCGCCGCCGGCTCGATCGGCGACACGCAGCAGGAGAAGGACGACGTGGCCTTCCGCGTCATCGCCGACCACATCCGTACGCTCTCCTTCGCGATCGCCGACGGCATCCAGCCCGGTAACTCCGACCGCAACTACGTCCTCCGCCGCATCCTGCGCCGCGCGGTCCGCTACGGCCGCACGCTCGGCCTGAAGAACGGCTTCTTCCATCAGCTCGTCGGCGTGCTCGCCGAGACGATGGGCGACGTCTTCCCGGAGATCCGCACCCGCCGCACGGTGGTCGCTGACGTCATCCGCATCGAAGAAGAATCCTTCAACCGCACCCTCGACAAGGGCATCGCCCTCTTCGAAGACGAGGCCACCAAGCTCAAGGCCGGCGGCGCCATCTCGGGCGCCATCGCCTTCCGCCTCTATGACGAGCAAGGCTTCCCGCTCGACCTCACGCAACTCATGGCCCGCGAACGCGGCCTGACCGTCGACGGCGCCGGTTTCGAGAAGCTGATGGAAGAGCAGCGTAACCGCGCCCGCGCCGCGCAGAAGAAGGAGATCATCACGCTTTCCGATATCGGTTCCGATCACCCGACCACTTTCGTCGGTTACGACGCCCTCGCCACGCAGGCCAAGGTCGCCCAGATCGCCAAGATCAAGGACCGCTCCGCCGTCATCCTCGATAAGTCCCCCTGCTACGCCGAGATGGGCGGCCAGGTCGGCGACGCCGCGATCATCACCCTCGGCGGCCGCCAGTGGCACGTCACCGACACCCAGAAGTCCGGCCAGACTTGGCTCCACTTCCTCGAGGGCGAAGACGCCCCCGAGACCGGCGCGACGATCGAGATCGCCGTCGACCAGGCCCGCCGCGACGCCATCCAGCGCCACCACACGGTCACGCACATCCTCCACTGGGCGCTCCATGAGGTCGTCTCCAAGGAAGCCTCGCAGAAGGGCTCCGCGGTCGACCCCACGAAGCTGACCTTCGACTTCAACGGCGCGGCGCTCACGCCGGGCCAGTTGGCCGACATCGAGAAGCTCGTCAACGAGCGCATCCTCGCCAACGACGCCGTGACGTGGAGCGAAGTCGCCTACGCCTCCGTCAAGGGCCGCCCGGACATCATGCAGTTCTTCGGCGACAAGTACGGAGACTCCGTCCGCGTCGTGCAGGTCGGCGGCAAGGCCGCCTCGCTCAACGGCTGGTCGATGGAACTCTGCGCGGGCACGCACGTCCGCCACACGGGCGAGATCGGCCTCTTCCGCATCGTCGGCGAAAACGCCATCGCCGCGGGCGTCCGCCGCATCGAAGCCGTCGCCGGCCTCGCCTCTTACGAACGCGCGAAATCCGAAGCCGAGCTCCTGAAGGCGCTCGCCTCGTCGACCAATACGCCGATCGCCGATCTCGCCAAGCGCCTCGAGCAGATCATGGAGCAGAGCTCCGCGCTCGAGAAGAAGCTCAAGGTCTACCGCGACAAGGAATCCTCGCAGCTCGCCGACACCCTCGCCGCCAAGGCGAGCGACCGCGCGGGCCTGAAGTACGTCATCGCCCAGGTCAGCGCCGAGACGCCCAACGATCTCCGCGACCTCGGCGCCAAGGTGGCCGGCAAGGTCGGCCCTACGGCCGTCGTCGTCCTCGCCGCCGTCTTCGGCGATAAGGTCTCCCTCGTGGCCAACTGCGGTCCGGACGCCGTCAAGGCGGGCAAGGCTGCCGGCAAGATCGTCACCGACGCCTGCGGCAAGCTGGGCGGCAAGGGCGGCGGCAAGCCCGACGCCGCGATGGGCGGCGGCACCGACGTCTCCAAGGTCGCCGAGGCTTTGGGTAGTGTTGCGTAATAGGGCTGGGGCTAGAGCTAGGGACAGGGCCAGGTAATACTGGCCTTGGTTAGGTATTGGCGGTTGGAAACACTGGCGCTCAAAGGGAGACCGGAAACCGGATGATTGGCTGGGGGCCTATTTTCAGGTCTCGGGTCTCGGCCGTCAGGAGCCAGGTGCGGGCAATCAGGTTCAGGTTCGGGTTCAGGAAATCTGTCCTCTGTCATCGACTCAGTCATCGCCCCATTCCGGGTGGCCGGTGGTAGCCCCAGGTGGCCGGTCGCGGGACTTTTCCATTCAGCCCTCCATTCAGTCCTCAACGCAGTCCTCTATTCAGTCCTCCGTCATCTACCCAACTCCTCTCATTGCCTCCGGCCCACAAGCCCTCTATTCCTCGACTCATGCGCCTCTTCGCCCTTCTCCTCCTGCTCCCCCTGACGCTCGCCGCGCAAAGCGGTCAATACCGGCCAAAGCCCGAAGCAGCACGTCCGCATGCAGGTCGATGCCGATCACCTTTCCCTGCCGCTGTCCGTCACCATCAAAGGCAAGGACCGTGCGGCGGTCGACGCCCGCGTCGACGCCATCCGCAAGGAACTTGAGAAGCGTTTCGCCGACCAGCCGGGCTGGGAACTGCGCGAAATCTCCGCGGAGTTCGCGCGCGCTGAAGCGAAGTCGTACGTCTCGCGTCCCACCGGCGGCAGCAAACTCTTCGGCGACGATGAAGCCGACCAGGGCGACGTCACCTATGTCGCCAATGCGCGCTGGGAACTCCACACTGAAGCCGACAAAGGACTCAAGGGCCTCGAAGTCCTCCGCTCTAAGGCCGCCGACCTCGTGAAGGCGAAAGATGACAACGAGAAGCAGGTCATCGGTAATCCGGAGTACGTACTGACCAATCCGCAGGACTACCGCAACGAGCTGCTCGACCAGATCAAGAACGACTTCGAAGAAGCCAAGAAGCACCTGCCCGAAGGCCAGTGGACGCTCGAGCTCACCGCCCTCGCCGGCCCGGTCAATGTGACATCGCTCGGCGGCAAGCGCTTCGAGGTCAGCCTCACCTACCGGATGGCTTTCCTCACGCCGAAGCCAGAAAAGGCCACGAAATAAGGGTTTTATAGGCCGGAAGCCCCGGCTTGTCCTTGCCCTTCCCTGAGGGACGCCTAGTCGTCATTCATGGCCATCCGCCGCCTCACGCTCGTCGTCAACCGCACCAAGCCCGGTGTGGATGATATCGTGCGCGCAGTCCAGGAGGCCGCCCAGAAAGCCGGCGTGACCCTCACGGTCGCCGACGGCTGGCCCATCAGTCGTGCCACCCTCCAGGGTGCCGACGCCTGCGGAGTCGTCGGGGGCGACGGCACCTTCCTCGGCGTGGCCGAAGCCGCCGCACTCGAAGGCGTCCCGCTCTTCGGCATCAATCGTGGCAAGCTCGGCTTCCTCGCCGCCTACCCGAGCGAAGACGTCGGCGCCTCGCTCCAGTCCATTCTCTCCGGCGACTTCCGCGTCGAGAAGCGCGCACTCCTCGAGATCCGCTTCGCCGACGGCAGCTTCGCCTTGGCCCTGAACGACCTCGTCATCAAGACGCGCGACGTCTTCCGCATGGGTCGTTTCTCCGTGCTCGCCGATGGCGCCCGCGTGAACGAATACCGCGCCGACGGACTCATCCTCGCCTCTCCCACCGGAACCTCGGCCTACAACCTCGCCGCTGGTGGCCCACTCGTCGACCCCGCCGCCTCGGTGATCGTCCTGACCCCGATTTGCGCGCACACGCTGTCGAACCGCTCCGTCATCTTCGACGGCGAGACCGAACTCGAGATCCGCAGCGAGGACAGCGCCCTACTCGGCCTCTCGGTCGACGGCCGCGAGACCCTCGAGGCCCAGAGCCGACTCCCCCTCGTCATCCGCACCGCCAAGGTCCAACTCGCCCTCCTGCGCCCGAAATCGCTCACCCATTTCGACGTCCTGCGCAGTAAGCTGAAGTGGAGCTAAGGCGGGCGATGCCCGTCTCAACTCCACAGGGGCAGGGCCAGGGCTAGGGACAGTTCGCCGCAGGGCGAACCAAGGTAGGGGCACGATTTATCGTGCACTCCGATGCAGAGGGCGCGGCCAAGCCACGCCCCTACCCTCGGCCGCCCTGCGGCGGCCCAGCCCCAGCCCTAGCCCTAGCCCAAGCCCTACCCTCCATGCCCCCTTTCTCTTGCCCTTCCGCCTTCCCGCCTCTTTAACGCCCCTTCGATGCTGACGATTGCCAATATTTCCAAGTCCTACGGACCCCGCACCTTGTTCGCGGAGGTCTCGCTGAATATTGCCCGCACGGACCGGCTCGGCCTCGTCGGCGCCAACGGCGCCGGCAAGTCCACCCTCTTCAATATCATCCTCGGCAAAGACCAGCCGGACGAAGGCCTGATCGAGTGGGAACGTGGTGCGAACTTCGGCTTCCTTCCCCAGGAAAGCGCGCCGGCCGGCGATGAGACGATTCTGCAGATCGCCACCAGCGGCGGTAAGCTCGAGCCCGAGAACGACGACGACTGGGATATCGACTACACCCTCGAGCCGCGCGCGAAAAAAATCCTCGCCGGCCTCGGCTTCCGCGAGAGCGACCATGAGAAGGTCGCTAAAACCTTCTCCGGTGGCTGGGTCATGCGCGCCCACCTCGCCCGCCTCCTCGTCAGCGAGCCCACGCTCCTGCTGCTCGACGAACCGACCAATCACCTCGACCTTGAAGCCCTGCTCTGGTTCCAGGACTACCTGACGCGCTACCCCGGAGGTCTCGTGGTCATCTCGCACGACCGTGCCTTCCTCAACGCGCTTTGCACCGGCACGATCGAACTCCGCGCCCAGCGCCTCCATTGCTATAACGGCAACTACGACGACTTCATCCTCGAGCGCGTGGCCCGCAAGGATCGCCAGCAGGCGATGTTCAAGAACCAGCAGCGCGAGATCGCGCACCTCCAGACGTTCGTCGACCGCTTCGGCGCCAAGGCCTCCATGGCCTCCCGCGCTAAGTCCAAGGAGAAGCAGATCGCCCGCCTCGAGGAGGTCGCGATCGACGAGCCCGAGGACGACCTGAAGAAGATCCAGTTCCGCTTCCCGCAGCCTCCGCGCTCCGGCCTCAAGGTCATGAAGCTCGAGCACGTCCAGCAGTCCTACGGCGACCACGTCGTCTATAAGGACCTTAATTTCGAATGCGAACGCGGCCAGCGCACCGTGCTCGTCGGCCCCAACGGCGCCGGCAAGTCCACCCTGCTCAAGATCCTCGCTGGCGTCATCCCGATCAACAGCGGCTTACGCGAAGAAGGCGGCAACGTCATCACGGGCTACTTCGCCCAGAACCGCGTCGATAACCTCAACCCGAAGCTGACCGTCCTCGAGAACGTCATGGAACTCCGCACCACGGAGAACGGCCTCACCGAACAGCAGGCCCGCGGCATGCTCGGCACGTTCCTCTTCCGCAAAGACGACGTGAACAAGCGCGTCTCCGTCCTTTCGGGTGGTGAGAAATCCCGCCTCGCCTTGGTGAAGCTGATGATCAATCCGCCGAACTTCCTCCTCATGGACGAACCGACGACGCACCTCGACATCATGTCGATCGACGCGCTCATCGCCGCCCTGAAGACTTATGAAGGCACGCTCTACTTCGTCAGCCACGACGTGCACTTCATCCGCGAGATCGCCAAGACGGTCCTGCACGTGCACTCTGGTCGCCTGACGAACTACGCCGGCGACTACGCCTACTATCTCGAGAAGTCAAAGTCCGGCAACGAGCGCGCGGCGCTCACCGCTGGCTTCACCGACGCCCGCCCAAAGCAGGAAGAAGCCGCCGAAGGTCGAAAAGCCCAAGGCCCCCGCGAAACCCTCCGCTTCGGATATCCGTAAGCTGAAAGCCGATGTCACGAAGTGTGAACAGCAGGTCTCGGAACTGGAAGCCAAGCAGGCGCAGATCACCGCTGAACTTGCCGACCCGGCCACCTATACCGGCGGCGTGAATCTCCCGCAATTGAACGCCCGCCTCCGCGACACGATCAACGCCCTGCAGACCGCCACCGCCGCCTGGGAACAGGCCGCGCAGAAGTTGAGCGAGGCAGAAGGAGCGTAAGGCGAAGCCTGAGGGCTTCGCGTGCAAAAGTGCAAATCGCGCGTTGCGCTGTGCAAAGGTGCAAACGTGGGATCAGACCACGCCCATTAATACAGGCTACTAAGAGGCCTGTTTTATCACTTTTGCACCTTTGCACCGATGCACTTTTGCACGGAATGGCGACTTCGTCGCCATTCCCTTCTGGCTCTGAGGGAACCCTTCCCTTACAACCCTGTCCTTACCTGATACCCCTCATGCGATCCCTCACCCGTCTCCTCAGTGCGCTGTGCCTCTTGGCCGCCGCCGTCCCTGCCTTCGCCCACACGGCTGGCGAAGAAATGTCCTCCGCCGCCAGCGCCTTCCTCGGTTCGCTCAACGAAGGCCAGCGCGCCAAGGCATCCTTCAAGTTCGATGACGCTGAACGTACGAACTGGATCTTCGTCCCGGCCGCCCGCAAGGGCCTGCCGATCAAGGAAATGAATCCCGGCCAGCGCCACTTCGCTCAGGCCATCCTCTCCGTCGCCCTCAGCGGTCGCGGGCACATGAAGGCCGAACAAATCATGGCCCTCGAACACGTGCTGTTCGAACTCGAGAAGGACTCCGGCCCGAAGCGCGACGCCGAGAACTACTTCGTCTCGATCTTCGGCGCTCCGAACCCCAAGGGCACCTGGGGCTTCCGCTGGGAAGGTCACCATCTGTCCCTCAACTTCACGCTCGTCGACGGCGAGCTCGTGAGCTCGACGCCCTCCTTCTTCGCCAGCAACCCGGGCAAGATCAAAGAAGGCCAGCCCGGCCCCGTGGGTCTGGAAGTGCTCCAGTATGAAGACGACCTCGGCCGCCAGCTCGCGAAGTCGCTCACCCCCGAACAGCGCAAGCAAGGCTTCCTCAGCAAGGATCCTTTCAAGGACATCGTGACCGGCAATAAGCAGAAGGCCGACGGACTCATCAAGCACAAGGGTATCGCCGCCACGGCCCTCACCGCCGAACAGAAGCAGATGCTCGGCAAGATCATCTTCGAATACGTCAGCCGCGCCCGCCCCGACTTCGCCGTCCGCGAGATCAAGGCGATCGACGCCGTGAAGGACTCCCTCGTCTTCGCCTGGAACGGCGGCCTCGAAGTCGGCGAGCCCCACTACTACAGCATCCAGGGTCCGACCTTCCTCTTCGAGATGGCCAACTTTCAGGGTGGTGCCAATCACGTGCACGCCTCGTGGCGCGACCTGAAGAAGGACTTCGCTTACGATCCGCTTCGCGAGCACGCCAAAGAACACGCAGCCGGCAAGTAAGCCGGTGAAACAAAACCCCCGGGCGACCGGGGTTTTTTATTTCGAGGGATAGGGGTAGGGGTCGGGGTAGGCTTCCAGACTAGGACTGTCTGAAGCTCCCTATCTCAATCCCAACTGGCTTTGGTTCTACCGTGCATGGTAACTACCCCTACCCCAACCCCTATCCCTAACCCTTACTTAGCAATCTTACCCCACCCCTCCATCGTCTCCTTCAGCAGCTCCTTGGAATCCATTTTGATCCCAAAGCCCTGGAAGCCGAACGGTCCACGATAGCCGGCGGCGCGGGTCTTTGCGACGAACGCACCGACATCATACGACCCACGGCCGAGCGGCTGGATGAGCTTATCCCAACCCAGCTTCTGCGTGTCGCCCGTATCGGCGCCATTGATCGTGATGAAGTTCAACCGCGGCAGAGCCTCCTTGATGAGCTGCAACGAATCGCGCTCGGATCCTTCGACTTTGAGCCAATGGCAGAGATTAAAGGTCACGCCCAAGTTCGGGTCGTCGACCTTGTTCGCGACCCGCAGGCAGACCTCGAACTGCTCCGCCCAGAAGCCAGTATGCGGATAAAGTGAGACCTTCACGCCCTTGGGCTTCGCGTAGGCCAAGAGCTGCTTGAGCTGTGGCACGACGATGGTGTCGCCGTATTCGGGTCCCGCCCTCACCCCGGCCGGGAAAGCTACCTTATTGATACCCAACCAAAGCGTACTCCCGGTGCCGGCGAGGTCGTCGACGGCCTTGGCGAGATCAGCCGGTAGCTCCGTCTGGCCATACCCGAAGTTCGTGACGTGGTAGCCGTTGAAGAAGACGAGGCCCTTGCTCTGCAGCGCGGCGGCATGCGCCTTAGCCGTGCGCCGGGCGACCACCCAGGCCCGCGTAGCCGAGATCGGCGAGCACCTGCGCACATTCGGCAGGCTCGAGACGTGCCGCGGTATCCATCGCGAAGAATAGCGGTCGGTCCGCGGCGAGAAGCGCGACAGTGGAACAGAAGAAAGCGAAGAGTGAGCGCATAAAGTTTAACGAACCGTCACCCCACGGGCAGCGAGTTCCTTCAGAAACTCCGGCGGCGACGGCGGACTGATGAGGAAGCTTTTGAACCAACCAGTGCGACGGCGGAGTAGGATCATCTGCTTCGGGTTCACGGTGTTGGTATAATGCTCGTTCCAGAAGCACCAATCCTGCGCCGCCCACTCGATGTCGGTCAGCGCGACCTTTCGCGCGGTCCGGCCGTAGACGCGCACGCGCACGAAGGCCTCGTCGATGGTGAACGTCATCCCCCAGAAGATCGCATGGATCAGGAAGCCCGTGAACGCCAAGGACCCGAGCAGGGGCAGCAGATGCAGGAAGACCTCCATTTGACCTTAAAACGTAGGGCTAATCGGCCGGGCTTAAACTCAAAACCAAGCCCACGCTGGACAGCCCTGCCCTTGCTGGATTGCCTGTGCCCATGGCCCGCGCGACGAAGCACCTGAACACGAACGCCCTCTGGGCCGACGTCGGCGTGCGCACGCTGCGTCGCCTCGGCCTGACGCACGTGGTGATTTCGCCCGGCTCGCGCTCGACGCCGCTGGCCCATGCCTTCGCCGAAAGCGCTGGCCTCCATGTGACCGTCGCGCTCGACGAACGTTCGGCCGGCTTCATCGCCCTCGGCCTCGCCAAGGCCACCGGCCAGCCCGCCGCCCTGCTCTGCACCTCCGGCACCGCGGCCGCCAATTACCTGCCGGCCGTCGTCGAGGCGCGCCTCTCGGCCACGCCCCTGCTCGTCCTGACCGCCGACCGTCCGCCCGAACTCCGCGAATGCCACTCGGGCCAGACGATCACCCAAAACGGAATCTACGGCAGCTACCCGGTTTGGGCCACCGAGGCCGCCGTGCCTTCGACCGACCTCTCCCTGCTCCGCCACTGGCGCCAGCTGCTCGGTCGACGCCTGGCAGCGCTCGCAGGGCCCTCTGGCTGGCCCGGTACACCTCAATCTGCCCTTCCGCGACCCTCTCGCCCCCTCGGATGCCGAAAAGGGCTTCAAGGCGCCCACGGGCCTGAACCTCGAGACCTTCACGTCCGTCCCGCCCTGCGGCATCGTCCGCCCGACCCTCACGCCCGCCACGGTGGCCAGCCTGCTGTCGAAGACGGAACGCGGCGTCATCGTGGTCGGCCCCCATGCCTTCGAAGACCGCGATGAAAGCGCCACGGCTCTCCGCGAACTTTCCCAAGTGACCGGCTGGCCGATCCTCGCCGATGGCGCGGGCACGCTGCGCGGCGACCTCGCCGGCGATGCTTCACTCGTCTCGGGCTACGACCTCATCCTCCGCGACACCAACGCCGCCAAAGCGCTGCGTCCGCAGGCCGCGGTCTTCGTCGGCCCGCTCCCGACCAGCAAGGTCCTGCGCGCTTGGCTCAAGGAAGGCGACATCACCGTCATCCAGCTCGGCCGTGCCGGCGAGAACACCGACCCAACGCATTCACGCTGGAGCCGCCTCGACGGCCAGCTCGTGCCTTCCGGTGACAAGGTGTCGGCGAAGGCCTCGGCTTACGGCAAGGCTTGGCAGACGGCCCAGAAAACCGCCGCCAAGAAACTCACGCGCATCGTGAATGTGGATTGGCCCTTCGAAGGACGCGTCGTCTCGCTGCTCGACGAAGCCCTCGGACCGGACGATCGCCTCTTCGTCGGTAGCAGCATGCCGATCCGCGACGTGGAGTGGTTCTACCATCCGCCTGGCCCGGGCCCAGAAGTCCTGACCAACCGCGGCGCCAATGGCATCGACGGCACCGTCTCGACCGCGCTCGGCGCTTCGCTCGACGGCAAGCGCACGGTGCTCCTCTGCGGCGACCTGACTTTCCTGCACGACAGCAACGCCCTACTCTCGGCCTACGGACATCGCGGCGACCTCACGGTCGTCGTGATCAACAACCAAGGCGGCGGCATCTTCAATCACCTCGCCGTCGCGAAGAGCGCGCACTTCGAACAGCTCTGGGGTACGCCGCAGGCGACCGACCTCGGCAAGCTCTGCGCCGCCCACAAGGTGCGTCACGACCTCGCCGACGGCTGGAATGATCTACGCCGCCTCCTCGAAGTCCGCGGCAAGGGCGTCCGCGTCATCGAATTCCGGACCGACCGCGAAGCCGACGCCGCCTGGCGCCAGAAGTCCTTCCGCTAAGCCCGATGAGCCTCTTCCGCTTCTGCTTCCTGCTCGCGATAAGCCTCGGGCTGCAGGCGCAGGATAAGGCGACCTCACCAGCCGCAGCCAAGCCCATCCCGCGCTCGGAACTCAAGGCGCAGGTCACGCCCGGAGCCACACTACGATTTGATTTCCCGGAGCTGACCGTGGATCGCAAAGGCGCACTCGCGGCCTGCCATCTGAAACTCCCGGCGGACTTTGATCCGGCGAAGAAATACCCGCTCGTCGTCTGGCTCGGTGGTGGCGAAGGCGGCAATCAGCCCAACGGCTCTTTCCTGCCCGCGGGCGACTTCATCGTCGTCGGGCTCCCCTACCCCAAGGGCGCGAACAATCCTGCGCAGGCGAACATGGTCGGAGACTACGCCAAGGTCTGGACCTACCAACGTTTCATGCTGGATGAGATCGCGAAGGTCATCCCGAACATCGACAAGTCGCATTCAATCATCGCCGGCTTCAGCAACGGAGCGCACGCGATCGACGGCATGCTACGCTTGAGCGGCCGACCGAAGCTCACGGATTACTTCGGGGTCTTCCTCTTCGCCGATGGTGGCGGCACGGGCTACACTTCGCTCGGCGCCCTGCCTGACCTGAAGGGCAAGTTCGCCTACGCCTGCTGGGGCTCCGAGAAAGGCTCCAACAAGCCTAATACCAGCCACCTTCCCAAGGCCCTCAAAGCCAAGGGCGCCACGGTCGTCGGCAGCGAGATGGCCGGCGTCGGCCACGCGTTCGCCGAAACCGAACACCCCAAGGTCGCCGAGTGGCTAGAGAAAGTCGCCCTCGCGGCCCCGGCGAAGAAGTAAACCCTAGGCCTAGAAATAGGCCTTCAGGAATTCGCCTTCGATTGCGGAGAGCGGCGACTCGCCGGTGGCCATGGCCGGAGTCGGCAGGAAGTGCTGGTGCTCGGGCGGCAGGACGCAGAAGCCGAGGCGCTCATAGATCGCCGGTTTGATCTCGGAGAAGAGCACGAAGCGAAGGTCCGGCTGGGCGAACCGATGCAGCTCCATGACGGCGCGCAGCAGCAACGAACCGTAACCCTTGCCGCGTTGCTCCGGGGAGGTCGCCACGGAAGCGAAGCCGATGAGGCTTTCACGGAACCGCAGGACGTTCAACGCGGCGACGGGCTGCCCCGCGGCGTCCTCAAGCAGGTAACGCGTGCCACGCAGGTGATTCCGATCGGTATCCTTGCCGGCGCAGTACTGGTCAAAAGTCTTGTCCTGCTTCCACTCGCCGTAGCCGAAAGCCAGGACGGTACGCATGTCTTCGGGCTGCACGAGACGCAGTCGACCCACTGGCGTGAAACGTGTGCGGCCATCCTCGATCACGCCTTCGAACATCGGTTGCGGGCGGACCCACGTGCGCGCCGCCGGATTATCATACAGGCAGCGATAGACCACCTGCGGTGAGAGGTCCTCGGAATGCGCGGCGACCCCGAGCCGGAGGTAATGGTTGCCTTTGTAGTGGCGGTAGAGGTTCCAGGACATGGTGGTTGCGACGCAGGGATAGGGATAGGGTTAGGGGTCGGGGTAGGCAAGGCATGGGTAGGGCTGAGCGCACCGCTCAGCCGCAGATACGCCCCACGGCTGACCGAGGGCGGTCAGCCCTACCAAAGACCAAGGACAGCACATGGTGCTGTCCCTACCTCAAGGCAGCACTCCCCCGATACTCGATACTCCATACTCTTTGTCCTACCCCTACCCCAACCCCTACCCCTAAACTATTTCGCAGGACCCCAGTGGGACGTGAAGGGGTGCAGGATGAAGAGCGGCTTACCGACGACGTCTTGTCCGGGCACTTCGCCCCAGCCGCGCGAGTCGAAGCTATTGGAAGAGTTATCCCCTAGGGCGAAATAATGTCCGGACGTCACGGTGTACTCCTGCTGCAGCGGAATCGCGTAGCGGTCGCCGCCGGCTTCAGGCAGGTAGCCGTAGTAGCCCTTATCCATCGCGCGCTGGCTGTTGAGCGCCATCGGCTCGGGCGAAGTGACGACCTTGCCGTCGACGAAGAGTTCGCCCTGGGCGCCCACGCGGAGTTTCTGCCCCGGGACGCCGGCGAGACGCTTGACGTAGTAATTCTGCGAAGGCTGGCCGTATTGGTCGTCGAGTCCGCGGATATTGTTCGTCCGGAAGACGAACGTGTCGCCGCGGGACGGATCCACGAAGTGATAGGACATCCGATCCACGAAGAGCATATCGCCCGTGAGGATGTCGAAGTTGAGCATCGTCTGACCGGCGGTCGCCTGCTTGCCGGTCATCAGCACCGGGCCGAACGGGCCGCTCTTGATGCGCCCTTCACGGGCGGCCTTGGCGAAGACCACGCGCCAGCGGTCCTGATCCTGGCGAGGCAGCTTCAGCTTGGCCTCCTCGGGAAAGAACGTGCTCAACAGCACCGTCTCAAAACCGAAGTCGGCCGGCATAAGTACGGACTGTATTGTGTTACCGACCTGGATCTCATGCTTATCGGCAGCACCCTTCCAGATACCGGTGCCGAAGATGCCGTCATCGACCGTCCGCTGACGAGAGCGCAGGCCGTATTCGACTTGGTTGTTACCGTAGCGCTGCATCACGATCGGGATGCCGATTTCACCGGTTGCTTCGGCCGGAATGACGTAAGTCCAGGTCCACTGAACCTTCTCGAGCAGACGGATCGCCAGACTCGGGACGGGCTCGTCGGCGGCGCGCACCTCGGCGGTCATGCCGTTGTACGTGGGCCACATGGAGTTCGTCGGAATCTTGAACGGCTGCAGGAAGAAACTGCGGATCGAGCCGGCTACGATGGCCGCCATGACCACCATCTCGGTGTAGTCGCAGCCAGTAGTCAGCGGGTAGATCTTGCCGCCGTTGCGGACGAGGACCTCGTGGAGCCGATTGACGAGCACCTCGACCTGCGTGAGCTCGATCGTCCGGTCCTTGGACGCGGCGCGAACTTTATCCGCTAGCTCGAGCTGTTCATTGAGAGCCTCCTTTGTGAGGACGTCGCCACGGTAAAGTTCAATCTTCTCCGACGCCTCGAGCAAGGCCTTACCAATCTTGCGGAGCTTGCGTCGATAATAGAAGGACATGGGAAGGACTCGCCCAAACTAACGGCCACCCCACCGAGGGAAAGCCCGAATTGGGGCTTAACCCTCGTTCTTGAGGATCTTGATGAAAGCTTCCTGCGGGATGTCGACCTTGCCGATCTGCTTCATGCGCTTCTTGCCCTCCTTCTGCTTGTCGAGGAGCTTGCGCTTACGGGAGATGTCGCCGCCGTAGCACTTCGCGGTCACGTCCTTGCCGACGGAACCGATGGTCTCGCGGGCGATGACCTTGGAGCCGACGGCCGCCTGGATGGCGATCTTGAAGAGTTGGCGCGGGAGGAGCTCCTTGAGCCGCTCGCAAAGATTACGTCCGCGGCCTTCGGCCTTGGAGGCGTGCACGATCGATGAGAACGCGTCGACGGGCTCTTCGTTCACGCGGATGTCCATCTTGACGAGGTCCGAGGTGACGTATTCGCCGAGTTCGTAATCCATCGAGCCGTAGCCGCGAGTGATGGACTTCATGCGGTCGTTGAAATCGACGAGGATCTCGTTGAGCGGCAGGAGGCAGACGAGGACGACGCGGTCGCCGTCAATGGTCTCGGTGCGCTCGCAGATGCCGCGCTTCTCTTGGACAAGCGTGAGCATGTCGCCAATCGAAGTGCCCGGAATATGGATATGGGCGCGGATGGTCGGCTCTTCGATGTGCTCGATGGCGGACGGGTCCGGCATGACGACCGGGTTGTCGAGGATGTGCTCCACGCCGTCGGTGGTGTAGACCTTATACACGACCGACGGGTAGGTCGAAAGGATGTCGAGGTCGTACTCGCGACGGAGACGCTCCTGGACGATTTCCATATGCAGCAGGCCGAGGAAGCCGCAGCGGAAACCGAAGCCCAACGCGCTCGAACTCTCGGCGGTGTAGGTCAGCGAGGAGTCGTTGATGGCGAGTTTGGCGAGCGAGGTCTTGAGCTTCTCGTAGTCGGCCGTGTCGAGCGGGTAGATGCCGCTGAAGACCATCGGGCTGACTTCCTTAAAGCCCGGGACGGGCTCCTTAGCGGGGTCATTGGCGAGGGTGATGGTGTCGCCGACCTTCACGTCCGCCACTTCGCGGATGTTGATGACGATGTAACCGACGCAACCCGGGCCAAGTTCGTCCTGGGGCTTCATCTTCGGAGAGAAGATGCCGACTTCCTTGATGACCGAGCGGACGCCGTTGTACATCAGCTCGATGGTCTGGCCGGCCTTGAAGGTACCCGAGAAGACGCGGACGTAACTGATGACGCCCTTGTAGGAGTCGAAGAGGGAGTCGAAGACCAGCGCGCGGTGGTGCGGGTATTCGGACCAGCGGGGCGGCGGGACGCGCTTGATGATCGCAGCGAAAATCTCGTCGATACCGATGCCGGACTTACCCGAAGCGAGAACGGCGTCCTGCGCAGGGATGGTGAGGATGTCCTCGACCTGGCGGCGGGCTTCTTCCGGGCGGGCGCTCGGGAGGTCGACCTTGTTGATGACCGGGACGATCTCGAGGCCCTGGTTCATCGCGAGGGTGGCGTTGGCGACCGTCTGGGCTTCCACGCCCTGGGACGCATCGATCAGGAGCACCGCGCCTTCGCAGGCGGCGAGGGAGCGCGAGACTTCGTAGGCGAAGTCGACGTGCCCCGGGGTGTCGATGAGATTGAGGATATACTGCTTACCGTCCGGCGCGGTGAAGTTCATCGTCACCGGGTGGCACTTGATCGTGATGCCCTTTTCGCGCTCGAGGTCCATCGCGTCGAGGAGCTGCTCCTTCATCTGGCGCTTCTCGATCGTCTTCGTGTGCTCGAGCAGGCGGTCGGAAAGGGTCGTCTTGCCGTGGTCGACGTGCGCGATGATGCAGAAGTTGCGGATGTGGTCTAAGGACACGGTAAAGAGGGAAAGGGCTTAATAGGACTACGGACGGGGCGCTTGTCCAGCGTTAGCCCCTCTCGGAAGGGGTTTTAGGCAGGAATATCGGCGAACTCGTGCAACGAAGCCACCGGAGCTGCGGGTGCGGAGCGCTTCATCATGCCGGCCAGGACGCCGCCGGGGCCACATTCGTAGAACTGGGCGATGCCGGTGTCGGCCGCGGCCTTACAATCGTCTTCCCAGAGGACCGAGGAGACCACCTGCTTAACCAGCGCGGCGCGCAGATCGGCCGGCTCGGCGAGCGTGCCGCCAGTGGTGTTCGAGTAGACGGTCACCTGGGGGCGCTTGAATTCGACGCCCTGCAGGAAGGTTTCGAAGGCCTGGCGGGCGGGCTCCATCAGACGGCTGTGGTAGGCGCCGGCGACGACGAGAGGCTTCACGAGCTTGAAGGCGCCGAACTCCTTGGCGCGGGCGACGGCCTGGGCGACCTTCTCGGCGTCGCCGGAGATCACGACCTGTCCAGGACAGTTGAAGTTCGCGGCGTCGATATCGAACGCGGCGCAGAGTTTGAAGATCTCGTCGCGCGTGCCGCCGATGACCGCGGCCATGCCGCCCTTGGTCTGGTCGCAAGCGAGCTGCATCAGGCGACCGCGCTCGGCGACGACCTTGAGACCGGTCTCGAAATCCCAGACGCCAGCGAAAGCGTAGGCGGTCAGTTCGCCGAGGGAGAGCCCTAGGCAGGCCTTGAGGTCGTTGAGCTTACCGCGCTCCTTGAGGATCTGGGCGATGGCGTAACCTTGAACGTAAAGGGCGGGCTGGCAGACACGGGTCTCGGTCAGGAGCTCGGCCGGGCCTTCAAAGCAGGCCTGACGGAGGTCAAACGGCAGCACCTTGGCGGCACGGTCGTAGAGGTCCTTGGCGGAGGCGGAGCCTTCATACAGGGACTTACCCATACCGACGACTTGGGCGCCTTGACCGGAGAACAGGAGAGCAGTGGACATTGGTAGGAGGGAGGGAAAAAGGGCGGGAGGGTCAATGGTGGAGAGGCGGAACGCCCAAGCGGTTGGCGGCTAGCGGTTAGCGGTTGGGTTAACTCAAAAAGCAAAGGAACCAGAGAAACAAAGGCTCAGAACGCCCTCCCCAATACCCCACCCTATCCGCTAACCGCCAACCGCTAACCGCTGTCAGCACCTCCTGCTTCCTTGACCACCCCACCCCCTCCCCCTACCCCTAGCCCTTTCTTTCACCATGCCCATCGCCCTTCTCTCCGTCAGCGACAAGACCGGCCTCCTGCCCTTCGCCCAGGCCCTCGTCAAGGATCACGGCTACAAGCTCCTCTCGACCGGCGGCACCTCGAAGATGCTGCGCGACGCCGGCCTGCCGGTGACCGACGTCAGCGAACACACGGGCTTCCCCGAGATCATGGAAGGCCGCGTGAAGACCCTGCACCCGAAGGTCCATGGCGGCCTCCTCTGCCGCCGCGATTCGCATGAGCACCTCGACGAAGCCAAGAAGCACGGCATCGAGCTCATCGACCTCGTCGTCGTGAACCTCTACCCATTCGAAGCCACCGTCGCGAAGCCCCACTGCTCGTTCGAGGACGCCATCGAGAACATCGACATCGGCGGCCCGTCCATGCTGCGCAGCGCGGCCAAGAACCACGCTTCGGTCTCCGTCGTCACCGACCCGGCCGACTACGAGCGCGTGCTCGCCGCGATGAAGGCGCCTGAGACCCTTGGCGAACTCCGCCGCGAACTCGCCCTCAAGGTCTTCCAGCGCACCTCGGCCTACGACGCCGCGATCGCCAACTACCTCGAATCCCAGGCTCAGCCCGGCGCCGGCAACGTCCTCGGCCTGCCCTCGCGCTTCACGTCGACCTTACCGATCGCCCAGCGCCTCCGCTACGGCGAGAACCCTCACCAGCAGGCCGCGCTCTACGGTTCGTTCCACGAAGCCTTCGAACAGCTGCAGGGCAAGGAACTCAGCTATAACAACATCCTCGATATCACCGCCGCGACCTACCTCATCGGTGAGTTCGAGCGCCCGACGATTTGCATCCTGAAGCACACCAACCCGTGCGGCGTGGCTTCAGCCGACACCCTCCTCGAGGCCTGGCACAAGGCCTTTGAGACCGATAAGCAGGCCCCGTTTGGTGGCATCATCGTCGCCAACCGCACCGTCGACAAGGGCCTCGCCGAGGCCATCGCCGAAATCTTCTCCGAAGTCATCATCGCGCCGGAATTCGACGCCGACGCCCTCGCAATCTTCGGCAAGAAGAAGAACCTCCGCCTCATGCGCGCCAAGGTCGGCCTCCGCGCCGATACCCTCCGCGAAGTCCGCGCCGTCATCGGCGGCGTGCTCGTCCAGGACCGCGACCAGAAGCCCGCCAACCCGCGCGACTTCAAAATCGTCACCAAGCGCGCCCCGACGGCCGATGAGATGACCGCGCTCCTCTTCGGCTGGCGCGTCGTCCGCCATGTGAAGTCCAACGCCATCGTCTACGCTGGCAAGGAACGCACGCTCAGCGTGGGCGCCGGCCAGATGTCCCGCATCGACTCCTCGCGCATCGCGGTCTGGAAGGCCGGCGAAGCCAAACTCTCGCTTACTGGCTCGGCCATCGCGTCCGACGCCTTCTTCCCCTTCCCTGATGGCCTCCTCGCCGCGGCCGATGCCGGCGCGACCTGCGCCATCCAGCCGGGAGGCTCCGTGAAGGACGCCGACGTCATCGCCGCCGCCGACGCGCGTGGCATGGCGATGGTCTTCACCGGCATGCGCCACTTTAAGCACTAAGCGAAGCTTAGTGCAGGGCCAGAGCCAGGGCTAGGGCCAGCAATACAGATGGGCTCAGCAAGTTAGAGGGTCAGTACGTCCATAGGCTAATATTACCTAGCCCTATCCCTAGCCCTAGCCCTGTCTCTGCCTACAGCTTGATTCCAATCTTCTCGAGCAGGCGGGCGAGTTCGTCGTCGCTGCTGAAGGGGATCGAGATGCTGCCCTTGGTGCCCTTACGGACGACGGAGACAGGCGAAGCGAAATGGGAGGCGAGGCGCTTCTGGACGTCGGCGACGACGGTTTGGACGGTCTGCTTGCGATCGGTCTTCTTGGTCGAAGCGAGCTTCTTGACCTCGGCTTCGGTGGCGCGGACGGACAGGCCTTTCTCGATCACGAGACGGGCGACCTGCACGCGGTGGGCGACGTTCTCGATGGCGAGCAAGGCCTTGGCGTGACCGGCGGAAAGCTGGCCCTTACGGACGTAACCCTGGAGTTCGTTGTCGAGGGCGAGGAGACGGACGCTGTTCGCGATGCTGGCGCGCGGCTTGCCGAGACGATCCGCGACGGCTTCCTGGGTGAGGCTAAAGTCACGCATCAGCGAGGCGAAGCCCAGGGCTTCGTCGATGGCATTAAGGTCGGCACGCTGCAGGTTCTCGATGAGCGCGAGCACGGCGCTGGAAGCGTCGCTGGCCTCGAGGATGCGCGCGGTGATGGTCTTCTCGCCGATCAGCTTAAAGGCGCGGAAACGGCGTTCGCCGGCGATGAGTTCGTAGCCGTCCTTCACCTTCCGGACGACGATCGGCTGCATGAGGCCTTCGGAGCGGATGGAGTCCGCGAGTTCCTTCACCTGGGCGTCGTCGAAATCACGGCGCGGCTGGCGAGGATTCGGGACGATCGAAGTGAGCAGCAGTTCCTGTAGCTGGAGACCCGGCGCGACGGGAGCAGCGGCAGCAACGGTGACCGGAGCGGGCGCGGCGGGCTTGACCACGCCACCGCCGATGAGGGAACCGAGACCGCGACCGAGGGATTTCTTAGGAGGAGTGGCCATGGGGCTTGTTTAAAAGAGATTAGCGAGCCGGGGTTTCGGCCTGCGGGACGAAGACATCGACATCCGCTTTCAGGGCGGCAGGCGAGGAAAGGTTATTCGCTTTCAGAATCCAATCGACCTTGGAGCCATTGCGCAGGGCGATCTTCGTGACCGTATCACCGGATTTGACGCGATAGACGATGCCGGTCTGGGGGACGCCGGAAGAGCCACCCACTTCGGTTGTGGCGGGGGCTTCGGTCTGAGCGGCAGGAGCATTGGGCGACTTGCCAGCCTTCGTGGCAGGAGCGGGGCCAGTCTTACCGAGGGCGGCGTTCACTTGGCGAGTGAGCTCGGCGAGAGCCGCGTTCACTTCGTCGGTCTGTTGCTTCAAGCGACGATCCACTTCAGTCAAAGTTTCGGCTCGTGCCTTGGAAATCGCTTCACCTTGCGATGTGGCCGGAGACTGACTGGCCTTCTGGCGATTGAGGGCCGAGCGCAGGTCAGCGTTCTCGAGCTTCAGCTTCTCGACCTCGTTCCGAAGCTCGGCGAGGTCCTGCTGCATGCCCGCGATTTGGGCGTTCTGAGCCGAGAGGGGAAGAAGACCGAGGAAAAGAAAAAGAATGCCGAGACGCATGGACCGAGGAAAACATGCCCAAGGCGGGAGAGCAAGCAAGGTAGGGCCAGAGCCAGGGCTAGGGCTGGGGCTAGGCTAATATTACCTGCCCCTAGCCCTGTCCCTATCCCTAGCCCTAGCCCTATCCCTTTCGAATTAATCTGTATCCCCGCCCGTCCCCGCCCTACCTTGCCAGCCGATGTCCAAGGTCCTGGTAGCCCTCTCCGGCGGTGTTGATAGCGCCGTGGCGGCCCTTCTGCTCAAGCAGCAAGGGCATGAGGTGCATGCCGCCTACTTCCGGACCTGGATGAACGAGGAGGGCCTGCCCTTCCCCGGCGAATGCCCCTGGGAGGACGATGTCCGAAACGCCCAGGCGGTCGCCGAGCACCTGGGTCTACCCTTCCGGATCATCGACCTCGTCCAGGACTACCGCGACACGGTCGTCCAATACCTCGTCGATGGCTACCGCCAAGGCCTGACCCCGAACCCCGACATCATCTGCAATCGCGAGATGAAGTTCGGCGTCTTCCTGCGCAAGGCGATCAAGGACGGCTATGACGTCATCGCGACCGGCCACTACGCGCGCCGACGCGAAAATACAGACGGCACGTTCGACCTGCTCGAAGGACTCGACCCGAATAAAGACCAGTCTTACTTCCTCGCGCTGCTCCGGCAGGAACAGCTCGCGAAGGCGATTTTCCCGATCGGCGAACTACTTAAGCCCGAAGTCCGCCAACTCGCGGCGGACGCGCAGCTACCGAACGCGGAACGCAAGGACAGCCAAGGCATCTGCTTCCTCGGCCAGATTCCGGTGCAGGATTTTCTCGAGCGGCACATCCCGGATTCGCCCGGCCCAGTCGTCAACGCCGCGGGCAAGGAAATCGGTAAACATCGCGGCCTCCATCGCTACACCATCGGCCAGCGCAAGGGCATCGGCCTGCCCTCCAACACCGACAACGAATACTTCGTCGTCGTGAAGAAAGACTTCGCGACCAACACCCTGCACGTCGCCTTCGATAAACCGGATGCGCCGTGGCTCTACACCAGCGATGCCATCGCGCGCGACTTCACCTGGATCAATCAGCCTCTCGTCGGCGAACAGGATATCCTCGCCCGCGTGCGTTACCGCGACAAAGCCACGCCGGCCCGCTTCATCCCGCAGCCGGACGGCACCGTCCGCCTCCGCTTCGCTGAGACCCAGCGCGGCCTCGCCCCCGGCCAGGTCCTCGCCGTCTACCACGACCGCGTCCTCATGGGCGGAGGAGTTTTTGTATAAGGGCCAGAGCTAGGGCCCGGGACAGGGCTAGGCTAATGTTACCTGGCCCTAACCCCAGCCCTGGTCCTAGGCCTGTTCAGTCACTCACTTGACCTTCTCCCCAATGTGCGGAGGGTAAGCCCATGCCCGAAGGTTCCGCCGTCCAACGCATGTTCTCTGGGATCGCCTCCCGTTACGATTTTGCGAACCGCGTGCTGAGCCTCGGCCTGTGCGTGGGTTGGCGCGAACAGCTCGTCGCCGCGACTAAAGCCGCCCAGCCCAAGACCGTGGCCGACCTTGCCACCGGCAGTGGCGACGTCGCCTTCGCCCTGCGCCGCGACCTACCCGCTGATTGCACGATCATCGGTTATGACTTCTGTGAACCGATGCTCGAGCTCGGCCGTATCCGCGCGCAGAAAGAAGGCGTCACGCTTGAATTCAAGACCGGCGACTGCATGGCCCTGCCCATCGCCGACGCCTCGCAGGACGTGGTCACGATCGCCTATGGCGTGCGCAATTTTGAAGACCGCGCCAAAGGCCTCGGCGAACTACGACGCATCCTGCGCACTGACGGCACGTTGCTCATCCTAGAATTCTCCCAGCCGAGCGCCTGGTTCGCGCCATTCCACTTCATCCACGTGCGCTGCGTCCTCCCGGTGCTCGCAGGCATCCTCACCGGCGACTTCGGGGCTTACAAATATCTCGGCACCAGCATCGCGGGCTTCCCCGATGCCGCCGGCCTTGACGCGGAGCTCAAGGCCGTCGGATTCGCCAAGGTGAGCCATAAAAGGATGCTTTTCGGCACGGTGGCCCTCCATCAGGCGCAGGCCTGAAAAATTCCTTGCCTTAGGGGCGTGGGGTCGTTTGCTCAAACCCCTCACTACGGGCTCGTGGTGAAATGGATATCATTTCTGACTACGGATCAGACGTTTGGGGTTCGAATCCCTACGAGCCCACCACTTTGAGCGCTAACCGGATTAAAACCCCGGTTAGTTGTGTTTACAAGATAACCAGCGGTTAGCGGTTGGCGGATAGGAAAAGCCGCTCAAGCCCAACACCTGATTTGGGTAGGGTCGGGACCGCGTCACGACTTAGCCTGTTTTAGGTAGGGTTGAGCGCCCTCGCTCAACCGCTGCTGACCGAGACGGTCAGCCCACCCTAAGACAGACCCCTGCCAATCATCCGGTTCCCGGTTTCCCTTTGAGCGAATGGCAACCCCAACCGCTATCCGCCAACCGCTTACCGCCTAAACCTTATACTCATCCGGCATCTTCGTACCCGACGGATAGACGTAAGCCCGGTCTTCAAAATTACGCAGTTCGACGATCCCATCGTGGATGGCCTGGACGTATTCCGGGTTAATCGGGACCTTCCCGCCGCCGCCAGGGGTGTCGATAATCAACTGAGGAACAGCATAGCCTGTCGTGTGGCCGCGGAGCGCGCGGATGATATCGATACCCTTCTGGATCGGCGCCCGGAAATGGGTCGATCCTTCAATCAGGTCGCAGGCGTAAAGGTAATACGGACGCACGCGCATCATCAACAGGCGGTGCACGAGCGACTTCATCACCTCGACGTCGTCATTGATGCCAGCGAGGAGCACGGACTGGTTGCCGAGCGGAACGCCGGCGAACGACAGGCGTTCGCACGCCGTGGCGAGCTCACGGGTGACCTCCTTCGGATGGTTGGTATGGATGCTCAACCAGATCGGGCCGTGCTGACGGAAGACCTCGGCAAGCTCCGGCGTGATGCGCTGCGGCAGAAAGACCGGGATGCGCGAGCCGATGCGGATGAACTCGACGTGCTTGATCGCGCGCAGGCGTCCGAGGAGCGCGTCCAGCTTGGCGTCGGAGAGCAATAGAGGATCGCCGCCGGAGAGCAGGACGTCGCGGATCTCGGTATGCTCCTCGATGTACTTCAGGCCGGCCTCGAGCTCGGGGTGAAAGTCATAGGCCTGCGCGTTCGAGACCAGGCGGCTACGCGTGCAATAACGGCAATACGAGGCACAGCGGTCGGTGACCAGGAAGAGCACGCGATCCGGGTAGCGGTGAACGATTCCCGGGACTGGCATCGTGCCTTCTTCGCCGACCGGGTCCTCGGATTCGCCGGGGGCGACGTAAGACTCCTCGATGCGCGGGATGACCTGCCGGCGCACCGGGCAGTTCGGATCCTTCGGGTCGATGAGGTTAAAGAAATGCGGCGTGATCGAGAGTGAGAGCTTATGGGGGGCGAAGAGGCACCCTTCCCGCTCCTCCTTCGTCAGCTCCAGCATCTCTTCCAGTTGGGCCAGCGTCGTGATGCGGTTACGCAGCTGCCAATGCCAGTCGTTCCACTCCGCGGCGGGCACGTCCTTCCATCAGGCCTTGGCCGGCATGCCAGTTTTCGCGGAGGTCCTGAGGATACATCGGCTAAGCCCCTCACCCTAACGGCCGGGACGCGTAAAGCAAACGGGGAAGCAAACCCGCCTTACGGCAGCGGCGGCGGGCCCTTGCGCTTGAACCAGCCGGCGAACGGATGCCAGAGCTGGCCGAAATAGCCCGTCGGCACCGGCTCGGTCGCGCCGAAGTTCTGCGGCAGGCGGTCGCGAGGCATGTAGTAGGTACCGAAAATAATATCCCACAGCGGCAGGAGCCCGGCGAAGTTCTTGTCGATGGCCGCCGGGTCCTTCGAGTGGTGCCAGCGATGGAAGACCGGCGTGGCGATGACGGAACGCAGCGGGCCGAAATCCCAGTCGACGTCGGCGTGCAGGAAGATCGCGTAGAAGGTCAGGAAGCCCGTGACGCCCGCGGTCACGGTCGGATCGAAGCCGAGGAACAGGATCGGGACCGCCGGGGCGATCTTGTCGACGGCTTCGTTGACCGGATGCACGCGCACGGCCGAGAGCCAGTCGAGATCCTCGGAACTATGATGCACCGCATGGAACGGCCACCAGGCGCCGGTGTGGAAGAGCCGGTGGATCCAGTAGCCGAGGAAATCCGCCAATAGGTAGATCTCGATGGCCTGCAGCCAGACCGGCTGCGTGGCGACCGGGCCGAACCCGTGATACAAACCCGCCTTGGCGGCCTCGCCCGTGGTCACGCCCGCGATGACGAGCACGATGAAGGGCACGATCAGCAGCACCCGGGAGGCCTGCTTGAAGAACTCGACGGTGAAGAAATAGGCGGCGTCGGTGAGCATGCCGGGCCGGAAATAACCCGGCCGACGGCGCGCCCCCATCACGCGTTCGATGACATAGAAGACCAGGCCCACGAGAAGGAGCCCGATGAGGTGTTTCTTCGCGTGGGCCAGGAGTTCCATGGCGCGTCGCTTACTTCTTCTCGACGACCCACATGTTACGGAACTCGACGGCGTCGCCGTGCCACTGCAGGCCGAGCGGGAGTTTGTCCGCGTGCTTCGCGTAAGGGGGATTCTTCTTATGGCTGCTCGGGCCGATGTATTCGATGCCGTCCTGGACCTTGACGCCGTTCATCACGACGGTGATGCGGGTCTTGCTGGCGACGGAGCCGTCGGCGTTGAAGCGCGGCGCGGTGAATTCGATATCGTAGCTGTTCCAGCTGCGGGAAGGCAGGCAGGCATTGAAGGCGGGCGGCTGCTGGCCGTAGATCGCGGCGGTCATGCCGTCGGCGTAGGTCTCGGTCTTGGAGCAATCGAGGACCTGGAGCTCGTAGGTCTTCATGAAGAAGATGCCGCTGTTCGAGTTACCCTGGCTCTTCTTCTTGGGGTCGGTGTCGTAACCGGCGGCGGAGCGCCATTCGACGTGCAAGGTGACGTCGCCAAA
The DNA here is from genome assembly GCA_964203605.1 of Opitutales bacterium. Lineage (GTDB taxonomy): Bacteria > Verrucomicrobiota > Verrucomicrobiia > Opitutales > UBA953 > UBA953. The sequence goes on from CAXNMQ010000006.1 coordinate 94,173, forward strand.
GGTGCGCTTGGTGCGGATGCCGTTGGTGCGGGCGATCATCACGCCGTCCTTGATCTCCCAAGTGACCGGGACTCTTGTAGCTTCGCGTTCGGGGCGGCATCGGCCTCCCACTCGTTGGCCGAGTCGGCACCGCCGACGAGCACGATGGCTCCGGCCGGGGCGGCGGCCTCGTTGCACTTGAGCTTGGAAGCCTCGGCACGGGGCGGCTGCGGGCGGGCGGAGTCATGCACGCGCCACTGGGTGCCCGGAATGAAAGGGGTGTCGGTGTAGCCTTCGGCGGCGATTAGGCCGCTGGCGGCCACAAGGGAGAGGAAGGAAGCGAGGCGCATGGGGTGTAGGGGTAGAGACAGGCTGGCGGGAGAGAGGTTCGGGGAAAAGGGTAATTGGGGGAGAACTAGGGCTAGGGCTAGGGCTTGGCTCGACTCCCGGCACCTGCTCATAGGTAGGGTTGAGCGCCCTCGCTCAACCGAGCGGCTGACCAAGGGTGGTCAGCCCTACCCCCACCCCTACCCCAATTTAGTGGCATTTTTCTTCATTCTAGCCCTGTCCCTGGCCCTGGCCCTACCCCCGCTTGGGCCCTATTCAATTGCCCTCCCCCTCCCGTTTCTCCAACTTACGGCCCATGTCCGCGCCCAAGGCCCGCTTCACCCTCGAATTTGAAAAGCCCCTCCGGGAGCTCGAGGACAAGATCAACTCCCTCCGGGCCTCCTCCGAGTCCGCCGGGATGGACGTCTCCAAGGAGGTCAAGTCCCTGGAGGTCAAGATGGAGCAGACCCGCCGCGAGGTCTACGGTAACCTGAATCCCTGGCAGCGCGTCCAGTTGGCCCGCCACCCCCGTCGCCCCTACTCCCTAGACTACATCGGGATGCTGTTCGACGACTTCCAAGAGCTGCACGGTGACCGCCTCTACATGGACGACGAGTCCATCGTCGGCGGCACGGCTTTCTTCGAAGGTCGACCGGTCATGGTCCTCGGCCAGCAGAAGGGCCGCGACACGAAGGAGAACCTCCGCCGTAACTTTGGCTGCCCGAATCCGGAAGGCTACCGCAAGGCCCTTCGCCTGATGAAGATGGCCCACACCTTCGGCCTCCCGATCATCACCCTCGTCGACACCCCCGGCGCCTTCCCGGGCATCGGCTCGGAAGAGCGCCACGTCGCCGAAGCCATCGCCGTCAATCTCCGCGAGATGAGCCAGTTCGGCGTGCCCATCATCACCTTCGTCATCGGCGAAGGAGGTTCCGGTGGCGCCCTCGGCATCGCCGTCTCGAACAAGGTCTACATCCTCGAGAACGCCTACTACTCCGTCATCTCGCCCGAAGGTTGCGCCGCAATTCTCTTCAAGGACCGCGCCCACGCGCCGAAGGCCGCCGAAGCCCTGCGCCTCGACGCTCCTAATCTCCTCAAGCTTGGCGTCGTCGACGGCGTCGTGAAGGAACCGCTCGGCGGTGCCCAGGAAGATCCGGCCGCCACTGGCTCCGCCATCCGCAAGACCCTACGCGACTCGCTCGCCGACCTCTCCAAGGCCTCGCCGGAGAAGCTCATTGCGATGCGCTACGCGAAGTTCCGCGCGATGGGCGTCTACGCGGAGTAAGTTCTCCCACCAGGCTAAACGAAAAGGGGCGCCCATCGGCGCCCCTTTCTTTTGGTCAGTCGGCCGTCCCGCTCAACCGCCGTTCGAAAGCACGCGGATGTAGCGCGTGTAGTTGCGGCCGTACATGTAGACGATGCGCTTGAAGTCAGCTTCGGGCACCTTCTGATTATTGTTGAGCATCTGGAGGCCGCGCAGCTCCTTGGAACCTTCGGGGGTCAAGACGGTGATGGAGACCTCGACGGCCTTGAGCGAGTAAGGCAGGTAAGGCAACCAGGTCGTCGCCGTAGGCTTCAGCGGAAGGTTATCCGGATACATGCGATCGGCATAAACGCGGAGCCGCGAGCTGTAGTAATCGTAAGGATGGAGCTTCTTGCCGCTGCCCGTCGGCAGAGGATTAGGGATAGTGGGAGCGCTGTTCGGGGCATAACGCAGGGGAGCGGTCGCGATGTCGCCGTGGCCGTCGGCGTCCTTGAACATGGCACGGTAGCCCCCCTTGGAAGACGCCATGTCGGATTTATCATCCTTTGCGGAGACTAGCACAACGGGACGGAGAGTCTGCGGCATGCGGGCACAGGGGTCAGAGAGCGCCGGCGCCGTCGCGGTCGCCGAGAGCGAGGAGGAAGACCAGAAGACCAAGTTCATCGCGACGACGTTCGAAGCGATGAAGTTATTTTCGTCCATGGTCCAGCAGGGCGTCTTGCTGTCGATGTTGCTATCGATCAGCGCGCGGGTCTCGTAACCTGGGCTCGGCGTCTTGGAGTAGTTAGCGAACTGACGGGGGGCGTCGGACCAATAATTCCAAGGTGACCGCGGGGCATCGATGTTGGAATTCAGGATCAGCGGGAGTGCGTCGACGAACGTGTTCTCGGGGTCGATGATCGTGCGGTAGACGCCGTAGACCTGCTGAATCATGTCACCGGGAGCGTCGAAAGGAGAGCGCTGACCGATTCGGTAGGCGATGGCGCACACGTCACCACGGAGCGCACTCCGGCCGACCCCGGGCGTCCAGCGTGGGCGATCGGGCGGAGCACCGAAGAGCATCACGATCGGATGGTCGATGGACTGGAGGTTACCGACCTCTCCGGGGACGCCGGCGGGCGCGCCATCGGCCGTCTTCGCCCCCGGGACGACGATCTCCATCCAGCAGCGTCCGTCAGCGCGAAGCATCGCCGTCGAGAAATCATTCTCCATCGCATCCAAGGCGCCACGCGCCTCTGACTGGGTCGAGAGGTCGGCGACGGCGCGATCATAGACACGCAACGTGTCGGAAGCGATGGTGACGACGGTCAGGACGATGATGACCATGATGGCCGTGGAGACCAGCACCTCGAGCAAGGTGAAGCCGGCCCGGGCTTGGCGGAGGAGAGTGTTCATCGGCTGATGACGATATTCTGGACGAGCAAGGGAATTTCGGACTTCGTCTTGAACGAGTCGTAGGGACTGTAGTCGTGAGAAAAGAATTCCGCGACGATCGGGAGATAGGCCAGCGCGTAGTCCTTGGGCAACGCGGGGATCGGCGACGTCCCCCACGGCGGCGCAGCGATCTTGGTGGTTTCTGGCTCGAAGGTCGTGGTGTTGATGGTGGCGCGCTGCCCGACCAGCAGCTTGGAAAGCGAAAGACGTACGCGCATGGGCGTGCCGATGATGTTACGGCCGGAGAAAGCGTCCAATGAGAGGTTCTTCCCATTGCAATAGGCCACCTCAATCATCGAAGGATTCGAGCGTAAGGCGTAGTCATTGGGGCCTGTCTTATCGTTATCGAAGCTGACGATCTTGCGCTCGTAGACATAGAGCCACACCGCGTTGTCTCCATTGTCGCGGGCGCCCTGCAGCAAGCGATAGGCGATATCGAAATTAGAGACCGACGGATTACCCCCGTCCAACGCGAGCCCGGCATCCATCAGGTATTTGCTATTGTTCGGCACCTTCTCACCGGCGGCGTCAAGGTAGACAATCGAACGGGGATTATCCAAGGCGCCGATGAGGCGGGTCACGCCGGAAAGGGCGCGATTGGTCTGCATGATTTCGTCGACCTGCTGGAAGGTGGAACCAAGGATGCCGACGAGCGAGAGAATCGCGACGCCGACGATGCCGATGGCGAGCGTCACCTCGACCAGGGAGAAACCTGGGCGGACGGACGAAGGGTTGCGGGGAGGGTTCATCGGAAGAAGATTATTTGGCCTTATCCATCTCGTCGGCGTCGAGGGTCATCGTGACGTCGCCGTTAGGGCGGAGGGAGAGTGCCGCGAACTGGTTTTCTGACGTGATATCGATCATGGCCTTACCCGTACCGGTATTACGGACCACGCCTTTAGCGAGGACGAGCAGCACGCGACCCAGGTGATTGGAAGAACCGGTTCCCTGCAGCTCAACGTAGAACCACTTTTTAGGATTCAAGTCCTTCATGTCGGCGAGTGTCACCGGCTGGTTGGTCGGGGCGTAAATCATCCAGGGCGGAGAACTCGCCGGAGAGTCCGTCGTATTGGTGGTAGCATTGTCCGCGAGCGGACCGATCAAACTGCGCCGCGTGTTGGCGGGGACGGCCATCGACAGTGTCGTCTGCGTATCGGTGGCGGGCGGGACAAACACCACGCCCGTGGGCAGCAGCTGCGCGGGCTCGGGAGAGAACCACTTATAGGGAGTAACCGAGGTGTTGGTGATGGTGGACGGATCGACGGTCCCTAAGTCGGCCGAGCTGACGCCACCGACGGCGATGACGAACTGGCGGAGGTGATTCACATCGTCGTCCGGATCATTCAAGATGAGCAGGCGATAGCGATTGGCGTAGGTGACGCCGGTCGTGCCAGGTCCACGGTTCATCAAGGCCATCGCCCGCACCGTGCGGATGGATGAAGCGATGAAGCGCTGCCCGGCAGGCAGACCGCCACCGTCACCGGGCGAGAGGCCGAGAAACAGCGAGGAGATGAGCAGGATGATCGTGATGACCACCAGCAGCTCGACCAGCGTGAAGCCCTTCCGGGCGATGGAACGGACGGTCATTATTGAATGGCGAGCACCTGGGCGTAATCACTGGGATCCACGCTGGTCTCGGCGTTGGAAAAATCGTCAAGGAGGTCGGTGGTGAAGATGATGACGCGCGCGGGAATCCCGCTGGTGCCCGCAATGGCGCGAATTTCTTCTGGCATGGAATCGACGCCCTTGGGAGCGACGATATTGCGGATGTTGGTGTTATTATCCGTGTCGAAGATGACGCGGATGCTCCTGATTGCCGAAACGATCCACCAGAAAGCTGGTGTCCGTCAGGTTGGCCGGGTCTTCAAAATCATCCTTACCGAAGGAGCAGAACTCTTCGCCGGTCTTATTGAGCAACTTACGGTCGGCAGATCGGGAGGGCGGTGCCAGTCGGGAGGCGGCCGGACATGGCTTTGACGAAATTGAGGTTAACCGCGGGGTCTTCGAGGAGATGTAGACTGTCCTTGGACGAATCGTAGGCGGTGCCGATATTGGGATAGAAACCGTAGACCTGCTTGTAGCGGGTGATGCCGCCGGCCCACTGGGTGAAGGCGGTCGTGGCGGACGATTGCTGGGCCTTCTTACGGACTCCGCGGATCGCCGGGAATAAGGCGGCCGACAGGATGCCGATGATGGCGATGACCGTCAGGAGTTCGATCAGGGTGAAACCGGCACGACGACGAGGAGTCATGGAAAATCGGGGTGGGATTGGGGAGAAACTATTCTACGAGTCCTCCGGCCCGGTTGAACAGTCAAAAACCGCCTTTTTCTCCACCCAACCCCTTACTTAAGCAAAATAAAGCAACCGAGGGCCAAGGCCGTGGGAACCAGCGCCCAGAGGAATAGCCGCCAAGCCGAAACGCCCTCGGGGAACCAGGGAGAAAGAATGGACTGGCCAGCTGGATTCGGGGCGTTGGCGATAACGGTCAGGCCACCCCCCGCCAAGGCCCCCGCCACCACGGCATGCCGCAAAGCCTCCGCCGCCGGGCCAGCCGCCGCGAAAGCCGGCACCTGTGAGGCTAGATAGGTCACCGCAGCGTTGTCATTGAAAGCCGTCAGGAAAGTCGCCGTGGCCAGCAAGGCCCCCTCCCCCATCCGACTGAGCACCGGCGAAATCCACCATCCTTGGACGCCGCCGAGCACGACGAGTCCGGCCAGGAAGAAACCGACGAGCGCTGGCCCTCGCAAGCCCGGCGCAGGCTGCCAGCGGGAGGTCGCCGTGGTGAACGCCAAGAAGACCAGAAACCCACCCAACATGAGGACGGGCCGATGCTCGGTCAGCATCAGGACCGTCCAGACCATGCAAGCGAGATGAAAGACGACGACCCAGGCGGGCATGGGCGGCTCAGCCGAGCGCACGTCCGCCGCCCCCTTCAGCGACGCAAGCTCGCGCCGGAACCAGCACAGATAAGCGAAGTTCGAAAGCAGGATGGAGACGAGCGCGGCGACCCCGAAATGCGCGAAGACTTCCTTCAAACCCCAGCCCCATTTCGCGGCGACCATGACGATGGGCGGGGCGGCGAAATGCGTCAGGGCGCCGCCGACGGAGACGTTCACAAACAGGAGAGCCAAAGTGGCGTAACGGAGTGGCTCGGAGGGTTTCAGGCTGTAGAATTGGGCCGAAAGCAGCATCGCCCCGATCGTCATCGCCGCCGGTTCAGTGATGAGCGACCCGAGTAACGGCGCCAGCGTGAGCACCACGAACCAATGCGCGATGGGGGTGCCGCCGAAAAGCCGCCCGACGCGACCGAGCAGTCCCGCCGCCAAGGCCATCACGGGCTTCGACGCGGCCATGACCATGATGACGAAGACGAAAAGGGGTTCGACGAATTTGGACGGTCCGTCCGCGGCGGTGGCCACATACTCACCCGTCTCGACGTAACGCGTCGCGAAAGCCCAGCCCTTGCCGGGCCAGCAGACCATCAGGCCAAAGAGCACCATCGCCCAAAGGCCGAAGACCACCTCGACCTCCCCCAGGAGGTGCAGCGCTGCGCCCTTGATTCCGCCCTTCTTCTCCGCGGCATGGGCAGCCCGCGCGATCGACGGACAAAGAAACGCATGCGCGACCGCGGCAAAGAAGACCAAGGTGCCAGCCAGCAAGAAAAGGTCCGCCGACATGGAGGCGGCGAGTTCGGACCAGAGGTCTGGCTGGGCGGGCATGCCCCACCTCACCGCAACGTGGCGGGGTTGGCAATCCTAGGCGAACGGCTACTTGGCAGCCGGCACGACATCGGGCCGGGCACCACCGAGCGCCTTTACGAGGTCGACCTGCGCAGCCAGGCGATCCTGGCGCACCTTGGCCACGGCCACCTGGGATTCGGCCCGTAGACGGCGGGCAGCGAGTAGCTCCATCGGGCTGGTCTGTCCCTGCCGGGCACGCTCGGTGGCAATCCGATAAGCCTCGTCGGCCGCCTTGGCGCGACGCGCGGCGGCGGTGGCCGATGCCGCGGTCTCCCGGACGTCGACCAGGGCGTCGCGGACCTCGCGACAAGCGTTGAGGAAAGCCTTCTCATAGGCGGCGGCCGCCTGGTGCTGCTCAGCGACGGCCCCTTCGACCCGTGCCGCACCGCGACCAAAATCAAATAAGGGATAACGCAGGTCGACGCCGAGCGAGGAAGTCGCGGTCGCCCCATCAAACAAGGCGTTGAGCTCCCGGCTTTCGGAGCCGATCGCTCCGGTCAGAGTAAAGTTAGGGAAACGCGCGGCCTTGACGAAGCCAATGCGCGCGTTGGCGGCGACGAGCACCTGCTCCGCGGCAACGACGTCGGGACGACTGGCCAAAAGATCGGTGGGCAGGCCCGGTGCCACGGGAGCAGGAAGGCGGAGGCCATCCTGACGGCGCACCGCGATGGTCAGCGCCGGCTGGCCCGTCAGCGTACCAATCAGGTGCTCGGCGGCGGCACGCGTCCGACGGGCGTCGGCCAGCGCGGCAACCGCCGCGGAGCGGGCGACTTCGGCCTGGGCGACTTCGTTCGGTCCAGCGGCACCGACGGTGGCACGCTTGGTAATAATGGCGGCTTCCTCATCGCGCGCGGCGAAGACTTCTTGGGCGGCCAGTGATTGTGCGTCCGCAGCACGGAGGGCGGCATAAGCCCGCACGACGGCAGCCCCGACGGAAAGTTCGACCATGCGCCTGGCCTCGCGTGCGCCTAACAACTGCGCGCGTGCCGACTCCTCGGCACGGCGGAGCTTACCCCAGAAATCCAGCTCGAACGACGTGGTGAGACCGCCGCGCGCGGTGGTACGGTGCCGGCCGGTTGTGGCCAGGTTCTGATTATAAGCGCCTTCGCTCAGCTTGCTCGAATTGATCCCGCCGGCGGCGTCGATCTGCGGGATGCCAGCGCCTTCGGTTTCCCCTAAGACGGCAGCCGCCTGCTCGACGCGGCCCACGGCGATGCGCAGATCCGCGTTGGCGACCAACGCCTTCGCCACCAAGGCGTCGAGCTCCGGATCACCGAGCGACTTCCACCATTCGGTGCGGATGGCCGCGCCACCCTTCCCTGCTTCTGGGAAGACGTCAGCCTTGGGCAGCTCAGGCCGGACGTAATCCGGACCAAGGGTGCAGCCACCCAGGAGGATGGCGGACAAGAGAACAAGGCGAGGCATCATGGCTGGACGGGAGTCGGCTTTTCCTTCCGGCCCGAAAGCAGATGGAAGAACCACGGGATGAATAAGGTGGCGACGAAAGTGTCGATCAACATGCCGCCCAGCACGCCCGTGCCCATGGACTGGCGGGCCGCAGCGCCCGCGCCACTGGCGAAGGCAAGCGGGACGACGCCGAGCACGAAGGCCATCGAGGTCATGACGAGCGGACGCAGGCGCATGCGCGCGGCTTCGATGGCCGCATCGGCCGCCGAACGGCCGGCCCGACGAGCGGTCTCGGCAAACTCGACGATCAAGATGGCGTTCTTGGCCGCGAGACCGATGAGCGTCACGAGCCCGATCTGGAAGTAGATATCGTTCGGCATCCCGCGTACGAGCACAGCGAGCAGCGCACCGAGGAGCGCGAACGGCACGGTGAGCAGCACACCTAAAGGCAACGCAAGGTCTTCATACAAGGCCGCAAGAATCAGGAAGACCATCAGGAGCGCTAGCAGGAACGCCGGCAAGGCGGAGGTCGCCGCACGCTTCTCCTGCAGTGCTTGCGCCGTCCAGTCGATGCCGTAACCGACGGGCAGGATATCCTCCGCAATCTCTTCGACGAGCGCGATGGCCTGGCTGGAACTCACGCCCGGGGCGGCCGCACAAATGAGTCGCGCGGACAGGAAGCCCATGTGCCGCTCGAGCTGCTCCGGCCCCGAGGAGGGCTTGAATTTCACGAAGCTGGAGAGCGGGATCATCGCGCCATTCGCGGCGCGGACGTGCACGCGGCCAGCGGCGGCAGCGTCCATGCGATCAGCCGCCTCCGACTGAACGAGCACACGGTAGGTGCGGCCCGAAAGAGTGAAGTCGTTGGCGTAGACGACGCCGATGGTAGCCTGCAGGGCCTCGTGGAGGTCAGGCAACGTCACCCCGAGGGCGGCGGCACGGACGTCGTCGACCTCGGCGAGGAACTGCGGCACCGCCGGTCGCAGGAATACGCGGATACCGGTGAGCTCGGGGCGAGCGCGGAGCGCAGCCTCCAGCTTCTCGATATTCGCCGCGAGCCGGGCGGGGTCATCATCATCCTTCGCCTGCAGATAGAATTCAAAACCGCCGGCGCTACCGATACCGCGGATGGCGGGAGGGTTCACCACGAGGCACATGCCATCAGGCTGGGTCATCCCGATCGCGTTGAGCTGACGGGCGAGGGCCTCGCCGCCAGGCGGACGAGCGCCGAAATCCTTCAGCGGAAGGAAGATCGTGCCGGAGTTCGTGCGCTCGCCACCGCCGAGGAGGTCAAAGCCGCTGATCGCGAAGGTATGACGGACGGCGGGGTTCTCGCGCAACTTCGGCGTGAGGTCGTCCATGAAGGCCTTGGTGCGATTGATGCCGGAGCCGTCCGGCAACGCCACCATGGCGAGCAGATAGCCTTGGTCTTCGGCGGGCAGGAAGCTGCGCGGAATCTTCACGACGAGTACGATGTTCGCGATGACGATCGCCAGGAAGGCACCCGCCGCCGAACGCGGGTGATCAAGTAGCCAGCGGACCACGCGACCATGCCAGGCGGCCACGGCGCCGAAGCCGCGTCCGAAGCCCGCGACCACGCCAGCCAGCCAGCCGGTCGGTGCGCCGGGCGCATGCGGTTTGAGCAGCAGAGCACAAAGGGTCGGCGTGAGCGTCAGGGCGACGAAGCCGGAAAGGATGACGGAAAAGGCAACGGTGACCGCGAACTGGCGGTAGAGCACGCCGGCGATACCACCGAGGAAGGCGACCGGGAGGAAGACGCAGACGAGTACGCAGACGATCGCGACGATCGCGCCAGCGACCTCGCGCACGGATTCCTTGGCGGCCTCGAACGGACTGAGCCCCTTCTCGCGCATGAGCCGTTCCGTGTTCTCAAGCACGACGATGGCGTCGTCGACCACGATACCGATCGCGATGACCATCGCGAAGAGGGTCAGGATGTTGATGCCGTAGCCCATGATCCAAAGCCCGGCGCACGCGCCGATGAGCGAGACGGGCACCGCGATCATGGGGATGAGCGTGGCCCGCCACGAACCGAGGAAGAGGAAGACGACGAGTGCGACGAGGAAGGCGGCTTCAACGAGCGTGTTGCGCACCTCGCCAATGGCGGAACGCACAAAGCGAGTGGTGTCGAACGGGATGCTGTACTCGACGTCCGGCGGGAACTGCTTGGTCAGCTCATCCATCCGCGCGCGGATGCGGTCGGCGGTCTCGAGGGCGTTCGAGCCCGTCTGCAGGAAGACGCGGATACCGGCGACAGGCTTGCCATCCAGCATGCTGAGCTGCTCGTAACTCTGGGAACCGAGTTCCACGCGGGCGACGTCCTTGAGGCGGAGGACACCGTCGGCGGAGCTGGAGCGCAGCACGATGTCGCCAAACTGCTCGGGGGTCGACAGGCGCCCGCGGGCCACGACGGGCACCACAAAGGCGGCGTCCACCGACGGCTCTTGGCCGAGGCGGCCGACGGCGTACTGAGTGTTCGTGGCACGGATCGCACGGACGACCTCAGCGGAAGTGACACCGAGCGCCGCCATGCGATCCGGCCGCAGCCAGACGCGCATCGCGTAATCGCGGGAACCGAAGACGCCCGCATCGCCGACGCCGGGGAGGCGTTTGATTTCCTCGACGACCACCGAGGAGGCGAAGTTGCTGAGAAAGACGGAGTCACGCGTGGCCTTGGGCGAGACGATCGACACCGACATGAGGATGTCGTTCGAGCGCTTCTTGGTGATCACACCGAGACGACGGACCTCCTCCGGCAGGCGCGGCTCAGCGAGCTTGACGCGATTGGCCACGAGGATGGTCGCCATGTCCGGGTCGACGCCGTTCTCAAAGGTAACGGTGATGCTGAGCGCGCCGCTGGAGGACGAGTTGGACGAATAATAAAGGAGGCCTTCGACGCCGTTGATCTGCTCCTCGAGGGGGGCAGCGACGTTATTGACGAGCGACTCCGGCGAGGCGCCCGGGTAGCTCGCCACGACCGTCACGGTGGGCGGCGCGATCTGCGGATACTGCGACAACGGCAGGTTCTGCAGCGCCAGGCCACCGACCAAGACGATGATGAGCGAGAGGACGGCCGAGAAAATCGGCCGCTTAATGAAAAAGTCCCAGCCCATTTACTTCTTGGCCGGAGCGACGACAACCGGGGAGCCCGGGCGCAGCTTGTGCAGCTGGTTGAGGATGACGCGGTCGCCAGGACGCAAGCCAGTGAGGATGACGATGTTCGAACCCAGTGCCTCACCCAAGGTAACCGGACGAGCCTCGGCGCGATCACCCGCACCGACGACGAAGACCGAACGTCCCGACGGTGCTTGGACGAGCGCGAGCTGCGGCACGAGGGTGGCGTCCTTGGCCTTACCACCGGTCACGCGAACGCGGACAAACTGGCCAGCGAGCAAACCGCCGTCGGCGTTGGCGAAACGGGCGCGGAGCTGCACCGTCCCCAGTCGGGTGTCGACCTGAGGTGAGGCGAAGTCGATCTTGCCGCGCACCGGGTAAGCGGTGCCGTTCGGCAGCAGGAGCGTGACTTCGGCGCCTTGGGCGGACTTGGCTCCGGTGGCGAAGAGACGATGGAAATCATCTTCGGAAAGACCGAAGCGCGCCCAGACCTCATCCGCGTTCACAATCGTGGTGAGCAGGCCGTCGGGTCCGGTCGGAGTGACCAAAGTGCCTTCAGTAAGCAGGCGACGACCCGCGATGCCAGCGACGGGCGAGCGAACTTCACAGTAATCAAGGTCGAGTTTAGCGAGGCTGGCCTTCGCGGCGGCGGCATCGCGTGCCCCCTTTGCGGCGTCGGCCAAGGCCTTTGCGTCATCGGCTTCCTTACGACTCGCGGCCTTCTGGCGGAAAAGCTCGGCCTGACGAACGGCTTCATCGGTCGCCTGCTGCGCCCGCGCATTCTCCTGTGCGAGTTGCGCCACGGCCAACGCATGGGCGGCGACATAAGTCGCTGGATCAATCCTGAAAAGAAGGTCGCCGGCTTTCACCTGGGCGCCCTCGGCGTAATTGACCGTCTGCAAGATACCCGTCACGCGGGCACGCACTTCCACCTCGCGCACCCCTTCGGTCTGCGCCGGCGCAATCGCCGTCTGTGCGAGGTCCGCCGGGGTGACCGTAAGTACCGCCACCGGCAATGGCCCGGAAGGCGGCATGGCCGACTCCTGGCGACAACCGAACAGGCTAAGCACCAGGACCGCACAAAGAAGACCCTCGACAGGGCGAGATTTACATACAGACATGTATGTAAATCTATTTGCCCGACCATGGCTCGCAAGACCAAAGCAGAAGCCGCCCTCACCCGTGACCGAATCGTTACCTGCGCCCGGCAGGTTTTCAGCCGCGAAGGGGTCACGAACACGTCCTTGGAAACGGTCGCCAAGGAGGCGGGCGTCACCCGCGGAGCGGTCTACTGGCACTTCCGTGACAAGGCCGACCTCTTCATGGCGGTCCGACAACAGACGGGAACGCTCCTGCGGTTCGACGACTTTCGGACGGGGGACGCCCTGGAGCGACTCGAGGCCGGCCTGCAGGCAGCCCTTGATCGCCTGCGCACCGACCGGCAGGCGCTAGAGACCTACGAGGTCATGCTCTGGAAATGCGAATACGTCGGCGCCTTCGCCAGCGTGCGCCAGGACCTGATGTCGGCCAGCTCGCTCTTCCTGACCGAAGTGACGGAATTCTACGGGGAAGCCGTCCGGATGAAACTGGTATCCGCCAATCTCGACCCGGCCTTAGCCGCCCGCGAGACTCTGTGCTTCTACGCCGGCTTACTCAAATTGTGGCTAGCCGATGAAAATGGCGTGACGGTCCGCGCCGAAGTTCGCCAGCTGATTACGCAACACGTCGCCGGGCGCCGCCTGCAGAAGGCGGTTTGACTGCCCCCGCGACGCAGGCTATCACTAGAGGCGTGAAGGCCCTCCCCGCCCTGCTCTACTTCCTCCTGCTCGGGATAGTCCCGGCGCAGGCCGCCGAACCGGACGCGCCCCAGACGTTGCCGATCATCTACGACCAGCCAGGCGAGAAATACATCCTGCGTATCGATAATCGCCGCTACCAGCTCTCCTATGTGACGAAGGAAGGCGTGGTCGGTCTGATGTCGGCCGCCAACTACCCGCGCACGAAACTGCGCTTCGACGAGTACAAGCGCTCGCTCGAGGACAAGGCGAAGGCCGAGACGCTCGTCAACCGCGCGCAGTCCAACGTCACCCGTGAGTCAGACCGCGTGACCCGCCTCCGCCGTAGCCTCGAATCGCTCCGCTCCCAACTCGCCTTGCTCCGCTCCCAACCGAATATCGACATCCGCGAACTGCAGTTCCTCCAGGAACAGATCCGCATCACCTCGGCTTCACTCGCCTCCGCCGAGGACATGGAAGCGAAAGCCCAGTCGAACCTCGACAAGACCAAGGCCTCCACGGAGTCGGCGTTCCAGCGCGCGGATAAGGCCCGCGAAGACTACGTCGCCGCGCTGGACGAATACGAGAAGCCGCTCGCCGCGATCCGCACGATTGCGCTGACGCACGGTAGCGCCCTGTGATTTCCAAGACCATGAAGACCACCGCCCTCCTCGTCGCCCTGCTCTGCGCCAGCTCCGCCGGCTTCGCTCAGCAGACCAAGCCCGCCGCGAAAGCCCCGGCCGCTAAGGCCGCGCCGAAATCCGTGGACCGTTTCGCCATCCCCGCGGACGAGAAGGTCTCCTGGCATGACGTCCGTGAGACCGACCTCGAAGGCCGCGCCTTCCCCGACGCGGAGCGTAAGAGCTACTTCGACCGCCTGCCCGCCGAAGCCGACGGCAAGGTCACGCCGGCAGTCTGGAGCCTGAGCCGCGACAGCGTGGGCCAGATGTTCCGCTTCCGTACCGACGCCACGACGATCTACGCGCATTACAAAGTAACCAAGGCTCAGCTTGCGATGCCACACATGCCCGCCACTGGCGTCAGCGGCCTCGATCTCTACGCCCGCGACAAAGATGGCAAGTGGCGCTGGGTGCAAGTCGCCCGCCCCGGTGCGCAGGAGATGAAACTCCGCCTCGCCGACGGCCTCGACGCGGGTGAACGCGAATACGCGATCTACCTGCCGCTCTTCAACGGCGTCGAATTCCTCAACGTCGGCGTGCCCGAAGGCAAAAAGTTCGTCGGCCTCAAGCCGCGTGCGAAGCCCGTCGTCTTCTACGGCACCTCGATCACGCACGGTGCCTGCGCCAGCCGCCCTGGCATGGTGCACACGGCCATCCTCGGTCGCCGCTTCGACGTGCCGGTCGTGAACCTGGGCTTCTCCGGCAACGGCCGCATGGACCAGGCCGTCGGCGAATTCCTCACGCGTATCGACGCCGCCGCCTACGTCATCGACTGTCTCCCGAACATGAACGCGGCGGCCGTCACCGAGAAATGCGTGCCCCTCGTCAAGCAGCTGCGCGCCGCCCGCCCCGACACCCCGATCATCCTCGTCGAGGATCGACGCAATACCGACGCCTGGCTCAAGGCCTCGCTGCGCAAGCACCACGATGATAACCATGCCGCGCTCAAGGCCGCTTATGAGCAGCTCGTGAAGGAAGGCGTCAAAGGCCTGTCCTACGTGCCCGGCGACCACCTCTACGGCGACGACAGCGATGGCGCCACGGACGGTTCGCACGCGAGCGACTTGGGCTTCCATCGCCAGGCCGACATCTTTGAGCCCTTCCTCAAGGCCGCCCTCGGCCGCTGATTTTTCGCGCCCCCGCTGGCGAACGGGCCTATTCCTTTCACCCTAAGCGACGATGACCCGCAGCTTCCGCTACTACGACCTCATCCTCGGCGCGTTCGTCGCGGTGCTGCTCTGCTCGAACCTGATCGGCCCGGCGAAGGTCGTGCAGCTCGACCTGCCCTTCTTCGGCAAGACCGACTTCGGCGCGGGCAACCTGTTCTTCCCGCTGTCGTATATCTTCGGCGACATCCTCACGGAAGTCTACGGCTACGCCCTCGCGCGTCGCGTGATCTGGGCCGGCTTCGGTGCGATGCTCTTCGCGACGGTCATGACCTGGGTCGTGCTCGCGATGCCGGCCAGCCCGAACGAGCCGTTCAGCGCTCAGCTGCAGCCCGCGCTCGAGACCTGCTTCGGCGGCGGTTGGCGCATCGCCCTCGGCTCGATCATCGCGTTCTTCGTCGGCGACTTCCTCAACTCGTACGTCCTCGCGAAGATGAAGGTGCGCATGGGCGGCAAGCATCCGTGGGCCCGCTTCATCGGCTCGACCTTCGTCGGCCAGGGCGTCGACAGCCTGATCTTCTACCCGCTCGCCTTCATCGGCATCTGGAGCCCGCAGACACTCCTGGCCGTGATGTTCGCCAACTGGGTCTTCAAGGTGCTCGTCGAGGTGGTGATGACGCCGGTCACCACGGTCGTCTGCGCCAAGCTGAAGCAGGCTGAGGGCGTCGATGCGTTCGACACCGACACCGATTTCACGCCCTTCAGCCTCAAGCGCTGACCAGCGGTACGCCGTTTTAGAGGCCTTTATCGGCCTCCAATCGGCTTTTCTGTCATATTATCGGGGTTTTCGACGAATCCGTTGACAACCCCCTGAGGGATGAGCACAACACGGTCAGTCAATTTCACTCAGGTAAGAGCCTCCCTTATAAAGGACGCATCAGTCGCGAGGGCGACTAACGGAATCAGGATTCAAACTCTCCGTACCCGACCCCAGAGTCCCGTAGCTAGGACTCTGGACTTATTTGTCCCGGAAACGGGAAGACAGGCCGCACCACCCGTGCGGCCTGTTTCGTGTTGTCGTGCCCAAGACCGGACTCGAACCGGTAAGCCTTTCGGCGGCAGATTTTAAGTCTGATGTGTATACCGTTCCACCACTTGGGCCGACGGCTCCAAAGTGCGGACGTGCCCCCGATTGGCAACCCGGGAAAGCGGGCAGGATTCGCCTTCGCCTTGCCCTCGGGACCAAACCCGGCTTCCTTCCGCACATGGATCGCTTAGCCCAGACGTTCGCCCGCTGCAAAGCCGAAGGCCGCCCGGCCTTCGTGAGCTACGTCTGCGCCGGCGACCCCGACGTCGAGACGTCCAAGGCCATCCTTCTTTCCCTGGCGAAGAACGGTGCCGATGTCCTCGAAGTGGGCGTGCCCTTCTCCGACCCGCTCGCCGACGGCCTGACCAACCAGCTCGCAGCCCAGCGCGCCCTCGAAGGCGGCATGACCTACGACGGCCTGCTCGACGTGCTCCGCGCGGTGCGCGCCGGCACCGACAAGCCGATCGTGCTCTATTGCTATTATAACCTGCTGTTCTCCTTCGGCCTCGACAGCTACTGCGCCAAGGTCCGCGCCGCCGGTGCCGACGGCATGCTCGTCCTCGACTGCCCGCCCGAAGAAGCCGAGGAACTGATCGCAGCCTCGAAGAAACACAGCCTCGCTAATATCTTCATCGTGGCACCGACCACGCCGCCCGCGCGCATCGGCCTCATCGCCAAGCACGCCTCCGGCTTCATCTACTACGTCTCCCGCGAAGGCGTGACCGGCGAGCGCTCCGAACTGGCCGCCAATCTTTCGTCCGCTGTCGCCGAGATCCGTAAGCACACTTCTCTGCCGATCTGCGTCGGCTTCGGCGTCTCCACCGCCGCGCACGTCCAGGCCATCGCCAAGGTCGCCGACGGCGTGGTCGTCGGCAGCGCGCTCGTGAACGTCGTCGCCGCCCATAAGGACAAGAAGGGCGAAGCCGCCGCCGCCATCGGCGCGAAGGTGCAGGGAACTACTCGCGAAGTAAGCGAACAGAAGGGCCAGGGCCAGGGCTAGGGCTGGTCATTCAAACAGGACAAATCTTCTGACACGGTGCTTTTGCTTGGCATTCACCTAGCCCCAGCCCTGCCCCTGGCCCTGTCCCTATCTCCGCCCTTGACCAAGGGCCGTGCCTCCGCACTTTCCCAATGGTCCTAACCTCGTTAGGGCCACCGGAACCTCACCGCATGGCCTCACAAGACACCTGGACGAAAAAAGACCTGACCGGCATCGAGGAGCTTTCCCGCCCCGAGATCGAACTGCTCTTCCGCCAGGCCGACCAGTTCCTGCCCGCGCTCGCGCCGGGCAAGGGCCTCGACCTGATGAAAGGCCGCACGGTGGTGAACCTCTTCCTCGAACCGAGCACGCGTACCCGCACGGCCTTCGAAATCTCGGCCAAGAAGCTCGGCGCCGAAGTGGTCTCGATCAATACGACGGCCTCCTCCCTCGTGAAGGGCGAGACCCTCCGCGACACGGCGATGAACATCCGCGCGATGGGCGTCGACGCGATCGTGATGCGCCACTCCTCCGCCGGCTCGGCCCGCTACCTGGGCTCGGTCCTCGATATCTCAGTGATCAACGCCGGCGACGGTGCCCACGAACACCCGACGCAGGCCCTACTCGACGCCTTCACGCTCCGGCAGCGCTTCGGCAAGGTCGAAGGCCTTAAGGTCACGATCCTCGGCGACATCCTCTTCAGCCGCGTCGCTCGCTCGAACATCCTCTGCCTCTCGAAGCTCGGCGCGCAGGTTACCCTCGCGGGTCCCGCGACACTTGTCCCGGCCTCGCTGAAGGAAGCCTTCCCGCAGGTCCGCATCGTCCATGACCTGAAGGAAGCCCTCAAAGACTGCGACGCAGTGATGCTCCTGCGCATCCAGCACGAGCGCCAGACGACCACCCACTTCCCCTCGCTCGGCGAATACACCTCGCAGTTCGGACTCAACGCCGAACGCGCCGCCTGGCTCAAGCCCGAGGCGATCGTGATGCACCCGGGCCCCATCAACCGCGGCGTCGAAGTGGAAAGCGAAGTCGCCGACGGCCCCCGCTCGGTCATCCTCGAACAAGTCCGGAACGGCGTCGCCGTCCGCATGGCCGTCCTTCACCTCTGCACTGGAGCCATCAGCCGATGAACCCCGCCGACAACTCCCCCCTCTGGATCCGCGGCGCCCGCGTGATCGATCCCTCGGCCAAGCGCGATGAAGCCAAAGGCGACGTCTTCGCCCTCGACGGCAAGTTCGTCGACCAGCTCTCCGCCGCCGACCAGGCCAAGGCCCGCATCATCGACGGCACGGGTCTCGTAGTCTCCCCGGGCTTTGTCGACCTGAACTGCCGCCTCGGCGAACCGGGCCTCACGCCCCGCGAGACGATTCGCACCGGCACCCGCGCGGCCGCCGCCGGCGGCTTCACCACTGTCGTCACGATGCCCGACTCGCTCCCCGCGGCGGACAACGTCGGCACAATTCAACTCCTTCGCGAAATCTGCTCGCGCGACGCCGCCGTACGCGTGCTGCCCACGGGGACCCTCACGAAAAGCCATGAAGGCAAGGCCCTCGCTCCGCTCGGCACGATGAAGAAGGCTGGCGTGGTCGCCGTCACCGACACGACCTCCGGCGTCCAGAACAACGAGATCATGCGTCGCGCGCTGGAATACGCCGCGATGTTCGACCTGGTGGTCCTCGATCATTGCCAGGACAGCAGCATGACCGAAGGCGGCCAGATGCACGAAGGCGCTTGGTCCCTCCGCCTCGGCCTCCGCGGCCTGCCCCGCGCCGCCGAAGAAGATCGTGGTCTCGAGCGACTGCCTGCTCGCCGAACTCACGAAGGCCCGCATCCACCTGCAGCACCTTTCCTCCGGCGGCTCCGCCGACATCGTCCGCCGCGCCAAGGCGAAGCAACTCGCGGTCACGGCTGAAGTCTCCGCCCTGCACCTGCTCCTCACCGACGCCGCGCTGGCCCACTACGGCACGAGCCTGAAGACGAATCCGCCTCTCCGCGAAGAAGCCGATCGCCTCGCCCTCATCGCCGCACTGGTCGACGGCACGATCGACGCGATTTGCTCCGACCACTCGCCCTGCACGGCCACCGAGAAGGACTGCGAGTTCGACCTGGCCCCCTTCGGTGCCGCGACGCTCGAGACGGCCTTCGCAGCCGCCCACACGGCGCTTGTCACCGGCGGCCACGCCGACCTCGCCCTCCTCATCGCTCGCCTGACCCTCGGACCGGCCAAGGCCCTCGGGCTCTCCGCTGGCACGCTCAAGGCTGGCGCCCTCGCCGACTTGGTCCTCCTCGACCCCAAGGCCGCCTGGACGCCGGCGTCCGCCGATCTCTCCTCGAAGTCTGGCAACAACCCACTCGTCGGTCGCGCGCTCACGGGTCGCGTCCGCGCGACGTTCGTCGGCGGGCGTCAGGTCTTCGGCACCTAAGCGACGATGGACGAGCTCACGGAGTCTCTCTATGCCTTCGGGCCTTGGGACTGGGCGTGCGTGATCGTCAGTCTCTTGGCGGCTTTCATCGGCATGTATGCGCTGAAGTGCTGGCGGGACCTTCCGGGCAAGGTCGCCGCGCCGACGATTTCCGCTAACGATGCAATCATGGGCCTTTGCACCGGCCTGCTCGCCTTCGGCATTCTCTTCGGCTTGGTGACGCAGATGGTGGCGCAAAGCTTTTCCACTCACTTCGGCTTCTCTCAAGCGCATGTCTTCACCGCTGCGTTCAGCGGGCAGCTCGCCGCGGCCTTGGCGATGCTCGGCATGGGCGCGCTCGCACCCCGAACGATCGACTGGGCTCCGTCCGTCGAGACCGATGAGCCCAAGACCGATGGCTCGCCCATTCTTCAGGCGCTCCGCTCTTTCAGCGTCCCACGCGTCCTGCTCGGACTACTCTCCATCTTCGCCCTGGGCCTCGCCACCACGCTCGTCTGGAAGGGCTTCCATGTTGCCTGGGAACAGCTCTTCCTCAGCGGTTGGGCTGGCCAGCCACCCGCCGACGAACCTCAGGAGATTGTCGACGCGGTATTAAAGACCGACGTCGATACATGGCGCTTCTTGACGATCGCGTTGGCGGTGACGATTGGTGCCCCGATCATGGAAGAACTCGCCTTCCGTGGAATGATCTACCCAGGCCTGCGCCGCCTTGGCGCCGTTTCCGAACGCCATGGCCGCTGGATCGCCATCGTCATCACCGGCGCCCTCTTTAGCGCTGCGCATCTGAGCCCTTCCGCCGCCCTGCCCTTGTTCGCCTTTGGGGCGTTCATGTGCCTCGTCCGCGACCGTTACGGCCTAATCACCTGCATGGCGATTCACTGCTGTTTCAACGGTTGGAACTTACTCTGGTTGAAACTGGCCCCGAACGCCTCCACGCTCTGAAACCATGGGAGCCCTCACCACCGCCGCGGACCGTTCGGTCGCCAAGCTGACCGAGGAAGAACTCATCCGTCGCGTGGTACAGTCGCTCGCCGAAGCTGCCCCGGCCTTCCCTGAAGGACCAGGTGGCGATTGCGCGCATCTCCCGACCACTGGTGGCCGCTCGATCCGTGCGAGCACGATCGACTCGGTGATCCTGGGCCGCCACTTCGACGCCGCGTGCGACGGTATCCGCGCCGGCGCGAAGCTGGTGAATCGTAACCTCAGCGACCTCGCTGCGGCCGGAGCCGTGCCTTCCGACGCTTTGCTTTCCCTCGTGATCGGCGCCGACGTCGACGCGAGCTGGCTCACCGACTTCGCCCACGGCGCCGGGCGCGCCGCCGCCAAGGCCGGCCTGCGCATCGTCGGCGGCGACATTTGCCGCGGACCCAACGGCGCCTTCATCGGCACACTCGCCGTCCAAGGTTTCGCCCATCGCATCCTGACGCGCAAGCTGTGTGCCGCGGGTGATGTGCTCTTCGTCACCGGTCAGCTCGGCGGATCGCTCTACGGCAAGCACCTCGATTTCTCCCCGCGCCTCGCCGAAGGCGAATGGCTCTGCAGTCACGGCGAAGTCACCGCCTGCACCGACCTCTCCGACGGCCTCGCCAAAGACCTGCCCGGCCTGCTCGGAACCAAGTTCGACGGGCGGATTAGCGTGGCCCATCTACCCATCGCCGACGCGGCCGCCGTGCTCGCCAAATCCGACGGCAAACCCACTCTCGAACACGCCTTGCAAGACGGTGAGGACTACGAACTGCTTTTCAGCGTGAGCGCCGATCGTGCAGACCTAATCGAAGCGCATTTCCGTAAAGCCTTTCCGAAGACCCCACTCACCCGCATCGGCGTTGTCGAGAGCCGGCACGGGCCTCGCCCGCGACGTCGCGGACGGCGAGCCCATCAAGGTCCGCGGCTTCGGGCACTTCGCCTAAGCCACGCTCCGCTTACATGCGGAACCGACGGATGGCCACGAAGAGTGCGAAGATCAGCGCGGAGGCGCCGAAGGTCACCGTGACGGTCTCATAGGTGGCGAGAAGTTCAATTACCTGGTCGAGCAACTTGATGGACTGCTTGGTATCGCGTTCGGCGACTTCCAAGGCACTGGTCGCCGCGGTCGCGGTCACTTCGACGTTCTTATTATCCGACTTCGTACCTTGGTCGGTGAAGAGCACGACGCCCGTATCAGCGGACTTCATGGCGCTCTTATAGGCTTCGAAGGAAGACTGGATGCTGATGGTGGTGTCCTTCACGCGCTTGGTGGTGTCGCGCAGTTCATGGCTGAACCAGAGGCCGGCCAGGGAGACGAGCAACGTCACGACGGCCATGCCGACGATGCCGATCTCGGCTTGGATGAGGTTGTTCTTGGCGGATCGACCGCGGCTACGCTGGGCACACATGGTGGTTTTTGTTTAAAGATTGAGGGTGGACTGACCGTCGTCGGGCTTCTTGGCGGGCGGCTTCTTTTCGGCCGGTGCTTTCTTGGCGGCGGGTTTCTTAGCGGCGGGTTTCTTCGCACCCTTCTTGGGCGCGGCCTTGGCCGGGGCGGCCTTCTTGGCGGTCGTACGACGTCGACGCTTGGGTTTCTTCTTGCGCGAGAAAAGGCTCTTCCAGGCAGGCGTCTTCTGCTTGTCCTTGAAACCGAGTTTCTTGCGGATGGTCGTCGACAACCAGTCCACGAGTTCCGGCGCGACGGCGCCACAGAGCCCCTGCACGATGGCTTTGTTCAGTGCCGAGAGTTCCCACTGGAACGTGACGAAATAGGCGATGACCGCGAAGATCGCGGCGGCGATGACGTGACGGAGCGAGCGCTGCCAGCTGGCATCGGCGGCCTCATCGACGAGCAGACGACCGACCATCGCGGCGGCGCCGATGAGCGCGACAATCCAGCCACCCGACTTGAAAGCCAGTAAAGCGATTTGGAAATTATTCACGATGGCTGGCGACGCTTTCGCCACCGCCGGAGCCTGTTCGGCCACCTGGGCCAAGACCAGTGACAGGATCATGCGCGTCCCTCCCCGGTCCGAAGACCGTTCCCCGTCGGACGGGGCGTTGATGTGAGAAGGCGACGCAAAGCGAAGAAGTATCGGCAAAGATACGGTTCGTAAAAAGGGGAGGGTCAGCCTTGGGCTGGCCGCCTCCCCTCTCAACCCCTAATTATAAGGTTATTCTGACAAACCCGCCTTAAAGCGCCGCTTTTCGTGCCGGGCGACCTTCATCGACCTCGATGTAGTCGAACATCGTGTCCACGCCGGCGTCGGCGGTGAGACCGTTCTCCTTGAGCCGACGCACGAGCACTTCGTTGGCTTCGTCGCGCCAGCCGCGCTTGGTCATGAAGCCATTCCAGATTTCGATCTCATTCGTGGAAAGCTTGCGACCCTTGGTTTCGGCCCACGCGAGAACCTCGTCCTGCGTCGCGGCGGGATTCTGCAGCACCCAGACACGCAGCTCGTCATACTTGATGCCGAGATACTGGCAGCAGCGGTCATCGAAGGCCTTGCCGAGATTGTTCACGAAGTCGGCGTGCAGCTGACCCGCCGCATGCAGGCGGATCTTCGAGACCAGGCGGGGGAGATACACGAAACCGCGCACGGCTTCATAGGGACTGAGGAGACCAGGAACGAGGGGCATGGGTGGGAAGATAGATGAAAGATGACGGATGACAGATGGCAGAGGAAAGACAAAAGCCTGCATCAAGCCCGCCACCCGCCACCTGAGGCCGCCACCTGCCACCCGTATCTTGGTCTTGGTTATCCACTTTTGCACCTTTGCACGCGGCCCAGCCGCATTTGCACCTTTGCACCTCTTTGCCTCCGCCCTCGTGTCCTCCTGCCCTCGCTAGTGTTGCCCTCCTCCCCTCCCTGTCTTTTCCTACCCCTACCCCCACCCCTACCCCTACCCCTTTCAAAATGAAAGCCCTCCTCGCCTGCCTCCTCGCCGTTTCCGCCTTCGCGGCCGACGTCGCCAAACCCCACATTCCCCTAGCCCAGCAGCCGCTGCGCATGGCCAAAGACATCGCCGCGTTCGAGGCTGCCGATAAGGCCAACCCGCCTCCGCAGCACGCCCTGCTCTTCACCGGCGCCAGCACGCTGCGCATGTGGAAGAACGTTGCCGAGGAGATGAAGCCCTACCCGGTGATCAACCGCGGCTTTGGCGGCTCATTCACGACCGAAGTCAACGGCTACATGGACCGTATCACGCTGCCCTATCACCCACGCGTGGTCGTGTTCCAGTGCGGCGGTAACGATATCAATTCCGGCGACCCGGTCGAAGCGCCCATCGCTCGCATCCGCGAATACCTCGCGCGCCTACGCAAGGAGAACCCCGACTGTGCCGTGGTCTTCGTGGCCACCACCCGCGCCCCTTCACGCAAAGCCAAGTGGCCTCTGCTCGACGAGTATAACCGCCAACTCGAGCAGATCGTGAAGGAAGGGAAAAATCTCTGGTACGTGGACATCAACGTCGCGCTCAATCTCCCGAACGGTGAAGGCAAGCCCGGCAGCTACCTCAAGGATAAGCTCCACCCCGACGTCGAAGGCTACAAGGCCATCGCCTCTGTCCTGAAGCCCGCCGTCGACGCCGCCTGGAAGGCGACGGAGAAGGCGTATAAGAAGTAGGCTGAGTATCGAGTATTGAGTATGGAGTATCGGGGGTGATTTACCCGCGACACCTTGTCTTTACCTATACTCCATACTCGATACTCCATACTCTCTACCAAATGCCCTCCCCCTCCACCAGTCCTACCGCTGAACGTTTCCCGAACGGGCCGTTCACGCGCTACATGGTCGGCGAAGGGATCTCCATGACGGGCACCTGGATGCAGGGCATGGCACTCGGCTGGGTGATGACCGAAGTCGTGGTCCGCGATGGATTACAGAACTACGAAGGATTGCTGCAGGCGGCGCCGCACCTCGCGAGCGGTCTGGTCATGCTGGCACTCTTCCGCTTCGGCGGTGCGTGTGCCGACCGTCACGACAAACGGTTCATCCTGCAAGTCTGCCAGATCGCGCAGATCGGTTTCGCCCTCGCGATCGGTCAGCTCATTGCCCACGGCTCCTTGCACACCTGGCATCTCATCGTCGCCGCAGCCCTGCTGGGCGTCTCCAGTTCTTTCGAGATGCCCGCCGCCGCGGCGATCGTCCCCGAACTCGTCGCCAAGGAGAACGTCGCCAAGGCCATCTCGGTCGACCGCGCAGTCTTCCACGCCACCCGTCTCGTCGGCCCGGCCGCCGCGGGCTATCTCGTCGGTCGCTACGGCGCCGAGTGGGCCTTCTATCTGAACGCAGCCTCCTTTCTTGGCGCTGATGGCCGCGCTGGCTACCTTGCCCAGACGACCACAGGGCACCGTCGAAGAAGAACAGAAGCGCCAAGGCGGCGCGGGCGAAGGCTTCCGCCATGTCCGTCAGGACAAGCCCAGCCTCGCGATGGTCGCGCTCCTCGCCACCAATACCCTCTTCGTCTTCCCGGTCATCATCGTCCTGCTGCCACTCTACGCGAAGAACGACCTCCACGCCACGCCGGAGCAGATGGGCCTCTTGATGCTTTGCTCCGGCCTTGGATCGGTGTCCGGCTCGCTCCTCATCATGGCCCTGCGCCCGAGTCTGCGCCGCCTCGCCATTCTCATCGGCATGGTCCTCGCCTGCGGTGCGCTCGTCAGCCTCAGCCAGTCGCACGAACTGATCTGGGCGGGTGTCTCGCTCGTCTGCCTTGCGGTCGGCGTCTCGACGCTTGTCGGCCTGGCCAACACCATCGTCCAAGAACGTTCTCCCGCCGAACTGCGCGGCCGCGTGTCGGCCGTCGCTGGCCTGAGCTTCTTTGGCTTCCTGCCTTTCGCCGCGATCATCATGGGCGTGATGACGGATCTCTTCGAGCTGCGTAACGTGCTGCTCGGCTCCTCGATCTGCTACGCGATCATCGGCTTCATCGTCATGCTCACCGTCGGTAGTAAGGTGACGGGTGAACAGGAGCAGGAAACGTCCGTTAATTAAAGCAAAGGGAGACCGGAAACCGGAAAGAATGCTGCGGCCATGCACCCCAGCCAATCATCCGGTCTCGCCTTTGAGTTCTGTCTCGAGGTAGGACCGACCATCCTTGGTCGGCCGCGGTCGAGCAGGGATGCTCGACCCTACCAATATTACCCAGCCCTACCCCTGTCCCTATCCCTCGCGAACTGGTTCGCGTCAAAGTGGTGCTCCCGTTGGGAGTCGAACCCAAATCGCCGGCTTCGGAGGCTAGCATTCTATCCATTGAAATACAGGAGCGTGAGGTTCTAAAATCCCTTTAAACGGAGGTTAGTCAACCCTTCCCGAAACCGCCGGCAGTCCTGGCCTTATTTCGCAGGCATCACGCGGTCGGCGAAATCGGCGTAGTTCTTCCAGTCCTCGAGGAGGATATCGTGCGCACCCGGGCGGATATGGTAACCGATGGTCTTTCCAACGGGCTTGCTGACGGGCGGGTATTCCTTGGTGCCGAGGCCAGGCTGGCCGAGCACCTGATAGACGGGATCGGCGTGCACGGCGCCGAGAAATTCGCCGAGGGGATCAGCCCAGCTGTCTTCCGAAGCGCTGGCGACGTAGAGCGGACGCGGCGCGGCGAGCGCGAGAAGATAATGTGCGTCGAGCGGCAGCTGGTCTTCCTTCTCCGAGAAAGTCTCGAAGCGCGCGGTGAACCAATGCGGGAAACCACGGCCTTTGTAGTGACCGGTGATGACGCCGACGGTCTCGCCGAAGATGCGCTTATTGAGCGCGGCGCCGCCGCAACCAGAGTTATTTGAGATCACGAAAGCAAAGCGTTGATCCTGGGCACCGGCCCAGAGCGAGGCCTTACCAAGGCGCGAGTGGCCGTGCACAGCGGCCCTCTTAGCATCGACGGAGGGGACTTTCTCAAGGACGTCGAGCATGCGGGACAGACCCCACGCCCAGCAGCCAATCGCACCCCATTCACCATCCTTCCACTGCGTGTTGACGCCGTCAGACGAGATTGCCGCGCGGTAACCATGCTTCCAGCCCTCGGGATGGTCGGGCTCGAAATCGCCGTAATAAACCGTCGCCGAAGCGTAGCCGCGGTCGATGAGAGTCTCAAACTCCCAGCGGCGTGCCTGCCCGCCGCGTAAGGCCGGATCCGCCTGCGTAGTCCCCTTCAATGCCCACTGCTTGGAAACCCAGCTCGAAGTCGGGAAGACCGCAGGGTCTTCGGTCGTGGTATGGTTGCTACCGAAATTAAGCCCAACGAAGACCGGAGCCGGGCGCTTGGCCGTATTGGGGACATAGAGCAACATGTCGAACGACGGACCCTTCTTACCGATCGGCCAAACTTTGAACTGCGTGCGCGTGGCCTTGCCGCCGAAGGCGTCCTTGGATTGCTCGCGGACCTCGACGACGGCATCGGCCTGCAACTGCGAGGTATCCGGCGTACGGCCGAACATGTTCTCCTCGACCAGACGGAAGACCTCTGGACGACGGACCTCATTCCAGGTCTTCGCATCGGTCACCTTGCGTCCATCGGCGCACACGAGCGGATCAGGCAAGGTATACGGCGGCACCTTCGACTCTTCGGAAATGGTCGGCGGAATCGCAGCCAATAGGAGCAGGGGGAGCAGCATGGCGCGACTATGCGTGATTTGGCGGCTCATGGGAGCCAAATCACGCATAGTCGCGAGGGGACACGGGTTTCGCTGGCACGGGGACAAGGGGTAGGGTCGGGACAAGCAGCGAACGCGACGCCGTCGCGCCCCTACCCCGAGACATAGCTCAAAGGGAGACAGGATAGTTAGCTGGGGGAAATGTCCGCAGCATACATTCCGGTTTCCGGTCTCCCGTTGAGTTCAGCCTTCCCCTTGTCCCCGTGTCACCTTGCCCACGTGCCCCCTCGCGGCGTCAGCCGCGCTTACCGTTCCCAGATTTCAAACGCATACCCCAATCCTTGATACTCACCCTCCTTCGACGACACCAGTTTCGTAAAATAGCGCTGCCAATCGGCGGGGAAGAAACGGTCGCCATCGAAGTCGCGATCGATGCGCGTGATGAGCAGGCGCTCACAGAGCGGCATCCCTTCAGCGTAGATGCGTTGGCCACCGGTGATCCACGTCGGCCCCTTCCACTGGTCCATGCGCTCGGCGATGACGATGGCCTCCGCCAAGGAGGTCGCCTGCTCGGCCCCGGGGAAGGACTTGGCCGGATCGCGCGAGACCACCACAGTCCCGCGACCCGACAGCGCCTTGCCCAGTTCGGCATAACAGGCCGGCCCTTCGATCATGACACCCCCGGCGGTCTGGTCCAAGAACCAGGCTAGGTCCTCGGGAATATGCCAAGGAAGCCTGCCCCCCGAGCCGATGACCCCATTGCGGGCCACGGCGACGATGCAATGGAGGGGTTTAGGCACGGCCCCAAGGGATGTTAATAACCCCGCCAGATGCAAGCACCGGGGAGGGCTTGGACTGATTGACACCCGCCGAAAGACTGGGGTAAGTTGCCCGAATGATTACCTGGCTCCAGAACGCCACCGCAAAGCAGCACCGTCTCATCTTCGGATCCCTGCTCTTGGTTATTGTCGTTTCTTTCGTCTTCTTCCCGGTCGTCCAAAGCATGGGGGGCGGGCAAGCCACCACCTCCGTCTACCAGGGCGTCGACCTCAACGACCCCACCGTCCGCGCCCGCTTCCGTGACGCGACTTTCTTCGCCCAGATGACCGGCCAGCGCATGAACGAAAACGGCCTGGTCCAGCGCGTCGCCGAACTCAGCCTCGCCGACTCCCTCGGCATCCCCGCCCCCTCCGTCGTCGAAATCCGTCGCGTCGCCCGCGAGATGACCACCTCCCCCGACGGCAAGAACGCCGACGGCCTCAACAAGTTCCTGGAGTTCGCCGCCAAGCAGCTCAACGTCTCCGACGAAGAGACCCGCGCCCGCTTCGAGAACTACATCAAGGACACTTGGCGCATCCAGAAAGCCATCAGCACCCTCGCCGGTTCCGGCCACGCCACCGCCAGCCAGATCAAGCGTATCCTCGACCGCGAACGCACCCAGTGGACCGTCGACGTCGCCACCTTCGCCGCCGCTGGCTTCAAACCCGAGATCAAGGTCGACGACGCCAAGGTGAAGGAAGCCTTCACGGCCAATATCGAGAACTACCGCCTCCCCCCGCAGGTCGCCGTCACGGCTATCACCATTACCGCTTCTGCCACCGACACCGCCCCGGTCTCCGACGACGAGATCATCAACATGGGCTACAATCAGGCCGAGAAGTTCAAGTTCGAGACCGGCAAGGTCAAGGAACAGGCCCTCGCCAAGCGCGCTGAGCTTGAGAAGCTTGTCCGTGCCGACCGCGCGATCACCAACCTCGCTGGCCAGGTCTCCGACGAGCTCGCCGAGAAGTTCGCCATCGATACCGCCAAGTCCGACAGCAAGGAACTCGCCGCCTGGATCAAGGCCAAGAACGCCAAGGTCACGGTAATCCCTTCCTTCGAAGTCATCAATCCTCCCACCGTCGCCAAGGTCCCCGCCGAAGCCCTGCGTGTCGCCGCCGAGCTCACCGAAAAGGAATGGCGCACCGAAGTCTACCGCTCCGAAGAAGGTGCGACGTTCATCTTCCTGAACAAGCGCACGGACGACCGCCTTCCGACCTACGACGAAGCGAAGACTAAGGCCGTCGAGAACTGGAAGAAGTCCCAGCTCAACCGCCTCCTCGCCGAGGAAGTCGCCAAGGTCGGCAAGGCCCTCCAGGCCGACATCGCCGCTGGCAAGACCTTCACCGATAGCGCCAAGGCCCAAAAGCTCGCGCTGGCTTCTCCGGCAGCCTTCTCGATCTACTCCGTCCCCGAAACGCTTAACGGCGTCAACGAGAACACCGGCCTCCTCATCGAGGCCGCTGGCGTCGGTAAGCTGACCTCCGCCATCCGCACCGCCAACGGCGACTACGTCTTCATCCGCCCGGCCAAGAAGGACCTGACCGAAGACAAGACCGGCGCCGAAGAAGCCCGCCTGTTCGTCCAGCGCGTCTCCCAGCGTAACGCCTACTTCACCGGCATCGGCCTCGTCCAAGACGTCGTCCCAGCCCCCGTCCAAGCCAAGTAAGGGAGTCTTAAGGCCCACTGGAACCCCTCCGGAGGCCTCCTCCCGAGGGGTTCTTTATTTGGACCCGATTACGGCTTTACCAACCCCTACCCCAACCCCTACCCCTTTCTTATCACAATGTCCCAGGTCCGCGTCCGCTTCGCTCCCAGCCCCACCGGCTTCTTCCACATTGGAAGCGCCCGGACGGCCCTATTCAACTGGCTCTACGCCCGTCACACGGGCGGTAAGTTCATCCTCCGCATCGAGGACACGGACAAGGAGCGCAACTCTGAGGCCTTCCTGAAGGTGATCTTCGATTCGATGCGCTGGCTCGGCATGGATTGGGACGAAGGCCCCGAAGTCGGCGGCGAATTTGGTCCCTACTTCCAGTCGCAGCGTACCGAACTCTATAAGGCCAAGCTCCAGGAGCTCGCCGCCAAAGGCCGCGCTTACGAAAAGGACGGCGCCTGGTGGCTCCGCCTCGAAGGCGCACGCTCCCCAGCCTACGACGATCACCTGAAAAAGGATTACGAGAAAGTCGACACCGTCCCGATGGTGCTGCACGACATGGTCCGCGGTCAGGTCGCCCGCGTCGAGGACCGCGACTTCGTGATCTTCCGCTCCAACGGCGAGCCAGTCTTCCACTTCGTCAACGTCGTCGATGACATCGAGATGCAGATCACCCACGTGATCCGCGGCGAGGACCACCTCTCCAACACCTCGAAGCACCTCGAGCTCTTCAAGGCCTTCGGCGCCAAGCCGCCCATTTACGGCCACATCCCGCTCATCCTCAAGACCGACGGCCCGGGCAAGATGTCCAAGCGCGACAAGGGCGCCCTCATCGAGGAATACCAGCAGCGCCGCTACCTCCCTTCCGCCGTCCGCAACTACCTCTGCCTGCTTGGCTGGACGCCCGCCGACGGCAAGGAAGTGCTGCCGATCGAAGAAATCATCAAGCAGTTCGAGATCTCCGCGGTGCACCAGTCCAACGCCCGCTTCGACGAACGGAAGATGTCGCACATCAACGCGCAGACGCTCCGCACCCTGCCCGCCGCCGAATTCGCCACGCTCGCCCGCCCGATCCTGCTCGAGACGAAGGTCATCGACGCCTCGGTCTCCGACGCCCGCCTCACCGAAGTCCTGGGCATCGTCCAGGAGAAGGTGACCTCGCTCGAACACCTGCCGGAGTTCATGGGCTTCTTCTTCACCGCCGACTTCAAGAAGGACGAAGGCGCCTTAGCCAACCTCACCAAGAAGGGCGGCGATCCGGTCGCCCGCGTCCGCGAGCTCCTGCCTACGCTCGAAGCCGCCGCCTGGACCGAGCCGGCCCTCGAAGCCGCCTTCGCGGCCGTCGGCGCTGCCCGCGAGCGCAAGCCGACCGACTACTTCGCCCCGGTGCGCTTCGCGACCTCCGGCCAGGGCGGCGGCGCCCACCTGCTCGGCGTCCTCCGCGTCCTCGGCCGCGACACCACGCTCGCCCGTCTCAAATCCTTCGCCGCCTGATCCCACCTTTGCACTTTTGCACAGGCGCTCGCGCCGATTTGCACTTTTGCACCACTCCTGATCTTTTCGCACATGTCCTCCGAAACCCCTGCGCCGGCGGCCCACCGCCACTTCATCCAGCAGATTATCGACGCCGACCTGGCCGCGGGTAAGCACGTCGTCCGTCGCCACCCGCTTCCCGCCGGAGCCCAACGGCTACCTGCACGTCGGCCACGCGAAGTCGATCTGCCTGAACTTCGGCCTCGCCCTCGAATTCAAGGGCCGCTGCCACCTGCGCATGGACGACACGAATCCGACCAAGGAAGAGGTCGAATACGTCGACTCGATCAAGGAGGACGTCCGCTGGCTGGGCTTCGAGTGGAACGAGCACTACTACCAGGCGTCGAACTACTTCGAGCGCATGCACGCCGACGCCATCAAGCTGATCAAGCTCGGCAAGGCCTACGTCTGCTTCCTCTCGCAGGAACAGATTCGCGAATTCCACGGCGACGAAAAGACGGCCGGCAAGCCGAGCCCGACCCGTGACGCGTCCGTCGACGAGAACCTCGCGGCCTTCGAGAAGATGACCCGCGGCGAGTTCGACGAAGGCAAGGCCGTGCTCCGCGCCAAGATCGACATGGCGTCGCCGAACATGCACATGCGCGATCCGGTCATCTACCGCATCCGCAAGGCCCATCACCACAACACCGGCGACAAGTGGTGCGTCTACCCGATGTACGACTACGCCCACCCGCTCGAGGACGCGTATGAAGGCATCACCCACTCGATCTGCACGCTGGAGTTCGAGGTGCACCGCCCCTTCTACGACTGGCTCCTCCGCACGCTCGACACCCCCGCCAAGCCGCAGCAGATCGAATTCGCCCGCCTCAACCTGACCTACACCGTCATGTCCAAGCGCCGCCTGCTCGAGCTCGTCCAGGAAAAGCGCGTCTCCGGCTGGGACGACCCCCGCATGCCCACGATCTCCGGCATGCGCCGCCGCGGCTACACGCCCGCCGCGCTCCGCAAGTTCTGCGAGACCATCGGCATCACGAAGAACAATTCCCTCTCCGACGTCGCCCTGCTCGAGCACGCTGTCCGCGACGACCTCAACAAGACCTCCTCCCGCTTCATGGCGGTGCTGGATCCGGTCCGCCTCGTCATCGAGAACTACCCCGAAGGCCAGGTCGACGAGCTCGACGCCGTCAACAACCCCGAGGACCCCTCCGCCGGCACCCGCAAGGTGCCCTTCTCCAAGACGCTGCTCATCGAGCGCGCCGACTTCATGGAGATCCCGGAGAAAAAGTATTTCCGCCTCACGCCCGGCCAGGAGGTCCGCCTCCGCTGGGGTTACTTCGTGACCTGTACCGGTTGCAAGAAGGACGCCGCTGGCAACGTCACCGAAGTCACCTGCACCTACGATCCCGCCACCCGCGGCGGCGACTCCCCGGACGGCCGCAAGGTCAAGGGCACCATCCATTGGGTTTCTGAAAAGCACGCCGGTGACGTCGAGGTCCGCCTCTACGACCGCCTCTTCGCGCACGAGGACCTAAACGACATCCCCGAAGGCACCGACTGGCGCACGCTCCTCAACCCCGGCTCGCTCAAGACCATCCGTGGCTTCGTCGAGCCCGCCCTCCTCGCCCTCGCGCCGAGCACCCGCGTGCAGTTCGAACGCACCGGCTATTTCTGCGCCGACGCCAAGGACTCCCAGCCCGGCAAGCCCGTCTTCAACCGCACCGTCGGCCTGAAGGACTCCTGGGCCAAGGCCGTCGCGAAGTAAGCGTCGTCAGAGGCCCTGAGGCCCAGAGGCTCAGTTGACCAGTAATGGCCGGAACACCTGAGGTCATGCCATGCCTAAGAGCCTCCCAGCCCCTTGACCTTAAGTTGTCTGTGCCTCCGAGCCTCTGGGCCTCCGGGCCTCTAATTATGCACTTTCTTCTCCCTTGACCCACCCCCCGCCCTCCCTTTGATGCACCTTCTAGCTGGTAACAAAGGAGAGGTGGCAGAGTGGTCGATCGCGCTGCATTGGAAATGCAGTGTACCGCAAGGTACCGAGGGTTCGAATCCCTCCCTCTCCGCCAGCTAGACAATTCGCTGCTCTCAAGGGCCAGAGATAGGGCTTGGGACAGGGCTAGACGTGCCTGAGGGATGAGAACCCCGGGTTCGACGGAGCGAGGCTTGTCCTCGCGTAGATGGGCCGCCCAAAGGGCGTCGCATGCGATGGCCAACGGCCAGCCAATCCCTCCCTCTCCGCCAGCTGGAATTGAGGCAAATAACCGAGAGTTTCTCAGGTTAGAGACCTTTGTTTACGCCGACTCTAACAAAGACTCTGACAACCTGCA
>CAXNMQ010000007.1:0-114083 GCA_964203605.1 Opitutales bacterium
CGAAGGCGGGCGGCCGAGATGGATTCGTTACCGTAAGACATCATCAACGCCCGGCGGATCTTGGCGTATTCCTCGGCGGGCACGCCCTCGACGCTGTCGGGCAGCACGTTGGCGCTTTTGCCTGAGTTAGGTGCTTTCTTTGCGACTGCGGGCTTCGGCTCGTCCACGGCGAAGCCGGTCGAGGGCGAAAAGGGTGGCAAAAAGGAAAAGGGCGGAGCGCATGGGTCTGCCTGTATAACAGCAGGACTGCATGGAGGACTGAGTTGCAGGGCTGAGTTGAGGGCTGAATGGAAGACCGAGCGGAGGTGGGGCGGGGGTATCATGGACGCTGCGGTTAATCCTATCCAGTCCTCTCATGCAGTGCCCATGTGCTGCCCTCCATTCAGTCCTCTACTTATTTACGCCTTCTTCTTCATCCCGTCTTTCGACTTCTGGCGGGAAGCTTCGAGGTAGGTCCGGACGAGTTCGGGATTCAGGGAAGGGTCGGCTTTGATCATGGCCTTGGCGAGGGCTTCGTCGACCGAACCGCGGGCGCCGCCTTTCTTCTTCTTATCGACTTCGCCCTTCGCCTTCTCATCGCCTGCCTGAGGGGCGGGAGCTTCCTGTGCTTTCACCCAGGCGGCTTGCAGTTTCACGCCGTCGCTGATGGAGACGCCCTCGGGAATCTCCGGGATACCCATGCCCTTTTTCTTTTTCGCGGCGGGCTTGGGTTCGGCCTTTTCGGCCGGCTTGGCGGCAGGCGTATCGCCTTTGGGTGCGTCGGGCTTAGGCGCGTCCGCGGCAAAGAGCGCGGAGGTGGCGAAGAGGGTCAGCAGCAGGGCAGGGAGGCGCATGCTTAGGAAACACCGAGAATGGCCGAAGGTTTTAGCGGTTAGCGGTTGGCGGATGGGAATGATGGAGGACTGAGTGGAAAAAGCCCGCCACCCGCCACCTGGGGCTGCCACCCGCCACCTGAAAAGGCTCCCCCGCTCATCATCCGGTCTCCGGTTTCCCTTTGCTCGACTGTGTTCCCAACCGCCATCAGCCTCTGTCTTCGTCCCGCAAAACAAAAGACCCCGGCGAACCGGGGTCTTGTTCTAGCCTGTAATCCGAAGATTACTTGGCTTCAGGCTTCTTGCCGCCCTTGTCGCCGCTTTTGCCGCCCTTGCCCCCCTTGCCCTTGGCGCGAGCTTCGCTTCGAGCGCCTTGAAGACGGATTCGAGAGAGGCGTCGGCCTTGAGGATGGCAGCCTTGGTGGCTTCCATGACAGCCTTGGCGGCGGCCTGCTTTTCTTCAGGGGTCTTGGCGTCAGCGGCCTTGGCCTTGGCGGCGATCACAGCTTCGTCTTTCTGAGCGGCCTTCTGGGCTTCGCCGAACTTCTTCCAGGTGGCTTCGTCGACGGACTCAGGCTTCTGGGGGCCCTGCTTCTTGCCGCCCTTGTCGCCCTTGCCCTTTTCGGCCTTCTTGCCGGGTTCGTCACCCTTAGGGGCGTCCGGCTTAGGCGCGTCGGCAGCGATGAGACCGGCCGAGGAGATCAGGGCCAGGAGGAATGCGAGTTTGAGTTTCATAGGTGTATTGGATTGGGGTTCGCCTTTAAAACCCCAGATTTCCGTCGACAGTTGCAAGATTCGAAATCTTGTTATGACACTCTTCATCAATGATTTAAGTCTTAATCTCTCCTTAATCTGGGCACACTGCTAGGCATGACCCCTGTTTTGCTGCATCTTCCGCATGATTCGACCGTGATTCCGCCCGCAGACCGTGCGGATTACCTGATTTCGGCCGCTGACCTTAGCCTGGAACAACTCCGGCTGACCGACTGGCATACGGCGGCGCTTTACGCCGAAGGGGTGCCCGCCGATGAGATCGTGCGCGCGGAAGTCTCGCGCCTGGTGGTCGATGTCGAGCGCTTTGCCGACGATCGCCTGGAGCGATGTTCCGCCTTCGGGATGGGCGCGACGTATGTGCAGACCTGTGACGGAAGGCCTTTGCGTTCACTCTCGCCGGAGCGCCGTGCGGAGCTGCTCGACCGCTATTACTGGCCGCACCACCGTCGGCTCGACGAAGCCGCAGCGGAGCGACTCGCGCACTACGGGCGCTGCGTAATCCTCGACGCGCATTCTTTCCCGACCGGACAGTTGCCGACGCAGGTCGGTTTCTCGGCGCCGCTGGAGATCGGCATCGGTACGCAGCCAGGTCACACCTCGCCCGAACTCCAGGCGTTGGCCGAGGATTTCTTCCGCGCGCAGGGCTTCGTCGTCGGTGTCGATATCCCGTTCAGTGGCGCGATCGTGCCGAACCGCTTCTTCGGAAAGGAGCCGCGGGTGCAGTCGCTGATGATCGAAGTGCGCCGCGACCTTTATATGGACGAGACCACCGGCGAGCGACACGGCGGCTTCGCGCGTATCCAGGCGGTGATCTCAAGGATTTTCGCGCGGAGCTCGCGCGCTTTCGCGACTACTTGACGCCGGCAGCGGCTTCGCGGGCGGATTTATCGACCTCTTCGCGGAGCAGGCCGAGCGCTTCCTTCCACATCGCTTCCATCTGCGGCACGACCGCCGCCTTGGCGTCGTCATCCTGCGTCTTCCAGGCGGCTTCGGCCGCCTGCCATTGGGCGATGATTTCCTTCACGCGCGGCTGGGCGTTCCAGCGCTTGGCGGCGTCGTCGAAGACCGCTAAGTTCATCTGCTTCATCTCCTGCAATTCGCCGATGCCCGTGCGGACGATGCTTTCGCGGCGGGCGTTCGGGGGCCGTGCGTCGGCAGAGATGTCCTGTTTAGTGTCTACCGTAAGCCCTTGGATGCTGCGGGGCGCGCTGGCGGCAGCACGAGAGCCAGTTGTAGTCTTATTGGTGCCGCTCGACGTGGGTCTGCGACCGGATGCTTTGTCTTCTGACGTGTCGGAGGCGAGCCAGGTAAATCCCGCCCACACCAACGCCAACAGCAATAATCCACTGAGTACGGGCCGACGGGCGAGAAAAGTGATCATGAGGAGCGGACAGCCATCAGGCCGTCGTCGACCTTACTGGAAGACGATGGGAGGAGCCGGAGCCGGAGCTGGCGCCGGAGCGGGGGCGGGTGCGGCACCGTTGCCAGGATTCACGACGCCGGCGCCGGTGATCGTCACGGTTAGGCGTCGCGGTCGAAGGAGCGCCGGCGGCAGCCTGCTTAAGCATCCCGAGTCCGCGGTTCCGGATGGTCAACGAGCTCGTCCATGATGGATTGTTTTTGGTCGTCGGTTGCGGAGCGATACTGGTTCTCGAGCTCGCGCATGCGTCCGTAGTTGGCCTTGAATTCGTCGTTCGCCATGGCCGCGCGGAAAGCATCGCCAATCTTCTGGCGGTCGCCGCCGAACATATCCTCTACGGCCTTGCGACCGTCATCGCGCCAGGTGGCAAACTTCGCGTCGAGTTCGGCCACGGGCTTCGACTGTTTCGCGAGATCCTTTTCTTCGACCTCGGTGCCGACGTCATCCTTGCGGCTCAGCTGCAGGGTTTTCGCGGTGCGGACCGTGCCTTTCTCCATGACGAGCTTGCTGACCGGGGAGCCGCTCTTCTTGGCCGTGCTCCGGACGACGGAGACTTCTTCCGGCTGCACCCACTGGTAGACGGCGTAGCTGACGCCGGCCAGGATGATGACGCTGAAGATCGCGAAGAGGCGGTTCGAGTTCATGGGGTCTTTGTATGAATTATAACTCCGCGACCAAGGCGAAGTTTCCGCCCGTGGGCCTGCCAGTGGCTATTTAGGGCTCTTCGGCCCCGCTTCCGCGCGGGTTTTGACGTGTTCGAGCACCCGGCGCTGGACCATGTGGACGATTTCCTCGGTCCAAAGGTTCCAGTAGGAGGCTGGGGCGATGTTCAGCAGGTAATGGCTTTCGCCGACCAGCCGGGTGCGGCCATCCGGCAGAGTGGTGAGTTTGAAGCCGCCTTCGAGGCTCGCGTAGGCGCTATGGATATGGGTCGTGTCGATGGTCTGCCCGAAGAAGCCGAGTTCACGCATGGAGGGCGGGCGTCGAGAGTACCTTGAAGCGCAATTCCTGGCCGGGCTTCCAGACCGTGATGATTTCCGGCATGTCGCCCGTGCTCAGCTTGCAGAGGCGCGCGGCGCCGACGCCTTGACCGTCGGTCACCGTGCTGATCGGGTGAGCGACGCCGAACTGGAAGAGCAGGTTCTCGGTCGGAGGCAGATCGCGGATGTCATGCAGCTCCGCCCAGACGCGTGCGGCGGGAGCGTTGATCACAACCTCGCTTGAAGTCGTGGCTTCCAGTGGAGCGGGCGGATTCCAACCTTCCAGTGCGACGATCACGATGATGCTCAGCCAAGCGGCGGATTGCAGGGTGCCATCAGCGGCCTTGGTGCGCGCCAAGAAGTAACCTACGACCACCCCGACGAAGGCGATGGCCGCGCCGATGGGTGCGGCCATGACGACGCAGATGATGCCTTCCATGAGGCAGCGCGCAGAGGACGAGAATGACGGCGCCGATGAGGGTCATCGGCTGCGCCGACGGCCTGGCCGAAGGTGCCGCCAGCTCGGCGGATGATCGACGCCGCCGCTCACGCCGATGGCGAAGGGGAGTGCGAGCGAAGGTCGCCAGACCGAAGTAGCCGCCGACGCTGTTTCAGACCCAGCGGTAGCTGGCCTTGTTCGGCGAGTTTGGTCAGGCCATAGCTGAGTAATAGGCAGGCCGCCGCGGCGACGAGGAATGGCACCACGAGCCGACCAGCGACGGTGGTCGGAGAGACCGATTCCTTTTCCTGTTCATCGCCGGTCGCGGCGAGCCAGAGCGCCAAGCCAGCGCCGAAGGAAGGGGACATGGATGAGTAGAGCGAGCACTGGAGGCAGGCTCCATCCGAGAGCGGCGGCGCGGCGGGCGGCGACGTAAGAGGCCAAGCAGGCGAATCCGCCAGCGAGGCTAAAAAGTAAGACGAAGGGTAGGACCTTGGACGGCTCGAGTACGCCGCCCGTCGGGCTCAGCGGCAGGACCCGGAAGATGAGCACCGCGTGGGCGAAGGCCCAGGTCGGGAGCATCAGGAGGAGGGTCTGGAGTCGGCTAGGTTTCGAGAACATGGGTTCGAAGAGACCGTCGTTGGCCCGGTCTTATTAGGATATGAATACTGTCCTGGCCTTGGTCGGTCGGAAGGAAGAATTTCCCAGCCAGAGCGACATTAGGCCCACCGTAGGGCTCCGGTAGCCGTCCTGCTCAGGAAAACAGCAGCCTTAGCCACGTTTTCGAGTAGGGCAGGGCCATATGGTCCAGGCGCGCGGCCAGGAAGGCCGCTTCGACCTCTTTTTCCGGATGACCATCGAGCAGCTTGGCGCCGTCCAATTCGCGCCGTCCGCGGCGGGCGGCGTCCTGGACGTGGGTGTGCTTGAGCAGGTGAATGATGGCGATGGCACCGGCGACGAGGGCGAAGCCAATCAAGGCCCACGGCCGGCCTTTGCTGACGATGACGGTGAGGGGCAATAAAATCGGCCACGCATTGCCCCAGAAGATCATGAACGAATCCCAGGAGGCGAGTCCGCCGAGTTTGCGGTCGCGGTGCTGCAAGGCGTGGCCGGCGAGACGGGCCGCGCGCGCGACATCGAAGAGCCGCTTGCCGGAGTAGACGCCACTGGAGAGTTTGATCGCGGGTTCGAAGGCGGAATAGAAATCGGTAATCGCGATGTCGCTCTCGTCGACGTCGACCTGCGAAACGTCGCCGCGGAGGAGGACGATGCGGGCGGCCTGCGCGCCGGTCACGCCGCGCACGAGGAGGATCCGTCCATACTTCTTTTCTAGGCTCTTCACGCGCCGCCAAGCCAACCAGGGCAGTCCCAAGGCAAAGATGCCGGCCAGGCAGAAAAGCAGGAGGAGCTTGAATTCCGGGTTCATGGCTTGGTCAGACCCTGCCGATTTGCGGGTTCCCATCAAGGTCTACCTAGTAGTTCCGGCATAAGGGGGATAAGCGGCGGTGGATTCTTGCCGGTCGGGTGAGGCTTCGTTGACCAGTCCCGTAGGCTCGGATTGAGTGTCGTCACCATGAACCCCGATCTCGTCAGAAACTACCTGACCAGCCTGCAGGATCGCCTCTGCGCGACCCTCGAGGAAGTGGACGGCAAAGCCAAGTTCATCACCGATGAGTGGAAGCGCGCCGAGGGCGGTGGCGGACGCACCCGCGTCATCGCCGGCGGCACGGTAATCGAAAAGGGCGGGGTGGCCTTCTCGGATGTCCGCGGCCACGCGCTGCCTCCGTCCGCCACGATCGCCCGCCCGGATCTCGCCGGCAAAGGCTTCCGCGCGATGGGCGTCTCAGTCGTCCAGCATCCGCTCAATCCCTATTGCCCGACGTCGCACATGAACGTGCGCTTCTTCTGCACCGATGGCCCTGATCCGGTCTGGTGGTTCGGCGGTGGCTTCGACCTGACGCCTTATTACGGCTTCGATGAAGACGCGGTCTCCTGGCACCGTGCCGCGGAGAAAGCTACGGGCGCCCATTTTCCGAAGTTCAAGACCTGGTGCGACGACTACTTCCTGCTGAAGCACCGTCAGGAACAACGCGGCGTAGGCGGCGTGTTCTTCGACGACTTCACCGAGGGCGGTTTCGAATCGGCCTTTGCGATGATGCAGAAGGTCGGCGATGCCTTTGGTCCGGCCTACGCCGAGATCCTGCGCCGCCGTAAGGACACCCCCTATGGCGAGCGCGAGCGTAACTGGCAGGAAGTCCGCCGCGGGCGTTACGTCGAATTCAACCTCGTCTTCGACCGTGGGACGATCTTCGGGCTCCAGTCCGGTGGCCGGACGGAGTCTATCCTGATGTCCCTCCCGCCCCGCGTGCAGTGGCACTATGGCCACCAGCCCGCCGCCGGTACCCCGGAAGAACGTCTGCTCTCGCATTATCTAAAACCGCAGGATTGGCTGAAGGGGTCCTGATGAACTCCCGCGACCGCTTCCTCGCCGCCCTCCGCCGACAGCCCCATGACCGGGCTCCGGTCTGGATCATGCGTCAGGCCGGTCGTTACCTGCCCGAATACCGCGCCCTCAAGGCCAAGTCGGATTTCGTCACGATGGTTCGCACGCCTGAACTCGCGGTCGAGGTCACGCTGCAGCCGCTCCGCCGCTTCCCGCAGCTCGACGCGGCGATCCTGTTCTCGGACATCCTGGTGATCCCTGAGGCCTTGGGCGTCGGTTACCGTTTCCGCGACGAAGGCGGTATCGCCATGGAGCGCGCGCTGGCTTCCCCGGCCGACGTCGCCACGCTGAAACTCGAAGGCGCCGCTGACCGTCTGCAATACGTCTACGACGCCCTCGCCATCCTTCGCAAGGAGCTCGGCCTGAATAAGACCCTGCTCGGTTTCGCTGGTTCGCCTTGGACGCTCGCCTGCTATCTCGTCGAAGGTGGCGGCTCCGAAGACTTCCCGAAGACCAAGGCGCTGATCAAGGCCGACCCGAAGATGATGCACCGCATCCTCGAGATCCTGACTGACGCCGTCGCGCAATATCTCACCCGCCAGTTCGCCGCCGGCGCCGACGCGATTCAGATTTTTGACAGCTGGGCCGGCGCACTCACCGGTGCCGACTACGAGGAGTTCTCCCTGCGCTATATCCGTGCGGTGCTCGAACGCCTCCCTGCCGGCGCCCCCGTCATCCTTTACGCCAAGGGCAAGTCTCCGCAGGCCGCCGCGCTCGCCCAGACCGGCGTCCCCTGTCTCGGCGTCGACTGGACCATGCCCCTTTCGCAGGTCCGCCAGCTGGCCGGTCGCCCGATCTGTCTGCAGGGTAACCTCGACCCCGAGTTCATGACCGGCGAGCCCGCCGCCGCCGCTGCCGCGACCAAGGCCGTGCTGGCCGATAACGCCGGCGACCTTGGTCATATCTTCAACCTCGGCCACGGTATCACGCCGCAGGCCCGGATTGAGACCTTCCAGGCCGTCGTCGACGCCGTGGTTGCCTCTGGCGTTTGACATCGTCCGCCGTCCCGCCTCTTTTGCCCCTATGTCCCGTAAAGGTATCCTGCTGTTGAATCTTGGTTCGCCGAAGAGCACTGCCGTGCCCGACGTGCGTAACTACCTGCGTGAATTTTTGAACGATGACCGCGTCATCGATTATCCGGCCCCGCTGCGCTGGCTGCTGCTGGAGGGAATCATCCTCCGGACGCGCCCGAAGAAGAGCGCCGCCGCCTACGCCAGCGTCTGGACCCCCGAAGGGTTCGCCCTTGGTGGTCACCACTGATAAGCTGCGCGCCAAGCTCGAGAAGGCCACGGGCCTGCCGGTGATCATGGGCATGCGCTATGGTACGCCGTCTTGCGCCGAAGCCGTTGAGAAAGTGATCGCCGCCGGCATCGACGACCTGTTCGTGATGCCGCAGTATCCGCACTACGCGATGTCCTCCTACGAGACCGTCGTCGTCAAGGTGCAGGAAGAACTCAAGCGTCTCGCCCCTGGCCTGAAGTATCATGTCCTGCAGCCTTTCTACAACGACCCGGCTTACATCGATGCCTTGGTCGAATCCGCCCAGCCTTGGCTGAGCAAGCCGTTCGACAAGCTGCTCTTCTCTTACCACGGCCTGCCGGAGCGTCATCTGCGCAAGGGTGACCCTTCGAAGGCGCATTGCATGAAGATGAAGGATTGCTGTTCCCATTACAGCCCCTGCCAGGCGACCTGCTATCGCCACCAGTGCGTCGAGATGACGCGCCTCTTCGTGGCCGCCGCCGGCCTCAAGGAGTCCCAGTATGAACTCTCCTTCCAGTCCCGTCTGGCTGGTGAGAAGTGGGTTTCGCCTTATACTGACAAGCGTCTCGAAGCCCTGCCGGCCGAGGGCACCAAGAACCTCCTGGTCATGTGCCCCGCCTTCACGTCTGATTGCCTCGAGACCCTCGAGGAAATCCGCGAAGAAGGTAAGGAGACGTTCGAGCACGCCGGCGGCGAGCACTTCGACCAGATCCCTTGCCTGAACGATTCGGACATCTACGTGAAGTATCTCGTGAACCGCGTGAATCACTGGAAGCCAGATCATCGCTGAGGCGTGAGGGTAGGGGCAGCACCACGTGCTGTCCTCAGTGCAAAGGTGCAAATCGGCCTGCGGCCTGTGCAAAGGTGCAAAAGTGAGAAGTCATTCTCAGGTCCCGGGTCTCGGCAATCGGGAATCTGGTTCGGGTGCTCAGGTTCAGGTGCGGGTGCGGGTCCCGCACCTGGATGCCTGCCTCGGGTAGGGCGGCCATTGCCATGGCCGCCGTTCGCCAAGCGAGGTCCGTATCTCCGTCGGGTCAACGGCGGGCACGCAGTGCCCGCCCTACCCAAGACCCAAGCTGTTCATCCGGTCTCCGGTTTCCCTTTGAAGCGTTGTCTTTGCTATCCGCCAACCGCTATCCGCTATCCACCTATTATCTTCAAAACAACCTCGCGATGGGCTTGCCGCCATCGGTGATCGGCACGGGGCGGCCACCGGCCATGAGGTCCTTGGAAGTGTCGACCTGCATTGCCGCGAGGATCGTGGCGTGGAAATCGGGCACGCTCACCGGATCCTTGACCACGGTCTTGGATAAGTCGTCGGTCTCGCCGTAGGCGCCACAATGCTTCAGGCCGCCGCCAGCGAGGATCATCGAGAAGGCCGTGCCTTGGTGGCCGCGTCCGCCCTTGGCGTCGAATTCCGGCGGACGGCCGAACTCGGTGGCGAT
Source organism: Opitutales bacterium (assembly GCA_964203605.1). Lineage (GTDB taxonomy): Bacteria > Verrucomicrobiota > Verrucomicrobiia > Opitutales > UBA953 > UBA953. Next base: position 9,634 of record CAXNMQ010000007.1, read on the forward strand.
GACGACGAGGGTCTTGTCGAGCATGCCGGTGCGCTTGAGGTCTTCGATCAGGCCGGCGAGGGCATTATCGAGCTCGCGGATGAGGATATGCTGGTTGTCGATGCCGTCATTATGCACATCCCAGCCCGCGCCGTTGATGAAGTTGAGGTTGTGCGAGACTTCGACAAAACGCACGCCGCCCTGGATGAGGCGACGAGCGAGCAGGCAGCGTTGGCCGAATTCGCCGCCGTAGGATAGACGCGTGTCGGCTGCTTCCTTCTTCAGGTCGAAGTGGCGCATGAACGAAGGCCCCGCGAGGCGGAAGGCCTCATGTTGGGCTTGGGCATATTCGGCGAGGGCGGAGCCTTCGGGGGCCGTGCCGCCGAGCGCGCCTAGGAGTTCCTGACGGCGGACCTTCTGGGCCGGGTCGATATCGGTCGGCGTGGTGAAGCCGTTCGGGCCCGTCTCGGTGTCGACGAGGTAGATGTAGCCATCCTTGATGCCGAGGAAGCCCGGGCCGCGGCTCACGTTCGGGTAGCCGATGAGCATGTAGGCCGGGACGTTCGGGTCGGCGGCGCCGCGGCGGTGGGCGACCATCGAACCGATGGAAGGATAGATGGCGTTGCCGCTGATCATGCGGCCGGTGTGGACGAGGTTCGTGGCGAAGGCGTGCTCGTCGATGACCTTGTGGTTCACCGAGCGGACCGCGGTGACGTGCTCCATGAGCTTGGCCGTACGCGGCAGGTGTTCGCAGAGGCGGACGCCGGAGGCAGAGGTCTCGATGGAAGGGTAGAGCGAGCCGCGCTTCTTGACGGTGGATTTGTTGTCGCCGAGCGCCTTCGGGTCGAAGGTGTCGACCTGACCCATGCCGCCGCCGAGCCAGATGAAGATACAATGCTCGGCCTTGCCTTTCACGCCGGCGGCGCCCGATGAGGCGAGCAGCGGTGACGCGGCGAAGGGGGCGAGTCCGAGGGCGGTGAGGAAGGAGCGGCGATCCATGGTTTTAGTTGTAAAGGAATTCGGGAGAGTTGACGAGCGCCCAGACGACGTCCTCGGCGCGGCGGCGCCACTCGGTCGTCAGGCGGTCGGTCGCCGGGTCGCCCTTGCGGGCCGCGGCTTCCTCCTGCATGCGCACGGTGGTGGCCAGATCATTGAGGTGGTTGGACCAGGAGACGTAATAGGCAGGCTTGCGAGGGTAGGCCGCGGACTTGGACGAGGACTGCGTCAAGCGGCCAGCGAAGCCTTCGCCGAGATACGCGGAGTATTTAGCCTTCTCCGCGGCGGTCGGGCGACGCGAGAGCAGGCGCAGGAACAGGGCGTCGGTGAGCGCCTCCGGCGACTTGGCTTCGAGGGCCACGGCCGTGACGCCGTGATCGTCGCTCAGGCGCGTGATCCAGGTGCCCATCGTGCCGTTACTGAGGATCGCGGGCTGCAGGGAGTTGGCCGAGCTCTCGCGGTCGGTCACGGGATCGGGACGGCTCGCACGCCAGCCGAAGGCGGCCAGGACGTCGCAGACGGCCTGGATGCGGGGCAGTGCGAGCGCGGGTCGGTCGCGCTCGTTGGAGGTGGAGGTGAGCATCCAGGCTCGGCGCGGCTGGCCGAGCGTCACGGAGTTCGCCTGTTCGCGGATGCTGTCGATATCGAGGCTGGCCTCTTCCGTGCGGAAGGGTTTGCCGGTCGTGGCGAACATCGAGTCGACGACTTGTTCGGCGGAAAGGCGACGCGGGGCCGGCGAGGCGAAGAGAGGGCTCGTCTGCTTCTGCGAGGCGTCCGTCGCGCGCTGGTAGGCGTGCGAATTCAGGATGAGGCGCAGGACGTGGTCGGCATCGTAGCCGCTACGCACGAGCTCGCGGCCGAGCCAGCGGAGCAATTCCGGGTGCGAGTTCTTGGAGCGTTCCCAATCCCAGGCTTGGTCCACGAGGCCGCGACCCATGAGGCGGGCCCAAAGGCGATTGGCCATCACCTGGGCGAAGCGTTCATTCTGCGGGGCGGTGACGAGCGTCGCGAGGCGATCACGCGGGTCCTTCGGATCGAGCGCGAGGTCGTCAGCGACGCTTTCCTGCGAGAGTTCGGGGAAAGGCCAATGCGGCTCGACCGACGCGCCGGGCTCAAGGGTGACTTCGATGAGCGGCTTGCGACCGCCTTCGCGCAACTTGGCCATCGAGACGCTGCTCGTGATCGGAACCTTCACGGCCTTGGTCTCGAGGAGGGCGGCAAGCGCGAAGACCTGCTCTTGCTTGGCGGTGTGCGCCGGGGCGTCGTGGCAGCGCGCACACTTGGTCTCCATGCCAAGGAAGGCGGTGGTCACGATCGTGGCCTTGGCGGCCATGGGCACGTCGTTCTGCGAGGCGATGCCGAAGCCGGCCGGGCCGCCGGCGGCGGAGCTGCCCTTGAGGCGCAGCAGTTCGGTGACCATGAGGTCGAGCGGCTTGCGGTCGGCGAGCGATTCGTAAATCCACCAGCGGAACGGACCGGAGTTGTTCAGCGTGGGATTCAGGATGTTCGGGTTCTCGGCGAGGACGTCCTGCCAGTAGCCCGTCCAGTGGTCGGCGGCGCGCGGGTCGTGCAGCAGGCGGTCGATGACCTTCGCGCGCTTGTCGGTCGAGGTATCGGCGGCGAACGCCTCGATCTCGGCGAGGCTGGGCGGCACGCCGACGGTGTCGAGCGTGACGCGACGCAAGAAGGCGAGGTCTTCGGTCAGAGGATTGATCGTGGTGGGCAGCGTGCGGTAGTCGGGCCACGCGGCGCCTTCCTTGATCCACTGCTCGATGGTTGCGATCTCGGTCGCGGTGAGGCGATGGCCGACGGGCGGCATGGCTTCGTCGGGGTCCTCGGACTTAATGCGGGTGAGCAACGGGCTCTTCGCGGGGTCGCCGGGGATGATGGCAGCGCCGTCGGACGTTCCGCCTTTAAGTGCACCGGCCCGCGTGTCGAGGTGGAGCTTGCCCTTGGGCTTCCCGCCTTGGTGGCACTCGAGGCAGCTGGCTTCGAGGATGGGAAAGACCTTGGCGTAGAAATCCACGCCGCCGGTCTTCACGGCTTTCACCTGACCTTGGTAGGCGACGATTTTCTGGGCGATGAAATGGTCGATGGGGTTGTTGGCCGGGAAGTTGGCGGCGAGCGTCGGGACGGGCGTCTCGGGCGTCTTGGCGAGCCACTGCTGCGCGGCTTCGCGGCGTTTCTGCCAGTAGTCGCCTTGGCGGGCGCGGGCGGCGGCACGAGCGGACGCATCGACCTTGGTGAGGCGCGTCTCTTCTTGGGCGGCATAGGCGGCCCAGCCGGCGTCGTTATAGCTCGGAGTGTCGGCGGAAGGCGTCAGGAGTTGCCAATCAGTGCGTCCCGCGAGCGAGATCGCGGCGATGGTTTCGCCGAGCTCGGGACGGCGGCGCATGATGGCCGGGCCTTTGACGCTGATGACGAACCCGACGATGGATTCGAGGATGATGCGGTGTTCGCCGCCCTTGGTTTCAAATTCGACCCAAGCATCGCGGTTGCCCGGCGGGGCGAAGCGGAAGTCGCCGCCGAGGTCGAGATACTTGTCCTGATCCTTGATCGGTTTGTTGTCGGTGCCGGCGGGAGGGAAGGGCGTCTTGAGCTGGAGCTTGCCGTCGATGAAGAGCGCCGAGGCTCCGCGCCCGCGCAGGAGTAGGCGATGCTTGCCGGCCGGGAGTTTCACGGTCGCGAGCGCCCGCAGGAGATAAGGGTGGCCGCGTTCGGCGCGCACGCCGGTGTCGACATACTTTTCGGGGACGCGCGCGAAGCCGAAGGCGGGGGCGACGTAACTGTCGGTCACGGCGGGAGCTTTTTCCGGCCAGACGTTGGCGGTCGGTTTCCAGTCTTCGCAGAGTTCGACGCGGACCTGACCTTGGGTGACCGTGGTCCAGTCGATCTTCGGCGCCTTGCGGACGACTTCCGGGGCCTTGGCGGCCTTGGTGCCGCTGGCGCTGTCGTTGCCGGCGTTGGGGCTGGGGCCGACCTGGGCGATGTCGGCCTTGGCGACGGGCGGCAGGGTGGTGGCGAAGCGTGCGGCGATTTCAGCCGCGGGGACGAGGGTACGATAGAGGCGGATGTCATCGATCGCGCCGCGGAAGCTGCTGTTGGCGAGGCCGCCCATGGAGGAGCCGATCCACACCGGGGCGTCGTCGACCACGGGCGCGTCGGTCGTCTCACCGTCCATGTCCCAGGAACCTTTGATCTCCTTGCCGTCGATCCAGCCGCGGATGCTCTCGGGTTTGCCGAATTCATAACGCACCGCGACGTGGTGCCAGCGACGGTCGTTGGCGAAGCCGGTGGGAGTCGTCCAGCGATGCCACTTGATACCGGTGCCGGACGGAGAAGCGAAGAGGAAGTTGAGGCAGGCGCTGTCGTAGAGCACGCGCAGGCGCAGAGCCCAGTTCTGGTTGCTCGGGTTGGCGGACTTCGGATCGGTGCGACCCTTACCGATGACATAGGCGTTCTCGCCTTTGCGAAGACCGTCGGGCTTCACCCAAGCTTCGAGGGTGATCGCGTCGCCGTTCTTGAAGTCGAAGAGACTGTTTGCTCCCGCGTCCTTGATTTCGAGGTGCGCGCCTTTGCCGTCGAAGGTCGCGGCTTCATTCTTCTGCTCGAAGCGCGGGTAGTCCGGGCGACGGGGGCCAGGCTGTTTGAAGGCGACGGTGCCGACGGCGTTGAACTCCGGAAGGGCAGAGCCGTCGAAATTCCACACCGGCACGGACTGGGCTGAGGCGACGGCCGCGAGACCGAGGAAAAGGGGGACGAGACGGAGCATCTTCTGATGGGACAGGGGCGGGGCGGAGGGGGTTCCGCTTAATGAGGGAGAATGAAGTGGCCTTGGCGATTGGGTCAATCGTGTCGCAATGTCCTTTTGGACGCCATCGGTGTCCGTTTCCGCCTGGGATTGCCTGTCGCTACGGCTGGCCTAGGGTCCAGGCATGCCTTCGACCGCCCGCCGTCTCGCCGGTTTCACCGAATCCGTCATCCGCGGGATGACCCGCCTAGCCAACCAACACGGGGCCATCAACCTCTCCCAGGGCTTTCCAGACTTCGATCCGCCCGAGGCGCTGCTCGCCGCCTTGGAGCGCGCCACCCGCGGCCCGCATCACCAGTATGCCGTCACCTGGGGCGCCCCGCGCTTCCGGCAGGCGCTCGCCGCGAAGATCAATCGCTTCAGCGGCCTGGCCATCGACCCGGACCAGCACCTCGTGGTCACCTGCGGCAGCACCGAAGCGATGATGGTCGCGATGATGACCGCCTGCAATCCGGGCGACAAGGTCATCGTCTTCTCCCCGTTCTACGAGAACTACGCGGCCGACGCCATCCTCTCGGGCGCCGAACCGATCTACGTCCCGCTACGGGCGCCGGACTTTCAATTCGACCCTGACGAGCTCGCGAAGGCCTTCGCCCAGAAGCCCAAGGCGATCATCGTCTGCAATCCTTCCAACCCTTGCGGCAAGGTGTTCACGCGCGACGAGCTGATGACGATCCTGCGGCTGGCCGAGGAGCATGACGCCTTCGTCATCACCGATGAGCCGTATGAGCACATCGTCTACGCGCCGAACACGCATGTGTATTTCGCCGCGTTGCCCGGCGCCTTCGAACGTACCATCACCTGCAACTCGCTTTCGAAGACGTATTCCATCACCGGCTGGCGCCTCGGCTATGTCCAGGCCGCCCCGCACGTCATCGCGCAGGCCCGGAAGGTGCACGACTTCCTGACCGTCGGGGCCGCCGCGCCGTTGCAGGAGGCCGCGGTGGCGGGTTTGGAATTACCCGATTCCTATTACGCCGGACTCGGCCAGCTCTACGCCGCCAAGCGAACGCTATTCACGTCAATCTTGGCTAAGACGGGATTGAAATTCACCGAACCGCAGGGCGCGTATTATTCGCTGCTCGATATTTCGCCGCTGGGTTTCAAGACCGACACCGAAGCCGCCGAATGGCTGATCAAGGAGATCGGCGTCGCCGGCGTGCCCGGGTCATCGTTCTTCCGCGAACCCGAGCACCGCTACCTCCGTTTCCACTTCGCGAAGAAAGAAGACACCCTGCGCGCCGCAGGGGAGAAGTTGGGGAAGCTGAGTAAGGGCTAGGGCCGGGGGCAGGGCTAGGGATAGAGCCTGCCATTATTACCTGGCCCAAGCCCTGGCCCAAGCCCTGTCCCTCGGTTGGCGCCCTGCGCTAACCGACGATCTTCTTATACGGCTCGCCTTCGTTCTGCGTCGGGCGTTCCGGGCGGCCTTTGTAACGATAAGTCAGGCCCATATTGTCGATGCCGAGCAGCCAGAGGATGGTCGCGTGGAGGTCGTGGACGTGGAGAGGGTTCTCGACGGCGCGCAGGCCGAGGTCGTCGGTGCTGCCGATGGTCTGGCCGCCTTTGACGCCGCCGCCAGCCATCCACATCGTGAAGCCGGTGGGGTTGTGGTCGCGACCGTCGCCTTTCTCGGACATCGGGGTGCGGCCGAATTCGCCGCCCCAGACGACGAGCGTGTCTTCAAGCATGCCGCGGGCCTTGAGGTCCTTGATCAGCCCAGCGACCGGCTTATCCATCGAGGCACAGAGGCCAGAGTGGTTCGATTCAATCTTCGCATGCGCATCCCATTTGGAACCGGCGCCGTGGTAGATTTGCACGAAGCGGACGCCTTGTTCGACCATGCGGCGGGCGAGCAGGCAGAGGCGGCCCATGCCTTCGGTGGTCTTGTCGTCGAGTCCGTAGAGCGTGCGCGTGGCTTCCGTCTCGCCGGTGAGGTCGACCACGCCAGGCGCTTCGGCCTGCATGCGTGCGGCCATCTCGTAGCTGGCTAGGCGGGCACCAAGTTCAGTGCGGTCGGGGTAACGGGCGGCGAAATCCTTGTTCACGCTATTGATCAGCTTAAGCTTCGACTTCTGCAGGTCCGCGGTGACGGCCTCAGGCGTGTTAAGATTTGGGATCGGCTCGGAGCCGCCGGAGATACGCACGCCTTGGTAGACTGCGGGCATGAAGCCGGCGCCCCAATTGCGCGGGCCGTTGATGACGGTGTTCTGGTTGTCCTGCATCACGATGAACGAGGGCAGGTTGTTGTTCTCGGAGCCGATGCCGTAATTGATCCACGAGCCGAGCGAGGGCTTCCCTGCGAGGATGGAGCCGGTGTTCATCTGGCAGACGCCAGCGGAGTGGTTGATGCCGTCGGCCTTGCAGGAACGGATGACCGCGAGGTCGTCGGAGCAGGACGCGATGTGCGGGATCCAGTCCGAGAACCATTGGCCCGACTGGCCGTGCTGCTTCCATTCGCGCTTCGAGGCGAGCAGGGGCGACTTTGATTCGCCCATCGCCGTGATGACGGAGCCGAAGCTGTCGGGAAGGCGCTGTCCGGCCAGCTTGTTGAGCAGCGGCTTTGGGTCGTAGAGGTCCATCTGCGACGGACCGCCTTCCATGAAGAGGAAGATCACGCGCTTCGCGCGCGGCTTGATGAGCCCGACGCCAGGCTGCAGGGGCGTGCCGGCGGCGGGGACAGTGATATCCTTGGCAAGCAGGTCGCTGAAGGCCATGGCGCCGAGGCCGAGGCCGGCGCTAAAGAGGAAGTCGCGACGGGAGGAAGTCGCTTCGACGCGATGGCAGCGTGGATCGTTCATTCGACGTAGAGGAATTCGGAGGAGTTAAGGAGGGCGTGACAGAGCGCGGCCAGCGGCGTCGCGCCGCTCTTGGTATCAACGGTGGCTTTCACGACACCGACGGCCAGGTCGCGTCCCTTCCCGGAGGAGTCGCGCAGGGTGCCGGTCTTATTTTCAAAGCGCCAGAAGCCGAGGGCGGAGGGGCGCACATCTTCGTTCGAGTAAAGCAGGTCTTGGTCGGTCAGCGCGCCGGCGCTTAGGCGCAGGTCATCGATCACGCCGTGGAAGGAGCTTTCGCGGTCGGCGCCCTTGCCGCCGAGCTGGATTGGCTGGGTCGCCGTGCGCACGCCGGTGAGGTTCGTGACGACGCGGTCATGGAGCAGGGGCTCGTCGTCGTTGGCGAGGTCCTTGAGGGTGAAGCTCACTTCGCCCGGCCCGTTCTTGTCGGCGTAACGCACCGCCGCGGAGGCGTAGTAGGGTTTGTTCATCTCGATGCGTAGGTTCGAGAACTGCACGGCTTCACCGAACGTGCCGTCGAGCAGAGGGCCGTGGGCTTGGAGCACGAGCACGCGCGGGGCACGGCGAGACTTCAGTCCGGTCACGCCGAACTGCCATAAGCCGTCGTCCTTGCCCTTGCCGACCTGGGCGGCGATGACGCGCACGGCGCCGGTGTCACTCACGGTGCGGGGCACGATCACTCCCTCGATGGTAAAGCCCTTGGCAAAGTCGGCATCGGTCGCGCCGGGGGCGAGGAACGGCTTGCGATGAGCGGCGTCAAGGTGGGCGCCTTGGCCATCGCGGAAGGGGACTTTCTCCGGTTGGAAATCATTAGCCAGGGCGGCGGTGACGGCCACCGTGGGCTTCTGTGCTTGGACTTCCTTGAGGAAGGACGCCGCCCGGCGGGCTTCCTCCGCGGAGGGCAGGCGGGCGAAGAGGATTTGATAAAGGCGGCGGACTTGGGCGGCTTCATCGCGCGGGACTTCCTTCACCACGCGGGCGGCGAGGGCTTCACCGCGTTTCAGCATGAAGGGGCTGTTGAGGAGCAGGAGCGATTGGATCGGCGTCGTGGTCACGTCGCGCGAGGAGGCGCTGCTAAACCACTGCGGTGCGTCGAAGACGTCGGCGAGCGGGTCGCGGTTATTGCGCATGATGCGCGTGAAGATGCTGCGCACGGGTTCGCCGTAGACGACGCTCGGTCCGGCCTGCTTGTCGGTCTTGAGGTCACCACAGGCCGTGAAGATGGCATCGCGGATCTGCTCGGACTCCAGGCGCTGGGGTTGGAAGCGCCAGAGTAGGGCGTTCTGCGGATCCTTGAGCTGACCGTCCTTGGGATCAGGGTGCAGCGAGGAGCGGCGATAGGCGGCGCTCGTCAGGATGAGGCGATGCATCGCTTTCTGATCCCAGTCTTTCGCCATGAACTCAGCTGAGAGCCAATCGAGTAACTCGGGGTGGGAGGGCGGCTCACCGAGGCGGCCGAAGTCGCTCGCGTAGGGCGCCAGGCCACGGCGGAAGTTAAGCTGCCAGAGTCGGTTCATCGCCGAGACGTGCGGTGAAGGGATTCGATTTTTCTGTCAGCCAGCGTGCGAGCACGGTGCGGCGCCCAGTGGTGGTGCCATCGGCGTTCGGCTTAATGGCAGCAGGTTCGGCAGGGTAGCTGGCGCTGAGGACCGTGAGGAAGGCGGGCGGGACGACGGTGTTCTTCTTGGGGATGACGGCGTCTATGCCCTGTGCACCGGTCTCGCGGACGGTGAGGACGAACGGCGGTTCGGCGGGCTTGAGCTTGTCGTGTTCGGCCAACTTACGTTTCAGGTCGGCGTGCTTGACGCTATCCGCACCTTTGATGGAGCGGTCGAGGCGGTTGTACTCGTAGTCGACCTGCCGCCAAGCGAGTGCGGCGACCTGCTGCTCGTAAGGGGTGCGCTGGGCCTCTGGCTTATTGAGCATCTCCTGGACGTCGTCCGGGAAGATCTCGATGGCCTTCCGGGTCGCGGTCTCGCGGTATTTCTTCTCGAGCTGCGGTGATCTCGTCGCGGATGGACTTAGTTTCCTTCTCCCACGCGGCTAGCTTACGCGCATGTTCGCCGGCTTCCTTGGTCGTCCAGGCGATCCGATCTTCGACGGGAACGGTGTTGTTGAAGAAGCTCCGGAGGGCGTAGTAATCGCGCTGCAGAATCGGGTCGAACTTATGGTCGTGGCAGCGGGCGCACTGCATGCCGGCGCCGAGGAAGACGTCACCGGTGGTGTCGGTGATGTCGTTGAGGATGTTGTCCCACTGGCTGCGGGCGTCGCGGTTGTTGTATTCGTAGATCCAGTGGCGAAGGTAGCCGAGGGCGGTGAGCGCCTGAGGGTCGCCGGGGAAAAGTTCGTCGCCCGCGATCTGTTCCTGGATGAAGCGGTCGTACGGTTTGTTCTCGTTGTAGGCCTGGATGACGTAATCGCGGTAGCGCCAGGCAGTCGGGCGGAAGTCGTCGATGCGGAAGCCGTCGCTGTCGGCGTAGCGCACGAGGTCGAGCCAAGCGCGGCCCATGCGTTGACCGTAGGCGGGCGTGGCCAGGAGGCGGTCGACGAGTTTCTCGTAGGCGAGCGGATCGGTGGACTGGACGAAGGCGGCGACTTCTTCAGGCGTCGGGGGGAGTCCGGTGGCGTCGAAGGTGACGCGGCGGATGAGGACTCCGCGCTCGGCTTCGCCGGAAGGCGTCAGGCCATCCTTGGCGAGTCGGGCGTCGATGAAACGATCGATCGGGTGGGCAGACTTGCCAGCGGGCAGTTCGGGGAGCTTGACGGGTTGATAGGCCCACCAGCCTTTTTCCTTCTCGCCGATGGTGCCAGGAAGGTAGCGACCGGCAACGGGCGCCTTGGTCCGGCTCTTCGGCCAGGTTGCCCCGGACTTAACCCAGTCCTGGAGGAGAGTGACTTCTTCTTTGGTCAACCGATCGCCTTTCGGCGGCATCATGACTTCGGGATCCGTGGAGAGGATGTTCTGAAGAAAGAGGCTCTTGGCGGGGTCACCCGGGATGAGGGCTGCGCCGCCGTCACCACCGGTGGTCAGGCCGGCGAGGCTGTCCATGACCAGGCCACCCTTGTTCTTGCCGGCGGAGTGGCTGTGGCACTTGAAGCAACGGGAGTCCAGGAGGGCGACGGCCTTTTCGGCCTGATCGTCGCCGGCGGCCTGGACTGAGGCGCCCCAGACGACGAGGGTCGCAAGGGTCAGTCGGCGCAGGAGGGCGGAGGTCGCGGGCATGGGGTAGGGCTAAATAAGGTCCTTATTAATCAGAGGGCAACTTCCGTCCAATGTTCCTCAGTGCCCCGCCTTCTTCCATGAGGGGTAGTCCTTAGCCAGCAAGTCCCGGGCGTATTCGCCGAACCAGCTGTAGCCGTTGCGACGCTCATGGCCGATCTCGGCCAGCGTGGCCTTGGGGATGCCGTCGCGATCGCACACGTAAGGGGTGCCGGTCTTGAGGTCGTAGAAGCGGGCCCAGAGGGCGGGGGCCTTGGGGTCCGGGACCATGATAAGGTCCTTGGCGCCTAGAAGGGTCTTCTTGGTCTCCAGTCGCAGGCCGGTCACCTTGTGCGCTTCAAACCAAGCGACGGCGCCTTCGATGGAGGAACGGATCTCAGGCGTGGGCTTCTCGAGGCTCATGAGCAGGCGGACGATGCCGACCGACTCGCTGCCGCTGAAGGAGGGGAGCTCGTAGGAGCGCGCCTTGGCTGGCGCGAAGGTCTTCTCGTCGTGCTGGGCACACCAGACGGTGGGCTTGCCGCCGACGATGATCTGGCATTTCAGGATGCAGGCGATGCCGAGGTCGAACGCCTTTAGGCAGGCCGCGCGCGTTTTGGGTTCGAGGAACGTGTAGGTCTTTTCCGTGGCGACTTCGCGGACGAACTGCAGGATGCGTACCATCGCGCCGTCGTTGAAGGTGATGCGGTCGTAGTAGCCTTTGCGCAGCGGGAAGAACTGCGGCCAGCCACCGTTCGCGTATTGCGCGGAGAGCACGTACGTCAGTCCGCGGTCGAAAGACTTGCGGTAGGTCGCGTCCTGGGTCGCGTTGACCATGCGCGCCATGAAGCGCAGCTCATCGACGGTGCCCTTGTTGTCGAACGTAGGCTGCAGTTTCGCCCGGTCGCCCTCATAGGCCTTGCTGATGGTGTCGGTGTTCTTCGGCCAGCCGCCGGCGTCGGTCTGGAAACTGAGGATGATGGCCGCGACCTGCTTTGCCTCGGCGGAGGCGAACCAGCTGTCCGGTTTATTGAGAAAGCGGCGGGCGCTTTCGTCCGCCGCGAGCAAGCGGACTAAGGGTGAGGCACGCGAGGAAGAGCAGGGCGGGGCGCATGGAATTGCAGGGACAGGGACAGGGACAGGGGCAGGGACAGGCGTAGGATTAGGGGGAGGGCGGAAGGAGTAAATGAAGGAAAGCGTGGAGGGCTGTTGCGGTTGTCTTATTGGGATTATTCCGCTCCATTGGTCGGGTGCCGTCGCCGCTCGTCCTCATCCTCGCCTCCGCTTCGCCGCGGCGCACGGAACTGCTCCGTGAAGCGGGCATTCCGCATCGCGTCTTGGTGGCCGCAGTGACCGAGCATGAAGATCCGACGACCGATCCGGCGAAGATGGTTCTGCATAACGCTCGCCTGAAGGCCGCGGCGGTCTCCCGCCTGCATCCCGATGCTTTGGTCCTCGGCTCTGATACCACGGTGGCCCTCGGCGAACGCGCCTTGAACAAGCCGGCCGACCTCGCGGAGTCCCGCGCGATGCTCCGTAGTCTTTCCGGTCGCGAGCATACGGTCCACACCGGCGTCTGCCTGCTTTGTCCGGCGCTGGGTATCGACGAGTCGCACGACGTCACGGCCTGGGTTCGCTTCCGCGACCTCGCCGAAGACGATATCACGCGCTATCAGTCCTTGGTGGACACCTTGGACAAGGCTGGCGCCTACGGTATCCAGCAGGGCAAGGAGATCATCATCGCTGATTTCCAGCAGCCCATCTCGACGATCATGGGCTTGCCGGTCGAATTCGTCAAAGCCCGCCTCGCCTCGCTCGGCGTCCTGGAAAGGATCACCGCATGAAGGCCTGGTTGCTCCTCCTGCCGACCGTGGCACTTGCGCAGGCTCCCGCCGTCAGTGGCGATGCCGAGATCTCTGGCACGATTGGCGGTAAGCCTCTCGTGATCCGTACGACCAGTCGCCTCGCTGGGGCGATCGACTCCGTGAAGTGGGATGGCGTCGAGTTCATCGATTCGCATGACCATGGCCGCCAGCTCCAGTCGGCGCTCAACGCCGATGTCGACGGCGTCTTCCATGTGGAGTGCTACAATCCGACCGAGGCCGGTTCGGTCGTGGACGCGCTCGGGCCTAAGTCCACCAGCCGCCTGGAATTCCTTTCGACCAAGGACGGCCTACTGACGACGCGCACGCAGATGGCCTACTGGCTCGCGCCGGGCATGAAGTCGGGCGGCCACCTCGCGCAGAACACCACTTTGCTGTCCGGTCATATCCTCAATAAACAGGTGCGCATTGGCCGTCCGGGGATGGATCATGTGTTGGATTATAAAGTGACGTTCACCGTGCCGGCCGATCGCCCGCATAAGTTCCTGCAGTTCGAAGCGCTGACCGGTTATATGCCGTGGTCCTTCAGTGAGGAGCTTCGTTTCGATGCGAAGACGTCGACGCTCGTGCCCTTGCCTCGGCAAGATGGCGAGCAACGCGACCCGGTCGTGCTTTCGACACCCTCTGGCTCCCATGCGATGGGCGTGTTCACGCCGGAGCGTCCGCGCGCAGGTCAGCCCGCGGTCGGTTTCGGCCGTTTCAAGTTCGAGCATGAAAAGGTCGTGAAGTGGAACTGCGTCTTCCGACTTCGGCAGGATAAGCCGATCCCGCCTCACCACAGTTTCCAGCTCTACGTGGTGATCGGGACCCGTGAGGACTGCCGCCGGACGTTGGCGGCCCTGACCCAGGAGTTTGCCGGCCGATAATCGCCCTCGCCTACGCTTGAAGTCGGGCTGGGTCCGCCTAACTTCACGGCGTGCGGCCTGAAGAATCCATCGACCTACGGTCCGCGGCTATTGCGGTCGCGGTATCGCTCGGCCTGCACCTGCTCCTTCTCTGGGTCTTGCCGGACAGCTTTTCAGAAGGTCGTGGCGTTCGTGCGGCCGGTGGAGGTCCTGACGGCCCCGGTGAAAATCGACGAAGCCCGCCTGCCGCCGAAGCTCCGTTTCATTGAAACGAATCCGCTCGCCAACCAGGCCGTCCCCAAGACCACCCCGTTTACTTCCTGCCCGTAATCAGACCGCCGCTCAGCCAGTCCCGGAGAAGATGCCCACCAACTCGCCTCTCCCGAAATCCGAGGGCACGTCCGAGCAGCTCCGGATCGCGAAGGGCAAGCCTCGCTCCATCGACCAATCGGAGGCGCAGCCGATCTCCCAGCCTTCGATCTCGATGGCTGCTCCGGTCAAGGCCCCGCCGCCGCCCGGCCCGGGCAAGTCGGCCGCCCAGCCCTCGCCGACTCCCGCCCCCGTCCCCGTCGCGGCCAATCCCGACCGTCCGCGCGCCTCCGTGCCTTCCGGCACTTATGGTCTGTTGCTGCGCCGACCCGTCGGCGTCAATCGGGCCGGAACCATCGCGGTCGACGCGCGCTTCAGTAATTACGGTGACTATACGCAGCGGATGATGGAGGCCATCCAGTCCAGTTGGTGGAGTATCATCGAGCGTTCCCGTTTCGAAGGCCTCTCCCGCGGCAATGTGATCGTGCGCTTCCGGCTGCATCGCGACGGCACGGTCACGGACGCCCAGGTCCTCGGCACCGAGGTCACCCGCGTGATGACCCTAGCCTGCAAGGATGCCGTGATGGCGCCGGCACCTTACGATATCTGGCGTGCGGATATGGTCGCCATGTACGGCGAGAGCGACACGGTCACGATCAACTTTATTTACCACTGATGACTCTGGCTACTGATTGGATCCCGTTTGGACGCGGCGTACGCGTCGTGGCGTCACATGAATGCGGGCTTATCGCGGTCGAGAAGCCTGATGGTATCCTGTCCCATCCGAATCCGGGTGAAGTCGCCGAGAAGGGCACCATCCTGATCACGGGCAACTACTCTCTCGACGAGGAGGCCTTCCATGTCCGCGACGGCAAGGGTGGCATTCGCCGCGTCTATCTGCTCAACCGTCTCGACTCCCCGACCAGCGGGACGTTGCTCCTTTCGCTCGACGAGGGCGTCGCCGACTTGGTCCGCAAGATGTTCGCCCGCTCGCAGGTCATGAAGCGCTACGTCGCCCTCATCCGTGGTCGCGGCCTGCGCACTCCCCGCGGTACCTGGCAGGACCAGATGGCCAAGACCAAAGGTCCCGGCGGTGGCGTGCGTTCCGAGACGGGGGCCGGCGCCCCCGCGGTGACGGTCTACGCTTGGCAGCGCTCGGCTGGCGGCTCGCTCCCCCTTTCGCTCATCCAGCTCGACCCGCGCACCGGTCGCACGCATCAGCTGCGCGTCCAGAGCTCCGCGCACGGTCATCCCATCCTTGGCGATCGCACTTACGGAGACTTCGAATTCAACAAGGCCGTCGGCACCGCCCGCGGCTTTAAGCGTCTCTTCCTGCACGCCGAGTCGACGCAGTTGTCTTTCGACTGGCAAGGTGCGAAGGTCGACTTCAAGGCGTCGTCGCCGATGCCGAAGGAATTCGAGGAAGCTTTGATCGCCGACGACGAGGCGCCCGGCAAGGGCCCAAAGCGCCCGCGTCGCGACGCCGGCACGCCGATCTCCCCGCGCCTACGCATTCGGCTCTGATTTCCCGGCATGCCGTCCGCCTTCCAGCTCATCGAAGTCCGCGGGCCCGAACTGGCGCCGTGGATCGATATCCTGGGTGGGCTACGTATCACCGTCTTCCGCGAGTTTCCGTATCTCTACGCGGGCGATCTGGCGTATGAGCGGGAATACCTCCGTGCCTACCTCGGCTGCCCGCGTAGCCTCGTCGTCTTCGCGCGCGATGAGGCTGGCCGGACGGTCGGAGCGACGACGTGCCTGCCGCTGGCCGACGAGACCGAAGACTTCCGCGGCCCGTTTATGCGCGCCGGCGTGCCGACGGACGACGTCCTCTACCTAGGCGAAAGCATCGTCCTGCCTGAGTTTCGCGGCGGCGGTCTCGGCGCGGAGTTCTTCGCCCGTCGCGAAGCGCACGCGCACCGGCTGGGCCTGCGTACGACGGCCTTTTGCGCGGTCGATCGGCCCGCCGATCACCCGGCTAGGCCTGCGGGCCATCGGCCGCTGGACGCTTTCTGGACCCGCCAGGGCTACCGCCGTCGCCCCGAACTGCAGGCCGTTTTCCCTTGGAAGGAAGTCGGCGAAGAACAGGAATCTCCCAAGACCCTCACCTTCTGGACGAAGACATGGACCGCCTGACCCTCGCCTTGCTGACCTTCGATGTCGGCGTCCCCGCGGCCTCGCCCGATGCCTTCGCTGACCGTGTCTACGCGCAGGTGCGCGAAGCTTGGGACGATGGCGCGGACCTCGTCGTGCTCCCAGAGTTCCTCTGGATGGGACTCGAACCATTCGTGGCGGATGAAGATAAGCTCCGCGGCGTGGCGCGACTCTTCTGGACGGACCTCTGGCCGCGGCTCGCCCCGCGCCTGGCGCAGGTCGACAAGGGAGTCGTGCTTGGCACCGTGCCCTTTCTCGGCCCGGACGGACTGCTGCGCAACCGCGCGCCGATCTGGGATGGCCGCGCCTTTCGTCATCAGGATAAATTGCACCTCACGCCATGGGAAGCCGCCTTCGTCGGCGGCGACGGTGTCGGCCTCTGGTCTTTCCGCGGTGTGCGCTGCGTCGTCGTCATCTGCCTCGACGTCGAGATCCCCGAGCTCGCTTCGCTCCTGCGCGGTCAGGGCGTCGAACTCATGCTCGTACCCAGCGCGACCGAGACCCTGCTCGGGGTCGAGCGCGTGGGGCGTTGCGCTGACGCGCGTGCGGTCGAACTCGGCTGCCACGTGGGCGTGTGCCATCTCCTTGGCCGCACTACTTCCGTGCTCATCGACGAGAACGTCGGCCGTGCGGCGGCCTTCGCGCCTTCGCAGGCCGCGTTCCGCGACGAGCCGCGTCACCTTGCCACCCCGGTCTGCACGGAAGGGGACCACGCCCTCACCGTCGACGTCGACCTCGCGCTCCTGCGCCGCCATCGCGCGACGCCCGGCGAGACCGATCCATCCAAACTCCCCGCTCGCCCACTCCGCCTCCTTACCTGAACCCATGCACCCGCTCATCCAACAGTATTACCAGGCTTTCAACTCCGGCGACCGTGAGGCGCTGCTCGCACTCCTGCATCCCGACATCGTCCACGAGATCAACGAAGGCGGCGTCGAGGTCGGCATCCCCGCCTTCCGCGCTTTCCTCGGTCGCATGGACCGTTCCTACCGCGAGCAGGTGGAGGACTTAGTCGTCTTCGCCGGTCCAGACGCCGGCCGCGCTGCTGCCGAATTCTACATCCGTGGCGAATATCTTAAGACCGACGAAGGCCTCCCGCCCGCCACCGGACAGAAGTATCATCTGCGCGTCGGCGCCTTCTTTGAGGTCAAGGACGGCAAGGTTGCCCGCGTTTCGAATTACTATAACCTTGGCGCTTGGATGCGGATGGTCGGCGCCTGAGAGGGGGTGCCCCTGTCCCGTCCCCTTTCCGGACGACATTTCTTGGTTTGTTCACGCCGTCATCGCCTCCGGGTCGGAGGATAAAGGGGGAGGCGGGCGCATTGCAGTTTGCCTCGCTTCGGCGGGGCGACTTATTTCCGGGACGACGGCAGCCCCGCCGCCCCCATGAACCCCTTGCCCGCCGCCCTCCTGGTGCTGCTGCTTTCCGCTTTGGCGGAGGGCCTGCATGCCCGTCGAGTGCGGGTCGCCGCCCGGTTGGCCTTCGGCCCGGAGGGCGCCTCCCGCGGCTGGACCAAGCTGGCCCCTTTCCTGCGTTGCCTGGCAATCACGGCGTTCGCCTGGGGCTTGGCGGTGATGTGGCAGCTGCATCAAGCGGCCAAGGACGGCAAACCTGCCGACACCAAGGAGCCGGTCCGCCTGGTCTTCGTGGCCGATCTTTCACCCAGCATGTACCTTAAGGACGCGGGGCCGGAAGGGAAGCAAACCCGGCAGGAGCGGATGCGCGAAGAAGTCGAAACCGTGCTCATGCGGGTGGGCGGAGATCTGCGTTACGGCGTCATCGGTTTCTACACCGAGGCGCATTCCGTGGTGATGGACGCCCGGGATCCGGAACTCGTCCGCAATGTCTTCAACGGCTTACCTCTTCAATATGTAATGAAGGCTGGCTCGACCGATCTCGGTACCGCTATCAATGCCGCGGTCAAGGTCGTCGATGGCCTGCCGGCGCAGACGGTGCGGCTGGTCGTTTTCACCGACGGCGACACGATTCCGCTCCAGCCGATTCTGCCGCGCCCAAAATCCGTCAAGGATGTGCTCGTGCTCGGTGTCGGTAATCCGCGCAAGGGCACCTTCATCGCGGGCCATCAGTCCCGGCAGGATGCCGAAGTGCTTGCGACGGTCGCTCGCTCCCTGCGCGGTTCCTATTTCGACGTGAACGAGAAGCATCTGCCGACCGCCGCCTTGGGCGACCTGGTCGTGCGCACGCCATTGGCGAAGTCGGGCCTCGATCTCGCCCAGTGGGCAGTGTTAGCCATGGCCCTCGGTGCCGCGCTACTCGCGCTGCTACCCGTGGCCTTGCAATATGCCGGCTCTCGTTGGCGCGTCGTCCGTCTCGAAACCGAAGCAGGGGAGGGCGCCGCCCGATGAGGAAATTCTTCACCCTGCTCTGGCTGCTCTTCCCCGTCGGGGTGGTGTATTATCATTTCAACGAAGGCCAGGCCCAGATGGCTCGCGAGAAAGCCCGGGATCATCTCGTCGCGATCCGCGAGCTTGAGCGCGCGAAGGAGCCCGATTGGCCGACCGTCGTCGAGGAATACGATAAGCTCGCCGCCGAACTGCCCCAAGACGAACGCCCGTCCGTCCGTCATCAGATCCGCCTCGCGAAGGCCAAGGCGAAGATCGAGATGCTCGACGTCGCCGGCGCGATCGCCGACTTGGCCCAGTTACTCAAGGAGTCGGCGGCGGTCGACGGTGAGGACGGTTCGACGACCCGCGCGATCCGTGAGACACTCGGTAAGGCCTACTTCTACGCGACCTCCTTGCTCAAGGCCAACGGGGCTACCGAGGACGAATGGCGTCCCTACGCCGAACGCACCCGTCAGGTGTTCCGCTACCTCGCCGAACACCAGGACCCCGCGGCCCTTGCCGACTACGAGAAGCGCGTCGAAGCGGAATTCACCCGCTCCGTCCGCCAGAATAACTTATGAAGACCCACCTTCTCCTTTGCGCCATCGGCGCCTTTGCCTTCGCCCAGGAAGCGCCCGCTCCGTCCGCGGTCGAAGGCGTGCGCGGCGTCCGCCAGGAAGGCTCCGGCAAGGTGAAGGAGATTGATCCCGCTGCGAAGAACGTCGCCCCTACCACTGTGCAGGGCGTCGATAAGGTCGACGGCGTGAAGGCGCCCGGTGGGGCCAAGGCCGTGAAACAAACGCCGCCGCCGACTTCCGTCACCGAAGGTGCGAAGCCTGTCGCGGGCGCCGGCACGAAAGCCACGCCGCCTCCGCCCTCCCCGAAGGGCGTCGAGGGCGTTGAGGGCGTGAAGCCCCCTGAAGGCGTCAAGGGTGCCGGTACCAAGGGGACGCCGCCTCCGCCTGCCCCGAAGGGCGTTGAAGGCGTTAAAGGCATGAAACCGCCGGAAGCCGTTAAAGGCGCGGGCACGAAGGCTACGCCACCGCCTCCGCCCGCCAAGGGACTCGCGGGCGTCAAGGGCGTGAAGCCGCCCGAAGGCGTGAAGCCCGCCGCTGGCGGCATCAAGCCCGTCGAAGGCGTCACCGGCATCGGCGCCGGCAAGCAGCAGAATCTCGAAGCCGCCCTCCAGGTCCAACCCGCTGGTAAGCCCGAGCCAAAGAAGGCGAAGGCCGCCGCCGCGCTCCTCGGCGGACCCGAGCCCAAGGGCAAGCCCACCAAGCAGGACGACCGCAAGCTCTTCGAGGAGATCAAGAAGATCCCCGACAACGGTTCCTGAGCACCCACATTTTCTAAACAACAAATATCATGAGACTCCTCCGTCCGTTCCTCTGCGCCGCCCTCGTGCTCGCGGCGACCTTACCCGCCCAGCAGGCTGCGCCGCTCGACGCCAAGACTCAGCAGCAGTATGAGCGTCTGCTGCGCCATCGCTATACCCGTGACCTCACCGAGGTCTTTGCCGCGATGGAAAAATCGGCCAAGGCCGATGCCCGCGCGAACGCTGACACCCGCTTCCTCTCCGCCTTCCGCCTGGGCGACTGGGCGCAGGTGCGGGCCGAGCTCGCCTCGCTGCCGCCCGAACTCGGTCGCGGTATCTACGACAAGATACTCACCGACCTCGCCGAGCGCCCGAAGAACGGCGTCCGCATCGAGGATGTCTTCGCCCTCGCCGATGCCGCGCCTGGTGAACTCACCGACCTCGAGCTCCGCAAGATCGGGCAGATGCTCGGCCAGGTCGTCTCACCCAACGAAAGTTTCTGGATCGCCGAGCGGATGTCCCGTGGTACCGAGAAACTGGGCGGCAAGGATCCCGCTCGTCGGCTTGCTGCGGGCCGCGTCCTGCTCGCCGGCGGCTTCCGTGATCTCGCGAAGGCTTACCTCCCTGATGGCGTCGAGTTGGATAAGGTCGCTGACGAAGGCCTTCGCCAGGAGATCGCCGCCTTCCTCGCCGCCGAACAGGCCACCGAGCTCGCCCAGCGCGACCAGATCTCGCGCATTTGGAATGACAACGTGGCCATCCTCCGTTCCGAGAAGAAGGTCAACGACTGGGAGAAGAGTAAGGCCGCTGGCGAGATGCTCCGCGTGCTCACGCAGGTCTCACCCGCCGTGCTGAGCGGCACGTTTGCCGACCTGATGAAGTCCCAGCCCGAGGCCGCCCTTAAGATTGTCGGCGGACTTTCGCGCAAGATCCAGAACGAGACGCAGGCCGCCGCCGCGCAGCGCATCGACAATCTTCGTGCGCAGACCGTCCTCGCCAACCTCATCGCGGAGAGTCCCGACGCCGGCTCGGAGCCGTGGAAGCAGATCCTCACGCTCATGGCCGAATCCTGGATGAGCGAGGTCGAGAATTCCTTCAGCCGCCAGGCCGGCGTGCCCCGTCGTGGCGGCAGCAGCCGTAATGGCTCCAGCGAGATCGACCCGGAAGAGATGCTGCTGCTCGCCCCCGCGGGCAAGTGGGTTGCGGTCTTGCCGGCCGACCTTCGCGACCGCTTCGACGCCAGTCTCGCCCGCGCCATCATCGTGAGCGCTAATTTCGAGATGGCCGCCGACCGCATCGTCGAGCTCGCCCAGCCGTCGTCCGGCCGCCGGCGTGGCCCTCGCCGAAGACTTCCTGCTCGCTTGGGGGCAGGCGCACAATCCCCAGCTTCCGCAGGAACTTCGTGCCCGTTATGGCCTACCCGAGGACGCCCGTATCCCCATCACCCCGGTGATGATGGAGCGCAACATCGACTCTCTCGCCCGCATGATGGAGGTCTTCCGCAAGGCCGGCGTCGCCCCGCGCGACGAGAGTAAGGTGGTCAACGCCTTCGACCTGGCCTACAGCAACGCCGAGGCCTACCGCGACTCGCACATCGAGCGCGTCTTCGGTCCGACCGCCAAGATGGATGAGCGGGTATTCTTCCTGCTCGCCCAGAAGATGCACTCTAATCTCGGTGACCGCTGGCGCCGGGCGGACATCCAGCGCGGTAGCCTGACCCGTCGCAACGAGGCTCAGACCTATTTGATGGCCGAAGCCGGTTACGCTTCGCTGCTCAAGATGATCGACGAGTGGCAGGCGAGCCGGCCCGACGCCTATAAGGCGATCCTCCTTGGCGCGGTCGTCCTCAACGACTGGTCCGATTTCGAAAGCTTCCAGGACTTGGCTCCGCTCGAGCCAGCCAAACGCCTCGTCGCCGCTAAGGAGAAGACGCTGCAGTCGCAGGACTACTTCCAGCGCGCCGCCGCGGCCTATGGCCGTCAAGTCGTCCGCTTGCAGGGCAACGAGCTGACCATCGACCCTTACCTCACTTGGTTCAACGCTGTCCTCGGCATCGGCAGCACCGGCCAGGTCAACCTCGGCCGCCCGATGAACCGCGCGGCCCTCGGCCATATCCGCGCCGCCATCCTCGCACTACCAGGCAAGATGGCGCCCACTCACATGGGTCAGCTGGCGAAGTCGCTCAATAGCCGCCTCAACGATACCAACAATCCTTTGCATGAGGACCTGAAGTATCGCTACCTCGCGAGCACGCTCGTGGTCACCAAGGACGACCCGTTCTCCCTCGGCCTGAAGAAGCGCTCCGACTACCTCGACGAGCTCTTGAGTGAGATCCGCGTCCAGACGCAGGTCGACGGCCCTAACACGGTGGGCGTCGGACAGGAGTTCGGCATCATCTTGAGCGTCGTGCACACCGAAGCCATGGGCCGCGTGGCCCGCTTCGGCCAGTATCTCAGCAACGATGCCATCGCCATCGCGGCCGCCTCGAAGCGCCGTGGTCCGCAGGTGGCCAAGGGACCGGAGCCACAGGGGCCGCGCGATGAATTCGAGAAGAAGCTCACCGAAGGCCTCTCGCCGTTCTTCGATATCCGTTCGATCACCTTCGCCGCGCCCGACGTGAAGTCGCGTCCGACCGCCCGACCGGGCTGGGAGGAGACTCCGCTCGCCTACGTGCTCGTCCGCGCGAAGGACGCCAGCGTCGACAAGATCCCGCCGGTGCAGATGGAGCTTCGCTTCATCGACCTCAGCGGGCCGGTGACGATTCCCGCCACTTCCGCCGAGACGCTGCTCAAGGTCGCCTCTGGTAAACCGTCGCCACGGCCTGCCGACAAGGTCGAGGTCACGCAGACCCTCGACACGCGCCAGTTCGCGATCAATGGCTCGCTGAGCCTAGAAGTCGCTGCGACCGCCTCTGGCCTCGTACCCGAACTCGAAGACCTGCTTGACCTGTCCCCGCTCGCCGCTGTCGCGAAAGTCCGGCAAGTGACGTCAATTGACCCGCTGATGGTGAAGGAACTCAACACGTGGGGAGAGAAGGTGGCCCCGCGTACCGAGCGCCGCTGGTCGATCACTGTCGATGGCGATGCCATCCGCGCGGCGGACAAGGCGACCGACGTGCCGTTCCCGACAGTCAAGGCCGCAAACACGACTACCGTCTGGCGTACCTACCAGGACATCGATCCGGTCGTGCTCTCCAAAGCCTCTGTCCTGCTCGATCGCGTCAAGGTCGCCCAAGGCGCTGGCTACGTTCCTCCGGTCGCCGAAGACTATTCCGCATACCTCTACGTCGGCCTCGCCGCCGTGACGGCGTTCGTCGTCTGGATTACCCTCCGTAAGCGTGACACTGGGCCGCGTCCTCCTCGCGCCCGCGATGTCTTCAAGTTGCCGGCCACGGTCGACGGTTTCTCCGTCGTCGCCTTGTTGCGCAAACTGGGAGCCAGCCCGCTGGTAAAGTTCACCGCTGCGCAGAAGTCTGAGCTGCAGCAGGACATTGAGCGCGTGCAGACGGGCTGCTTCGGCGGCACGGCCACACTGTCGCCCGCCGACCTGAAGACCGTCGCGGAAAAATGGCTCCGCCAACTCCGCTGAACCTTGCCTGATGTTCCTACCCCTATCCCTAACCCAACCCCTTTAAAAATGAACAACCCTCCTAATCCCGCGGCCGTGCAGGCCGCCCACCAGTTCGTCGCCGACGTCCGTACGCGCGTCGGTAAGGTCGTCGTCGGCCAGGACGTCGTCGTCGAGCGCGTCATGATCGCGCTCCTCACCGGCGGCCACCTGCTCTTGCAGGGGATGCCCGGCCTAGCGAAGACGCTCCTCGTGAACACCGTCGCCAAGGCCATCGACTTGGATTTCCGTCGCATCCAGTTCACGGTCGACATGCTGCCGTCCGACATCGTCGGCTCCGAAGTCGTCGACCAGAAGTCGGGCGACTTCCGTATCCACCGCGGCCCGGTCTTCACGAACCTGCTCCTCGCCGACGAAATCAACCGCGCCGCGCCGAAGGTGCAGGGCGCGATGCTCGAAGCCATGCAGGAGCGTAAGGTGACCCTCGGTGGCCAGACGATGCGCCTGCCGACCCCGTTCCTCGTTATCGCGACGCAGAACCCCGTCGAGCAATCCGGCACCTTTGAACTGCCGGAAGCGCAGCTTGACCGTTTCATGCTCCTCCACCGCCTGGGTTATCCCGGTCGCGACGAGGAGCAGGACATCCTCCAGCGCCAGCTCGGCATGGGCCTGCGCAAGGAAGAGGGCGGGGCGGTCCCGAAGACGGCCTTCGACATGATCGACGACTCGCCGGTCGGTACCAAGGCCGACCTCGTCGCCGCGATGGAAGCCGTCCAAGGCGTCCACGTGAGCGAGGTCTTCCTCCGCCATTCCGTCGAGCTCGTGCGTCGCACGCGCGAATCCAAGGACCTCGACTTCGGTTGCAGTCCGCGCGCCGGCCTCGCCCTCGTCAACGCCGCCCGCGCCCGTGCGATCATCCGTGGTCGTGATTACGTCACCCCGGAAGATCTCTTCGATCTCGCCGAGGACGTCGTCCTGCACCGTGTCCGCGTGAGCTATGAAGCCGCGGCGGCGGGCCAGACGAGCGCCAAGGTGCTGGCATCAATCCTCTCCGGATTAGGCTGAACCGATGCTTCGTCCGCGAACATTGCCTCACGATCCGGTCGACAGCCGGCAGTTCGAAGTCGCCGTCCGGCGGCTCGCGAACAGCCTGGACTTCGGCCAGCGTGATTCCGTGTTCCATGGCGCCGGCCTGGAGTATGTTCAGTCCCGTCCGTATGTCGCCGGCGACGCCGTCAAGTTCATCGACTGGAAGATCTCGGCGCGCCTCGGCAAGCTGTACGTCAAGGAGTTCAAGGAGACCAAACAGATCCCGCTGTATCTCCTGCTCGATACCTCGGCTTCCATGTGCGTGTCCTCCCAGCCCCTGAGCAAGTATGCCTGGGCGGTGCGCGTGGCCACTGGCATCGGCTTGGCTGCCCAATCGTCGGTCACGCCCGTCGGCTTGCTCGGTTGCGGTGCCCGCGAACTGCATATCCGGCCGACGCTCTCGCGTAATATCGTCATGGAGTGGGCCCATCAATTGCGTCAGCACGATTTCACTGAAGTCACGTCGCTGTCGGCGCGCGCCCGTGAACTCGCGCCTTCCCTCGCCAAGCGTACGACCGTCATCGTGCTGAGCGACCTGCACGATTCGGATGCCATTGCGGCGCTGCAGGTACTCTCCCAGCGGAACGATTGCATCGTCCTGCATTTCGAAGACCCCGCCGAGCAGGGTTTGCGTGGCGCGGGTATCATCCGCGGCGTTGAAGCTGAGTCGGGCCGCGGCTTCGTCGGCTTGGGCGGACGTCGCCAGGTCGACTCTTCTGGGTGGAAGGCCGAGCTCAGTCGCTTCGGTATCGATTACCTCCATCTGCGCACCGACGAACCGATCCTCGGTAAGCTGACCTACTTCCTCAAGAACCGCGGCTTCGCCAGCCGGACCGCCCGCTGACCATGGCCGCGTCGAAGACATCGTTCCGCGTCTGGCTCCTCCGGGGGCTGGCCGTGCTTGCGGTCATCGTCGCTGGCTGGTGGTTCCTGCAGCAGGAGGATAATCTGAAGGTGCCGCTCGGCGTCGAGCAGGCCGCCATCATCACTTACAGCGGCCCGGGGCTCATCGTGAAGCCGTTCCGTTACGGTGTGGCCGTGAACGTACGCATCGCCCAGGTGACCGAGCACAGCGGCGCCAAGGTCTACGACGTCCGCTACCTCGTGAACCGCGAGGGCGAGCATGACCTCATTGCAGTATCTCATGTCCGATAACGGCGGTGCCCTGAGCGGTTTGCCGTCGTTCAAGGTGATGGGTGATCCGAAACTATCGAAGGAACTCGAAGCCCGGGTGAAGGAGACTGAGGACATCGGGATTGAGGTGCGCGGGCATTATCAGGCGACGCTCGTGGCGCTCGCCGTCTTTTGGATTCTTTGGCTGTTCGCACTCATCTTCTGGCGCCGCCCGAAGAAGCCCGTTCCGGTCCCCGTGAAGCCCCCGCTCAGTTTGGCCGAACAGCTCCGCCTGCTCCTGGGCGAACTTGAACAAGGGGGACTCTCCGCTGAGCAGAAGGCCCGACTCGAGATGCTTCTGCTGCGTTGCTGGCGCGAAGGGCTCGTCCCCGCCGATGCCCCCATGGCCGACGTCTTGGCCGCCATCGCCCGCGGTGAACGAACCGGCGAGGCCTTGGATCATCTCCAGCGCTGGCTCCATCGCCCCGGCTCCGGCGTCGCTGACGCCGAGATCGCCACGATCATCCGCCAGCACCTTCCGGCCCCCGAGGCCGTCCGCCCATGACCTTCCTGCATCCCCAATGGCTGGCGCTACTGGCCCTCCCGGTCATCCTGGCCTTCTGGGAGTGGGTGCGCCCCGGTCAGCCCCTTGCGATGCCTTACGACGGCGGCAAGGGCCGTCGCGGCTGGTTCCTGCGTTGCCTCGTGCTCGTCGCCAACTGCCTACCGGCTGGCCTGCTCGCTATCGCCGTGCTGTTCCTCGCGCATCCGATCACCTTCCAGCCGCCGGAAGTCGAGCGCCAGCTGACCAATATCCAGGTCGTGCTCGACACCTCGGGCAGCATGCGGGGCACGCATGGCGACCAGAGCAAAAGCAGGCATAGCCGTTTTGACTCCGCCATGGAGTCTCTCGAGAAGTTCCTGCGCCATCGCAAGGGCGATGCCTTCGGCCTGACGATCTTCTCGCGCAACTTCATCCACTGGGTGCCCCTGACGTTGGACACCGAGACCATCATGCTCTCGCGTCCGTTCATCACGCCCAACGTGCTACCCGACGAGCTCTGGGGCGGAACTTTCATCGGTAACGCCCTTTACGGGGCCTCGGCCCACCTCGCCGAGCGACCCGTCGGCGACCGGATGATCATCCTGATCACCGACGGCGAGAGTCCTGATATCAAATCGCCGAAGGACGTGCCTATCATCGCCGACCTTAAGGAGAAGGGAGTCATCGTCTTCGCCGTGCTCATGACGGACATCCCCGTGGACCCCGCGCTTATCGGCATCGCCCGCTCGTCCGGTGGCGAGGCCTTCAATGCCGTCACCCCGGACGCCCTGAATGCCGTCTTCAAGCGCATCGACGAGATGAAGAAGGTCGTTGTCCTCGAGAAGAAGCCCCGGGCCGCCGATTATTACGACCCGTTCTTCCTGCCGGCGCTCGGCCTGCTCGCCGCGGCCGTCTTCGCGCTCTTCGGCCTCCGCTTCACGCCCTGGTAAAACAAGAAGGCCGCCCGGGTGGGCGGCCTTCGGACCGACTCTGCCGACCGCTTAGAAGCGGAAGGAGTAGTTGGCCTTGATCTGGTGGGCAGACTTCACGTCGGCACCGGTGTGGTAGTCGTAGCTCACGCCGGCGGAGCGGCCTTCGCCGAGTCCGAGGTTGAAGCCAATGCCACCGCGCAGGAGGTCCTGACTGGCACCGAAGGTGCGGACCGCGAACGACGTGGGGGAGGCCGCATCCGCGAAGCTCGCGTTGAGGGTATCGCCATCGGTGGTGAGGGCGTGCTCATAGGCGACGTTCAGCGATACCGTGACGTTTTCGTCGAGCTTGATGCCGTAGCTCATACCGACTTCGGCGGTGACGTCCGACTGCTTGGCCGCAGCCACGTTGAGGTTGGCGCCCGTACCGACTTCGGTGAAGGCGTCGCTCTCGGCGATATTGCGGCTAAGCGCGACGTAGGGGACGATGGCGCCGAGCTTGGTGAAGCTCATGCGGGCCGACAGCGTGGTGGATTCGATATTCTGGTTGCTGAACGACTGGCCGGAACGTGATCCGCTGGCCTTCAGTTCGCCTCTGACGATGCCGACATCCAGACGGCCGAGCGCCCATTCAGTGCCGAACCCGAGGCCGTAAGATTCACCCGAAGCTTCCGAAGCGAAGCCCGACGCGGAGGTCTTGCCGTCATTGTTGGCGAACAGCACGGAGAAGACCGAGGCGGTGCCCACCTTGCGGCTGAGCAGAGCGTAGGTCGAGTTCACGTCGAACGCGCCGTTGAGCGTGGTCGTCGAGGCCGTGGAGGTGGACTGCTGCTGGTCGTAGCCGAGCTGAGCGTTCCACGTGTCACCGAAGGCCTGGGCTCCGGCGAGGGAGCGGGCCAGGGAGTAGGTGTTGCGGGAGGCCATCACGAGCGACGTGCCATACGGCTCAGGGGAGAGCGCGTCGAGGGCGGTGTCCACGTTGGCGGCGCCGAGGAAGGCGACCGTCGCAGCACCCATCTCGCCGGAGGCGATGAAGGCCTTGCTGGTGGCGAGGACCGCGGTGCCGTTCTTGATCACCTGGCCGTCGGTGAGGCCGTTCGCGTAGAGTACGGTGGCGATCGCCTTGCGGTTGGTGTCGGTCGTCAGGTCGGCGAACGTCTGGGTTTCGGTGATGCCGGAACCGTGGATGCGGCCCGTGGCGTTGTTGAAGAACACCTGCGAGGTCTGCGTGCCACGGTCGAGGTTCGTGAACGAACCCGAGTAGGCGAGGGCGCTGACGGCGAGGACAGACTGCGTGCGGGTCAGGTCGTAGGTGCCGCCGGTCTTCGTGACCATCAGGGTGCTGCCGGCCTGGAAGGTCGCGGTGCCCGAGACGACCACCTGGTCATGCTGCGTGTTCGCGGTCAGGCCCCAGACTTCGATGTCGAGCGTGCCGGCTTCGAGGTAGTTGCCACTGATCGTGGTCGTGCCAGGGGAGTTGCCCGGCGCGAGCGTGCCGAGGTTGGTCAGGTTGCCGTTGATTGTCACGGTGCCGCCGAAACTGTTACCCTTGAGGATGCGAACCGACGAGGCGAGCGAGCCATTGACGACGAGCTTTCCCTTGGCGACGTTCGTGTCGCCGGTGTAGGTGTTGACGCCGGTGAGGGTCAGGGTGCCCGTGCCGTTCTTCCAGAGGCCGCCCGTGCCGCCGATGGCGCCCGAGGCGGTGGTGCTACCGGTGATATCGAAGACTCCGCCCGTGCCGGCAAGGGTCACGGCGTCGGTGATGGTTCCGCCGTTGGCGACGATGCTGCCGCCGTTGGTCAGCGTAACGGAGTTCCGATTCCGGTGCGCGACGTCGCGAGCCGAGTCGCTTGTTGAGGGCGATGAACTGGCCGCCTTCGACGAGGGTGGCCGCGTTGGCGCCGGTGGCGGCGGCGTGGTTCTGGGTGGCCACGAGGAACCACTGGCTACCGACGATGCCATCATTGACGATCGTGGTGATGTCGATGATGCCGGAGTGCTCTTCGTCGAGCGTCTGGAAGTTGACGGCGCCCGTGGTAAAGCGGGTGCGATCGGATTCAAAGATCTGCACGGCGCTGGCCTCGCGTTGAGCCTGGGTGCCAAGGGTGTGGTCGACGATCCAGTGCTTGGCGACATAGGAGCTATTACCCGGGTCTTCCTGAATGTAGAGTTTGTTGTCGTCGCCGATGGTCAGGTTGTCGAAGCTACGGGCCTGCGGCGCCGTCTAGACCCAGTGATGTTCTTCGAGTCGACGATGACCTTGATGGAGCCGCCCGTGGTCAGGATGCCGTCGGACGTGCGTGCTATTGAAGTCGAGTTGGTAGATCTTGGAGGTGACGGATACGCTGTTAACCGTCGCACCCGTGGTGGCGAAGATCAGGGAATTCTCGTCGACCCAATGAGCGTCTTCAGGGCGAGCGAACTGGGTTACGCCGGCGGCGCAGCGAGGCGGTCTGGAACTCGGCTCCGGTCTTGTGCGGCGATGGTCCCATTGGTCGAAGATCGGGGCGAGGGCGAAGGTGCCGTTGATGCCGGAGGCGTTCTCGAGCGTGACGGCGCCGGTATAGCCCGTGACGCCGGTCAGTTCACCTTGACGCCGTAGAGTCTGGCCGTTCGTGAGGCCGGCCTTCTGGACCGCGTTGCCGGTGTTGGTCTTGGTGCCGATGTAAACATAGACTTCGCCAGGGGTCGTGTCATCCGTGCCGACGACGACAGTCTGGAGAAGGTTGGCCGCGCCCGGGGTCGAGCCGTAGTTGGAGCGGGCGAGGAGGTTCTCGTAGGAATACTTACCGTGGTGCGGGAGTTCGTAGGCCTTGCCGACTTCACCCGCAGCACCCGTGGCGATGCAGGCGAAGGCCTTTGCCTTCGGCGCCGGTTTCTTCGCCGTTCAGGAAGATCAGGCCATCGTAGCCCGTCGAGGTGCTCGCATCCCAGAAGGCGCTGAGCTTCGGGAGGTCTGCGGCACAGGGGCGGAGGTAGGCATAGGCGGTGGCGGGAGCAGCCCAGGTGGTTCCGTTCCACATCATCTGGTTGAGGCGCGGAGGTCACGAAGTCGCCGCCGGAGACGACCTGCCAGGTCGAGGTGTTGATCACCCACTTGGAGACGAAGCCGCCAGCTGCGCCGTGGGCGCGGGCGGTGCCCTGGAGGACGCACAGTGGTGATAGTCTGAGTGGCGCCGATTTCGTGGTTGGCGAGGACGGTCATCGTGCCGTCGCCGTTCGAGTAAGCACCGAGACCGTCAGGGATACCGGCCATCAGGTAGCCGCCGATGCCGTCGCCCACCGTCAGGAGAGAGGTGGCGGACCAGCCCGGTGAGGTCGGAGTGAGGTAAGAGGTCTGGGAGCTAGACGGGCCCTGAATCACGCTCTGTGCGGAGAGCGAGACGGTGGTAGCCGCGGCGACGAGGAACAAACGTGCGATGTTTTTCATGGGTAGGGACGAGCACCTTACCTTTACGTCTCAACGGAACGGCGTCAGATTTGTGTCGGCAGCGTCATACACCGAAAGGTCACTTCTGCCGCAAACGACACAAGCGGCGTGCGACCGTGACAAGCGCAGTCATTCGGTAATCAAGCCGACATTAATACGACACGCCTGACACCTTCGTCACCGAACCGTCGCCTTTGTCACTTCATCATC
The DNA here is from genome assembly GCA_964203605.1 of Opitutales bacterium. Taxonomy (GTDB): domain Bacteria; phylum Verrucomicrobiota; class Verrucomicrobiia; order Opitutales; family UBA953; genus UBA953. The sequence continues at coordinate 40,151 of CAXNMQ010000007.1, forward strand.
GCCAATCCGCGGAACGCGAAGGCCATTCCGAGGGCGATGAGAAGATAAGAAGAGACGTAAGGGGCGCGATGCGCGACGCGACTGAACCAGCCGGACTTCTCGGCGAGCTTCTGGAAGCCCCACGACGCGAGCACGCCGACGGAGATCATCGTGAGCGCGAGTCCGAAGCTGAACGCGGCGACGATGCTGAAGCCGAGAGAGAATTCCTTGAGCTGCAGACAGACGATCAGAATCGAAACCGCGGCGGGGCAGGGCATGAGGCCGCCGGTCAGGCCGAAGATTACAATCTGTCCGGTGGTGACCTGCCGGTTCGCGAAACGTTTCTGGATATCCGCCGCGTGCGCTCGGGCGTGCGCATCCTCGTCCTCATGGCCGTGATGATGGTCGTGACTGTGGTCGCCTTCGCCGTGATGATGGTGGTGATGTCCTTGCTCTTCGCGCAGGCGCATGATCGTCCACACCGCCATGCCGATGACGATGAGTCCGCTGATAAGGAGAAAGTAAGGTTCGGTCTGCTCGACGTTCCAGTGGGAGCCGTATTGGAGCGCGAGGCCGGCGAGGATCCAGATGATGAGCGTGTGCGAGAGCGCGGCGCAGAAACCGAGCAGGGCGGCCTGCCAGGCCGTCCCACGAACGGCGATGATGAAGGCCGCCATCATGGTCTTCGAATGGCCGGGTTCGAGCCCGTGCAGCGCCCCGAGGAGAATGGCTACCGGGATGTAGAGCCAGGCATGGGCGGTGCCCTGTTGCAGCAGCTGCGAGAAGTCCATCGCCCGAGGCTAGGGACGGGCCGGGGTCTGTCCACCCCGATGCTTCAGCCCGTGATGGTCGGAATCTTTAGAGACTGGCCGCCGTTGAGCGCGGACTGGTGAGCAATCATGCCCGGTACCGTGTAAGCGAGGGCTTCGTCGATCCCGACGAACGGTTTGCGGCCCTTGGCGATTGCATCGATGAACTCGTGCGTGATGAAGCAATGCGAGCCTTCGTGGCCGCTGTCGTGTCGGAGCGGCTCAGGAAGCATGTCGGTCTTCCACCATTTGACCTCCGCGTATTTCTCGAGAATCTGCGACGAACGTTCGAAGCCACCGCTGTCCTTTTCGCTCTTCGTCTCGGCCCGGACAATCGAGGGGCCGGTGGTGCCGGTGGGGTCGCTGAAATAGAAACTCATCTTGTCGCCGAAATAGCGGGCGCGTTCGCCGCCTTTCTGGGCGCCCCGCCACCAGATCGCCACGCGCATGCTGTTCCCGCGGTCGGTGCGGAAAAGCGCGGTCTCGGTCCAGAAGGGGTTGTGATAGGCGTTGTCCTTCACGATTGGGTGGTCGTCGCCCCAGCCGTGGCAGACGACTTCCGTCAGCCGTTCGCCCGTGACGCTGAGGAGGTGCGAGGTGCAGTGGGTTGGGTAATGCATCGGCGGCAGGCCGTGACGCCAGGTGCGCTTGCCGTTCTCGAAGTAGAGCGTCTCGAGTCCGGGGTGATGGTACTCTGATTCGGTATAGTAAAGGTGACCGAAGCGGCCTTCGGCGTGGAACTTGCGGGCCGAGATCGTGAGCTGCTGCCAGCAGCTGGTCTCGCCCATCATGTAGGTGAGTCCGGATTTCTTGACCCCACCAGCGAGCTGGCCGCATTCCTCGAGCGTCATCGCGGCGGGCACGGCGCTGAGCACGTGCTTGCCCGCGGCCAGGCAGAGGAGGGTATGACGGACGTGATCCGGCGCCGGTGTCGCGAGGAAGACCGCCTCGACCTTGGGGTCCTTGAGCATCTCCTCGAGCGAAGGGTATCCCTTGGCGCACTTGTAGACTTTCTGCAGCGCCGCGAGGCGCTCGGGACGGAGTTCGGCCACCGCCTCGACGACGCAGTCTGGGTGCTCATGGAATTGGAAGCTGAGGCCAAAGCGGCCGCCGACGATCGCCACGCGGACTTTGCGGGCCGGGGCGGTGAAGCCGACCTGGCCGAAGAGGGAAGTCGATGCCAAGGTGGCACCCAGCAACGTGCTTTGGCGGAGGAAGTCGCGACGGGTACTCATGGGGGTGACATCATCCTTGCACCTCGTTCTTTGCCTGCAATCCGTGGTATGGATTGAAGTCGGTCATTGCGGTCTCCGTGGACGTATTCAGAAGTATCTTATGAATCCGCCCCTAGGTTCGTCGCTCCGTCGTATTTGGCCGTTATTCGCCGCGGTCGCTCTGTGCGCCCAGACGGCCCAGGTGCTCGAGACGAAGACGATCACGCCGCCCGAAGAACCCTATGCCGGCTGGTCGACGCTGGCGCGCCGCGCTAACGGTGAGCTCTGGGTCAGTTGGTCCGGCGGCCGCGACGGCCATATCTGTCCGCTCGGGCAGGTGAAGGCGATGACCTCCAAGGATGACGGCGCGACGTGGACCTACCCGCGTGTGCTCCTCGACGGCCCAATCGACGACCGCGACAGCGGCGTGATGGAGACCGCCAAAGGGACGCTGCTCGTCACGACGTTCACGTCTCTGGCCTACGAAGAACGCGGCCTGCTCGCGAAGCAGACTCCGGAACGTCAGGCCCGCTGGAAAGCGGCGCAGGACCGTCTGACGGCCGAGGAGCGCAAAGCCCAGCTCGGCGAATGGGTGCTGCGCTCGACGGATGGCGGCAAGACTTGGTCGCCGCCCATCGCTACCATCGTCAACAGTCCGCACGGCCCGACGCAGCTGAAGGACGGTCGCCTCCTCTACGTCGGCAAGCAGCTCTGGAATACTGACGGCAAGATCGGCGTGGCCGAATCGAAGGACGATGGCCTCACCTGGACCTGGTTGAGCGAGATTCCGACCCGCCCCGGCGATGAAGTGAAGAAGGGCTATCATGAACTCTTTGCGATCGAGACGGACGACGGGCGCATCGTCGCCCAGATCCGTAACCATAACAAACCCGACGTCGGCACGACGCTGCAGTGCGAATCAAGTGACGGCGGCAAGACCTGGACCGTGCCGAAGGCGATCGGCGTCTGGGGCCTACCTTCGCAGCTCCTCAAGCTCAACGATGGCCGGCTTGGTCATGACTTACGGCTATCGTCGCAAGCCCTTTGGCAATCAGGCGCGCATCAGTGCGGACCAAGGCCGGACCTGGAGTGAACCGCTGACCGTCTCCGCCGACGGCGAAGGCTACGACCTCGGCTATCCGGCGACGGTCGAACTCGCCGACGGCACGCTGCTCACCGTCTGGTATGAATTCCAGAAGGCCGCGGGCAAGGCCGTGCTCCGCCAGGCGAAGTGGAAGCTGGGGAAGTAAGCGCGGCTATGCCGCGCGGGGTACTGCTGGCACGGTGAACTGCTGCGAAGCAGCGCGCTGAGCGCGGCTCAGAGCCCAAACCCTTGGGACTTGCGGACGTCGCCGACGTACCAGTTCTCGAGCTTCTCGCGGGCCCAGGGGGTCTTGCGCAGGAAGGTGAGCGACGACTTGATCGTCGGGTCGAACATGAAGCAGCGGATCGGGATGCGGTGGGCGAGTTCCTGCCAGCCGTATTTTGCGACCATCGACTCGAGGAGCTTCTGCAGGGTGACGCCGTGCAGGGGATCGCGGTGAGGGGGACGTTCGTCGGGCATGGTGTTCAGGCAGCGCAGCGCTTGAGGAAGACCAGCTGGGCGATGGCCACGATCTTCGGGGGCATCAGGCGCGGACGGATGATCGCCGGGTCGGTCGAGTGGCTCGTCACTTCGAAGAGGCCATTGTAGAACCATTTACCGCCTTCGGTGCGACGGACGTAGACCGGGAGCGGGCCGCGGGTCTCGGCGAGTCGGATGCCCCACTTGGCCTGGTCGCCTTTGCGGCCGACCCAGACTTCGCACGGTTCGCTGTCGGCGCGCGGATTCCAGCCGAGGCCCAGGCAGACGCCGATGACCTCGGTGCCCTTATGGATGACGAAGTTCGGGGGCTTCGGGTCGCCGCCGAGGAAGGCACGGACTTCATCGAACTCGTAACCTTCGCCGACGACGTGCGGGGCGGGGGTGGGAGAAGGCGAAGCGTCGGACATGGCTGAAGGCAATAGGCTGACCGTCCTTGCGGGGGAAGGCTAAATCCCAGTCCAACAAAAAGGCACGCTTGCGCGTGCCTTTCGTCGGGAGCCTGCGAGGGCCTTAGGCCTTCGGCTCGTCTTCCACGAGGCGGATGCGCAGGTCGCGCAGCTGCTTCGGGGCGACGGGGCTCGGGCAGTCGGCCATCAGGTCGCGGCCGTTCTGGTTCTTCGGGAAGGCGAGGATGTCGCGGATCGAGGAGCGGCCGGCGAGCATGGCGACCACGCGGTCGAAACCGAGGGCGATGCCGCCGTGGGGCGGGGCACCGTAGGAGAAGGCCTTGAGCATGTAACCGAAGCGGCTTTCCACGAGGTCCTGCGGAATCTTGAGGATGTCCTCGAAGACGCGCTTCTGGACGGCCGGGTTATGGATGCGGATCGAGCCGCCGCCGAGTTCGACGCCGTTGAGGACGATGTCGTAGTGCTGGCCGCGGACCTTAGCAGGGTCAGTGGCGAGCAGAGGCTCATCCTCGACGACCGGGGCGGTGAACGGGTGGTGGGCCGAAAGGTAGCGCTTCTCTTCTTCGTCCCAGAGCATCAAGGGGAATTCGATGACCCAGAGGAAGTTGTACTGGTTGGTCGGGAGGTTCATGCGACCGCGGGCCTTGAGGAGGAAAGAGGACTCGAGGCGGATGCGGCCGAGGATCGTCGAAGCCTGCGACCAGGGGGCGGCGGCGAAGAAGACGATGTCGCCGTCCTCGATGTTGAGCTGCTGCTTCAGCGCGGCTTTTTCTTCGTCGGAGAAGAACTTCACGATCGGCGACTTCCATTCGCCCGCTTCGCACTTGATGAACGCGAGGCCCTTGGCGCCCTGGCTCTTGGCGATGGTTTCGAAGTTAGTCAGCTCGCCTTGGGTGATGTCGGCGAGGCCCTTGGCGTTGATCGCACGGACCACGGAGCCCGGGGTGTTGGCGGCGCCGTTGAAGACCTTGAAGGAGGAGTTCTTGAACAGGCCCGTGAGGTCCTGGATTTCCATGCCGAAGCGCGTGTCCGGCTTGTCGATACCGAAGCGGTCCATCGCTTCCTGGTAGGCCATGCGCGGGAAGGGCGTCGGGATATCGATGCCGAGGGTTTCCTTCCAGGTGCGCTTGAGGATACCTTCGATCAGCTTGTACATGTCCTCGCGGTCGATGAAGGACATCTCCAAGTCGACCTGCGTGAACTCCGGCTGGCGGTCGGCGCGGAGGTCTTCGTCGCGGTAGCAACGGGCCATCTGGTAGTAGCGTTCGACGCCGGCCACCATGAGCATCTGCTTGTACTGCTGCGGGGACTGCGTGAGCGCGTAGAATTCGCCGGGGTTGGTGCGGCTCGGCACGAGGAACTCGCGGGCGCCTTCCGGGGTGCTCTTGAAGAGGGTCGGGGTCTCGATCTCGAGGAAGTCCTGGCCGTCGAGTTCGGCGCGGATGGCGCGGGCGGCCTTGGCGCGGAGCTTGAGGAGACCGATGTTGCGGGGGCGACGGAGGTCGAGGAAGCGGTATTCGAGGCGGAGGTCTTCGTTCACCTTGTCGGCCTTATCGTCGTCCATCGGGAACGGCAGGTCGGCACAGATGTTATGGACCACGAGGGACTCGGCGGCGATTTCGATGCTGCCCGAGGCAAGCTTGGCGTTGATGGTCTCGGCCGAGCGGGCGCGGACCTTGCCGGTGATCTCGATGACGGATTCCGTCTTCAGGCGCTGGGCGATTTCCTGGATGCCGTCGGAGCCTGGATTGAAGACCACCTGGGTCATCCCTTCGCGGTCGCGGAGGTCGACGAAGGTCACGCCGCCGAGGTCGCGCTTGGTGTCGACCCAACCCACGAGGGTCACGGTCTGGCCGGCGTCGGCGGGGCGGAGGGCGTTGCAGGTATGGGTGCGTTTCATGGGGTCGTGGACGGACGGAATCGAGGGGTATGGTTAACGGACGGGGAAAACCCTAGTCAAAGCCCAATTGGGAGGGTTAGGTGGGCCTGCGGGACGGGGAGGGCTCAGGGGCGGATAATTCGGGTGTGCAGGGCTAAGGAAATGGGTTTATCTCCCAACCATGCGCACCCCCGCACTCCTGGTTGCCTGCCTCATGGCAGCGACGCTTCCTGCTGCCCCTCAGAAGGTCGAGATGGCTGGTTACCTCCTCGTCCCGACCGAGCGCGTGCCGGAGACCTACGACGCCGGCTTCTCGATCTACGCCGCCGCTTGGCCGCTGTTGAATCAATACCCTGGGCATCGCTTCCAGACCGGCCTCTTCGGCACTTGGATGCATCCGCAGTATCCTAAGGATGCGAAACCCAAGGATCTTTATAACGACATCGAAGGCGGCCTCGGCTGGTGGCGTGACACGCACTTCCCGACAACGACGCCGAAGTTCATCATGGGTGGCGTCGGCGTGAATTTCTACGACATCGCCAACGGACCGGGCTACGGACGCGGCACGTGGGAAGATCCGCGCGGGCTCTACGGCGTGGCTCAGCTGACGCCTTGGCTGCTCTTCCCGCTCGACGGCCTCAACTTGAAGCAGGGCGTCAATGGCGAGCTCTTCGGCTACGGTTACCTGCCGATGCCGTTCGCCCAGCCGAAGACGAAGACTGAAGGCAAAGACGTGCCCACGGGCGACAACTGCTGGACGCTCTTCCTGAACTCGTCGAACTTCAAGGGCCCGGTCTGTTTCTTCACGCCGAACTTCTGGTCGCGCGCGGCCCTCCGTAATCCGGCCGTCGCCGGCCAGATGCTCGATTCCCGTGGCTCCGATCCGAACAAGCATTTCCAGATGGAGACCCAGTATGTGCCCGCCGCGCAGGCCACGGACGACAAAGGTGCGACCTATGCGCGCGTCGCGCCGACATCCTTTCCGGTCGGCGCCGATGGCACCACTGTCGTGCTGCATCGGCTGACGTCGTATGACCGTCGGGCGATGTACGACGGCGTGAAGGCTTGGTTCGACGGCGGCCCGGTGGCGAGCGGCGCGGTCAATCCCGCCGGCGCGTTCATCCAGAACTTCAAGAACAACGGCGGCTCGACCTGGAGCATCTACAAGCAGGGCACCAAGCGGGAGGCCAAGCCAGGGCTCGCTTGGAAATCCTTCGCCACGCCGCATTCCCCGGATCCGATGACCTACGGCTACAAGTGGAACGACGAAGTCGTCTCGCGCACGACGCCCGGTCTCGTGACGCTGCCGCAGTATTATCGCTTCGGCACGGGCGGGAAGAACGGGCAGTGGACGCCAGTGAAGCCCGCCGAGGTACCGGCCGCGACTGGCCTGGCGCAGATGAGTTTCGAGCCCCCGGTGGAAAAGCCGCAGTTACCGCGGGAGACCCAGCCCGGCGAAAAGACGACCTGGAAGATCCCGGGTCCAAAGGCCGGACCGTTCCAGGCCTTCCTCGGCGACGGCAGCGTCGTCACTTATTATTGGTACCGCTTCGCTGACCAGCCCGCCATCCTCAACGCTGACCTGACGTCTGCTGAACGCGAAGCCCTACAGGTCAAGGTCGAGAAGCTCCACCGCTCATGGACCAAGGATCGCGACTACCTCGCGCCTCCAACTGTCGGCAAGCTGGCCGCGCTCGATCCGGCGCAGGTTTTGACTCCGCCCAAGGGACTCGAGATCGGCTACGTCCCTATCGCCACGCGACAGGAATTGGCCGTCCCGGCGAAGAAGTAAGCCTGCTCAGCGACGGTCGAGATCCTTGGTCTCGACCGGTTCGACGTGCGCGAGGTGCTCGGGGTTCTTCTTGCCCGTGAGTACCTTGATGAGGCACCAGACGAAGAGGATGGTCACCGCGCCCACCGAGATGAGCATGAAGAGAAGTCCGGCGGTTGTCATGGTCGTAAGGTGGTAGGATTAGCGGGCGTCCCAGCGTTTGCCGGCTCGATGAATCATTAGCGCCGAGAAGGCCGCGAAGAGCAGGAGGAAGAAGGCCGTCAGGCGGGCGACGCCGCTGGCCGGGTGGCCGGGGCCGCCGATGAGGTCGAGGATCGGGTCGGTCGGGGTGAAGACGGGCGAGCTGAACGAGAGATTCCAGCCCGCGACGTTCTTGAGCACGAACATCAGGAAGATGGCGGTGAGGAACGTCGGCGAAATCCAGCGGAGGATGAACTTGAAGATCCGGGGAATACGGATGTCGGCGCCGTGATGGGCTTCCGTTCCAGCCGCGTTCGGTGCCGAAGGCGAAGTTGAAGACATAGATCAGGATGGTCCCTTGCAGGAAGATGCCGATGTCGCCGATCCAGAAGTCGACCGTCGAGAGCGCCTTCAGGCCTTCGCTGAAGTAGACGACGAGCGTGCAGCCGACTGCGGTGATCAGGCCGAGCAGCGCCACGGAGCCGGGGCGATCCAGTCCGAGGCCTTCTTCTAGGAAGGCGATGCCAGGCTGGAGCATCGAAAGCGAGGAGGTGATGGCGGCGATGAAGAGCAGGGTGAAGAAGAGTCCGCCGAAGAGATGTCCGTAGGGCATGCCGGCGAAGACCTGCGGCAGGACGTTGAAGCCGAGGGCGAAGGTGCCGCCCGCGACGGCGGAGGCGCCGAGGAAGGCGAAAGCGGCGGGGACGGTGATCATGCCGCCGAGGCCGACTTCGCAGAACTCGTTGGCGGCGGTAGCGGTCAGGCCGCTGAGGACGACGTCATCGTTCTTCTTGAGGTAGCTGGCGTAGGTGATGATGACGCCGAAGCCGACGGAGAGCGTGAAGAAGACCTGCGAGGCGGCCTTGAGCCAGACGGCGGGATTCGAGAGGCCGTTGGAGATGTCGTGCGGATTCCACATGTAGCCGAGGCCATTCCAGACGCTGAGCTCGGGCTTCGTCGGGTCGGGCGTACCGAGGGTCAGCACGCGGACCAACAGGATGAGGGCGATGGCGATCAGGAGTGGCATACCCCAGTTACAGATGAACTCGATGCCCTTGGAGAGGCCGCGGTAGATGATGACGAAGTTCAGGATGAACACGCCGATGAAGAACAGGAACGGCGTACCGAGTCCGAGGACGGCGCCGTCGGCCTTGAGGCCGGTGAACGCGGCGAAGGCGTCGGCGTAGGTCTTCGGGTCTTTGCCGAGGTCGAGTCCACCGGTGAAGCTGCTCCAGGCATAACCCAGGCACCACGACTCGATGACGACGTAATAGAAGTAGACGCCGACCGGGATGATGAAGCCGAGGAGGCCGACGTATTTGCCCCAAGGCTTCCGGATGATGGCGTGGAAGATGCCCGGGGAGGAGTTATACCCCTGCGTGCCGCCGAAACGTCCGAGGGTCCACTCGACCCAGCAGATCGGCAGGCCGACGATCAGGAGCGAGATGAAGTAGGCGATCAGGAAGGCGCCGCCCCCGGTCTCCTTATCGGCGACGAGGCCGGGGAAGCGGAGGAAGTTACCTAGTCCGACGGCACTGCCGGCGACGGCCATGATGACGCCTAATTTAGAGCTCCAGCCGTCAGGTTGCTTGGTCGTCATGCTGTTGGTGGGTGAGGGTTTACTATGCAGGGCAGGGTAGAGTGCAATCGTTCAGAGCAGGCAGGGCCTGCTCAGGGCTAGAGCCAGGGCTAGGGCTAGGGCTAGGGTTCGGGCTGATGCCGGATCTCAGTGATCGATGAATGAGACTGCTACTTCGCCCGTATTTCTTCGGAAAACTAGCCCTAGCCCCGGCCCTAGCCCTGAGTCGGGGTCATTCCCTATTCTTCTCGCCCTTTCCAATTCCTCTACTCACTTTGCGCTAATGCCGTTTGCATCCTTAGGCCTCGACGCCTCTATCCTCAAAGCCGTGGCCGACCAGGGCTACACCGAACCGACGCCGATCCAGAAGGCTTCCATTCCGGTCATCATCGAGGGCAAGGACGTCATCGGCGTGGCCCAGACGGGCACCGGCAAGACCGCCGCTTTCACCCTCCCTCTGCTCACCAAGCTGGTCCGGACGCAAGAACAGCACCCACCAGGGCCGCGTCCGCTGCCTGATCCTGGCCCCGACCCGCGAGCTCGTCGTCCAGATCGCTGAGAACGTCGCCGCTTATTCCCGTTATGCCGGTGCGACCGTCGCCACCTGTTACGGCGGTGTCTCCGAACGCCCGCAGATCGCCGCTCTCCGTCGTGGCTGTGACTTCCTCATCGCCACCCCGGGTCGTCTCCTCGACCTCGGCGGCCAGGGTCATGGTGACTTCTCCGCTGTCGAGTACCTCGTCCTCGACGAAGCCGACCGCATGCTGGACATGGGCTTCCTCCCCGCGATCAACACCATCGTCCGCGCGCTGCCCAAGGAACGCCAGACCCTGATGTTCTCGGCCACGCTCTCCCGCGAGATCGAGACCCTCACGAAGCAGTATCAGCGCGACCCTCAGATGATTGAGGTCGGCCGTCGTACTTCCCCGGCCGAGACCGTCACTCAGCTGCTCTACGAGTGCCCGGGTGCCCTCAAGCAGGTCATGCTGCACCACCTCCTCAAGGACGAAGCCCTCAAGTGCGTGCTCGTCTTTGCGCGGACCAAACATGGTGCCGATCGCGTCTGCCGCAAACTCCAGGGCGAAGACATCAGCTGCGCCGCCATCCACGCCAACCGCTCGCAGAGCCAGCGTCAGCGCGCCCTGCAGGCCTTCAAGAACGGAGAGGTTCGCGTGCTCGTCGCGACCGACATCGCCTCGCGCGGTATCGATGTCGACGGCATCTCCCACGTCTTCAACTTCGACTTCCCTGACCAGCTCGAAGACTACGTCCACCGTATCGGTCGTACTGGCCGTGCGCTCTCCACCGGCACCGCCATCACCTTCGTCACCCGCGAAGACCTTGGCGAACTCCGCCGCCTCGAGCGTATCGTCGGCAAGCACCTCCATTGCGGCAAGCTGCAGGGCTTCGACTACACTCAGCAGGCTCCGCCCCGCACCCCGGAAGATTTCCAGCGTCACCAGGATCCCCGCGCCGGCTCGCACAACAGCGAACGCGAAGGCCGCCCCCAGGGTGGTCGTCACGGCGGCTTCCGCGCCTCCAAGGGTAATTACCGTCCCTTCGGTCGTCCGGGCACCCGCCGCAGCGGCGGACCTAAGTAAGGATAAAAGAGGCTCGGAGGCTCAGAGGCCCAGAGGCTCAGAAAATCAGCCCGGCGACCCCGGGCTTTTTTGTGCCTTACCGCGTGGAGTGCCCTTGCGGCAGGCGTCGCTACAGAAGCGGACCTCGTCCCAGCAGCGGGCCCACTTCTTGCGCCAGAGGAAGGGGCGCTGGCAGGTCGGGCAGACTTTGGCCGGAAGGTTTTCCTTTTTGACGCCGCGCATAGCTTGCAATGAGACAGAGGCGGCGGTCGGTGCAAACCGGACCTCAGGATTCCGTCGTTAGCTTAGGCGCGGCCTCGGCTCGTTCGCGTTCGAGCCGGGAGATACGGCGGTCGAGTGGGATGTAGATCAGGATCGGTGCTGCTATCGCCGCCAGCAGGACGGCCATGATGCTGGTCACGTCCAGGAAGGGATGGGTATACATGTCGATGGCGAAGGCGCCGAGCAGGATGGTCAGGCCGGCGAACATCGAGCCGAGTATGGCCATCGCGCGGTGGCCGCGGGCGACCTCATCGCCGCCCTCGGCGGTGACGAGGTCGGGCAGCACGGAAGCTCCGAAGAAGATGCCGAGGATCGAGACCACGACCTGGGCCAGTACCAAGACGACTCGGGCGATTTTCCCCATGGGTGGAACGAAGGCGATGGGAGGTAGGTTGGCAAATGGATTAGGGTTGGACGCTTGCCAAACGGCTCCTTCGTCCTCCCTTACGGTCGTGGCCAATACCGTCCGTCTCATCCTCGGCGATCAGCTGAACCCAGAGCATTCCTGGTTCGGGAAGAAGGACGCGTCGGTGACGTATGTGTTCATGGAAGTCCGCTCCGAAACGGATTACGTCGTGCATCACGCCCAGAAGGTCATCGCGATCTTCGCCGGGATGCGGCGGATGGCGGAGCTGTCTGACCAAGCAAGGCCATCAGGTCCGTTATTTCCAGTTGGGTGATAAGGACAATCGCCAGAACTTCGCGGAGAACCTTCAGCTGGTCGTTCAAGGCGACCAAGGCCGCGCGTTTCGAATACCAGGAGCCCGACGAATACCGCCTCGACCAAGACCTGCGCACCTTCGCCGCCGGCTGCGGGCTGGTCACGTCCTGCGTGAGCTCTGAGCACTTCCTCGATGGCCGTGGTGGAGTGGCCGCGCATTTCAAGAAAGATGCCAAGCGTTGGCTGATGGAGTCCTATTATCGCCGTATGCGCGTGAGCACCCGTCTGCTGATGGAGGAGGATGGCACGCCCGCCGGTGGTGAATGGAATTACGACAAGGAGAACCGGAAGCCATGGAAGGGTACGCCGCCCCCGCCGAAGGCATGGGATGTCTCACATGACCACTCCGCGATCTGGGCGGAGATCCAGGCCGCCGGGGTGAAGACCATGGGTAAGCCCTGCGAAAAGGAATTTCCTTGGCCGATCGATCGAAAGGAGGCGCTCAAGCAACTCGACGCCTTCATCGAGCGGGGGTTGCCCGACTTCGGCGACTACGAGGACGCCATGCACACGTCGTCGGACCGGCTATTCCACTCGCGGCTCTCTTTCGCCCTGAACGTGAAGTTGCTTGCGCCCCTCGAGGTTGCGCAGGCCGCGGCCGACGCCCATGAGCGGGACCCGCAGCGTTACCCGCTCGCGGCGACCGAGGGCTTCGTCCGGCAGATCATCGGCTGGCGTGAATACATCCGTGGGGTGTACTGGGCCAAGATGCCGGGTTATGCCGACGCCAACGGCCTCGGCCACACGCTTTCGCTGCCGTCCTGGTTCTGGACCGGCAAGGTGAAGATGAACTGCATGCGTCATTCCGTCGGGCAGTCGCTCGACACGGCCTATGCGCACCATATCCAGCGCCTGATGGTCATCGGGTCGTTTTGTCTGACCGCGGGCGTGGATCCGGCGGAGGTCGAGCGCTGGTATCTCGGCGTCTACATCGACGCCTTCCAGTGGGTCGAACTGCCGAACGTCATCGGCATGAGCCAACACGCGGATGGCGGCTTCCTCGCGAGCAAGCCGTATTGCTGCGCCGCGAGTTACGTCTCCAAGATGTCCAATTATTGCGGCGGCTGTCCGTATGACCCCAAGGATCGCACCGGCCCGCTGGCCTGTCCGCTGAATGCGCTCTATTGGGATTTCTGGCTGCGGCATCAGGAGCGCTTCCTGAACAACCCACGCATCGGCATGGCCGTGCGTCAGGCCGCGAATATGTCGCCGGCGGAGAAGGCCGCGGTGCAGCAAGAAGGCCGCGGAGCTAAGGGCCGGGATCGAGGAGCTGTAAAAGGTAGGGTTGAGCGCCCTCGCTCAACCGCGGCTGACCAAGGGTGGTCAGCCCTACCTTACTTCTTCGCGGCGGCCTTCTTCTTTCCCTTGCCACCGTTAGCGGGCATCGGGTCGACGCCTGGGAGCGGGAAGTCGGGATTTGGGACGCGCGCGGCGGTCATCTTGGCTTCGAGTTCCTTAACCACTTCGGGGAACTTCGCGGCGAGGTCGGTCGTTTCGTTCGGGTCGGCGTCGAGGTCGTAGAGCTGCGTCACGATCGGTTCCTTGGCCTTGACGGCCTTAGTCATATCCGTGCGGATGGCCTTCCACTTGCCGTCCCAAATCGCTTGCTGCGAACCGTAGCCTGGGAATTCGCGATAGAGCGGGGCGGTGCGCGGGGCATCCGTGCCCTTGAACGTCGGGACGAGGCTCTCGCTGGCGATATCGGCCGTGCGCTCTAACTTCACGCCAGCGACTTCGGAGAACGTCAGCAGCCAGTCTTCGAAGCCGGAGATACGGTTCGAGCGCGTGCCGGCCTTGATGCCGGAGGGCCAGCGGACCACGGTCGGTTCGCGGACACCCCCTTCATGGAGGGAGCCCTTCAGGCCCTTTAGACCGCCGGCGGAATTGAAGTATTTCGTATCGGCGCCGCCCGCGTCGTGCGTCGCGCCGTTGTCGCCGGTGAAGACGATGATCGTGTTGTCGGCCACCCCGGCCTGCTCGAGCGCGGCGAGGATGCGGCCGACTTCCTTGTCGAGGCGTGAGATCATCGCAGCGTAGGTGGTGCGGGGCGTACGGTTGGGGCTGTAGCCGCCTTTCTGCGGGGCGTAGGGCGCGTCTTCCTTAATCACGCCTTCGTACTGCTTCAGTTCTTCCGCGGGCACTTGCAGGGCCACGTGCGGCAGGGGCGAGGCGTAGTAGAGGAAGAACGGTTTGCTCTTGTTGGCGGCGATGAAGGCTTCCGCACCTTTGATGGTGCGTTCGCTCAGGAAATCTTTGCCGATGAACGGTGCGTAGGCCTTGGGGTCTTGCGGGTCGGCGTCAGCCGGGAAGACGCCATGGCCGGGCACGCCGTCGGGTCCGTTATCGAGCGGAATCTTGACGCCGTTATCCTGGATGAAAGGGGGGTAGTGGCTGTGCGCGACCCATTGGCTGGTGACGCCGAGGAAGCGGTCGAAGCCTTGTTTCAGCGGGCTGCCGGTGGAGTCGAAGCCGCCCATGCCCCATTTGCCAAACGCCGCGGTCGCATAGCCGGCTGACTTGAGCGTGGCGGGCAGCGTCGTGATGCCGTTCGGTAACGGGAACTGCTCGCGGTCGCCGACGTCGCCGTTGTCGCGCGCCGTGGAGCGGCCAGGATTACGTCCGGTCATCAGCACGGTGCGCGACGGCGCGCATACCGGGCTGCCGCAGTAGTGGCGGGTGAGGATCATCCCTTCGCGGGCGAGACGGTCCACGTTCGGCGTGCGGATGATCTTCTGGCCGTTGTAGCCGACTTCACCGTAGCCGAGGTCATCGGCCAGGATGAAGACGATGTTCGGACGAGACTCCGCGCAGAGGCTGGCGCAGAACAGGGATAGCAGAAGCAGGGGGGCGCGGCTCATGCCGATTTATTAGGGTTAGGCCTTCGTTATGTCGAGAAACCAAGGGGGTGGGTTTGTCGGATTGACATCCCTGCTGGGGTGGGGCTTAACCCAATCTTTCCTCTCTCGGGCTGTAGCGTAGTCTGGTAGCGCGCTTGCATGGGGTGCAAGAGGTCGTGAGTTCGAATCTCACCAGCCCGACCAGAGGAAAACGAAGCCAAAGCCCCACCAAGTGGGGCCAAGGGCCTATTTCTTCGCCTTCTTGGCCGGGGCCTTGCCTGCCCTGGTGCCCTGGAACAGCGGGGCGACCAGTTCCTTATCCCAAGCCGATAGGTCGGCGGAGAGCTTGGCGACGACTTCGGGTCGAGCGGACGCCAGGTCCTTCGCTTCGCCGATATCCGTTGACAGGTCGTAGAGTTCGTCGGGTTGCTTGCCGTTGCGGACCAACTTCCAGTCGCCGGAGCGGACGGCGTAGCTTTGTTCGCCGCCGATGCGCCAGATGCGCCAGAAGAGGTTCGTATGTGGTGCGGCTTGGGTCTCGCCTCGCAGGAAGGGGATGAGGTTGACGCCGTCGAGTTTGCGCTCGGAGGGGAAGGTGACGCCGGCCAGCGACAACGCCGTGGCCGTGACGTCGAGGGAGGAAACCGGGCGGTCGTAGGTCGAACCCGCCTTGAGCCGGGCCGGCCAGCTGATGACGAACGGGACGCGGACGCCGCCTTCGTAGACCGTGCCTTTATTGGCGCGTAGCGGCGTGTTGTCGGCGCCGAGCGAGGGTGGCGTGCCGCCGTTGTCGCTGAAGAAGAAGATCAGCGTGTCCTGAGTCTGTCCGCTGGCCGCGAGCGCCCGGGTGACCTCGCCGACGGCGTCGTCCAGCAGGCTGATCTGCGCGAGGCACTTGCGACGGGTCGGATCTTTCACGTCCGCGAACTGTTTCTCGCGCTCGGCCGTGGGCATGTGCGGGGTGTGTGGGGCGTTGAACGCCAGGTAAAGCATCCAAGGCGCGCCGGCCTGGCGGGTGACGAAGGCGGCGGCCTCCTTGCCGAAGGCCGCGGTCAGGTGGGCGGGGATTTCCGTGGTGGCTTGGCCGTCGCGGGTCAGCGGGACGTTGTATTCTTTCTTCACGTCAATCGCCCAGCCGGAGAAGGAATGGCCGCCGCCGATGAAGCCATAGGTCTGTTGGAAACCGCGGGCCCAAGGCGTATGCGCCGGCGTCGCGCCGAGGTGCCACTTGCCGATCCAGCCCGTCCGGTAGCCGGCTTCCTGCAGGAACTGCGGAAGGAGTTTCTCCGTGAGCGGCAGGCCCGCCCCGGCGTCGGTCGGATTATAGGGCGGATTTTTCTCATGCCCGAAGCGTTGCTGGTAGCGGCCCGTGAGCAGGCCGGCGCGCGTGGGCGAACAGAAGGGGTGGGACACGTAGCCGCTGGTGCAGCGCACGCCGGAAGCGGCCAGCGCGTCCAGATGGGGCGTCGGCACGGCTTTGCCGCCGTTGAAGCCGACGTCGGCGTAGCCATGGTCGTCGCTGACGATCACGAGGATATTGGGCTTACGGTCGGCGGCGAAAGCCAAGGCGCAGGCGCAGGTGGCGAACAAAAGTCGGAGGGTGTTCATGGTAAGGTTATTTAGAGAGCTCCAGAGCCGGTCCCGCCTTGCCTGGCTTCTGGCTCAGCGACCAATCGGCAGGTTGGCCTTTACGTTGGCGGGAGAGCCATTCCAGGGCGGCCGTGGGTTCGGAGTCATGGCCGCCTTCGAAGACCGTCACGCGGGCGTTACCGGAGGCGCGTCGGAAGAGGGTCGCCTTCTGGCGTTCCGGGTCGATCTGCGTCTCGGTGGCGAGATCGGCGGGGATCTTCTGTTCGCGGACCATGAAGTCGATGTCGGCGACTGAGACCTGTTTGTCGGGTGCGGCGAGCACGTTGAAGGCGAGGAGCGAATGGCTCACTGGTACGGACCCCGTGTGGCCATCATGGATGCCCGTATTGATATCGAGCGGCACGCCCTTGGCGGCGGCGAGATGGAAGAGGGGCGAGCGATGGCGGTATTCCGCTTCCGTGGCGGGACCAGGCTTTCCGCCGCAGCACTGCTCGATCATCTTGGCGTAGTTATTCTTCCGTGCCGTGCTCTCGGCGTGCCAGGCGGTGAGGTCAGAGATCGGTACCCAGGCGCTCACCGCGGCCCAGAGGCCGGGGACACGTGAGGCCATGACGAGCGACATATGTCCGCCGCCGGAGCCGCCCACGAGGTAGATACGATCCGTATCAATGCGGGCGTGGCTCTTGGCGTATTCGACCGCGTCGATGATGTCCTGTGAGGCCAGGTCGGAAGCACAGGCTTCCGGATTGTTGTTAATGCCACGGAAAGCCGGAGCGATCATCACCCAGCCACGTTGCTTGGCCAGTCCGACGAGCATGGGCCCTTGTTCGATACTTCCGCTCCAACTGTGCAGGAAGACCAGCAGAGGTACGGCCGGGCCGGCGAGATTCTTCGCGGCGGAGTCAGGCTGGTAGTAGACGACTTTCTGTGGAGAGCCGTCTTTGGTGCTGGTGACGTCGACCGCCATCTTGAGCGCTATCGCCTTCATCTCGTCGGCGGAAGGTCGCTTGGCGGGTTCAGCCGCGACGAGCGTCACGCAGGAAAGGATGAGGGTGGCGAGGGGCTTCATTTGGCGGAGGAGATGAGGTGCGCTTTGATGAAGTCGCTATCCGTGGCGTGGACGATGTTCGGGGCGCCCGGGTAGACGAGTTCGCAGGGGGCCTTGAGCGCGTCGCAGTGTTCCTTGAGTTTCACGCCGAAGTTGGCCGTATGCGTAGGGTCCTTCTCGTCTTTGCCGAGGTTAGGCGGGGTGCTGTAGAAAAGGCCGACGGGTGGGTCGTCGCGGGAGACGAGTTCGTAGGGCGAGTACTCCTTGATCCAGGGGAGGATGCGTTCGCGCTCGGCGTAGAACATGTCGAAGGACGAAAGTTTCTGCTTCGCGTCCCAGACGATGCCGAAGGCGTGGGCACCGTATTTGCTATTGGGCGTCCAATCGCGCATCTGCTTCGGGTCGAGGGTGGTCTGGGCGCCGGAGACCGCGGCGCAGGTCACGCGGGTGGATTCGCGGGCGATGGGGTCAGCGCTGTTCGGATCGGCGAGGTCATCGTGGAACGCGATCCAAAGGCTGGTACAGGCGCCGGCAGAGCCGCCCGCCAGGGCGACCTTGGTCTTATCGAGGTTCCATTCCTTGGCCTTGCTGCGCGTGAACTGGAGGGCGCGGGCGCAATCGACCATCGGTCCTTTCACGGGTGGCACGAGGCCGTCGTTCATCGAGTCCCGGATGTTGCGGTATTCCACCGAAACCACCGAGATGCCGGCGTCGAGAGCGGGCTTGAGCATGCTGCGTACGACCGATCGGTCGCCGCCGGTCCAACCGCCGCCGTGGATGTAGAAGAGTAAGGGCGTAGGCTTATCGGACTTCGCGCGCCAGAAGTAGATCCGCTGCATCCGGTGCGATCCGTAGGAGACGTTCTCGTCGGGTTCGAGCGGCAGTGGGTATTTACGAAACTCAGGGTCGATGACTTTTGCCGGTACGGCGGCCTTGGCGGGAGCTTTGGTCGGCGCGTCGGCAGCGAGCAGGGAGGCGGCGCCTAGGGTAAGGGCAACGACAGAAGCGAGCAGGGGGTTCATGCTGCCATTAAGACAGCCAGAACCCCCTGCGGTTGCGAGTAAAACCTTACTTCGCTGGTGTCGCGGGCGGGACCTTGCAGGACTGCCAGGCGAGGAACTTCCATTCGCCTTTTTCGAGGTGCCAGACGGCGAGGAAGCTGATGGTGCTCTCGGCGGGGTTGCCTTTCACGACCGCCTTCACATCGAAGCGTCCGGCCATGAGTGCGATGCCGGGGGCAGGGAAGGTGAAGGCGCGCTGCTGGTAGGCGTATTTCGAATAAGTCGCCGAACCATCCGTCAGGGAATCGATCAAGGACGCCTTGGTGTCGACCTGTCCGTTCGAGTGGGCGTAGCGCAGATCGGGCGAAAGCACGGCTTCGAGCTTTTCGCGGGTCGGGGCCAGCATGGCCGCCACCCGGGCGTCGTCGGCCGCGGACACGCGCGCGAGTTCGGGGTGGTCGGCGGCCGAAGCGGTGAGCGCGAGGAGGACGGCGAAGAGGGCGGCGAGGTGTTGCATAGGAAATGGGAAGAGCGGCAATTATTTCTTCTTCTCGAGCATGGAGCGGACGCGGGCTTCTTCCTTGGCCAGGGCGGCCGGGCGGAATCGGCATCGGCACAAAGGTTGGGTCGGCTTTGATGATCTCGCTGGCAGGAATCGTCCGGAGGCGCAGGTTTCGGAAAGCGACGTCCTGGCCGTGGTCCTGAAGGAGCAGTTTGCCGCCGCGGCCCTTGAGGTCGCCACCGCGAATGGTCAGTAGGCGGATTTCCGAAGCCCACTTGGGGTCGGTATAATCGAAGGACAGAACATTCTGCTCGTTGAGCCAGTGCTCAATGACCGTGCCTTGGCAGCGGATGCGGGCGGTGTTCCATTCGCCGACAGGACGGGTGACCTGCTTACTCGGGGCCATGCAGAAGAAGAGGGAAGCGGCTGCCTGGCGTGGATTCTCGCCGTAAGGGCTGCCGATGTCGTCCAGCACCTGATACTCGACCTGTCCCGGACGGTAATAGACGCCGCTATTGCAGCCCTTGCTGACCTTCCAGTCGAAGCGTAGCTCAAAATCGTCGGGCAACGTGCGAGCTTCGTAGGTCAGCTGGCCAGAGGGTCGGACGCGGGCGAAGGCGCCGTCTTGGATCTCCCAATTGCCGGGGTGTTTCCAACCATCGAAGGTCTTACCATCCGAAAGCGCGACGAAACCAAGGCGCTGCTCCTCTTGGTCCATCGGTGCCGCGGCGAGCGAGGCTATCGTGGCGATTATTGTAATCAGGAAGCGCATGTCAAAGTGGCCTAAGAACAAAGAACAAGGAACCAAGAACGATAGCGGTGCGCTCGGCCATCTGTCATCTTTACTGCCTTACGGCAGTGACAATACTGCGATCACACGCGGTGTCCTGATGGCGAATGTCCCCGAAGCCGGCTTCGGTCAGGAGCTCGCGCATCTCGCCAGTGCCATAGCAACGGCCTTCGGTGACGCTCATCAAGAGAGCGGAGTAGGCGGCCACGGGAGCCGGGCCGGTCTTGTCGTCGTTGAGGTGGGCGTCGTGCACGATGAGCAGTCCGCCCTTGGGCAGTGCCTTGGCCGAGGCGGCCAGGAGGAAGCGGACCTTATCGGTGTCCCAGTCATGCAGGACGTTGGAGAATAGGTGGACGTCGTAGCCGGAGGGCAGGGCTTCGGTGAACATGTCGCCGGCCTTGACGTCGACGCGGTCCTGGAAGCCGCGTTTGGCAATCATCTTGCGGGTGATGCCGTCGACCGGGGCGCGTTCGAAGACCGTGGCGGTAAGCTTGGGGTGATTGGCGACGAGCGCGCAGGCGTAGATGCCCGAGCCACCGGCGATATCGAGCAGGCGGGTGCGCGTGCCGATCGGCGAGGCTTTGGCCATCGCGGGTCCGAGCGTGAAGCCACGCGAATCCATCGCCGCGGTGAAGCTGGTCGCGAACGCGTCGGTGAGCATGGCTTCGCTCCAAGGCTTCTCGTCCTTGTAGCTGCCCCAGTTGGCGGGCTTGTCGGTCTTCAGGATGATGATGAAGTCCTTCACCACTGGACGGTCCTTGAGCGAGGCATAGTAGGCGCCCAGGAAAACAGGAGAGGTACTGTCGAGGTGCTCTTGGCCGAGCGGGGTGGTGGAGTAGATGCCGTCCTTTAGGGCGAGAAAGCCATTGGCGACGAAAAGCGTCAGCATCACGTCCGTCGGCCGGCGGTGCGTACCAAGGTCGCGGCAGACCGTTGCGAGATCGGCAGGCTTCGCGGCGAGCTTTGTGAACAGGTCGAATTCCGTAATCGCGGCGGCGATCAGGTCGACAGCGTAGAGGCCATCGCGGAAGCGATAGATCTCCAGCGGATCGTGGGCGGGCGCGCAGGTGAGGTCGAGCGAGGCAGGCATAAGCAAGGGCTGCACGATGACAGCCCTTGGGGAGAAAACCACCTGATTTCTCAGGCTTACTTCGCCTTCTTCTTGCCGGCTTTCTTCTTGCTGGCTTGTTCGCCGTCGGCGGTGGGCTTGTCGGCGTGGTCGGGGATCTTGAAGTCAATGGCCTTAGCCTGCTTGTCGTATTCCGCTTCTAGCTTCTTGCGTAGGTCGGCGTAGGCGGGATCGGCGGCTAGGTTCTTGATTTCGTACGGGTCGGCCTTGAGGTCGAAGACCTCGGTCCACTCGTCGTGGCCGGGGTACTTAATCAGCTTGGCCTCGGCGGTGCGCACGGCGGTCGTGAGCGGGGAGCCGAAACCCTTTTCGTAGAAGTAGCAGTAGAAGAAGCTGTCGCGCCAGTCGGTATGCTTCTCTTCCAGGAGCGGCTTCCAGCTGCGTCCGTGAATCGCGGCGGGCACCGGCAGCCCGGCGAGGTCGAGGAAGGTTGCGGCGGGGTCGATGTTGAGGACCATGCGGTCGTCGGTCCGGCCGGCCTTCACGGCGCGTGGGTAACGGAACAGCATCGGGATGCGCATCGATTCCTCGTAGGCCGTGCGTTTATCGCCAAGGTTATGTTCACCGAGGTAGTAGCCGTTATCGCTCGAGAAGACGAAGACCGTGTCCTCCGTCAGCTTGAGGTCGTCGAGGAGCTGCAGAAGCTTGCCGACGTTATCGTCGACCGAGTTGATGCCCCGGAACATGCCGAGGTTGGTCGGAACCTCCTTGGCGTCGGTAGCCTTGCCCTTGGCGCCGTTCGGTCCGGCCTTGGCGTAGATGGCGGGGATGCCGTAGTTAGGCACCGAGCGGGCCAGCGCGCCTTCGTAATCCTTCGCGTTGCGGGGAGGCGGAGTGAAGGGGCCGTGGGCGGTCTTGAGGCCCAAGATCATCAGGAAGGGCTTCTCCTTGTTCGCTTTGATGAAGTTCGACGCATACTCGGTGGTGACGTCGTCAACGAAGCCCTTGCTCGGGGTCTTGACGCCATCGACTTCGATCGGGCAGTCGAAGTAGACGCCCTGGCCGACGAAGCTCGCGGAGGTGTCGAAACCCGGGCGTTTGCCCGATTGGTTGCCGTGGTGCCACTTCCCGAAGTAGCCCGAGACGTAGCCGGCCGGGCGGAGCAGGGTGGCGACGGAAATATTCCCTTCCGGGTGAGGCGTGTGGTTGTTGGTGACGCCGTTGACGTGGCCGTACTGGCCGGTCACGAGCGAAGCGCGCGAAGGGGCGCACAGGGAGTTTACCACGAAGGCGTTGCGGAAGCGTACGCCCTGCGCCGCGAGGCGGTCGAGGTTTGGAGTTTTGAGCCAAGGGAAGCGGCCTTTCTCGCCCTGTTCTTTCTGTACGACGCTCAGCGCATCCCAGCGCTGGTCGTCGGTGAAGACGTAGACGAAGTTGGGCTTACGGTCAGCGGCGGTCGCGAGTGAGGCGAAGCCGGCGAAGAGGAGTAGGGCGAGCTTGTTCATAGTGATCTTATTTGGCCTTGGCCTTGCCTTTGGCGGCGGGAGCGGGGGCGGGAATCGGCGCCCAATCGTCGGTACGGAAGGGCGAAGCGGGGAGATCGGCGACGTTCACGAGGTTGGTCTCCGGATTGTCGAGCCAAGCGTAACGCAGCGCGACTGGGGCGGCGACATCCGGGCTGGTCACGATGAGCTTGGCGCCATCGATCTTGGCGCTCGCCGGCTTCCACTGCTTGTCGACGCCGGCAAGCTGGAGGCCTTTGACGGCACCGCCATCGCGGGTCTTCAGGCCGTCGGCATGGGAGAGGGTGACGATGACTTCGGCGCCTTTGATCTCATGGCTGGCGGGCAGCGGGCCGCTGGTGGCGGCGACCTTCTTGCCGTACACCGTGCCGAGGGCCCAGAGGGAAAGGCGCCGGCCGACTTCCTGCTTGTTGGCCGGGTGGATGTTGCCGACATCACCGATATCGATCGCGATGGCCATGCCTGTGTGGGGTAAAGCCAGCGTCTTCAGCATCGATTCGCGGATCAGCGGCCAGCCTTCCCCGGCGCGTTTAAAATTGGGAAGCTGGACCCAGGCGAAGGGTAGCGCCTCATCGCCCCAGCGAGCGCGCCAATCTGTGACGAGCGCGGACAGCTGATGGACGTAGAGTGTGGCGCGGCTGTCGGTCGAGTTTGCTTCGCCTTGGTACCAGAGCATGCCTTTGAGCGTGAAAGGCACGAGCGGGGCGACCTTGCCGTTGAACAACCCGCCGTAGTTTCCTTTACGTTCACTGACGTCGGCGGCGTTGCGGGGTGGGCGGGGTGCCTTCTTGCCTTCGGCGAGGGCCTTGGCTTTGGCGGCCTTGAATTTCTCCACCGCGGCGGCGTACTCGGCCTTCGCCTTTTCTGGGTCGACCTTGGGCATGGCGTCGCTCTGGGCTTTCAAGGCGGCGCTAAGCTCGAGCTTCGTCTCTTGGACTTCTGGAGCAATCCAGGACTCGATGGGTGTGCCACCGACGGAGGTGTTGATCAGCCCTACCGGGACGCCGACTTCGCGATGGATTTCGCGGCCGAAGAAGTAGAGGACGGCGGAGAAGCCGCCGACGTTGTCGGGAGTGCACGCGAGCCACTTGCCCTTCGCCTGGGCTTGCACGGCGGTGGCGGTGCCAGACTCTTCCTTGAAATGACGAATCAGTGGGAAGGTCGCGGCGGCCTTCTCTTTCTCGAAATCTTTCGCGCGATTGACGGTCATCGCCATGTTCGACTGGCCGGAACCGAGCCAGACGTCGCCGACGAGTACGTCGGAGACCTCGGCCTTGCGGTCATCCTTGCCCTTGGCGGTGAGCTTGCGGCTTTCGGCGCTGGCCGTCAGCGGCTCGAGGCGGAGCGACCATTTGCCGGACGCATCAGCTTTGGCATTCTTCTTTTGGCCAGCGAACTCGACGATGATCTCTTCGTCGGCATCAGCCCAGCCCCAGACCGCGATGGGCTTGTCGCGTTGGAGGACCATGTGGTCGGAGAAGACGGCCGGTAGCTTCAGGTCGGCGGCGGAGAGGGCCTGGCAGACGGCGAGGCAGAGCAGGGTGAGCAGGGGCGTGCGCAGAGGGGGCATGCCTATCTAACAGCCAGACCGATGAGGAGTTGCGAAAAAACCGCCCAAGGGGTCACTTTAAGGTCTTAATATAAAGAATCAGCGAGTCGATCTGCGCGATCTGATAGCACCCCGGCAAAGCTAGGCATGGCGAATTCCGACTTCATGAAGGAGGCATGCTTCTTGGCGTTAGGCTCGAGGATGGATTCTCGTAGGTAGCGCGCATCCGCGACGAGCGAACCTTTCTTGCCCTTGTCGGTCACGTAATCGCGCTTGGAGCCAAAGAGGCCTTTCCAACTCGGGCCGACGTTGCTCATCGCAGTCTCGCCGACGGAGTGGCAGGCGATGCAGCCGAACATGGTGGCGAGGCGTTTCCCTTCTTCGGCAGAGACGATCTCGGCCTTCTTCGCCGCCGCGGCACGCGGGGTGAGGTCGATGTCGATCGGGCCAAAGCCTTCGGCGACGGGGTCGAATTTCGTGAACTCGTACGGCGTCGTGTAGGCGTTCTGACGCATCTCGGCGCCGGTGGCGGACGCGATGCCCCAGCCGATCCGCAGCTGTTCGACGGGTTTCAGTCCGGGGACGCCGATGAAGACGCTCTTACCGTCTGTGGCTCAGGTAGGCGCTGCTGGCCGTGAGCCAATCGTTGCCGGTCTTGCCATCGGCCTTGTATTGGGCTGAGCCGTAGGTGTGGGCCCGCTTGTAGTGCCACGTCGCGAAGGAGTAGTTGTCGGGACTCGTGGCCTTGGCCGAATCGAGGGCGACGTCGAAGCGGAGCAGGATGCCGCGGTCCGTCGGGATGACTTCGCGGGGCGTCAGCGAAGGGGCCCCGGTGTGTCGCACGCGTTCGATGCCGGTGAGCGTCTTCAGCGTGTTGCCCCAGCCGGCAATCTGGAAGCCGGCGATGTACAGCTGGCCGTCGGCCGGATTGACCGAGCCGTTGAGGGGCGGGGTGGCGAAGTCGCTGGCGATGCTGACGACGCTGGCCTGCGGGCGGGAGCCGCGATGATTCCAGAGCACGCGGAGGAGGTCGGGCTGGTTGAAGCAGATCTGCAGCATCTCGTCGTTGAGCGGTCCCATCTTGGCGTCGAAGAGCCAGACCTGCGAGAGGGCGGAGGCGTTGACGGCGTGGGGAATCCAGGTGAGCGGCTCGGCGATGGGGGCGGGATATTTCTGCTTGGGTAGCTTGTCGCTCAGGAAGCCGTAGAACTGGGCGTCCTTGACGATGTGGATCGGCGTGCTGGGGATGTACTGCCCCTGCTGGTCGCTGGCGATGACGAGACCCGTGCGCGGATGGACCGACAGGTTGGGCTGGCGGAAGCCATAGCCGAGCAGGGTGGCCGTCTGCCCGTCGGCAGAGACACGGAGGATGCTGCCGTTGTGCTTACCGATGGTCGTCGCTTCCTGGCCACCTTTGCCGATGACGAACTCGCCTTTCGGGGCGAGGCGGATCGTGCTGGGGAATTCGCGCATGTCGGCGGTCTGGGCGAAGGCGTTCGAGAAGAGCTCATGGACGTCGGCTTCACCGTCGCCGTTCGTATCGCGGAGTCGCCAGATGCCATTGCGGTCGAAGACGTAAATCTGTTCGTCGCGGATGGCGCAGGTCATCGGCTCGTGCAGTCCGGAGGCGAAACGGCGCCAGGTGACGTCGGTGGCGCCCTCCTTGAGTCCGCGGGCGAGCCAGACATCGCCGTCGAGGGTGACGACAACCGCCGTGCCATCTTTGAGGAATTGAATGTCACCGGTACGCACGGCGCGCTTCCATGGGTTGTCGACGGGGAGGGCGACGTGGTCGATGACGTAGGTGTCCTTGGCGGAACTGAGGGCGACCTTGGTTGTGACCGAGGATTTCCATCGGCGTGAAGTCGGTCCGGCGGGGATGGCGACCGCGGCGATACTGGGGGCGGGGTGTTCATCGCAGAGCGAGACACAGATCGCGGCCGCGGCCGCGTTGGCGGGAACCTTGACCGTAAAGAAGTCGTCGTCAGGGATGAGTTCGGCCGGGCCGCTGACCGTAACGCCGGTCTCGAGTTCTTGGGACGGGCCTTGGTGGCGGGCGCCGACGACGAGGAGCAGGTCCTTCGTATGGGCAGAGACGGCGAGATGGCGTTCGATGACGATTTGGCCGTCATGTTCGGAAGTCTTCCAGAGCTCGCGGATAGTCGCATCGGCGACGCGATAGGTGAGGACGACATCTTGTCCGACGAGTTCGACGGATTGGAATTGGCCGAGCGACGTCGGGATAGGACCGCGGCCGACTTCCTCGGGCGAAGGGGCGGGGGAGCGCGGGTCGGTGTGGTCGACCGTGGCACCGAGCTGCCAACCGGGGACGATGGCGTGGCCGAGCCAGAGTTTGCCTTCGGGTTGCGGCGCTGGGAACTGGCCGCCGAGTGTCTTGCGGCTGGGGTCGTGATAGGAGCCGGGTGCGAGGGCTTTGTCGCTCACGCCTTTACCACGCCAGACGGCGGAGACGCGGAGTAGGTCGGTGTCAAAGCAGGCCCAGGTGTCATGGGGTAGCTTGATGATGATCCCGCGTGGCGTGAGGTTGTTCTTACCGAGTCCGTCCCGGCGTGCGTCGAGGATCGAGGAGAAGAAAGGGAAGTCGGCTTCTACCCAAGTGCCCCAAGGCTGCGGGGCGTAGGACATGGTCTTACGGCCTTCGCGTGGCGCAGTTTTTTTCACCGGCTCGGCCGCGAGACAGCTCAGCGCGCCGAGGAGCAGGGTGAGGATGAGCCGGCTGACGATCATGGGTGGGTAAGGGGTAGCCCTCGCCCTGATAAAAGGCAATAAGACCTACTCGAGATCCAGTGAAAACCTCAGAGTCCCTGCAACCAGCGGAGGAAGCTGCCTTCCTCGGAGACCATGATGCGGAGTAAATCGCTCCGTTCGTCAGTCCAGGGGAGGACGCGGGCCGAGAACTCCACGTGCTCCTTTGTCACGTCGAGCAGGAGCGGCTGCTTCAGCAAGGCTTGATTACGCGTCATGATGATCCAGTCCGAGCCATAGAAGCCAGCGTCCTCGTAGGCCGTGTCGTTGTCGTCGATGGTAATAGCCGGGAAGCCGATCTTCTCTGCGATGCGGTAGACCACGGGGTGGAGGTCGAGGTAGCGGTTCGAGACGTGGATCACGATGGCACCGTCAGGCTTGAGGTGGCGCTGGTAGGTCGCGAAGGCCTCCAGCGTGAGCAGGTGGACCGGAATCGCGTCGCTGCTGAAGGCGTCGAGGATGATCATGTCGTACTGCTGATCAGGTTCCCCTTCCATGCGGAGGCGAGCATCGCCCATGACGAGTTCCGTCTTTGCCTTGGAGTCTTTCAGGTAGGTGAACGTGCTCGTCGCGAGCCGCGCCACGTCGTCATTGATTTCGTAGAAGCGGAACGTGTCGCCCTGGCGTCCCCAGGCGGCGAGGGTGCCGGAGCCGAGGCCGACGGCGCCGACGCGGCGTCCGCCTTCGGGCTTGATGGTGCGCAGAAGTCGCCCGACGCCGCTGGTCGAGGTGTAGTAACTGCTGGGGTTGGTGCGTTTCTCGGGGTCGACGTATTGGAGTCCGTGGATCGTCGCGCCGTGCTGCAGCGTGAGATGATGCAGTTCGGGGTTACCGGCATCGTTCTCGATGACCTTGAGCACACCGTAGAAACCGCGGGTGACCGAGAGGGCGCCCCGCAAGGACGTCGCGGCGACGTCGTACAGGCCGTAACCGAAGGCCGGGAGGAGCAGGAGTAGGACGGCCCAGCCCCAGCGGCCGCGGCCCTTCTGCAGGAAGCTCGTAGCGTCTTGGCGGAGGACGCCCAGCACGAGCGCCGCCGTGAGGAAGAGCGCGAGGTGGAGTTCAAAGTAATCCAGGAAGATGAACGGGGCCACGAGGGCGACGAAGAGTCCGCCCGCCGCCCCGCCGGCGGAGATAGAAAGGTAATAGCTGGTCAGGCGGCTGGCCCCTGGTCGCAGGCGGAAGACCTCGCCGTGGCAGACCATGCACGCGACGAACATCGTGCCGAGGTAAAGCGTGGCGAGCGGCGTAATGTTCGGGTGTGATTCCGCCTGATTGAGGTTATACAGCACCATGCCGAGCAGCGCGGCGAGGAGGGGCAACCAGACGGCGCGGTGATACCAGCGCGGGCTGTCGAAGCTGATGATGAACGAGAGCAGGTATAGGCTGAGCGGCAGGACCCAGAGGAAGGGCACGACGGCGATGTCTTGGCAGAGCTTATTGGTGATCGCGAGGAGTAGCATCACGCCACATGCGGGCAGGGCGAACCAGAGCAGCTTACGGCTCATCGAGGGAGCTTCTTCCGCGTCGTCCGCGATGGCCGCTTTCGTATCGGCGCCGGCGCTCTTCCAGACCTTGTAACCGCACCAGCCGGCGAGGCCGGCGTAGAGGGCGAGGCCGATGGACCACCAGTTGGCCTGAGCCTGACGGGCGAGCTGAGGTTCGAGCACGAACGGATATGCCAGGAGCGCGAGGAGGGAGCCGATGTTTGAGAGGGCGTAGAGACGATAGGGCGAGACGCCGGGGTTCGCCTTGCTGAACCAAGCCTGCAAGAGCGGCCCGGTAGCCGAGAGCACGAGATAGGGCAGGCCGAGGCAGGCCAAGAGTAGCAGTAGGATGTGTCCAGCGGCATTGGAACCGTCGGTCGGCTTCCATTGGTCGCCTGGGGTGATCGGGAGCAGGGCCACCGCGAGCGCCAAGAGGCAGAGGTGGGTGATGACCTGACGGCGAGGGGTGAGGCGGCTGATGCTGAAGTGGGCGTAGGCGTAGCCGCCGAGGAGCAGGACCTGGAAGAACAGCATGCAGGTCGTCCAGACGGCAGGCCCGCCGCCGAACCAGGGGAGGATGAAGCGCGCGATCAGCGGCTGGACGAGGAAGAGCAGGCAGGCTCCCCAGAAGATGGTCAGGCTGAAAGCGAACATGGCGGGGTACGTGTTTGGAACCCCGCTGTGAGGCGAAGGTTAGGGCAAAGAAGGGCTAGGTCCTCGCCTCCCTCATGGCAACCCCGTTCAGGCCCGCGGGTGGAACTTCAGCACCAGCGACTCATACCCGAGCTTACGCTCGTAGTCATGCTCGGTCTCCGTGCGTTCCTCGGCCGAGACGATCTCCATCGAGTCCACCAGCTCGACGCACTTTTGCAGTAGGGTACGCACAATCAGGCGGGCGTGCGGGGCGCCGAGGCAGAGGTGTTCGCCGAAGCCGAACGACAGGTGTGGGTTCGGTTTGCGGTCGATCTTGAACTCGTCGGCCTGCGGGAAGACGGACTCATCGCGGTTGGCGGAAGCCCAGCCGAGCGAGACGCGGCCTCCGGCGGGGACTTGCTCGCCGTGCACGGACGTCGCGACGGGGCAGACCCGGCCGATGTGCGTCAGCGGCATGAAGAAGCGGAAGAACTCCTCGCTCGCATGCACGATGCGCTTCGGGTCTTCGCGGAGGTAGGCGAGCGCCTCGGGATTGGCGGCGAGGTGACCGAGCGCGCAGGCGACGGTGTGGATGATGGTGTCGCGGCCGCCGGCGAAGGCCAGGTTAGCGAAGCCCATCATCTCTTCGCGCGTGAGCGGACGGCCGCGGAAGGTCGCTTGCGTGAGCGCGCTGAAGAAGTCGGCGCCAGGCGCGCGGCTAGCCGCATCGAACTTGGCGTGCAGGTAGTTCTCCAATTCGACGCCTTTCTTCAGGCCGCCCCGGACGCGGAAGACGTGGATGCCCCAGCCAATCCAGAGGTCGGCTTCGCTTTCGGCGGTATTGAGGAGGTAGGTCAGCGCACGGGCCTGGAGGGGCAGGGCAAAGCCGTGGACGACCTCGGTCGTGTCGCGAGCGCAGTGCGTCGCGTAAGAGGCTGTCGATGAGTCGTTCGACCTGTGCGATCATCTCAGGCAGCTTCGGACGGTTGAAGAACGGTTCGACGATGGCGCGGTATTCCGAGTGTTCGGGTGGATTGGTCTCGATCGGTAGCTGGCGCATCGAGCGGGCTTCTTCCTCGGACGGGATCGGCACGCGGAAGGGCGCGTCGGAACTATAAGTCCTCCAATCCTTGGCCGCCTGCCGGACGTCGGCATGGCGCAGGATCATCGGAATCTGCTCTCCCTGGAATTCGTAACGCGCGACCGGTCCAGCTTCCCGCTTCGCCTTGAAAGGATCGGAGGGCTTATGGCCGAAGGGACATTTACCGCCGAACATGAGCTTACTTATTCTTTTTTACCTTCTTCTTGCCACCTTCGGCTCCTGGCGCCGGAAGCACGTGCGCGCGTTCGGCCCAAGTGCGCCAGAGTGCGGCGAGTTCCTTGGCCTTCGCGGGCTGGCTCTGGGCGAGGTCGTGTAGTTCGGTGCGGTCGGTCTTCAGGTCGTAGAGTTCCCAAGCGCCGTTACGGCCTTGGCGAACGAGCTTGAGGTCTCCTTGGCGAACGGCGGCGTTGCCTTCGTGCTCCCAGTAGATCGCCTCGCGCTCGATAGGCTTGTCGGCGAACGCCGGCACGAGGCTGCGGCCTTCCATCGGCAGGATTGCCTTACCGTTGAATTCCTTTGGATAGGCGGCGCCGGAGACTTCGACCACCGTGGCCATCACGTCGATCAGGTGGCCGGGCTGGCGGCGGAATTCATTCTTCGCCGCGATGCCGGCGGGCCAGTGGGCGATGAGCGGCGTGCTGATGCCGCCTTCGTGATTGAAGTGCTTGTAGAGACGGAAGGGGGTGTTTTGCGCATAGGCCCAACTTTCGCCGGAAAACCAGTTCGACTTGCCCGTGCTAGGGTCGCCTTCGGTCCGTCCCTTGGCACCGGCCTCGGCATTGCCGCCGTTGTCGCTCATGAAGAGGATGAGGGTATTGTCCAGCACGCCGCGCTTCCGGAGCCCGTCCACGAGGTCGCCGATGGCCTTGTCCATCCGGGACATCACGGCAGCGTAGGTGGCCATGAGGTGATCGAAGCGCTTCTTCTCTTCAGCGGGCACATCCTTCCAGGCCTTGATCGCGTTCGGCATCGGCGAGCTCGCCCACTGCTTGTCGATGAGACCCATCTCCAGCTGGCGTGCGTAGCGGCGGGCACGGACTTCTTCCCAGCCGAGCTGATATTTGCCGAGGAACTTCTCGATGTCGGCCTTAGGGGCCTGGAGCGGGAAGTGCGGGGCGTTATGGCAGAGGTGAAGGTAGAATGGCTTCTTCGCGGCGAGCGCTTCGTCGATGAACTTTAGGCCGAAGGTCGTCCAGAGGTCGGTGCTGTACCAGTCTTTGGGCAGGCGCGGGTCATCCTTAGCGAGTTTTTCTCCGTCGAGGAAGAGTTCCGCGCGCGGGGCGTCGGAGAAGAAGAAGCCGCCGGCGACGGCATTGAGGCTACGCTCAAAGCCGCGGGACTTCGGGGTGACGCCGTGGTTTTGGCCGACATGCCACTTACCCGTCATGGCGGTGAGATAGCCTGCAGGACGAAGCACTTCGGCCATCGTCACGCAGCTGTCGTTGAGGCGGCCGACGTAGCCGGGGAGTTTCTGGTCCTCGGTCATGTGGCCGATGCCTGCCTGGTGGGAGTAGACGCCGGTGAGCAGGGCAGCACGCGTCGGGCAGCAACGGGCGGTGTTATAGAACTGGGTGAAGCGCAGGCCGTTCTGGGCGAGCCCGTCGAGGTTTGGCGTCGGGATTTCGCTGCCGTAACAGCCGATATCAGAGAAGCCCATGTCGTCGACAAGGATGACGACGATGTTGGGCTTGGTGGCAGCGGAGGCACCGGCGCCGAAGGCGAGGAGGGCCAGCAGCAGGCGGAGCGTCTTCATGTAGATTTATTTGGCGGTCTTCTTAGTCGGCGGGCGGAGTTCGTCGGCGGTCCAGGAATTCGAATGATCGGCGTACTGCTTGCGGATGCCGGTGACGAACTTGGCGTCGACGGGCGAGCCGTTATGCTCCCATTCACGACGGATGTACGTGAGGACGCCGGCCACCTCTTCGTCGCTCAACATGCCCATTGGCGGCATGGAGAGGTCCCAGATCCGGTTGCCGACCTTGATCGGGCCCCCGAGTCCGTGGAGAATGATACGGGTGGTCACGTCGGGCTTGCCGAGGACCCAATCGCTGTCGACGAGCGGAGGGGCGAGGCCGTCGAGGCCGTAACCGTGCGGCTGATGGCAGGCGGCGCACAGGTTGGCATAGGTGACCTTGCCTTTTTCTAAGAGTGCCTGTTGGGCATTCGTAAGCGCGACGACCTTGGGCGGGGCGGGGGCGCCGGGCTTGCCGATCCAAGCGAGGCGGGCGGTGACGCTCACCAAGTTCTTGAGGGCATTGGCATCGGTGACCGTCTTCTTCAGCTTCGCGAGCGAAGCGGGTTCCGCGTTGAGCCAGATCGTCTTGAGGGGAGCGGGCTTTTTCGTCTTCGGGTCGCGGGTGGATTGATCGAGGCCACGGAGGATGGCGGCGCGGAGATTGGTGCGGTCGCCGAGGCTGGCGGCGATCTCGAGCATGCCTTCGAACGGTCCGGCTTTGCCGGCTTGGGAGATGAGGGTGGCGAAGCCATCGAGGACCGGGCCGGTCTGCTTGAGATTGGCGACGGACCCCAGCGCGGCGACGGCCTTGGCCAGGGCGACTTCACGGCCGCGGGCACCGGTCAGGGCGCCTTCGCGCACGAGCGCGTTGTCACCGTGGGCGGCGAGGAGTTCGGCGACGGCCTTGTCGGCGTCAGGTAGGTGCGCTCCGGAAAGACGAATCGCCAGGTGCGCGAGTACGAGGATCTCCTTCTCGTCTTTGATGGTGCAGAGTTCGGCCAGCATCTCGGCCGGGGCGATGCGGATCGCGGCCGCACGGACTTGGGCGTCGGGATCCTTAAGGGCGAGACGCACGTCTTCAGCGCGGGCGGCGGCAAGACCGTCGAGGGACCAGAGAGCTTGCAGGCGGGCGGTGGCGGGGGCTTGGGCGTCGGCGAGCAGCGCGCGGAGCGGGGCAGCGGCGGCCACGTCGGCCGACTCGACCAACAGGCGCTGGGCCGAATCGCGCACCCAACCGTTGGGGTGGGTGAGGAGCTTCACGCGGTCCGCGACGGCGGCAGGGATCTTCGTGGTCTTGGGCGCAGCTTGGTCGTCGCGGACAATCCGCCAGATGCGGCCTTGGTTGATTGGGGTCTCCAGCTTGCGCGCCTTGATGTTGGCGATCAGGTAATGCGTGAGAAAGCCCGGGTGTTGCAGCATCCCGCGGTAGAGATCGACGACGTAGAGGGCGCCATCCGGTCCGGTGGCGGTCATGACGGGGCGGAAGCGTTCGTCGGTCGAGGTCAGGAACTCTTTTTCTTCGTAGGCGTTGGTGCCGGTGAGCAGGCCATCCTTTTCGGTGATGATCACGCGCTTCACCAGGTTTGACGAAGGCTCCGGAATGAAAGCGTTGCCGCGGAATTCCGCGGGGAAGGCGTCTCCTCGGTAGATCGCCGCGCCGCAGGTGGAGGTGGCGTTCGCGAGGGTGCCATCGGCGCGGAGCGTCTTGGTATCGTAGCCGCGGTTTACGCCCGGGGTCGGATGGGAAGGGTAGACCGACTGTTCCTTGATCACCTTGTTGTTGATGCCGAGTGCGTCGCGCAGGAGCGGATTGCGGGCATAGGCCGCGGCCGGGAGGAGGTCGGTACGGAGCAGGTCCGAATTGTAGTTATAGAACAGGCGGCCGGCGTCGTCCTGGCTAAGGCCCCATTGGCCACGGCCGAGTCCTGGTCCTTTCTGCCAAGCTCCGTTGGTGAGTTTGAAGCTCGTGCTGTAACCCGCCGCGTAGACGCGGTTGTCCATCGCCCAGGTCGGCGTGTTGGCCATGTGTTCAGGTTGGCCGCCGAAGGTCCCGAAGTCGGTGGCGACCAGGGTCTTCTCGTCGGCGATGCCGTTGCCTTTCGTGTCGCGGCAGAAGAAAAGGTTCGGAGGTTCGGCGACGAAGGCGCCGCCTTTGACGGCCATCACGCCGCGAGGCATCACGAGGTTGTCGAGAAAGGCGGAGGCCTTGTCCATGCGGCCGTCGCCGTTCGTATCGGTGAGGAGCGCGATGCGTCCGAGCGGTTCTTTCTCCGTGGTACCTTCCATGTCGCGCATGTAGCCGCGCATCTCGACGACGAACATTCGGCCTTGTTCGTCAAAGCTGATGGCGACCGGGGCTTCGATCATCGGTTCGCTGGCGACGAGCTCGATGCGGAAGCCGGGCGGAAGGCGGAAGCTCTTCAGGGCTTCTTCGGGAGAGAGGGGAGCCGGGGCGGGCAGGTTGAATTTAAGGGTGACGTCCTTAGGTCCGGCGTTGCCCTTGTTGAGGGCGAAAGCGGACGCAGCTCCGACGAGCAGAGCTAAGACGGCAAGCGGGGTCTTCATGCTGGTTTTTAAGACAGTCCAAACTCCCGGGGGTTGCAAGGCGAACCCCCCGTTTTCACCCTAGATAAAGCCGGGGCCGATGGCTTACTTCTTGCCCTTAGGTGCGGCGGCTACCGAGATCGGCCAGTCGTCGGTCCGGAAGGGGGAGGCAGGCAGGCCGGCGCCGTTGGCGAGGCTGTATTCCGGCCAATCCTTCCAAGCATAGCGGACCGCGGCAGGCTGGGCGACTTCGGCGCTGCTGACGACGACCGTCTCGCCGACGATCTTCGCCTCGGCGGCCTTCCATTGCTTGTCTTCGCCGGCGATCTGGAAGCCCGTGAGGGCGCCGCCCTGCATGGACTTCAGTCCGCCGTTCGTGTGCTTGAAGGAGACCGTGAATCGCGTTGCCGCTGATCGAAGAGCCGGCCGGGAGCGGGCCGCTGATAGCGGCGACGTTCTTACCATAGACCGTGCCAAGGGCCCAGAAGGAGAGGCGCTTGCCGACGTCCTGCTTATTCTTCGGGTGGATGTCCTTGGCGTCGCCGAGGTCGATCGTGATGGCCATGCCGGTCTTCGGGAGTTCCAGCGTCTTCATCATCGACTCGCGGACGCGGGGCCAGCCTTCGCCGGGCGAGGTGTAGTTCGGAAGCTGCACCCAAGCGAAAGGAACTTCGTCCTTCCACAGGGTGCGCCAGCTCGTGACGAGTTGGGAGAGCTGCTTATGATAGAGGCCTGGGTTGCCGGCGTTGCCTTCGCCCTGATACCAGAGCATGCCGCGCAGGGTGTAGGGGACGAGGTTGACCACCTTGCCGTTGAAGAGGCCAGCTGGTCCGCCCTTGAGTTTGCGCATCGCCAGCGGATCGCGGGGCGCAGGGGTTACGAAGGGGGTGCCGTTGGCCTTGGCTTTGGCGACGGCGGCTTTCCAGGTAGCCATCTGCTTCTGGAAGAGTTCGGGCGCCTTCTTTTCATCGAAGGCGAGGTAGTCCTTCATCTTAGCGTCGAAGTTGGCTTTCGTCTCCGGATCGGAGGACTGCGCCTCGGCGGAGACCCAGGATTCGATGGGCGTGCCGCCGACGGAGGTGTTGATCAGGCCGACGGGGACGCCGACTTCCTGATGGATCTCGCGACCAAAGAAATAGAGGATGGCGGAGAAGCGACCGACGTTGTCGGGCGTGCAAGCGCTCCATGCACCTTTGCCTTCGGCGGCAGGGGTGGCGGAGTGGGTCGAGGATTCCTGGTAATGACGGATCAGCGGGTAGTTCGCAGCGGCCTTCTCGGCGTCGAAGTGATTCGAGGACTGGACGGTCATCGCCATGTTCGACTGGCCAGAGCCGAGCCAGACTTCGCCCACGAGTACGTCTTTTACTTCGAGCTTATGTCCTTCCTTGCCGGTCACGACGAGTGTCCGCGGTTCGGCGGAGGCCTTGAGGGCATCGAGCTTGAGCATCCACTTGCCGTCGGCATCCGCGGTGGCGGACTTGGACTGGCCAGCGAAGGCGACGGTGACGGATTCACCTGCATCGGCCCAGCCCCAGACGGCCACAGGCTTTTCGCGCTGGAGGACCATGTGGTCGGAGATCGGCGCGGCCAAGCGGAAGCCGGCGGCGAAGAGGGAAGAGCAACCGACCAGGACGGCCAGCAGGATGGTGAAGGAAGCGAGGGGTGCGCATACCTATCTAACAACTGAAACCCCCCTAGGTTGCGAGAATAAGCATAAGGCCTAGCCCCAGCCCTAGCCCTAGCCCTGTCACTCCTTTAGGCCAACAACTGCTTCACGACGTGGCAGGGCTCCACGCCCGTCAGGCGGAAGTCCAGGCCAGCATTGCGGAAGGTCAGGCGCTCGTGGTCGATCCCGAGGCAGTGCAGGATGGTGGCCTGCAGGTCGGGCACGCGGACCTCGTCCTTGACGATATTGAAGCCCATCTCGTCGGTCTCACCGATCGTCTGGCCGCCCTTGATGCCGCCGCCAGCCATCCACATGGAGAAGGCCTGCGGGTGGTGGTCGCGGCCTTGGCTACGGCCGAGCGAGACGCTGGCTTCGACCATCGGGGTGCGGCCGAATTCGCCGCCCCAGACGACGAGGGTGCTATCGAGCAGGCCGCGGCGCTTGAGGTCTTTGACGAGCGCGGCGGAAGCCTTGTCGGTCTTGGCGCAGTTATTCTTCACGTTACCGGCGACGTCGCTGTGCGCGTCCCAGCCTTCGTTGTAAATGTTGATGAAGCGGACGCCGCGTTCGACCATGCGACGGGCGAGCAGACACGCGCGGGCGAACGAGGGCACCTTCGGATCGCAGCCGTAGAGCTCGAGGGTCTCTTTACTCTCGGAAGAGAGGTCCATCAAGTCGGGCGCCGAGGTCTGCAGGCGGTAGGCCATCTCGTAGTTGGCGATGCGCGTGGCGATCTCGCTGTCGCCGTCGAGTCGGAGGCGACGGTCGTTCATCGCGTTGATGAGGTCGATCGTATCCTTCTGCGTACCGGGGTCGATGCCGGCGGGGGTGCTGGTGTTGAGGATGGCGTCCCCGGTGTTACGGAAGCGCGTGCCGGTGTAGCTGCTCGGGAGGAAGCCGCTGCTCCAGCAGGCGGCGCCGCCGCTAATGCCAGCGCCGGTGCTCATGACGACGAAAGAGGGGAGATCCTTGGATTCGGAGCCGAGTCCGTAGGTAATCCAGGAGCCCATGCTGGGTCGGCCAGGCTGGGAGAAGCCCGTGTTCATGAAGATCTGCGCCGGGGCATGGTTGAACTGCGTGGTGCGGCAGGACTTCACGATGGCGATGTCATCGGCGATGGTCGCGATGTTCGGCAGCATCTCCGAAAGCTCAGCGCCAGACTGGCCGTGACGGGCGAACTTAAAGCGCGGACCGAGTACGGCGGCGTCGGGGCGGATGAACGCATAGCGCTGGCCGTTGATGATCGAGGGCGGGAGGGGCTTGCCTTCAAGCTTCGCGAGCTCGGGCTTATTATCGAAGAGCTCGAGTTGCGACGGGGCGCCGGCCATGAAGAGGTGGATGACCGCCTTGGCCTTCGGGGCGTGGTGGGGCAGACCCGAGCGCATGCCGGAGCCGGCGGCCGTGAGACGCCCCATCGCGCCGTCGGCGATGAGGGAGGCGAGGGCGATCTTACCGACGCCGACACCGCAATCCTGGAAGAAGTGGCGACGGGTGATGTTGGGGCGGGACATGGGTGAAGATGAATGATGAATGATGGACGATGGAAGATGGGTGATGAAGGCAGGGCTCAGGCGCGGTGATGCAGTTCGACTCCGCGCATGAAGGTCGTGAGCTTGGCGATCAGCAGGCGGGTGCGGGAAGTGAGTTCGGCGTGTATTTCCTGGGAGGTGAGGGAGCCGGTTTCGTGAAGGGTATCTAGGTGCTCGAGGGTTTCCTGGGCTGAACCGAGTGCGTAAGTCAGGTGGCGGAGAAACTCTAGTTTGTATCGGCGCTTGCCGTATCCCTCGACGATATTGGCGCGGATGGATTTGGCGGAGCGTCTGACCTGAGATCCGACTTCATGCAATTCGAAGCGGGGCAGCTGTTCTAGGGTCATGCGGTGAATGTCCACTGATAGGTCGCGAGCAAGCCGCCAGACCTCCAGTCGCTGATAGCCTGAGGCCTCTTCGCCTTCCTCTATCATCCATCTTTCATCATCCATCATGTTTCTCATCTGCGTTCAGGGATGCACGATGCTTTCGTCGAGGTTAAGGGCGGCGCGGGCGACGGCGGTCCAGAGGTCCTTCTCGGCGACCTTGCGGGCGCGTTGGGCGGCCACGAAAGTCTTCATGGTGGCCAGTTCGTCGGCGGCGGGAGGTCGGGTGACGCAGCGGCGGAGTACGAAGGTGATGCGTGCTTCATCGTCCGTGGCGGTCGCCATGGCTTTCGCCCCGAGGGCGCGCGCGGCTTCCATGAACATCTCGTCATTCAAGAGCGTGAGGGCCTGGAGCGGGCTATTGGAGACGTCGCGGCGGGCGATGCAGGATTCACCGGTCGGCCCGTCGAAGGTCGTGGCCATCGCAAACGGAGCGGTGCGTTTGATGAAGGTATAGAGCGAGCGGCGGGTGCGATCCTCGCCCTCGCTGGTCTTCCAATCGATACGGCCGTAGGTGCCTTCACTGGTCACGCTGGCGGGTTGAGGGGGGAAGACGCCCGGGCCGCCCATCTTGGAGGAAAGTAGTCCCGCCGCCTGGAGCGCGCCGTCACGGACGAGTTCCGAGTCGAGCCGGAAGCGGCTGCCGCGAGCAAGCAGGAGATTCTCACGATCCTTCTCGGCAAGCTCACGCGTGACGATGGAGGACTGGCGATACGTGCCGCTGGTGACAATGAGGCGATGGAGTTTCTTCATCGACCAGCCGGACTTCACGAAATCGACGGCGAGCCAGTCGAGTAGCTCGGGGTGCGTGGGCGGCTGGCTCTGGTAGCCGAAGTCTTCGAGCAGGCGCACGAAGCCGTTGCCGAAGAACGCCTGCCACTGGCGATTGACCGCAACGCGGGCGGTGAGCGGGTTCTCCGGAGCGAAGAGCCAGCGGGCGAACGTCAAGCGGTTGGCCGGGGCATCCTTAGGGAGGGCAGGGAGGAAGGCTGGCACCGCGGGCGGGACGGCTTGCTTGGGGCTGAGGTATTCGCCGCGGTGGTGGAGGAAGGTCGGACGCGGGTGGGCAGCGGGGCGTTCGCGCATCACGAGCGTGGCCTGGCCGCGCGGGACCTGCTTGCGGAGGTTGGCGAGGGCCTTGGAGTGGACGGCTAACTCGGGTGTGGTCTCGAGGAAGCGTTGGCGGAGCTTGGCTTGGTCATGCGGGGCGGCGCCGGCGAGCATGGCTTCGACCTCGGCGGGATGGCCCGTGGCGGTGGCCTGCGCGTCGGTGGTCACGGAGAGTCCGGAAATGTCCGACCGGGGCGGCGTAATGCTTTTCGAACAGCATCTTGAGTGCCCAGCCGGCGGAGAGGTCGGTGGGCTTGTCGAAATGGAAGACCGCGACGTGATTCTGGCCGAGGCCGCCGAGCACCTGCCAGCCGCTGGACATCTCGCCGTCGAGCGCGGCCGAGGCGTTGTTCTTCTTACGGTTCGCCTTGGCCTTGGCGGCCTTTGCTTTGGCCGCGGCCTTGGCCGGCGTCTTGGCGGCAACCTGAGGGCCGGCGGTAGCATCGCTGATGCGATCCTCTTCTTCATCGTTGGTCGCGATGGCGTCGTCGAGCGTCAGTCGACGGTCGCCTTGCCAGGCCTGGAATTCGCTGAGGAAGAAACCACCGAGTGGTCCCTCGTAGTTTGTGAGGCCGGGGCCGTCGTTGGGGAGGAGCGGGTGGGGCGCGACTTCGATACGGATGGCGACGACGCCTTTGATGGCACGATCGAAGTTTAGGTCGTAGACATCGCTCTTAGTGATGTCGCCGCCGCCGAGGATGAAGCCGTCAGGCTGCACGTCGAGCGTCGGCATCGTGGTCTTCATCTTGCTCGGGCGGAGGGTTTCCCATTTCGACGCGCGCTGGCTTTCGGTGTTCAACCATTCGCCCAAACGCTTCTCGACGGCCGCGGCGCCTCCGGGGAACTTGCCTTCGAGAGAATCTTCCGCCGCGCGGATCTTCTTGGCGTGATCGGCTTGGCGCTGCGCGAGGTCGGCGGGCGGGATATGATAGGTCGGCTCGTCGGCGTTGTTGAGCAACGCCATGAAGGAGAAGTAATCGGTGTGCAGGATCGGGTCGTATTTATGCGTGTGGCACTGCGCGCAGTTCATGGTCAGGCCCATCCAGGTGGCGCCGGTGGCGCCGACGCGGTCGACCATGGCGTAGTAGCGGTATTCGTTCGGGTCGGCGCCGCCTTCCTCGTTGAGCATCGTGTTACGATGGAAGCCCGTGGCGATAAGGTCGTCGGGCGTGGCGCCGGGCAGGAGGTCGCCGGCGAGCTGTTTGATGCTGAACTGGTCGTAAGGGAGATCGGCGTTGAGGGCTTTCACGACCCAGTCGCGATAGGGCCAGATTTGGCGCGGGCGGTCTTTCTCGAAGCCGTTGGTGTCGGCATAGCGGGCGAGGTCGAGCCAGCGGCGGGCCCAGCGTTCGCCGTAGCGGGGCGAGGCGAGTAGGCGGTCGACGAGCTTCTCGTAGGCGTCAGGAGATTTATCGTTTACGTACGCGTCGGCTTCCTCGGGCGTGGGCGGGACGCCAGTGAGGTCGAGGGTGACGCGGCGCACGAGCACGTAGCGATCGGCTTCAGGCGAAGGCTTTAGTCCGGCCTTATCGAGGCGAGCGCGGACAAACGCATCGATGGGATGAACGCCACTCTGCGGTAGGGGTGCCTGCTTCGGTGCGAAGAACGCCCAATGGTCCTGATACTTACCGCCCTCGGCGATCCAGGCGCGGAGGATGGCCTTGTCCTTGGCGGATATCGGCTTCTTCGTTTCGGGCGGCGGCATGACGTCGTCCGGGTCGTCGGAAAAGATGCGGTGGACGACTTCGCTCTTGTCGGGCTGACCGGCGACGATGGCGAATTCGCCCGACTTACCTTTACCGTGGGCCGATTCCGGGAGGTCGAGGCGGAGTTTACCTTTACGCGAATGGTCGTCCATGCCGTGGCAAGCGAAGCAATGCTGGGCGAGGATCGGGCGGACTTCTTGGTTGAAGTCGACGGCGAGGAGGCGCGTGGCGGCGACCAGAAGCAGGGGTGCGGACGAAAGTCGGAGCATGGGGCTGAGGGGGCGCCGGGCGGGGTGCGTCCGGATGACCATAAGACAGTCAAGACCGCCCGGGGTTGCGAGCAATTTGGCGTAGGGTTTTTTGTTCACGGTTGCGACATCCCTAAGGCTGGATAGACCTGCTCTTCGGTGCGCCCCTTCGCCTTCATTTACTTTCTTTTGGTCTCCAGCCTTTGGGCCGCCGAGGCCCCGCAGCCATTGCTGGCTCCTGGAGAGGGTCTCGCCGCATGGAAGGAAAAGAGGGTAGGGTTGATCGCTCGCTGGGAGCAGGCGCTCGGTGCACCGACGAAGTCCAGTCGCTTGGAGGTCCATCAGGCCGAGGTCTTAGAGGTCTTCATGACGCCCGAGTTCAAGGGCACGGTATTGCGCCAGCGTACTGGGCCGGATTCTTGGCAACGCATCCTGCTCATGGAGCCACTTAAGTTGAAGGGACGCACCGCGGGTGTCGTCGTGCCGTTCTATGATCCCGACCGGATGTGCGGTTACGACCTCAAGACGAAGGCAAAGCTTGGTCCCGAACGGAACACGGCTTTCTTCGGGCTCCATCTCGTGCAGCAGGGTTACGTCGTCGCTGCGGTCGAGGCTTATCCTTTTAACCTACTCACTCCGGCCGAGCAGGTCGCGAGTAAGGGCGGGATGGGCGTCTGGCGTGACGCCGCCGCAAAACTCGCGAAGCAGCACCCGCAGTGGACGGGCATGGGTAAGCTGACTCACGACACGCGTCTCGCGGCCGATGCTTTGCGCGGACATGAAGGGGTCGACCCAACTCGCATCGCAGTGATGGGCCATTCGCTCGGCGGCAAGATGGCCTTCTATGCGGGTTGCCTGGATCCTCGTTTCAAGGCGGTCGTCGCGAGCGACTTTGGTATCGCGTGGGATTCGACCAACTGGGGTGACGCCTGGTATTTCGGCTCCAAGCTCAAGGCAATGCGCGCGGATGGGCTGTCTCATGAGCAGCTGCTCGCCTCTGCCGCGCCGACGTCCTTCTTCCTCATTGCCGGGCAATACGACAGCCAGGCTGCCAGCGGACCGATCCTAGACGCGGCGCGCAAGGTGCACCTGCTCTACGGCAAGGACGACTCTATCGAGATGTTTGACCATCACACCGGACACCAGCCCACCTGGCCGTCCTTGAAGGCCGCCTATGTCTGGCTGGCTCGGCGGATGGACATGCCCGCGCCTGATTTCGCGTATCTCGACCAGCTGGCCCGCGAACAAGCGAAGTCCGCCAAGTAGGCGCTCACTTCTTTTTCTTCTTCGCGCCGGCTTTGCCGGCTTCCGCGCCGAGCGCTGGGCCGTTGTCAGCCGGCAGGGAGCGATGCCAGGCGAGCACCGCGGCCGTGAGGCGTTCGGTGACGGCGGATTCCTTAGCAGCAAGGTTCGTCATCTCTCCGACATCTTTGGAGAGGTCGTAGAGGAGCGGCTTCGAGCCGTCATATTCGCACAACAGTTTCCAATCGCCATCGCGGACGGCGAGGTCGGGCTGTGGAACCGCCAGGGCGGGGAGCCAGACCTTTCGTTCCGGCGGACGGCGCCAGAAGATCGCGCCTGGATGCGATGCTGGGGCGCGTCCGAGTAGCGTTGACGATAGATTCGCCCCATCGAGCCCCACGGGCGACTTCGTCCCGGCGAGATGGGCCAGCGAGGGCGCGAGGTCCATCGCGGCAAAGACCGAGGAAGCATCGAGGGTGCCGACCTTGGCTTTGTCCATGAGTCCGGGCGCCCAGACGACGAGCGAGGAACGGAGACCTCCTTCGAAGAGTTGTGATTTCTTGCCGCGGAACGGGCCGGCGCTGCCGGCGCCGGGTTCGGGTCCGTTATCGGAGCAGATCACGAAGACCGTGTTATCGCGTAAGGCGGCATCGCCGCGGATGCGGTCGAAGAGGCGTCCGAGCTGTCGGTCCATCTCCTCCAGCACGGCCAGGTAGATTTGGTGTTTCTCTGGCGACCATTTCTCGAGCGGAGGGAAGTAGGGGCTGTGGACGTCGTCGGGCCAGAGATCGACGTAGAACGGCTGCTGCTTGGACGCGGCTTGGTCGATGAACTTCAGGGCCGCGTCGGCGAAGCCGGCGGTGATGTCGGTGCGGTTCATCCAGGTGACCGGGCCCCCAAGGCGTTCGGCGTCGGCCCAGATCTTCTTCGGCTCCGTGTCGCCGGGCTTGAGCGTGAGCGGGAGGAGCTTAGGTCCCATCCCTTCAAAATTGGTCAGCGAGACGTCATAACCGTAGGCCGTGATCGCGGGGGCATCGTCGACGTCGCGTTGGCCGCCGAGGTGCC
The DNA here is from genome assembly GCA_964203605.1 of Opitutales bacterium. Taxonomy (GTDB): domain Bacteria; phylum Verrucomicrobiota; class Verrucomicrobiia; order Opitutales; family UBA953; genus UBA953. The sequence goes on from CAXNMQ010000007.1 coordinate 83,286, forward strand.
ACTTTCCAAAATGCCCCGTTGCGTAGCCGACGTCCTTCAGCGTGCGGGCGAGCGTCGGCGCCTTCAGGTCGAGCCACTGGGCGTTACCGTTACGGTTGTTATCGGCGCGGTTACCGAGGAAGGAGTTGATGCGCCAGCGCTGCGGGTATTGGCCTGTCACGAACGCGCAGCGGGAAGGCGAGCAGATCGGCGAGTTGACGTAGAACTGGGAGAAGCGGAGACCTTCGGCCGCCAGCCGGTCGATGTTAGGCGTCTTTGCTTCCTTGTTACCGAAGCACGAGAAGTCGCCCCAGCCCATGTCGTCAATGAGCACGAAGACGAAGTTAGGCTGGCGGTCTGCTTGGGCGCAAAGGCTGAAGCAAAGCCAAGAAATGAGCAGGGCGTAACGCATGGGGCAGGGAGGGCTTACCCCTGACGCTCTAAGTTGTCAAAAGGCTTAACGCCAGAGCGGTTCGGCCTGCGTCTTGCTCCACGCTTCCCATCGAGCAATCAGGGTCTTGGTCAACTCTTGGTGGCTCGCGGACACTTCCCTCTTTTCGGAAGGGTCAGCTTCCAGGTCGTAGAGTTCCCAGCGGGGGCCACCCTTGAAGAGTTTCCACTTCCCGGATCGCAAGGCGCCACTCTTGCCGACGCGCCAGAAGAGCGTCTCGTGGAGGGGGCCGACGTCAGGATTCACGAAGAGTTTGCGCAGGTCTTTGCCGTCGGCATCGGCCGGAGTCGCGACGCCGGCGGCGGCGAGTGCCATAGCGGTGAGATCGGTGGAGATGACGGGGGTCTTGATGACCGTTCCGGGCTTCGTCACGCCGGGCCAAGTCACCGTAAAGGGCACGCGGATACCGCCTTCGAGCAGCTGGCCTTTTTCGCCGCGGAGGGGATGGTTGCTGGAGGTAAGCTCGCGCGTGGGGCCGCCGTTGTCGCTGAGGAAGACGATGATCGTATTCTCGGTCTGCCCATTGGCGTCGAGCTTGGCCATGAGTTTGCCCACGGATTCGTCGAGGTGCGTGAGCATCGCGGCGAAGATGCGCCGTTGCACGTCGGGGATATCCTTGAAGCGAGCCATGTGGGCGTCGGTTCCCTGCATCGGGCTATGGACGGCGTTGTAAGCGAGATAGAGGAAGAAAGGTTTCTCTTTCGTGCGGTCGAAGAAGTCCATCGCCTCGTGCGTGAACGCATCCGTGAGGTTGCGAGGTTCCTCGATGGCTTTGTCGCCGCGCATCATCGGGTTGTCTTTATTGTATTCCGGTTCGTCGGATTTCAGGTGGTCGCTCTCGATCAGGCGGCCATCTGGCGAGGTCCAGCGCCCCATGGCGCCATCAGGCAAGTTCTTCCGGCGCAGCCAGGTGGTATTGCCCTTGCCGATTGCGGGCTCGAAGTAGCGGCCTTCGTGGAGGAAGCCGAAGAAGTCAGCGAAGCCTCGCTGTTGCGGGTGGAAGGGGGCGGTGCCGCCCAGATGCCATTTGCCGACCAGACCCGTGTGATACCCCGCGGTGCGCAGGCGATCGGCGATGGTCGGTACGCCGACGGGCAGGCCGATGCCAGGTTCCAGGTTCTTGCTGCCGATCGGGTTGAACTCGAAACCAAAGCTCGTCTGGTAACGGCCAGTCAGCAGGGCGGCCCGAGAGGCGGCGCAGAAAGGAGCGGTGACGTAGCCATCCGTGAAGCGTGCGCCCTTGGCGATGAGCCGGTCGATATTCGGCGTCGGGATGCCGTTGCCGCCATAGCAACCTAGTTCTCGGTAGCCGAGGTCATCTGCGACGATGAACAAGACGTTGGGCTTCTTCGTTTCCGCCGCCAGCAGCGGTGCTAAGGAAGTGAGCAACAGGCTGAAGAAGGTGAGTGGCTTCATCGGGATACGAGCCGACACTATCGACGTAGGTCCTCGCTTTGCTACGCTTAATTCAGGCGCGCAGGTTCTGATTTTCGGCAATTGGCAGGGGGCAGATTCTCAGCGCTTTACCGGCAGCCACTGCACGGCGTCGACGATCACGTGTCCGTCGGTGCCGACGTTGGAGATCTCGACCCAGCCGGCCTGACCGGCGCTGAATTCGAAGGTGCCGACGACGTGGAAGAGGCCGTCGACGGTGGGCTTGAGCTTCTGGTTCACGAGGACCTTGGTCTCGCCGTTGGCATGGCGGATCGTCACCGGGACGTTCGTGGCACGATTGCCGTTGATGCTGTAGGAGACTGCGACGCGGTAGGAGCCGGCGGCGGGGAGGGTGGGGACGTAGCGGGCCGTCATGGCACCTTTCTCGGCGTTGCCATCGTGGCGATAGCCATCGCCGACATAGCCTGGGGCAAGTGTGGCCGGTGGATTCGAAGCCTTTGAGCGTGGCGGCGGCGTCATCGACGACGACGCCCGGCGAGTTTCGCCTTATCCACGCCGTGGCCGGCTGCGGCGGTCGTCACGAAGTCGAGCATCTGGCCGTTGGCGAGGAGGCGTTCCTTGAGCGCGCCGTAATCGACAGCCTGCACGGAGGTATTGCCTTCGATGGCGAGACCGGCGGCGGTGGCGGCAGACTGACCCATGACCATGAAGACGGGCTCCATGCGGATAGATCCGTAGGCGATGTGGCTTGCGCTCAGGCAGACCGGCACGAGCAGGTTGGTGCATTCGGAGGCGCGCGGGCGGATGCTCCGGTAGCTGACGGGGTAGGGTTTGCTGCCGACTTGGATGTCGCCCTCGTTGCGCACGAAACCTTCCTTGGTCACGAAGCGCTGGATGTGGTGCGAGTCCATCTGGTAGGCGCCCATGCCGACGGAGTCCTCGATGACTTCGACGCGGCGGCAGTTCTTCTCGGACATCACGTAGTCAGCGATCATACGGCGGGCTTCGCGGACGTAGAGCTGGCGGGGCCAGTTGCCGTTGTCGTTGAACTCATCCTTCGCGAGGCCGAGCTTTTGGAAGGCCAGGCGCATCTTCTCGGGCACGCGCGGGTGATAAGCGTAGGTCCACATCAGGCCCTTCTGCCAGTCTTCGTGGGCCTGCCAGATCTTGGCGCGGGTGGCGTAATCGGCATCAGCGTAATCCCAATTCTGGCCGATGAAGTCGGTGCTGATCGCGAAGTTGTTGTTCGTATCCGTCTTGCGGTTGGGCATCGGCGTCGGGGCCCAGGAGATGCGGTCTTCGCCGGCTTCGACGTTGCGGAGGGCGAGCTCGTACCAGCGTTCGTCGTAGTTCGCCGGCTTTTCCCAGTCGCGACGGTTCTCCGGCACGTCGGTCGTGCACATGCGGAAGTTGTAGGCCTGGATTTTGCGGTCGCCGGAGCCATCGGGACCGGGAATTTCTTTTTCAATGCCGGGTAGCAGTCCGCTGGTAGGGTCGCCTTTCTTGACGTAAGGGTCGACCTCGACCTTGAACTGGTGGGACTTCGCGTGGCCGACCTGGACGCCGTTGAGCGTCTCGCCGTAGGTGGCGTTAGCTTCGCGGCCGACGTGGTAGCTGACGCCGGCTTTGGCCATCAGGTCACCTTCGTAGGTCGCGTCGATAAACATCTTACCGGAAAACTCGCGTCCGCTCTCCATGACGATCTTCACGATGCGCGTGCCGTCCTTGACCACGCCCTTCTTGAGGTCGAGACGTTCGCCAAAGACTACCGTCACCTTATCGCCGGCGGCCTTGAGCATCCGGTCGTAGATGGCGGAGGCCACGTGTGGCTCGAAGGTCCACATCGTACCCTCGTCGGCGATATTTCCGTTGGGGCGCTTCGAGAAGTAGGCTTCGCGGGTCTGGTGGACCCACTTCTTCTCGTCCGCGTAATGCGTACCGATGGCCGTGTAGAATTCGCGGGAGATCCCGCCGATGGCCTTCTTGTTGCCGATGTCCGTGGCGCCGAGGCCGCCGGTGGTCAGGCCACCGAGGAACTTGGTCGGCTCGATGAGTACGGCTGTGCGGCCTTCGCGGGCCGCTTGGATGGCCGCGGTGATGCCGCCGGAGGTACCGCCGTAGATGACGATGTCCTGGGCGGGGAGGGCGGCGGTCAGGCCGAGGAGGGACAGCAGCAGGGTGCGCATGGGGATGCGCTGATGTCAGCCGAATCCCTCCAGCCTGCAATCCCGTTCCTTAAGAGCGGAGCCCGCGCAGGGTGCCGGTGCTGGTGGCGAACTTATCGGCCTCGACCCCGAGATTCTGGAGCATGCTGACGAAGAGATTGGCCAAGGGGGTGTTGTTGACGGTGTCGAAGCTTAGGTTCTGGCCGTGGCGGAAGCCACCCCCAGCGAGGATGAGCGGCAGGTTCTGGTTGCTGTGCGAGTTGGCGTTGCCGAGGCAGCTACCGTAGAGGACCTGGGTGCGATCGAGGAGGTTGCCGCCGGTCTCGCGGGTGTCGCGGAAGCTCGAGAGCATCTCGCCGAAGACGGCAAGTTGGGCTTCCTCAATCTTACGGAGCTCGGCGATCTTATCCGGCTCGTTGCCGTGGTGCGTCAGGCCGTGGGTCTCGTTCTTTACGCCGGGCACGTGCGGTACGACGGAGAAGGTGCTGAGCGAAAGCGTGACGACGCGGGTGCTGTCGGTCTGGAGCGCGAGGCGGACGAGGTCGAACATCAGGCGCGAGCGGGCGACGACCTCGTTGGCGTCGGCGATGTCCTTCGGCATCGGATAATCGACCTTCGGCTTGGGGCGGTTCTCCCAGGCGATGCTGCGTTCGAGGCGTCCTTCGAGCTCGCGCACGCTCTGGAAGTATTGGTCGAGACGGGCGCGGTCCTGCGCATCGGAGCTCTTTTCGAGTCGCTTGGCCTTGTCGAGGATCAGGTCGAGCACGCTGCCGCCGGCCTGGATGCGCCGCATCGTGGCGGCTTTCTCTTCGGGCGTGCCGGCGACGAAGAGCTTGCGGTAGAGCCGTTCGGCGCTGGCCTCGGACGGCAGGATGACGCCGGAGCGGGAGACGGCCACGGAATCGGCGTAATGTTCGCCTTGGCGGACCGCCACGGCGAGCGAGGCGAAACGGGTATCTGCGCCGATCTTCTCGGCGACGAGTTGGTCGAGCGAGAGGCTGTTGCGGAAGGTCGGCTGACCCGGGTGCGGCGCGCCGGAGAGGAAGCATTGCCCGGCGTGGTGATTGCCATCGACGCCGGGGTGGGAGAGTCCCGCGAAAGTCGTGAACTGGTCGCGCTGTTTCGCCAGCAGGTCGAGGTAGGGGCTGGAAGTCTCACCGGCCTTAGGGAAGAAGTAAGCGGGCATCATGCCCAAGGGCACGTGGATGGCCAGCAGGCGCTTGGGCGGAGCCTTCTCCGCGGCTTTGGCGAGGGCTGGCAGGGCCAGACAGGCGCCGGCAGCGAAGAGGAAGTCACGTCGGTTCATGGTCAGCGGGAAGTGGGAATAAAGAGCGGGCTTTGGGCGAGGGCGTGGAGGAGCGAGCGCAGGCCGTAGCCGTTTGCTTTGGTCTGGGCGACGATGCGGCGGATCTCGGCCCGGTCGGCGAAGCTGATTTCCGTGCCTGTGGCGTAGCGGGCGAGGTGCGCCACGAACGCGCGGGCGAGTTTCTCATCGTCGGACGCGAGCAGTTCGACGAACGTGGCCGTATCGCGGAAGGCGCGGCCGTCACGTAGTTCGCCGGAGGCGTCGACCGTCGGGCCGAGCTTATATTCGACTTTCCAGTCGGTCTGGCCCTTTTCGGGCGGCAGGTCGCCTTGGCCGTTGGAGCGATAGCGCGAGCGTAGGCCACCGACCGGGTCAAAGGCTTCGAGGGCGAAGCCTGGCGCGTCGATCTTGGCGTGGCAGGCGGCGCAGTTCGGGTCGGAGCGGTGCTTGGTCAGCTGTTCGCGGATCGTCGTCGTACCGCGGGTATCAGGGTCGACGGCGGAGATGCCCGGCGGCGGCGGCGGGGCGGGGTCGTTCAGGAGTCGATCGGAGACCCAGACGCCACGTTTGACGGGGGAGGTCGTCGTGCCGTTCGCGGTCAGCTTATGGATCGCGGCTTGGCCGAGCAGGCCACCGCGCAAGCTTTCTGAGGGAAGGGGTCACCTTGCGCTGCTCGACGCCCGTGACGCCCGTGATGCCATAGTGTTCGGCGAGACGCTGGGTGAGCATGGCGAAGCCGGGCTTCAGCAACGAACGGGCCGGGAGGTCCTTGGTGATGAGTTCACGGAGGAAGGCGGGGGTCTCTTCGGCGACGCCTTGGCCAAGCAGGAAGCGGTATTCCGGGAAGAGCAAGGGGTCGGGATTGGTCTCGTCGAGCCGGCCGAGTTCGAGCCACTGGCGAGCGAAGTCCAGGGTGAAGCGTTCTCCACGTGGATCGGCGAGCAAGCGGTCAATCTGGGCGCGGAGGATTTCCGGACGGTGGAGCGAGCGGTCGCGGGCCGCGGCGAGGAGCGCTTCATCCGGCGGACCGTTCCAAAGCCAATAGGAGAGGCGAGCGGCGAGGGCCGCATCGTCGGAAGGAGCGGGGAGGAAGAGGAATTCCGGCGAGGTCAGCACGGCGACGTACACCCGGCGCATGGCGTCCTCGAAGCAATCCTTGGCGTCGAGCCGTGTCTGCAGGAGTTTCAGATAAGGTTCGATCTCCGATGCGGTCACGTCGCGGCGAAACGCGCGTGGAAGGAAGTCGGCGAGGAGTTTGCGAGCGTCTTCGAGGGGCTGGTCGGAACTGACCGTCTCGAGCTTCGGCGTGCGCTCGGCCGGCGTCAGATCGAGGTGCATGCTCGGCAGGTAGCCGCCGATGCTCCTGATCTTCTCGCGTCGAGGCGGGATGATATCGCTCCCGGCGTCGAACGGCTTGATCGGGAGCTGGCCAAAGAGGCGCGCATGGCTCACCGGCGGCCAGACCGGGTTGAGGGGGCCTTCGATTTCGAACCAGTCGAGGGCGACGCCGGGGCCGACATGTTTGGCGGCGCGTCCGGCGACCTGTCCGATGCGCAATCCGTTCCAAGGCACCGACACCGGGTCGAAGACGATCGATTCATGGGCGTCGAGCCAGGTGACGATCTCGCCTTCCTTTGATTCCATGGACGGAGCCGTGAACGCGGAGAGGAGTCGGCCGCCTTCTTGCTGTTTACCTTCTTCGTGGGCGCGCAGGACCGCGGCTTGGGGTGCGTCGCAGGGATTCGGCTTACCGTTCGCCCAGCGGAAGCCCCAGACCGACAGTCGCAGGCGATAATTACCTGCGAAGATCGGTGAGACGTTCATCGCGGCCTCATAGCCGGCGAGGTTGGGGTTGAGCAGGCCGACGGCGCTCTGGCTCTTGGCGACCGCCGGGCTCTTGACCAAGGCACCACGTTCCTTGAGGTCGGGACCTTCGAAGCCGACATGGCCCTTCTTATTCTCGTGGCCGCCGCGGACGGGCAGGGCGGGGTCCGGCTGCTTGTCCTTGAGTAGGACATATTGTCCGTGGGAGAGATTGGCGCCAAACTTGAACAGTCCCGCTGGGTAGATGCGCTTCTGGTAGACCCGGGGGGCGGTGCTCTGCGTGGCGATGGCGATATCGAGGGCTTTCTCAATCGCTTCTTGGTAGGCGGCGAGATGGCCGGGTGAGAGGTCGAGTCCGCTGGCGATCTTATCGTAGCCCGACACGCGTCCGTCGGCCAGGAGCATCCCCGTGATATCCAGACGAGGCAGGGCCAGTAGGTCCTTGAGTGAGTTCTCGAACTCCTGACGCGTTAGGCGACGGAGCTGGATTCCTGCCGGATGGGCGGCGGTTGAGGCCACGGTCAAGCGGGTGTCGAGTTCGGCGACGAAGGCGTTTCTTTCGGTCGCGGTCGGCTGCGTCTTCTTCTTGGCTGGCGGCATCTCGCCATCGGCGACGGCGTCATGAATCTTAATCCACCGGTCGAGCTGCTGCTTTTCCGAACCAAGTGATTCGAGGTCGAGCCCGCCTTTCTTCGTCTCCTTGTCGTGGCACTCGTAGCAATGCTTCTCGAGGAACGCTCGAGGCTCCGCCGCCGAAGCGAGGGCGGAGAACAAGGTCAGGATGACGAATCGCAGGGGCATCTTAACGTTTCAAGGCGGCGTCGACGGCGACCTTCAACTTGGCGGCGAAGACCTCGTAACCGGCGAGATTTAAATGCAGGTGTTTGTCGGAATACAATTCACTCTTCAGCTTGCCATCGGCGTGGGTGAATTCGGCTGCCACATCAATGACGCGGACCTGAGGGTCGGCGTCGAGTTTCAGCGCATCGAGGGCGACGTTTACTTCGCGGACTTTGGCGCCGACTTCCTTGCTCGGGTCGAAGGCCGGCAGGATCTTCACGACGATGATTTGCGACTGCGGGCAGCGGAGGCGGAGGTTCTCGACGCAGAGTCGGATGCCATGGGCGGCGGCGCTGACAGGCACGCCGTTGCCCTGGATGAGCGGGGCGTTGTTCACGCCGATCTTGAGCACGATGACCTTGGGCGAGGCACCGTCGAGGGCGCCGTGGTCGAGTCGCCAAAGGATGTGTTCCATGCGGTCACCGCCGATACCGAGATTCACGGCTTTCAGTCCGCTGAAATATTTCTGCCAGGCGGTGTTGAAGGGCGTGCCGTCGAAGCCACCGCCCCAGCCTTGGGTGATGCTGTCGCCGATGAGCGCGACATCGATGGCGCCGGCGGCCTTCACGTTCGCGATATTGGTCGCGTGATGCGCAAGCCAGACATTGCCATAGGTCGCATCCTTGCCGCGCCAGCGTCCGGCAGTCGGAGTCACGAACCACATTTCAGGCAGGTGCTTCTTGATCTCGTGTCCGGGCTTGCGGGTGTACTCGTCTTTGTTGGCCCAAGCCATTTCGGCTTCGGTCAGCGGCCAACCCGTCAGCTGCGGGTCGAGTTTACCCTCGTTGTATGGGGCATAGGGGTAGAGGAGCGATTTTCCGTCCGCAGATTTGGGCGTCGGACCTTCGGGTGTGGCTGGCTTCGCCTCGGTTGCCGAACTGGGTTTGGTCGCGGAATCCTTCTTCGGGATGACGACCGCGGAGCCCAGTCCCTTGCCGCCCAGGGTCGCGTCCAGCAGCGGTTTCAGGCGGGTGGCGTAGACTTCGTAGCCAGCGAGGGACAGGTGGATATTATCCGGGGTGAAGAGCTCTTTCTTGATCGTACCGTCTTCGTTGAGGAAATCCTTCGTCAGATCGAGCACCTTGACCTTCGGGTCGGCGCCGAGGTTCAGCTTATCGATTTCGGCGTTGGTCAGGAGGATGTCCTCGTAGAAGCGGACCTTCGGGGCGTGGCAGGGTAGAATCTTTGCGACGACCACGTCGGCTTCTGGGAATTTCTCGCGCAGGTTGGCGAGGCAAGTCTTCACGCCTTGGGCGGCGGCGGTCACGCCGGTTTCCGGCGTAAAGAACATGTTGTTGTTACCGATCATCAGCACGATGGCCTTAGGCTTCAGCCCATCGACGCCGCCGTGGTCGAGACGCCAGAGCACGTTCTGGGCTTTGTCGCCGCCGATGCCGATGTTGATCGTCTTCGCGTCAGGGAAGGCCTTCAGCCAAGCGGCGTTCAGCACGCCCTTGTCGAGCGGGCTGCCCCATTGCTGGGTGATCGAGTCGCCGACGAGCAACACGTCGCACGGGCCTTGATTCGCCTGGACGTAGGTGACCAGCTTGGCGTGCGTATCCACCCAGGATGTGCCACCCCAGGAGCCGGCGGATGGTACGGCTGGCCAGAGCTGGGGGAGGTGTTGGTTCACCTCGCGGCCGGGCCGGCGTTCGAACTCTGGTTTGGCGATGAAGGCTTTCTCTTCGGCCGTGAGCGGCCAGCCGCTCGGCTGGGGGTCGGCCGGCTTATGGGCGTACTCGAGAGCGAGCAAGGGGGCGGCGAGGAGGATGAGGAGCGGGGTTCTCATAGAGCGAAAGGGCGGGGAAGTTTAGCGGGCGGCTAACTCGGCTTTATTCTGGCGCGTGCGGAGGGTCAGGCGGATATCGTCCGCGTATTGGGCGCCGAGTTTGGGCGAAGCCTGGCCGGGTTGGCCGGCGCTGCCGGCGCCGAGCTGCACGACGAGGAAGCCGGCGGTGGGCGGCAGGACGCAACGGGTCGTGAGGGTCTGCCAGCCGGCGCCGCCGTGCATGACTTGGAACTGCGCGCCGCTACCGAGGACTTGGTCGGCGACCGGGGGCCAGTTGCCGACGATCGATGCGGGGTCGCCTTCGAAGACGTAGACCTTGGCGATGAAGCGTACGGGCTGCGCATGAGCCGGGCGGGCGTCATGGATGTTCGCCTGCAGTTCGACGTAAGCCTCGCTGGAGGTCAGGAGTTCCGTGCGCACGGACTTGAGGTCGATGACTTGGAAGACGTCGCAGGATTGGCGGGGGCTGTTGGGGATGTTTGGTTCGCCAGCCGCCTCGAGGAAACGCAGGGCGGTGGGATGGCCGGCGACGGAGGCGACTTCGCTGGGGTCGCCGCCCCAGGTGAAGATCTCGGAGGGGAAGCCGTCGGTAAGGCGACCCTTGAGCGCATCGAAACTACCGTCCCGGATGCCGAGTGGGCGCGTCTCGGCGTGTTCGGCGCGGGCCGAGAGCAGCCAGCCGAGCGAGGCGACGGTCAGGCCGACAGCGAGGAGCATGGCGGCAAGGCCAAGCGTCCGGCTGCGCGAGGGGAAGTCGATCGGCTTGGTGGGGGCGGTTGCTTGGTCGAGGTTAAGTCCGTCGAGCGCGGCGTGCAGCTGGCCATGGAAGGCGGCATCAGTGCGGAAGCGGGCGCGGGCTTCGGGGTCGGTGCGGAGGAGCGTGCTGAGCTCGGTTGCTTCCGCCGGAGTCAGGCGGGACTCCGACCAGGCATCGAAGAGGACTTGGTAACGTTCGTCGTTCATGAAAGTTCAGAGGTGCCGAGTGTGCGATCGACGCAGGCGCGGAGAGTCTGGCGGGCGCGCGTGAGGGCGACGCGCACGGAGTTGGGCGTCCAGCCGACGGCGGGGGCGATGTCTTCTGGCATCTGCCCGAGGTGGTAGCGGCGCCGGATGAGGTCGGCCGCCTTGGGCGCGAGTTTGCCCAGGCATCCCTTAAGGGCGCGCGTACGCGGTTCGAGCATCTCGGGTGTTGGCCCGTCTTCGCCGTAGAGCATTTCCATCACATCGTCATCGAGGCGGGCGGCGGCCCGGGCGCGGGTGCGCTGGAACTGCAGGGCTTGGTAACGCGCGACCGTGCAGGCCCACGCGGGGAAGTTCGTGCCGAGGGCGTAAGTCTCCGCCTTGCGGCTCACGGTCAGGAACGCTTCCTGCACGATATCCTGGGCGTCACCGAGGTTCGGTTCGATCGTCAGGACGTAATATAGCACCACCTGCTGGTGCTGGACGAAGAGTCGCTGCACCTGCAGGGTGTGGTCGGAGGGGGTGGGGGAGTCTCCCATACGCAAGAGACCGCCAGGGGTGGCGGTCTCGTTAGCATCAGGAAAACCTGACGGCGGGCAACCGCCGACGGAGGCTTATTTAGAGGCGGGCTTGGGGAGTTCGCGGGTGATGGCTTCGGCGACCTGCTTGGCCAGTACGGCCGAGCCGGAGGCCATGAAATGGACGTTACGCTTTCCCTGCAGCTGGTCCTGCCGGGGTTTCACGGCGGCATTCGCGCCGAACTCATCCGTCTCGCCATAGGCGGTGCCGCCTTTGAAGCCGCCGCCAGCCATGAAGAGGCTGTAGCCGCTGACGTGGTGGTCGCGCCCGGCGGTGGTGAAAGCCTCTCGGCGGGTGGTGGGGCTTGTTGTCATGTTTTTCCTTGGTGATGGAGATGCGAGTTAATGGGTTGATCTACTGTTTCGCCGGAGGTGCGGCTTCAGGCGTCTTGGCGGTGATCGGCTCTTCGGCGTTGCCTTGGAGCACGAGGCGGCCTTTGCCTCCTGACTCGTCGGTGACGGGCATGCCTTTGAAGCGCACGGCATTGCTGGAATACACCAGTCGCTCGCAGCCGGGCCGCAGATGCAGCCCGGTGCCTTGGGAGTCGATAGCGTTGCCCGTGATGCTGACGATCTCCCCGCCGCCGATCATCACGGCTGGAGTGCCGAATGACTCGTGCCGACGGTCCAGCGTGCAGCCGGTGACGGCGATGGAGCGCCCGCCCTCCACCTGGATCGTGGGTGCGGAGCTGCACTGAATCCAGACGCCATTCACTGCGACGACCGCTCCTTTTTCGCGCACGCGTAGCCCGAGATGATGACTGAGATGCGACCCGGCAGAGAACGTCAGTTTGTGCTCGCCGACGATGTCCACAGACACGCCCGTGATGTAGTCGGACGAGCAGTTCACCAGCGTGCCCCAGGTGCCGTGATTGGTCACGCCGGGCTTTTCCTCGTCGAACAAGTAACCCGTGTGGCCGCTGAAGACGAAGCAGTCGCTCAGCCGGATGTCGTCGCACTTCTGCAAGTGGAAGCCGATGCCTTCCTGTGCAAAGCGGGGCACATCCGGCGAGAAGACCTCAATGTTACGCAGCACGGTGACGTCAAAGTTGTTGCCGATGTGGACGCCCTTTTTGTGGACGCTGCCCATCAAGATGTTCTCGATGGTCGTCCGGCTGGTGATCGATTTACCATCCCAGCCGATGCCCACCCACGGGCTGATGATGCGCATGGCTTGGATGCGTGTGCAGGGGCCAGCCAGCTCGATGGCCGGAGCCGCCTTCTCGCCGGGACTGCCGCCGGGCCAGGCGCAGTGAATCTGTAAACCATCCACCGTGGCTCCCTCGCCGAGGCGAATCGCAGTGCCGCTCTCGCTGCGAACGATCAGCGTGGGCAGCACCAGCAAGTCGGCACCGAAGGAGGCATTCGGCTCGCCGGTCAGGCGCTGGGCGTTCAAGGCCAAGGGCTGCGTGATGACGTAGCTGCCCTGCGGCACGCGGACCGGGAGTTTCAGCTTCGCCCCCTCTGCAATCGCCGTGTGAAAGGCCGCTGTGTCATCAGTGGAGCCGTCTCCTTTTGCACCAAAGGCCCGGACGTTGAGTTCCAGCGGCTCGGCTGCGCTCCCGAGAACGGTGAAAAGGCTGAGGATGAAGAGGGTGAGGGTGTGTTTCATGCTGGATGGTTGATGGGACAGGATGACGAGGGCTTTTGGCTCACGCCAAGATCTCCCGAATGACGCGCCCATGCACGTCCGTGAGGCGCATGTCGCGGCCTCCGTGGCGGAAGGTGAGGCGGGTGTGGTCCAGGCCCATTTGATGAAGGATGGTGGCGTGGATGTCGTGGACGCTGACGGGATTCACGACGGCATTCGCGCCGAACTCATCTGTCTCGCCATAGGCGGTGCCGCCTTTGAAGCCGCCGCCAGCCATGAAGAGGCTGTAGCCGCTGACGTGGTGGTCGCGCCCGGCGGCGGCTGTGATGGCGGGGGTATGCGGCGTGCGGCCCATTTCACCGGCCCAGAGGACGATGGTCTCATCCAGCAGGCCGCGCTGATGGAGGTCGATGATGAGGGCAGCCACGGATTGCTCGGTGATGCGGGCGTTCTTCTCGTGGTTGAGCTTCAACTGGCCGTGCTGGTCCCAGGGGGAGTTGTTGCCGTCAAAGCTGGGGCAGGTGATTTCCACAAAGCGCACGCCCGCCTCGACGAGTCGCCGTGCCCGGAGGGCCTGTGTGGCGTAGAGACGCTGATGCTCGTCCGTGGAGTCGAGGCCGTAGAGTTTGCGGATGTGCTCGGGCTCGCCGCTGATGTCGGCGATGCCGGGCACGGTGCTTTGCATAAGGAAGGCGGTCTCGTAGTTGGCGATGGCGGCCTCAATGCCTTGCGCGTCGGAGCTTTGCGCGGCGAAGGCGGTGTTTTGTCTGGCGAGCAGTGCGAGTTTGCGCTGTTGGGTCGCGGCAGTGTCACCCGGCTTGATGTTGTCCACCGGCGTGCCTTTGGCGCGCATTGTTGTGGCCTGATGACTCGCGGGCAGGAAGGAGCTGCCGAAGTTTTCCAGTCCGCCATTGGGCACCCAGTCGTTGTTCAGCAGCACGTAGCCCGGCAGGTTTTTGTTTTCCGTGCCGAGACCGTAGGACAGCCATGCGCCGAGGCTCGGGGCCTGCCCGCCGATACGTCCGGTGTGGAGCAAAAGATTCGACTGACCGTGCAGCGGAATCTCTCCGACCATCGATCGCACCACGCACAGATGGTCCGCCACGTCCTGCGAGGTGTGGAAACAAATCGCTTACCCACAGACCACTTTGCCCGCGCTGCCGGAACTCCCACGGACTGCCGAGCCACACGCGGCCCGCGTTGGAGTCGGAGCGCTTCGAGGTCCAGCTCGTGCCGATGGGCTGGCCCTGATGCTTCTTGAGCATGGGCTTGTAATCAAAAGTGTCCACATGGCTCGGCCCGCCATCCATGAAGCAAAAGATGACGTTCTTCGCCTTCGCCGCGAAATGGGTGGCCGCGCTGGCCTCGCGGGAGAACAATCCATTCAGCGCGAGCATGCCGAATCCGGCGGATGCCTGCTGAAGAAAGCCGCGCCGCGTGAAGACGCGGGGACGATGCAGCCGGGACAGGTGGAGTGTTTCATGAGCTTAGCGGTAGTGGATGAACTCCTGCGTGTTGAAGATGGCGTGGGCGAGTTGGGTCCACGCGGCTTCGTCGTGCAGAAGGTCGGGCGTGGTGGCGAAATCCTGGGCGGCGGTGGTCCATTGCTCCAACTCGGCGGGCTGAGGCGGGCGGGCGAAGGCTCGGGCAAACATGGCGCGGATGCGTTCCTCGACGGTGGTGTGGGGTTCCTTGAGAAGCTGCGTGGCCCAGTGCTTGGCGAGGGTGCTGACGAGCGGGTCGTTGAGCATCACCAGAGATTGGGAAGGCACGTTGGTGACGTTGCGTTTGCCGCTGGGGAGCTTGAGGTCGGGCAGGTCAAACGCGGTGAGGAAAGTCGGCGGTGCCATGATGGACATTTTCAGATAGAGCGAGCGGCGTCCGTCGCCATCGAGCGGGCCGGAGAAGAGGTAGCGTGTGGGCAGTTCAGTGGCGCGGTGAGGATTGATGGGAAGGCCATAGAGCGTGGCATCCAACCGACCAGAGACGGCGAGCATGGCATCGCGAATGCCTTCGGCTTCGAGCCGTCGGGTGGGATAATGATGGCGGAGGCGGTTGGCAGGATCACGCTCACGGGCCGCAGCGCTGACAGTGCCGGATTGCCGAAAGGTCTCGCTGAGCACGAGGCGGCGCATGAGCTTCTTCGTGGACCAGCCTTCGCGGATGAACTCGCGGGCCAGCCAGTCGAGCAACTCGGGATGCGAGGGCTTGTCACCGAGACGTCCGAAATCGTCTGGCGTAGCGACGAAGCCAGTGCCGAAAATCCACTGCCAGACGCGGTTCACATAGACGCGGGAGGTCAGCGGATGCTCCGGCTGCAGGAGCGAGGTAGCGAGTTCCAGCCGTCCGCTGCCAGTGCTTTTCGCCACATCATTCCGACCCGCGAACATCTGCAAAAAGTCCGGCATCACAACCTCGCCGAGTGAGTCCACATTGCCGCGCACATTGAAATGCAGCCCAGCCTTGGCGTTTCTGCGCTCGTCCATGCTGTTGACCGTGCGGGGAAAGGCGATGCTCTGCTCCACACGCCGATATTCAGCGACGAGCGCCGCGAGCGGGCTGCCAGCCTCGGCTTTGTTCGGAAGCATTTGGTTGGCCAGCAACCAGTCGAGCACCGGACCATCACCGGACTGTGTGTGGTCTTCGCACCAGCGCTGCACGGCACCTGCGAGCCATGCGGCGAGCCTAGCGTTGGCTTCCTCCACGGTCTTCGGTGCTGGGCCGGTGTAGAGCGTAGCAAAGGCATCCAGCGTGTCCTGCGGTGTGCCGCCTGCGTCATGGGTGACGATGCCGGTGATGCTCAGCCAACTGCGCTATGCCCAAGCCTGTAGCGGTTTCCGCAAGACCAGGCGCGACGCCATGACGCGGCGGGAAGTTGGGATTCAGCGAGGCCGTGGTGAAATCCAGCGTGACTCGCGTGACGCCGTTTTTCAGCGGCAGTATCGACCAAAGGATTTCCACGCTGGTTTCACTTCATTCAGGAAGGTGACGCGTTCATTCAGGAAAGTGTTTTCATCCATCATCAAATGCCCGCCGAACTCACCACCGGCGAGCCGCAGGCTGGCGAAGGTTCCCGCCACAAGATGCTGCGGCGGCATACGCAGGGCACCTGGCAGCTTGGATGAAAGTGCATGGGTGTGGTAGCCGCGTGGCAGCAGTCTTGCGATGACCGCCTCGCCATCAAGCGCCACAAGCGGCGTGGCCTCGGGCACCCAGCCGTGCGTCATGCCGTCGCCATCTATGGTCCAGCCGGCAGGGAGTGAAGGCTGTGAAAAATCGGCCAGCACGGTGAAAGCTGCGTTGGCCTGAGTTCGGGCAGCGCGGTTATCAGTCCATTCTTTTGCCAGTGCGTTCCAAGCGGCCTCGATGCCGCCTTCTGCCTTGGTCAGCTTCGCCAGCGGATAAGCGATTTCTTCCAGCTTCGGAGCGGGTGCGTCCTTGATCTCCAGCGGTTTGCGCCAGCCTTCAGGAAGGATGCTGGCGGACTTCCAGCGAGCCGAGAGTTCTTTGCGGATGGAGCCACGCAGTTCTTTGAGTTTCGCGATGGCGACATCGTTTTTCCTCGGAGCATCCACGGCACGGCTCGTCCAGCGCGGGGTCATGAAGACCGCGCCGAGCGCGTAGTAGTCCCGCTGCGAGACGGCCTCCAGCTTGTGATTGTGACAGCGGGCACAGGCGACGGTGGTGGCGAGGAAGACCTTGGAAAAGGCGTCGATTTTGTTGTTCACCATCTCCTGATGCACGCCATTCGCATCGAGGCTGCTGCCGTGGCGGTGCTCGCCGAGGTGATAAAACATGGGGCCGATGAGGCTCTCGTTGATTTGTAGCGCGGTATCCACACGCGGCTGCGCGAGTAGGTCACCGGCGATTTGCTCGCGGAGGAACTGGTCGTAGCCCACGTCGCCATTGAACGCGCGAATGAGGTAGTCGCGGTATTCATGGGAGCCCTTCGCGGGCACATCCCATTCGTAGCCGTAGGTGTCTGTGTAGCGCGCTGCATCCATCCAGTGGCGGGCGAACTGCTCGCCAAAATGCGCTGAGCTGAGCAGTTCATCCACCAGTGCGACGTAGGCCGCCTCGGCATCGGTTTGACTGGCGGCAAGAAAGCGTGTGCGCATCTCCGGCGTGGGCGGCAGACCCGTGAGCACAAAGGAAAGCCGCCGCAGCAATACCTCCGCGTCCGCTCTCGGTGCGGGCTGGCAAACCAGCAGCATCAAGCCCAGCTTCGGATGAAACGATCCAGCGCGTTCGCGATTCCACCGGGCATCAACCACCGTCGGCGGCTCCGGCTGCTGCATCGGTTTTAGACTCCACCAGTCGAGCCTTTTTTGAAACTCCGCCGCCCAATCGGCTGAGATTGGTTGCGCTGCTGCTGGCGCGTCGTTGCGTGGGTCCACCGCGCCCTGCTGTATCCATTCGACCAGCAGCGCCACTTCCTCCGGCGGCAGGGCCTTCTTTGGCGGCATCTGCAAATCCTTGTCCGCATACCGCACGGCCTTGATGAGCAAGCTCTCATTCCGGCTTGCCCGCCAAGATAGCTTTGCCCGTGTCACCACCCGCCTGCCACGCGGCTCTTGAGTCGAGGCGCAGTCCCGCCCTTTTGCTTTTTCTCGCCGTGGCATTCGATGCAGCGCTCCACGAGCAACGGACGGATTTTTGATTCAAAGAACGCAACCTTTTCCGCCGACTCCGCAACCGGCGGCGGCAGGCGATGCCATCACAAACTCCGGTCCGCGCGGCAAGCGTCCGTGAAGGCGATGCTAATGGGCTCCTTCATTTCCGGTCCGCCAATCACGCGCAGCGGAGCGCCCGCATTCGGTGCATCTGTTTTCCAAACCGTGACCTGCCCGTGCAAACTCGCCGCGTAGAGATTTCCATCCGGCCCCAGCGCCAGCCCGATGGGAATGTTCAACCCGCCGCCAGCCCCGCCCCATTCGACATTCACCTTGCCATCAAAGCGATGGATCCGGTTTGCCGACGTGCTCCAATACGCCCGTCCTTCGGAATCGAAAACCAATCCCCACGGTGCTTGCGCCGCATGCTGCGCCCACACCTCGCTCATCGTGCCATTCAGCTTCTCCGACGCACGACGCACCATCTGCGCGGCGAAGTCGGTGACGAACAGCCGTCCGCCCTGCACCGCGATTTGCGTCATGCCGCCGGGCGACGCCAGCGCCACGTCCGCCTTCCATTCGCCCGTTTTGCCATCGAAGCGCTTCACCTTTCCATCGCCCTGACTCGCCACCAGCAAATCGCCGTCAAGCCACGCCATCCCCGTCGCGCGAAACAACCGCCCGCCATAGCCCTCCGGCACATCCAGCCACGTCTCCATCTTTCCGCCGTTCACGTGGATCGAAGCGCAGCACATTTCCCACACCGCCCGGCACATCCGGTGGAAATCAGCAGTCGGCCCTCCGCATCGACAATGAATCTCGTTCGACGAAGGTAGCCCGCTGATGACCGTCCCCACATGTGTCCCGGTCGCGAGGTCATACCGCTCGACCTTGCCCGAGGCGTTCATGAGCACCAGCAAGTCCGCCGCCGACACGAGCACAGGCTGCCCGGCCAGCATCAGCGATGCGGCCAGCAGGATGAATCGGGAAAATGAGCGCATTTGGGTCATTGTGTGAATCTAGCCAGCCACGCCAGAAATATATATATGGCTCGACCGCCAAATATTGGTAATATCCTCTTATCGCGATGAACCGACTCCAAACTGCCTTTTTCAACGAAGTGGCCGATACTACGCAACTCCTGCAAGCGCTGGAGCACCTGCCCGGCGCGCTCTTCATGGTCAAGAATCTCGACTCCCGCTACATCTACATGAGCCGGGCACTGAGGGAGGCCATCAATCTGCCAGCACGGGCAGGAAGTCCATCGGCAAAACCGACTTTGACCTCTTTCCAAAAATCATCGCTCGAGAGCTTCCGGCAAAATGATCTGCTCGTCTTCAAGCACGGCAAGCCATTGGTAAATGAAGTGCATGCCACCGGCTTCTTCGCCGCATGCGCCCAAGTGGAGCATTCTCCAGCAAATATCCGCTCCACAACCGCGCTGGAAAAATCGTTGGACTCATCACCATCAACCGTCCCTACACCGAAGTCATGGGCCACGACGCCGAACTCAACCGGCTGCTGCCCGCCCTCGAACATGTCTTCCGCAACTACGCCGACGCCATCACTATCGCCACCCTGGCGAAGCTTTGCAGCCTGTCCGAAAGCCAGTTCATGCGCGTCTTCCGGCAGGGCATGAAAATGACTGCGCAAGTCTTCGTCGAACAGGTGCGCATGTTCCACGCCATCAGACGCCATCAAACACACTGCCCACAGCATCGCCCGCATCGCTCAGGACAACGGCTTTTACGATCACAGCGCCTTCGTGAAGCGCTTCAAAAAGTTCACCGGCACAACACCGCTCACCTACCGCAGGGACCAACAAACGAAACTCAAAGCCGAACCAGCTATTGCTTTGCCGATCGGCATCGCCGGTGCCTGAGCGATGCTCCGCGACTTGTTCCTGTGGTTTCGTGCGATGAGGGCTAAAGAATGCAGTGCCCCTTCGGCTTGTCAGGAGCCAAGCACGTCACACATGGCGTCAATCAATAGTCGTCAATCTATTGATTCCGCCGATGGATTCCCGGCTGATTCCACTCTCACGAGCCAGGGCGGACGTTGCTCAAACCCATCGCTTCCCGGAGTTCCTGCAAGCGCCATGGCAACCAGTCCGGGATATTTGGGCTGTGTTTTGACTCCAAGATCATGCGGATGCAGCGAGCGGCGCGAGCGGCAGGGCGAAGAGGTGCCGAAAGCAGGACTGCATGGTTGAATAAATGGAATGGGGCTGAACGCACGGGGTCGATCTCAGCGCAGCACGATTCGCGGGGTGACCCACGTCGCCCAGTCGCCTGCGGGATCGGTGAGGGGATCGACGATGAAGACGACATTGGGGCGTTGCTCGGCCGACGCGGAAACTCCGGCGAGTGTCAGGGCAGCGATGACTGCTGTGAGTAAGTGGCGTATGGGTCTCATCAGTTCGTTCTTGGTTAGGTTGTCTTGAGGCAGCGTCACTTGCCCGAAGCGGGCACGCGGCCCACGGGGCGGCGGTTCTTGCCCTTCTGGTTGGTGGCGGAGTCTCCAATGTCCTCGCGCATCCGCTGCGCTAGAGCACGCAGGCGTGTGCGCGACTTCAGGGTGTTGTCTCGATCAAGTCTTTCGTCTCGCCCACGTCCGCCGTGAGATCGTAGAGCGCCTCGGGTAGGAGTTCACCCTTCGCGTCACCCGGCTTCCGATCATACGGGGGGTCGGCCGGCTTGCGCGCGTAATCGAGGGCGGGCAGGGTTGCGCTGATCAGCAGGGCGGCGAGGAGTGTGAACGTGGGTTTCATTACCTTACAGAATTGAACGTTGGGTCACTTTAATGGCAGCGCGATGGGTGTTCGCGCTTGAGGCTTGTCGGGCTGAATGGACACGTAACGGTAGCTGAAACGCGCGTTGGGCGCGGTGTCGCCGTAGTCGAGGAAATCCATGCCATCGGCATTTGCAGGCACGTTGTCGGTCCATTTGAAGTCAAAGCGGAGGGGCTTGTCGGAAACCATGCCGAGAGAGGTGCGCTTAGCGGCGAGATGAAGTTCATGGGTGCCAACTTGCATCGATGCCTCGCCAGCGGGCTCCCAGACCGTGCCGCTCCAGCGCTCGATACCGGTCTTGTCAGGCGCACTGCGGGCTTGGTTGATGCGGAAGTCATAGCCAAGGTGTCCGGTCTTGGCGTTTTGATCGGTGTCGAGCAGCAGGACCATCCAATCGGTATCGGTGGCGGGGGTGAGTGGCTCGCGGGTTGTGATGTGGAAGAAGATGTGCGTGGCATCGTGGGCGACGTGCATGGTATCGAGGTCGTTGCGTCCACTCTTGTTCGTGTAGCGACCTGCGCCGGGCACGCCGTCGTGATCGCGAGGCGTGGTGTCGTTCAGGTCGTCGAGATAGACGGGTTTCACATCGGCCCACTGCGCGAAGTCGCCGGGGATGGCGATGGTCTTCGCGGGTGATGCTTCGGGCACCGGGCGTGCGCCTTTGTAGCGGCGGAGGTTGGCGATCATCTGCCAGTAGTAGTTGTCGCCGAAGCCGCCGCGCATGGGCTCGATGTCGCGGCTGAATTCCTGGTCGTAAAGATCGACAAAGAAGGTCTCGCCCGCAGGCAGCACACGGCCTTGAAAAGTCATGGTGCCATTGGAAAGGAAGCGCTGGGCCACCCATTCGTTCCAGCCAGTGATGAAGATGAACTCGGGATCGTGCGGAAGCGCGTGCTTCCATTGCTCATCAAAGTAGAGCCCTTCACCTGGGCGACAGTCAGCGGGCGCTGGCTGGCGGCTTGCATGAAAGCTGCGTCCGATGTTGTTGGTGACGTGCTGGCTCACGCCGACAGGCACGCACTCGGCTTTGCCGGGCGCGTCATGCCAGCCGGGCACCTGCGGCGCGAAGTCGAGCCACGGCCACTTGTCCTTGCCATCGCCGAACCACGCATGGCCTCGCGTCCAGGCCCATGACGTCCGGATGGTGAAGAAGGCCTTCACTTCCTCGCTGAGTCCTTCCGGCGGCGTGAGCAGGAGCGGCTTGCCCTTCCACTGAAACCACAGCTCGCGATGCTTGCCGGGTTTGTAAAAGCTCTCCCACAAATGCTGCACCACCGCGTGGTGCTGAGCATAGGCAAACATGGCGATCTGCGGCACGCGATGGCCCTCCGCCTTCATTTGTTCCAGCACCTTGCACAGTGCCTCACGCTCGGCGTCATAAGTGAAGCCGTTGGTGGCATCGAGCACGAGCATGTCCACGCCTGCATCGGTGAGCATCTGCACATGCTTGCGGATCACCCACGGATCATCGGGCCGGTAGTAGCCAAAGCGCGGTTCGCTCCAGTAATGCGGAGCCTGCACCGGCCCCCACGGTGGGGAGGCGGGATTGGCCTTCAGGATCTTCGCGATGTCATGCACCTCCTTGTTTCCAAACGCCGCATGCCAGTTGAAGTAAAAGATGCCCGCCGTGCGATTCGCCTTCGGCCCACCGACCTCTGCGCTCATCGGCAACGTGCGTCCCAGCGCATCCGTGGCCGCCCAGGTATCCGGCATCGTGTCACGCGGCTCGGCGGCGTGAGAGAGATAGCCAAATGAGGCGACGGCAACGAACAGGCGGCGCAAAGGCAGGAGAATCGTTCGGTGTATTTTCATGTTCATGAACATGGTGCAGCGGTCATGGGGTGGGTTCTCCGGCGAGTTTGAGGGACTTCAGAACCGGCGAAACCGTGGCTTCGGTTGGTGTGGCGAGCGTGACGACTAGGCGGGCTTGAGGCGCGGGTTTCAGGCCGTTGATCGAGGTGGCTTGATCACCGGAGTTCACCGGGACGTCGCGGGTCTCGGCCACGGTTTTGAAGCCGTCGTGGGAGGTTTCTACCCGCGCGATGATCGTTCCATCGTGGAGGGCGGCGGTCGTGCGCAGCTTCGTGAGGCGGACGGCCTGGCCCCAGTCGCAAGTCGTGGTGGTGTAGCGGCCGGTCTGAGCACCGAGTCGGGCAGGCGGGTGAGCGGCGTAATCGGTAGCGGTGGCGAACTTGTCAGGTGTCAGCGCGGCGCGGTGGATCGCGATTTCGTCCAGCGCGCCATTGAACGGAAAGCTACCGCCGAAGGATCCCAGGGTGAGCGGCCATGGGCTGCTCGATGCGCCGATCCCGGCGATGCTTTGCGGCACGCCATCCGGTTTCCCGTCGAGATAGAGAGTGAGAGTTTGTGCACTGCGGTCGAATACGGCGGAGGCGTGATGCCATTTTGCGTCGGTGGCGGCGGTGACTCCGTTAGCTTCGACGAAGTGGCCGCCGTCCTGCATGAGCCAGGCGGAGAGTTTGCCGTCTTTCACGCCCAGCGAATAGGCACCAATCCGCGCAGCGATGACTTGATTTCCCGACACGTCGGTCTGGAACCATGCCTGGATCGTGAAGCTCTCCGTGGGCTTGAAGGCGAAAGGTTCGACATTGCCGACGGCGATGTGAGCGCCATCCTGAAACCGCGCGGCGCCCGGTTTTCCGTGGCGGTCAGGTGACTGCAATCCCACCTTGCCGACAATGCGACCGGACGCGGCGGATTCACTGCCATCGGCAACGGTGTCGCCCGGCGCATCGTCCAGTTTCCACAGACCCCTCAGAAGGCTTTTTGAGACAAGCTTCAAGGCGACGCCCACTCCAGGTGTCAGCGCGGCGCGGTGGATCGCGATTTCGTCCAGCGCGCCATTGAACGGAAAGCTACCGCCGAAGGATCCCAGGGTGAGCGGCGATGGGCTGCTCGATGCGCCGAACCCGGCGATGCTTTGCGGCACGCCATCCGGTTTCCCGTCGAGATAGAGAGTGAGAGTTTGTGCACTGCGGTCGAATACGGCGGAGGCGTGATGCCATTTTGCGTCGGTGGCGGCGGTGACTCCGGTAGCTTCGACGAAGTGGCCGCCGTCCTGCATGAGCCAGGCGGAGAGTTTGCCGTCTTTCACGCCCAGCGAATAGGCACCAGTCCGCGCAGCGATGACTTGATTTCCCGACACGTCGGTCTGGAACCATGCCTGGATCGTGAAGCTCTCCGTGGGCTTGAAGGCGAAAGGTTCGACATTGCCGACGGCGATGTGAGCGCCATCCTGAAACCGCGCGGCGCCCGGTTTTCCGTGGCGGTCAGGTGACTGCAATCCCACCTTGCCGACAATGCGACCGGACGCGGCGGATTCACTGCCATCGTCAACGGTGTCGCCCGGCGCATCGTCCAGTTTCCACAGACCCCTCAGAAGGCTTTTTGAGACAAACTTCAAGGCGACGCCCACTCCCGGACGGATGTCGATTTCCGGCGTGGCCGTCCAGCCGCTACCGGTTTCAAACGTGCGGTCAATATAAAGCGCGGCTTCCGGCGGGGTGCCGGCATGGACGCCCCATGTGACTTCTGCGTGCGGCGTGAAAGCGCGTCCGAGGTCTTGGACAGTCACCTTTTTGCCGTCAATCGTCACGCGCTTGCGCACGCCCAGATGCACGACCTCCGCAGAGACCTTTTGCAAGGCGGCGGGCAGGACTGAATTCACCTCCAGCTTGTCGTTCGTGTGGCGGATGCCGAGTATGCCCTGCACCAGCGCGGCAGGCACGGCGATGGCGTCGGACAGATACGGCTCGTCCCCAGCGCCAGCACCGATGCGTCCGTCCTGCATGACCCAATTGTTTCCAATGAATCCCTTCTCGCCGGTGAGGCGTGTGCCTTCGGCGAAGTGGCTCAGCCTTTTCCATGCGCCCTCTGCATCACCCGCCGCCGCGCGGGCCATGATTTCCCAGTAGGTCATGCAGAGGAACGATCCGCCGTTCATGTAGTTGCCGAAGCCCTGGTTGGCGGGATGCGTGTTCACGCTGGCGGGAACCGGCCAGTAGGCGGAGCGCGAGGCGTAACCGGCATAGCCGTTCTCGCGTTCGAGTTCGGCGATGCGCTTGTCGATCGTGGCGATGAGCTTCTTGCCTTGTTCCGGCGAGGCGATGCCAAAGGCGACCGGCGGGAACTGACAGAGGTCAGCCGCATAGGCGATCTTCGTGCCATCGGGCTGGATCCAATCGCAATAGCGCGGCCCGCTCGGCGCATCCTCCCACCAGAGCACGCGGTTGAATGCTTTTTTCAACTTCGCGGCTGTTTCCTCATACGTGACCGCTTCTGTCACATTTCCTGCCGCGCGCTCCATGCCAGCCAAGTCCAGCAGTGCCCGGTAGAGAAATGCGTTGTGATAGGAAGTTATGCCGCTGCCGGGCATCGCGTCGTAATACCAGTGGGCGGGGGACATTGACACCAGTCCATCGGCATTGCGCTGACCCAGATACCATGCGACTGCGCGGCGGTAGAACGGCAGGTTCTGGCGGACAAACGCGAGGTCGCCGGAGTAGAGGTAATAGGCCCGCCCCCCGATGATCTGGATGATGTTATCGTCAGTGTAAGCGCCGGAGGTATTGTAGCCGAAACGCGTGAGTCCCGGCTCGAACTCCGTGCCAATGATCATCTGCAAATTGTCGCGGAACGCACGGGGGAGTTCGTGGGGCCGCGACGAGGCGGCATCCGGGGCGGGCGAACCTGCAAGAAATGGCAGGCCCTTCATCCACGATGCTCCGCCGTAATACCAGCCTTCCGGCTCGTTGCCGAAGTTGTAATGCAATTGATCGTTGATGCAGCCGCCGTTGAGGAGCGCACCATACCAGGAGCGCAGGGTATCGATGGTGCCGCTCGGGTCCTCCGCCTTCACGGCGAGTTGGTGCCCGCTCGCGGCGGCGGGCACGGCACGGAGCCGCAGCGTGGTCTTTTCCTTTTCTCCCGCTTTGTAAACCCGCTTCGCGTCCGGATGCGAGACGATCCCCGCCTCGCTGAGCCATCCGAAATGCCCGCGCCGGTAGAGATGTCCGCTATCGGCACCGAAGCGCGGCTCGGTCTCGTTCTGCCATGCCGTAAACAGCTTCAGATTCGCCCAGCCGCCCGGCTCAGTGACGACGACATTGTTTTCCAAAGCGAGTTTCGCCGCCATCGGCCAGCCCTTGCCAAAATCATTACTATCGTAGCCCGGACGGTAAAACGGATTGAACCAGCCGCTCAGCTTGTCCGGCGCGATCCAGAACGTCGTGGCGACAGAGTTGGGCAGCACGGTGGACGGGTTGCCATTGATCGGACGGTTGCTGAAAAATAGTGCCGGGGTGCCTGTGGTGGTCGTCGCGAGTTCGCGCAGCCAGGTGCGCTCGACCGTCCAGACGAGATCATCGCCCTCGGCGTTGAGCGTCCAATCCTCCTTCGCCACCGGCTCGCCCTCTCCATCGGAGAGCACGATCCCGCGCAGCGTGATGCTACGGGCGGATTTCTCCACCGACTCCGGCGGTCGGTTCCGGCTCTCGAAGCGGCGGCCCTTTTCATCCACCGCAAACGTAAGCGCCTGGGTGACCCAAGCGGGTGCCGAGCGCATCCAGGGCACACCCTTTGGAGACAGCAGTGAATGCGGTTCAAGCGACCCATCCCCACGCCGCAGGGTCAGGGAGGTGAGGCATGGCTGGCTGGCGTCGATCTCGACACGCCCGAAGCGGCCTTCGAGGCTGATGGTGGTCGCCATCGACACTGCCGATGCAGAATCAGCGTGTCCCACCAGGGGCACGACAGACAGAAGGAAAGCCAAGGGATAGGGGAAGAGGGATTTCATTGTTCTCTTCATGCCACACCAATGTTGTCGCGGACGACGGTCTTGCCCTTCGCCTTGTTGATCACGGTGAAAGCCGAGCGTGAGGGCAATCATGAGGCGCAGCGTCCAAAGCTGCACGCGAGGGCGATTGGGATGGGGGAGGTCATTGGATGGGTGGGTGGTTTGAAGGGGTGGTTTTACGCCGGAAGGGATGCAGCATTTGGCCCCACCAGTTTTTAGAGATCGGCTCGTGGATGCCGAAGTGGCCGGGTTGGCGGTCGGGGGGGAAGTAGCAGGTGTGGAAGAGCAGGTCCCACAGCGGCAGAAGGCTGGCGAAGTTCTTGTCGATGGCCTCGGGTGCCTTGGAGTGATGCCAGCGATGAAACGCGGGCGAGACGATGACATAGCGTAGCGGGCCGAAGGTCCAGTTCACATCAGAGTGGACGAAGATGGTATAAAGACCAAGCAACGCGGGCGAGAGAAATGAGGCTGAGGGCGAGAAGCCCATGAGCAGAAAGGGGGCGGTGAGGAAGAGATTGCCGACGATCTCATTCACCGGATGGCTGCGGAAGGTGCTGAGCCAGTCGAGCTGTTCGGAGCTGTGATGCACGGCGTGAAACGGCCACAAGCGCCTGCGATGAAACAGGCGATGAATCCAGTAGAGCAAAAAGTCGCCCAGGATGACCGCCGCGAGGCACTGCATCCAAAGAGGCGCAGTGCCGATGGGGCCGAAGCCTTTGAACTGGCCTTTGGCATCTAGCGCATCTACACCGCCAATGACCAGCGGCGTGAGAATAGTGATCGCCAGCGCCAGCACGGCCACCCCCGTGAGCCAGCGGGTGACGATTTGATTGAAAGCGGCATGAAGCACATCCAGCAGCAGTTCACGCTTCCTCGGCAGCTTGCCGCGTTTGTTGCCAAAGACATGCTCAATGACTCCGAAAACGAACAGCAGGAACAGGAGGCTGACAACGGCTTGAAGAAGGGGCGAGAGCATGGCGATGTTCGAAACCTACGGAGGCAAGCTCATGGGACATTCCCGCCGATCAGAGTTTCCGCCTGATAGACAGGGATCTGTGGAATAACGCGCAGGTCTTTGTCGAGGCTGGAGTGGGACCAGTCGTCAGCGGGATTGGCGGCGAGGATCTTCGCGATGTCATGCACCTCCTTGTTCCCGAACGTCGCATGCCAGTTGAAGTAAAAGATGCCCACCGTGCGATTCGCTTTCGGCTGCACCGACCTCCGCACTCATCGGCAGCACTCGCCCCAGCGCATCCGAGGCGGCCCAAGAGTCCGGCATGGTGTCGCGTGGCTCGGCGGCGTGAAGCTCCGGCAGCAAATGACAGAGAAGGAATGACATGAAAACCGAGAAGCGCATGGGGACAGAGGTCATGGTTTGCGAAGACCTTTGAGTGACAGGCCAGAAAGTTTCGCCTCCGCATCCCAGTGGCCGATGCCTTCCCAGCCGATATTGAAGAGGTGGATGTAATAGTCGTCGGCATTCTCGGAGAGCTTTTTCGCGGGCTGCTTCGCGGCGGACGCGGCCAAGGCCTCGCGCACGAGGGTTTTGAGTTCGCGCTGATAGGTGTGCTGCGGGCCGACGCTGGCGGTCTTGCCATCCACAAGAAAGGGCTCGCGGTGCATGACGGTGTCCCACTGATCCACGGAGGTGTGGATGAAGCCGTGCTTCGGATTGCTGGGATGCTGCAACAAGCCCACCCAGAGCACACGCTCGGGATGCGCGATCTCGCGCAGCAGGAAGTAGAACTGAAGATTCATGTCCGGCATGGCCGCACCGGGCAGACCCCCTGGCCAATCGGAAAGCTGTTTCAGCTTGGTCACCTGCCAGCTCAGGGAGAAGTCTAGCCGCTCATAGTCGCGCAGCTTCGGAAGGTCATGGAAGTTCTGCACCAGCAGCAGTGTCGGCCAGATATCGAGCGCGAACTGCGCCGAGTAGCCCGTGGCCATATTGCGGATCTCGTGCAGCGAGTTGTAAGCCAGCGTGATCGTGCCACGACGGTCCGTCGTGATGCGCTTCACCAGCTTCGTATTGCGCTGCGGATCGGTGTCGGTCAGTCCGTCGTTGTTAAACTGAGCAAACTGGAGCTTCTCTGGCGTGTTCACCCCGATCACATGATTCGCCACTAGCTTTTTGGCGTGCAGTTCTGGGATGAACTCGCCCCGCGCATTCGTGACATTCAAGTGACCGCCTTCCTCGAAGTCCCACGCATGTTCTTTGATGCCAACTTTCGTCACCGAGCCCTCCGGGATCAAATGCACCTGCCACGGCCAGATCTCACGATAAGCCGTGACGGCCCCCTCCTTGCGCTCGCTGCTGAGCGTGAACTTGCTGCCGTAAGACCAGCTCGCACCGAAGCCCTCTGCAAAGACGGGGTCGCGGAAAAGCTCCAGCGCACGGGGAACGGTGTCCTGCGCAAGGCTTGGGAGGCTTGTCAGAATCAGCGCCAGCAAAGGCACAGGAACAAACATCTTGAACGCGTGGGCGATGGAGCCGGGGCAGGTGGAGTTAATCATAGTTCAGTGATGGTGCCGGGTGCTTCCGGCTTGAGCGTTTTACTGTTGGTTCCGTTGCGAAGCGCGACGGGGCCGGTGCCGCTCACGAGGGTCTTCAACGTCACGCGGCCACTGGCTTCGGCAGTAATTTCCACTTCATGGTCGTGCAATCGCACCCGCGAAACGGTGAGCGAGGGCCAGCCATTCGGCAGACGTGGTGAGATGGCAAAGCCGGTTGGCTCCGGAGTGAGGCCGAGGAAGCCGTAGAGCATCACCTGCGGAACGAGCACGCTTTCGTAGAACTCCTGGTCCATCCCGAGCCCTCCAGCCGGGCCACCGCCTTGCAGGGTGCCGCGTCCGGGCTTTGCGTAATAGGCTCGGTAGCCGCCTTCGCTCTGCACTTCGCGGAACCACGAGAGGACTTCGCGCAGGCGTTTCCACGCATCGTCAGGGCCGTTGGTTTTGAGCCGGGCCGTGATGTCAAAGTAGCTGAAGCCGAGCACCGCGCCGCCGTCCTGCACTTGGCCGCCAAACGGGATGGTCTCGGCATTGGGCCACGCCCACACGTAGGTGTCCGTGTTGCGGCGGGTCGTCGAGCGCGCACCGAATCGCCAGTGGTAAATGTCCGCGCCTCGCGACGTGTCGTCGGAGATTTCCCGTTTGCCGTCGAGCCACGCGAAGATGCTCTGCGCCTGCTCTGGCGACGCGAGGCCGTAGTGGATGGCGTCGGTATTCACCATCGTGAATCCGAAATCGTGAGCTTGCCCTGTCACATCAATCCAGCCGACGAAACGCCCGGTCGCCGCGCTCCAAAACCGCTTTTGAAAATCCGTCCGCACTTCCTCAGCGAGCTTCGACAAATCATCCGCATTCGCCGTCGCGATTTTCCATTCGGGGTGCTTCGCGATGGCTCGTTCGAGTTCCGCGAAGTGACGCAGTGTATCGAAAAGATAAATGGTCGCGGGAGCGTCGCTGCCGCCGAACGAAATCAAATCCCAGTAGTTCCCGCCGACGCCCAAACCGAGCCGCTGACTCTTCTTTCCATCCGCTCCGACGGCTAATCCACTGCGTCCATCGTGGCCGACCCACGGGACTTTCACATGCTTCTGCTCACGCACGGAAAACTCGCTGAGCGCAAACCGCATCGCCTTTCTCATGCGCTCGATATTGGCCCGCAGAAACTCCACGTCCCGCGTCCATGCGAAGTATTCCGTGCTACCGCGAACGAAGTGCGGATTGGTAATCGGATGCCGTGTATCAATCGCCGCGATGAGCGATTTCAAATCCACCACCGCACCCGCCGCGCGGCTGAATGTAAGCCGGTAGTGCGTGAGCACGCCGCCGTAGCCCGGGTGTCGATACAGCGGCACATTGGCAAACTGCACGCCGTCCGCATCGCGCAGCGGGGCGAACGCCACCGACCGCTCCGGCTTCCACTCCGTCTCGCCTTCAAACAGCCACTGCACGTTCGGCTGCGACTCCGTTGGCAAGCCCTTCACGCCCCACTCCAGCCGGAGAAAGGGAGCCACAATCGTCCCGCAGCGAAACGCGGGAGTAGTCACCGTCAGCACGTCGCCCGTGGCCTTCAGTTTCAGCCCCGTGACCGGATCGATGCCCATCACTTCCGCGCCGTTGATTTCCCAACCGTCCGTATTCGCCAGCGCCTTCAGCGCGAAGTATTGCAGGCCATACACCTCATCGTGCGTGGAGAAAAAGAACCCCGCTCCGCCGCTCTGCTGCCATGTGGGAAACGGCCAGCCCTCACTGTGCGCCATCCCGCGATGCTGCTGCATGGAGACGTAACCTTCCGCATCCATCCGCCGCTTCAAAAACGAAGTGCGATACGCCGCCGTCTGCCCCGTCCAAAGCGTGGCGTGTGGCAGCCAGACATCCCACAACGTGCAGTCCGAAAACGCCGTCTTCGCGTGCAGCGCATGAAGTTCGTTGAGCGCCTTCATTTCCACCTCCTGCCCCGGCACGACAAACTGCGGCAACTCAGCACCACGGGCGACGAACGCGGCCAGCAGCAGTTGGGCGAAGCTTAAGAGCGTCAATTTCACGCCAAGCACCTCCCGGATGACGTGCCCGTGAACATCCGTCAGCCTCATGTCGCGGCCTCCGTGGCGGAAGGTGAGGCGGGTGTGGTCGAGGCCCATTTGATTCAGGATGGTGGCGTGGATGTCGTGGACGCTGGCGGGATTGATGACG
>CAXNMQ010000008.1:0-13963 GCA_964203605.1 Opitutales bacterium
TACGCCGTTCTATGATCAGCAGGAGTTTGTCGCCTCGACCGACGAGCGCTTCCGCCCCGTCAACGCACTCACCGGACCCGAAGGGGCCCTCTACCTCGTGGACATGCACCATGGCGTGATCCAACACCGCATCTCACTTACGACCTACCTGCGCAAGCAGGGTGAAGACCGCGGCCTCATTGCGCCCCTCCACCTCGGCCGCCTCTGGCGCGTCGTCCCCGAAGGCCACAAGACCACGGCGCTGAAGGGCCTGACCGGACTCAAGCCCGCCGACCTCATCGCTGAACTCGGTAACGGCAACGAATGGCGCCGCGAGACCGCTCAGCGTCTGCTCGTCGAAAGCGGCGATAAATCTGTTGCTCCCGCGCTGACCGCCTTCGGGCTCAAGGCCACCACGGCGATGGGGCGCGTCCATGCGCTTTGGACCCAGCATGGACTCAAGGTGACCGACTGGGCGCTCGTCTCGGCTGGCCTGGCCGACGCTGATCCGCGCGTCCGTGCCGCCGCTCTGCGCGTCTCGGAAGGTCTTGTCGCCGGCCCGCATCGCGCCGAGGTCATCGCCCGCTGGAACGAACTCGCCGCGAGTGAAGCCGTCCCCGAGGTGCAGCTCCAGCTCGTCCTCACGATGGGCGAAGCGAAGGACCTCGCCGTCGACCTTGTCGCCGCCGCGCTGGCGCACCGCGCCGCGGAGCATATCGCCATCCAGGATGGTTTCATCAGCGGCCTCGCTGGCCGGGAGCTCGAGAACTTCGCCGCGGTGCTCAAGCAGCCCGCCGCCTATTCGAAGACCTTGCCCGCCGCGTTGCTGCGCTGCGTCTTCTCCGAGCGTAAGCCGGAACGCATTGAGCAGGCACTCGCCATCATCGCCGCGCTGCCGCTGCGGTCGCAGCAGGTGACTTTGCTCGGTTCGCTGACCGCGCACCCGACCGTCACCGCCAAGCGTCCCGTTAAGCTCGCCGCCGAGCCGGCTTCGCTGGCTAAGCTTTCCAAGAGTAAGGACGCCGCGATGATTAAGGTCCTCGCCTGGTTCAAGAGTACCGTCGTCTGGCCGGGCAAGCCCGGCGTCATCGTCCCCACCGTGAAGGCCCTCACTAATGAGCAGCAGCTGCTCTTCGATTCCGGCAAGCAGACCTACGCCGGCCTGTGCACCGCGTGCCATCAGCCGACCGGTAAAGGCCTCGAGGGACTGGCTCCGCCACTGGCTGAGTCAGAATGGGTGCTGGGTGACCCCGAGCGTATCGTGAAGGTCGTCATGCACGGTCTCCGCGGTCCGATCAAGGTGAAGGGCGTGGCTTACAGCTACGATATGCCCGCCGCTGGTTTCCTGACCGATGAGCAGATCGCCGGCGTCCTGACGTATATCCGCCGCGAGTGGGATCATGAGGCCGCACCCGTGCCCCTCGACCTCGTCCAGAAGATCCGCGCCGAGACCAAGGGTCGGACCGATGCGTGGACCGAGCCGGAGTTACTGAAGAAGTAAGCGCGGCTAAGCCGCGAGGGCGCCGTCTCTCCGTCGGCCAACGGACGCGACGCAGTCGCGCCCCTACCTCAGGCCTAATGCTCCGAAGTGGTCATATCAGTAAAGGGAACGCGGTTGCCACGCAGGGCGGGGTGAAACAGAAGTAAGCAACCCCTTACCCCGCCATGCATATTACCTGGATTGATTGGGTCATCGTCGTCGCTTCGATCCTGATCTGCTTCGTCCCCGCGCTGTTTCTCGCCAAGCGCTCGAGCGGTAGCACCGCCGAGTTCTTCGCCTCGGGTCGCTCGGTGCCGTGGTGGCTCGCCGGCCTCTCGATGGTCGCGACGACCTTCTCGTCCGACACCCCGAACTGGGTGACTGAGCAGGTCCGTAAATACGGCGTCGCCGGCAACTGGCAGTGGTGGGCCTTCGTGCTCACGGGCGTGGCCACGGTCTTCTTCTTCGCCCGCCTGTGGCGCCGCTCGGGCGTCATGACCGACCTCGAGTTCTACGAGCATCGCTACTCCGGTACCGCCGCTTCGGTCGTCCGCGGCTTCCGCGCCCTCTACCTTGGGTTGTTCTTTAACTGCTTCATCATGGGCATGGTGACGTTGGCCGCCTGTAAGATCGCCAACATCCTCTTCGGCATGCCCGCCTGGCAGACCATCGTCGTCTGCGGAATCCTGAACGTCGTCTTCGCCGCTCACTCCGGCCTCTGGGGTGTCCTGGTCATCGATATGATCCAGTTCTTCATCAAGATGACCGCCGTCTTCGCCGCGGCTTGGTTCTCGCTTGTCGAGGTCGGCGAGCGCCTGGTCGGCAAAGGCGCCGGCGGTTGGGCGGGCCTGAAGGCCTTGGTTGAGAAGCTTTCGACCCAGCAGGTCGTGGTGCCTAAGGTTCAAAAAATAGTGGACGGGGTCGCCCAGGTGAAGGATGGCGTGCCGGTCATGGTAGACGGAGAGCCGGTGATGTCCGCGGTAAGCGGCGCCGGCCAGCCGATCCTGGACATGCTCCCGAACTTCACGATGTCCGAGCTGGCGCTGATGATCTTCATCCTGCCCATCGCCATCAGCTGGTGGGCCAACTGGTATCCTGGCTCTGAGCCCGGCGGTGGTTCCTACATCGCGCAGCGCATGCTGGCTTCGAAGTCGGAGAAGGATTCCCTCGGCGGCACGCTCTTCTTTAACATCGCCCACTACGTCCTCCGTCCGTGGCCGTGGATCATCACCGCGCTGTGTTCCATCATCGTCTACCCTGACCTCGCCGCGATCAAGTCGGCCTTCCCGAACGCCGACCCTGCGCTCATCGGCCATGACTCCGCCTTCCCGGCGATGCTCATGTTCCTGCCCGTCGGCTTCGTGGGCCTGATGATCGGCGGCCTCATCGCCGCGAATTCCTCGACCATCCTCACGCACCTCAACTGGGGTTCTTCGTACCTCGTCCACGACTTCTACCGCCGCTTCATGAAGAAGGACGCCAGCGAGGCGCACTACGTGAACGTCGGCCGCCTTTCGACCGTGCTCCTGTATGTCGTCGCCGCGGTGCTCAGCCTTTATATGACCTCGGCCCAGCAGGCCTTCCAAGTCCTGCTCTCCATCGGCGCGGGTACCGGCCTGCTCTATATCGCGCGTTGGTTCTGGTGGCGCGTCTCCGCCTGGTGCGAGGTCGTCGCCATGGTGATGTCGCTCGTGACCTCGGTGGCCGTGCCGTTCTTCATGCCACACGCCGACTTTGCGACCACGACCATCATCCAGGTCGGCCTGACCACGCTCTCGTGGCTCATCACCGCGTATGTCGGCCCGCAGACGGACCGCGCGACGCTCATCAGCTTCTGCCAGAAGGTGAAGCCCGCGGGTCCCGGTTGGACCGATATTCGCGCTGAAGCCGGTATCAGTGATACCGAGATCGCGCAGGAGAACCGCATCGGCTCGGCCTTCGTAGGCTGGATCGCCGGGTGCGCGCTGATCTGGGCTTCGCTCTTCGCCATCGGTAACTTCCTCTATTCGTCGGGAGATCCCAAGCGCCTCACCATGGCGTGGGTGCTCACCGCCGTCACGGTTGTGAGCGGCTTCGTCCTCCTCAAGGTCACCCAGCAGCTGTGGGCGGACAGTACGGCATCGCAGGAACGCGAAGACGCGAAGGGGGTGTGACGCGCCGGCGCGTGGGGGAACTGCTGGTATGTTCGCCTTAGGGCGAACGGGATGCAGCTATGTCGTGACGCGGTCCCGACCCTACCTCATCACGCCGAAGCGGAAGACGAGCTTCTGGGCATACTGTTCGCCGGGGCGCAGGATGCCGCTGGGGTAGCCCAGTCGATGGAAGGCGGGCTGATTCGGCGAATCCGGGAAGAGCCCGGGCTCGAGGCAGAAGCCTTGGCGGAAGGCGAAAGGCTTGGCCCAGCGGCCTTGCACGGTACCGGTGAGGAAGTTGCCGGTGTAGAGTTGGAGTCCGGGAGCGTCGGTGAGGACTTCGAGTGTGCGGCCGGAGGATTCTTCGGCGACGAAGGCGGCGGACTTCAGGGACTTATCCGTGCCGAGGTCGTAGCAGTGATCGTAGCCACGGCCACGGCGGAGCTGGTCGTGCGGGGCGCCGATGCGTTCGCCGATCGCGTGCGGGCGGCGGAAATCGAACGGCGTGTTCGTGACATCCATGAACTCGCCGGTCGGGATCAGCGCGGCCGTGACGGGTACGAGGCGATCGGAGCGGAGTGTCACGTGGTGGTCGAGGATGCTGCCTTGGCCGGCGAGGTTGAAGAAGACGTGGTTCGTGAGATTGCAGGCCGTCGGGGCGTCGGTCGTCGCCGCGAAGTCGATGGTGAGTTCGTCGGCATGGTCAGGCAGGGTGTAGGTGACCGTCACGCTGAGCGTGCCCGGGTAGCCTTCTTCACCGTCGGGGCTGACGGTCGTGAAGCGGACCGCGGAGGCGTCGGCGGTGCGGATCGCTTCGGATTTCCAGACGTGCTTATCGAAGCCACGGAGGCCGCCGTGGAGGTGGTTGCCGTTGTTGTTCTGCGCAAGCGCGATGGTGCGGCCGTCGACGGTCAGCTGACCGTTCGCGAGGCGGTTGGCGTAACGGCCGACGGTGCTGCCGAGGAAGGGATTCCCGGCGACATAGTCCTCGAGCGAGCGGAGGCCGAGGGTGACTTCACCGAGGCGGCCTTGGATGTCCGGGACGCGGATCGAGGTGAGCGTGGCGCCGAACTCGCTGACCGAGACTTCCATGCCGCGGGCGTTCGTGAGCGTGTGGAGCTGGACCGGCTGGCCGTCGATGAGGCCGTGCTGGCGGCGGAGGGTCAGGCCGGCGCGTCGCGAACGAAGGAGGATCAGTAGGCCTGTGATCAGAAGGGTCCCGTAGACCAGTGCTTCAGGGGAGAGCATGGCGAGAAATTGCGGGGTGAGGGAGGGGTGGGCAAATCAAAGAAATGCATTGGGGGTCTGCTGGCATGGTGAACTGCTGCGAAGCATGCGCGATACCGTCGCGAGGGGGTCTGCTGGCACGCTGGCATGCTGCGAAGCAGAGGCATGTATTTTCAGGTGGCTGGTGGCAGCTTTCGCTCAAAGGGAAACCGGAGACCGGATGATTGGCTCGGGTATCTAGTAGGGCGGCGATTACCATCGCCGCCGTTCGAGGCCGCAGGAGGGCATCGTCGGGCCTTAGTTAGCCTTGCTGAGTTCCTTGATCCGTCCGCGAACGGACGCGACGCAGTCGCGCCCCTACCTCGTTGTGCATGTAACAAAAAGGCCGCCCGGGTGGGCGGCCTGTCTTTGCTTCGCAGCAGTTCACCATGCCAGCGGATCCCCGCCGGCCGGCTTACTTCGTCTTGGTTTCCTTGGCGGCGGCGACGGAGGAGCCGGGAGGAGGGTGGTCCAGTCGGTCGCGATGCGCACCGCTTCCTGGAGCTGGATATCGTAATCCGGCCAATCGTCATCTTCGAGGGGGTCGCGCATGCGGCTGGCCCGCTTGCTCTTCGCGGCGGAGGCGGGACCTTCCTTCTTCTCCTGCTCGATGGCCGCATCGAGTTTCACGTCCTGGACCTTGAAGGCCTTCTTCGCGTAATCGGAGAGCTCGCGGCGGATCTGTTCGCGGAATTCCAGGTCGTCCTTGCGCTCGGTGCTGCGCTGGTCGAGCGAGAGCGACACGTCCTTGCGGACCTGTCGGCTCTTCGTCCAATCAATCGTGCGGGAGAGCGTGAGGAACTCCGGGAGCTCGGACTGGCGGCGGGTGGAGCCGGCGGCGAGCTGGGCGATGAGGCTGTCGGAAAGCTTGGCCTTCAGCCAATCGCCTTCGTCGGCCTTGGTGAGCGTGGGCGTGACAGAATCCCAAGGGAGGGGGCGGTCGAGGTCGGACTCGGAGACCGGGAGTACTGAATAGACGGAGGGCACCACGATGTCGGCCGGGACGCCCTTGAGCTGGATCGAAGAGCCGCTGGGAGCGTACCACTTCTGGATGGTGACCTTCACCGCGGACTTAAGGTTCTTATCAAAGCGGCTCAACTCGATGATGTTCTGCACCGATCCCTTACCGTGGGTGTTCGTATCGCCGACGACGATGGCGCGACGGTGGTCGCGCATCGCACCGGCGAAGATCTCAGAGGCTGAGGCGGAGAGTTTCGTGGTCAGCACGATCAGCGGGCCATTCCAGGCGACCTTTTCGTCTTCATCGCGGTAGTCTTCCGAACGACCTTGGCTGTCGCGGACCTGGAGGACGGAGCCTTTCGGGATGAAAAGGCCGGAGATGTCGACCGCCTCGGTGAGGAGGCCGCCGCCGTTCTTGCGGAGATCCATGATGAGGGCCTTCATGCCCATCGCCTTGAGCTTATTGATGAGCTGCTCGATATCAGCCGAAGGACTGGAGCCGGAGCCGTCGGCGTTCTTGCCGTAGAACGAAGGAAGTTCGATGACGCCGAGGAGCAGCGTGCCATTGCCGTTCGGGACTTCGAAGGCCTTGGCGGAGGCCATCTGGCCGACGAGCTTGATCTGGTCGCGCTTGAGCACGATCGTCTTGCGGCCGCCAGCGGCCATATCGACGAGGAGGCGGACGGAGGAACCCTGCTTGCCGCGAATGCGGCTGATGGCCTTCGAGAGGCGCATGCCGACGATGTCTTCCATCTCGCCGGTAGCACCTTGGCCGACGGCGATAATCTTGTCACCCGACTTGGCCTGACGGGAGAGGTCGAGCGGACCCCCGGGAAGGATATCCTTGATGACGCAGACCCCATCTTCGTCCGAGAGCGTCGCCCCGATGCCCACGAGTGAGTTGCGCATCGCGATCTCGAACTCTTCCAGCGACTGCTGGGAGAAGAAGGTCGAGTGCGGGTCGTATTGGCTCGAGTAGGAGTTAAGGAAGAGCTCCTCGACCTCGTGCTGATCGAAGTTAAGGTAGGTGCGGGTCTTGTCGTAGCGCTTCTTCAGGCGGTCGGCGGATTCCTTGGTCTTTTCGGGGGTGATCTCCGGGAGGGCCTGATCCTTCGGGGTCTTGGCGGCTCCGGTGCGATCTTCGCCGAGGAGTTCCGAAAGCATGTCGAGGCGGAGGCGGCGCGCCCAGAGGGTGTCGGCGGCTTCCTGGTTGGCGGGCCACTCGGCCTTCTTGCGGTCGACGGGGAAAGTGCCCGGCTGGGTGAGATCGATCGGTTGGTCGAGGGCGGCGAGGTTCGAGACCGTGCGCTCGTTGACCCTCTTCTTGAAGAGGGCGTAGATCTCGAAGGCCGGAGTCAGGTTGCCGCGCTGCAGGTAGAGATCGAGCGTCTTGCCGTAGCGGTTGACGAACTCGTCCACTTCTTCGGCCGTGAAGTACATCTTCGCGCCATCGAGGTTCTCGCAGTAGGTCTTCACGACGGAGTTCATGTCGACCGAGCCCATGTCCTTCTTGCTGATGTGGAGCTTCTCGAGGAGCGCCGCGGTGGCGCGCGTCTCGTTCTGCATCGACTGCGTGGTGGTGAAGCCGGCGGTCTGGGCGGAGGCCAGCGCTGCCAGAAGGATCGGCAGCAGGAAAAGTCTGAGGCGCATAAAGGGTGGGGTGGGGAAACTTAGCGTAGGCGGGCGCTAAGTTCTTCAAGCCTACGTTTCTCGCCTGCAGTGAGCGAGCCGAATCCCCCAGCCGAAATCTTATCCAGTAGGCTGTCCATTTCCGCACGGGCTTGGGCGGAGGTGAGCGGGCGGGATGAGGGATTTACCTCAGTCGGGGTCTCGAAAGCGGGGCTAGGTGCGTCGGTTGGCATGGGTTCCTGCACCTGAGCGTAACTAGGAGCCCAATTTGTCCGGTTGAGATAACGCCAAGCGAGCCAGCCGAAGATCAGGCCGCCGAGGTGGGCCGAGTGGGCGATGTTGTCGGTCCAGGCGGCTTTCCAGCCGGGCCAGTCGTGGCGGCCCGGGAATTCGGAGAAGGCCCAGCCGAGCACCGTGAAGAGCGAGACCACGATGAGGAGCCAGCGGACCTTGAGCGTGACGGGCAGGAAGAAGAATAGGAGCAGGGTGATCTGGTGATCGAGTTTATCGAGTAGCGCGACGAGCATCAGCGCGTAGACGCCGGCGGAGATACCGAGGAGTGCGCCGTTTTGACTGCCGCCGAGGCCAGTGAGATACCAAGTGAGTGCTCCGATGAGTGCGCCGCCGATAAGCACCTTTAGGAGCGTGACCGGTCCGTGTTCCTGCTCGACCGTCGCGCCGGTCCACCAAAGCACGAGTCCGTTGCCGAGGAGATGCCAGAACCCATCGTGCAGGAGCGCATGCGTGACCCACTGCCAAGGCTGCAGGGCGCTTTCTCTGAGCACCATCCAGCCGAGGAAGTCCGCGTGCGCGGATTCTTGGATCAGGTTAAGGATGAAGAAGCCGACGAGGATGCCGACGGCCCATGCCGTCAGAGAGATCGGCGTGCGCGGGGCACCCGTCGATCGCATATAGGCCCGGTCGCCGATGCCCATGCGCGCAGGCCGTCCTCAGAGCTTCTTCACGATCGCGTCGGCGAGGCCATACTCGATGGCCTCCTCGGCGGTCATGTAGAAGTCGCGGTCGGTATCCTTGGTGACTTTTTCGATCTTCTGCTTCGAGGCCTTGGCGAGGATCTCGTTGAGCTCGGAGCGGAGGCGTTCCATTTCCTGGGCCTGGATGTGGATGTCCACAGCGGTGGCCTGAATGCGGCCCATGATGAGCGGCTGGTGAATCATCACGCGGGAGTGGGGGAAGAGGAGGCGGTTGCCCTTTTCCTTGGGAGCCTGCAGGAGGATGGAGCCCATCGAGGCGGCCATACCGGTGACGACGACCTTCACGGGGGAGCTGATCATCCGGATGGTGTCATAGACGGCCATGCCAGAGGTGATGGAGCCACCCGGGGTGTTAATGTAGAAGGTGATCTCCTTGCCGGGGTCGATGCCGTCTAGGTACAGGAGCTTCTCGACGATGTCGCGGGCGGACGCGTCTTCGACGGCGCCCCAGAGGAAGATCTTCCGCTGTTCGAGGAACTTCTTCTGGATGAGCATGGCGCTCGGGCCGCCGTCCTTGGGGGCGGCCGGGGTCTTCTCGTCCTCGTCTTCGTCGTCGTTACGCATGGGAGTCGTCAAATTGCCCGAATCCGGCCCCGTGGCAAGCGTGGGAAGGCGAAGCATTCGGGGAAATCATTCACAGTCGGCGGGCGACCTTGCTCCCCGGAGGGGCTTATGCCTAGGTTCCGGCCGTGCCCACCCTCCGCCTCACCGGCCTGCGCCGCCAGCTCGGCACGACGCCCGTCCTCGCGGGGGTCGATCTCGTCGTGGAGGCGGGTACGCTCTGCTGCCTGCTGGGTCCATCGGGCAGTGGTAAGACGACCCTGCTCAAGGTGCTCGCTGGGCAGATCGAATCTCAAGGGGGCACGGTGCTGCTTGGATAATCGCGATATCACCTTTGCCGAGTCCGCCGAGCGCGGTTTCGGGTTCGTCCACCAGAACTACGCGCTCTTCCCGCATCTCTCCGTTCTCGAGAACGCCGCGTTCTCGCTCGATGCCGAAAAGCTCTCCGCCGCCGAAATCAAGGTGCGCGCCCTCGAAGCGCTGAAGCTCGTCGGAGCCGATGGCTGGGCCGCACGCCGTCCGCAGGAGCTCTCCGGCGGCCAACAGCAACGCGTCGCGCTCGCCCGCGTGCTGGCGCTGCGTCCGAAGCTACTCCTGCTCGATGAGCCGCTGAGCAACCTCGACGCCGCTTCACGCCTCGAGGTCCGCGACGTCATCCGCAAACTCGTGCGCGCGACCGGCGTGACGGTGCTCTGCGTGTTGCACGACCAGAAGGACGCCTTCGCGATGGCCGACCGCCTCGCGATCATGCACGAGGGCCGTATCGTCCAGGCCGGCGTGCCCATTGACCTCTATCGCCGCCCGGCGGACAGCTGGATCGCCACCTTCCTTGGTTCCGCGAACCTCATCCCCGGCAAGGTCACGCAGGTCGGCGCGGGCGAGTTCGTCGCCGAGACCGCGGTGGGCGAAGTGCGCGGAGCCCTCGCGACGCCCGAAAGCCCTCCATCCCCCGGAGCGAAGATTGTCGTCTGTATTCGACCCGAGTGCCTGAAGCTCGATTTCATGGCACCCGAAGAGAACGCCTTCGCCGGCTCCATCGTGGCCTCGCTCTTCCAGGGCGATGTCTCGCTGCACGATTTCAAGACCAAGGAGGGCGTGGTCCTTAAGGTCTCCGAGGCTAATCCGCGCCAGCGGGTCGGCTCGAAGGCCACCGTCACTGCCTGGGCCGAGCCCGAGGACGTCGTCGGGCTGAACCGTTGATCAGGACTTTCGAGCGACGGAATTTCCCCGGCGTCTGTTTATAGCGGGCCTTGAAGGTCGCTTGCAGGTAGTGGCTATGCGTGAAGCCCGTCTGCTCGGCGATCAGGTCGATGGTGAGGTTGGTCTCGCGGAGGAGGCGCTCCACCTCGCGGAAGCGCACGCGGAGAATCTCGTCCTTCGGTGAGCGCTTGAGCACCGTCTTCATCCGTCGGTCGAGCGTGCTGCGCGAGGCGCCCAGTTTTGTGGCGAGCTCGTTGACGTCGAGCCCGCGCGTGGCGCCTTCGCGGATGAGCGCGACCGCGCGCGCGACGAGCCGATCGCGGATGACCAGTTCGCCAGAGGAGCCGCGGACCACGATGCCCTTCGGTGTGAGCAGAATCGGCTTCGTGCGGGAGGTCTTGCCCTGCATTAAGCGGTCGAGCAGTTCAGCGGCGGCGAAGCCGACCGCCTGCCCGTCGAAGCGGACGCTCGAAAGGGGCGGGGTGGTGAAGCTGCACAGCGTCTCCTCGTTTTCGGCGCCGACGACGGCGACTTCCTCTGGTACCGCGACGCCTGCCGTCTGGCAGGCCTCGAGCAGGCGGACGCCGAGTTGATCCGTCGTCGCGAAGATGCCCACGGGTTTGGGCAACTGCGCAATCCATTGAATGAGGCGCGACTGGCTCTGCTCCCAGTCCGGGACGCGCTCGGGGTGATTTTCGGGAAGTTCGAGGCAGCGATGTCCGTAGGCGCGGACGACCTTCTTGAAGTTGTCGACCCGCTCGACGAAGAATTCCTCGTTGCGTTGGCTGTAGGCGGCGAAGTGCCGGTAGCCACGTTCGTAGAGGTGCTCGGCCACCATGCGGCCGATATCCTCATTGTTGCAGCCCACGAACGGTCGGCCGCCGGCGAAGTGGGTGGAGCGTAGTTCGACGGCCGGGAGCCCCGTCGCGGCGACCAACTTGGAGGTCTCGGCGCTAAAGGTGCGGGTCAGGATGCCGTCGCCGTCCCAATCCTTCAGCCAGGTCGGCGGAGAGGAATCGAGGGCGCGGAGTTCGAGGTAGGTCGACCAAGGCCCGTGGGCTGCGACGTAGCTCCGGACCCCGGCCAGCAGCTCACGCGTGTAGCTGCGGGTAGTCTCGATGAGCAGGGCGACCCGCGGGGCGCGGCGATGGGCGGGGGAGGGCATGGGCTTTGACCAGAAACCTTACTTTTAGTGCATCATACCTGTAATGACTTTTCGGGCAAGAAAGGATATAGTTCCTTACCCCCATGAAACTCCGCCTCCTCACTGCTGGCCTCCTCGGCCTTTGCGCCTTGGTCTCCGCCGCTGGCCTCATCGACAACAAGAACCAGGCCTCGATCTCCTCGGGCGCCGACAAGCCGGAAAACGCCAAGAAGCCAAAGGTGCTCATCGTCATCGGTGACGCCACCGAGCTGCTCGACACGATGTATCCGGTCTACCGTCTGCAGGAAGCCGGTTTCCAGCCGATCTTCGCGACGCCCGAGAAGCGCGTCTACCAGACCGTGCTCCACGAGGTGAAGCCAGGTTGGACAATCACCAAGGAGTGGGAGGGCTACACCATTAACTCCGACATCGCCTTCAAGGACATCAAGCCCGAGGAGTACGCGGGTATCTTCTTCAGCGGCGGCCGTGCCCCGGAGTATATCCGCGAAGACGAGGCGCTCCTGGCCGCCACGCGTTGGTTCTGGGAGAATAAGAAGCCGATGATGAGCGTCTGCCACGGCGTCGAGATTCCCGCCCGCGCCGGTATCGTGAAGGGCCTGCGCATGGCTACCGTGCCGAAGTGCAAGTTCGACCTCGAGGTCTGCGGGGGTATCTTCGTGAACGCCCCGGTTGTCATCGATCGCCACATGGTCAGCGGCCGTACCTTCCATGATAACGGCGCCTTCGTCGGCCCGTGGATCAAGATGCTCGAAGCCCAGCGCGACCAGAAATAAACGCCATGCTTTCCCGTCGCGATTTCCTCCGCTCCGCCGGTCTCGCCGCTGCCGCGCTCGCCGCCGCACCTGCCCTCCGGGCTCAGGGCGCGGACTCCTTCCGTCTCCGCTACGTGCTCTCCTCTGCGATGTACGGCTACGCGCCGCTCGCCGAGATTCTGCCCGAAGTCGCCAAGACCGGCAGCGAGTCGATTGATATCTGGTGCAAGGTGCACGGTGACCAGCGCGAGCAGGCCGCGGCGCTCGGCGACGAGGCCTTTGCGGCTCTGCTGAAGAAGCATGGCGTGAAGGTGGGCGTCAGCACTCGTTATCCGCTCGGCCCGTTCAAACTTCAGGACGAGATGGCCTGGGTAAAGCAGCATGGCGGCACGACCGTCGTCTGTGGTAGCACCGGACCGAAGAATCCGTCCGGCGTCGCCGCCAAGGCGTCCATCGCCAAGTTCCTTGAAGACATGAAGCCCCACGCCGCCAAGGCCGAAGAGCTGGGCATGCGGATCGCCATTGAGAACCACTCGAACCAGGCGCTGCATCATCCGGACTCCCTCCGTGC
The DNA here is from genome assembly GCA_964203605.1 of Opitutales bacterium. Lineage (GTDB taxonomy): Bacteria > Verrucomicrobiota > Verrucomicrobiia > Opitutales > UBA953 > UBA953. Next base: position 12,691 of record CAXNMQ010000008.1, read on the forward strand.
CTTCGCCGAGCTGAACAAGTCCCCCGCGCTCGGCGTGGCCTTCGCGCCGCACCACCTCCATGAGTGGGCTGACCAGATTCCCGCGCTGCTCCGCGATCTCGGGGCGCGCAATCTGCCCTTCATGTATTTCCAAGAACACTCTGAAGGCATTTTCAAGAAGGCCTCCAAGGAAGAAGAGCTCCGCCAGATGGCCGGCCGCGGCAAACTCGACTACCGCCCCATCGTGAAAGGCGCTGCGGGATATCCGTTTCAACGGTCAGGTGGAGTTGTTCATGCACCCCACGCCGCGCGGTATCCCGGTCATGCCGACCACCCCTGAGGTCACCGCCCTCATCAACGAGTCTCGCGCCTACGTGGAGAAGTGCATCCGCGAGACCGCATGATGCTGCGCCTCGTAATCCTGCTCGGCGCCGCCGCGCTGGGCGCCGAACCTCTCGTCACCGGTTTCGAGCGCTTCCATGCGTCGGCACCGACGGCCGAGGGCGGCCGTCTGCTTTACAACGAGCTCGGTTGCGTGAATTGCCACGGCGGGGCCACTGGCCTGCCGGCGCTGCGCGGGCCCGCGCTCGCGACGGTCACCCAGCGCGTCCGTTCCGAATGGATCCGCAAGTTCGTCGCCGATCCGGCGTCCGTGCATCCCGGAACGGTCATGCCGCAGGTGTTGGCGAAGGCTGACGATAAGACCCTTGTCGCCATCGAACACTATCTCGCCTCGCTGAAGCCGAAAGCGGCCTCCAAAGCCGCGGCGAAGATCATGCACGTGAACGGCGCCCGCGGCGGCGAACTGTTTAACACGCTCGGCTGCGTCGCCTGCCACGCGCCCGGCAAGGATTTCATCCCGGCCGAAGGCGTGCCCAAGGCTTCCGAGTTTACGCACCGCAGCGTCGGCTTCGCCGACCTCAAGGCGAAGTATAGCCTCGATAGCCTCGGCGCGTTCATCCTCGACCCACTGAAGGTGCGCGCGGACGGGCGCATGCCGAAGACTGCGATGGATCGTCAGGATTCCATCGACATCGCCGGCTACCTGCTCGAGTTCCAGGGCAGCGATGGTCGGATTGATCAACCCGTCGTCTCCATCGTCGCGGACAAGAACCTCGCCATCGCTGGGCGCAAGGCGGTCATCGCCGGCCAGTGTGCCGCCTGTCACGACCTCCCTAAGGATGCCGCGGCGAAGCCCGTCGCCCTGAATAAGAACGAAGGGGGTTGCCTAGACGCCGATCACACTAAGGGCCCCCGATATACACTTTCCGACGCGCAGCGTGCCTCACTGAAG
>CAXNMQ010000009.1:0-13280 GCA_964203605.1 Opitutales bacterium
ATTAGTGAGCGTCGACTTGCCGGCGTTCGGGTAGCCCACGAGGCCGATGTCGGCGATCGTCTTGAGCACGATGCGGAAGCTGCCTTCTTCGCCTGGGTAGCCGGGGGTGGTGCGACGGGGAGCCTGGTTGACCGAGCTCTTGAAGTTCATGTTGCCCATGCCGCCCTTGCCGCCGGCGAGGAGCACGACGCGTTCGCCGTGTTCGGTCAGCTCGGCCACGAGACGATTGGAGCCCTCTTCGAGGACCTGCGTGCCCGGAGGCACCGGCAGAATCAAGTCACCACCATCGGGACCCGCGCACTGGCGGCCCTGGCCCGGAGCGCCATTGCGGGCGCGACGGTGCGGCTGCCAGCGGTAGGCCTGGAGGTCGCCTTCGTTACGGTCGCAGAGCAGGACGACGTCGCCGCCCTTGCCGCCGTTACCGCCGTCGGGTCCGCCCTTCGGGATGAATTTCTCACGACGGAAGCTGACGCAGCCGTGGCCGCCGTCACCGGACTTCAGTTCAACCTTGGCTTCGTCGATAAACATTTGCCCCAACGCTAGGGCCTCCCCGGCCCCGAGGGCGAGGAGGAAAGGCGACGGCTTAGCGCTCCAGCCCGCGGGAACGGCGCAACCAGCTCTCGATAGGAGAGAAGAAGATGAGATCGGCCAGAAGACCCACGAGCATCACCACCGCCATCACACCCATGACTTGGTCCATGCGCAGCAGTTCGCGACCGGCGTTGAGGAGCGAGCCTAGGCCGAAGCCCGTGACGATCACCACGAAGATTTCGGCCGCCATCAGTGAGCGCCAGGCGAAGGCCCAACCCTGCTTCATGCCGCTCAGGACGCCGGGAAGCGCCGCGGGGAAGATGACACGCGACCAAAGGTGCCAGCCGTTAGAGCCCATCGTCTGCGCGGCGCGTAGATAGAGCGGCTGAACGTTGAGCACGGACTCCTGGACCGCGATGACAACGGCCCAGATCGTACCCATCACCACGACGAAGAGGACGGCTTCCTCGCGGATGCCGAACCAAAGGAGCGCGAGCGGCACCCAGCAGACCGAAGGAAGGGTCTGCAGTCCGAGGGCAAGGACGCCCAGAGTGTCACGCACCCAGCGGACGCGCGCGCAGAGGGCGCCGAGCGGGACGCCGAGGGCCGCGCCGATGGCGAAACCGATGACCAAGCGACGCATCGTCACCCAAGTTGCCGAAAGGAGTTCGCCGCTGAGGAGCGCTTCCCAGAACCACAGCAAAATATGCGAAGGAGCTGGCACCAGCACGTCATTGACGTGGCCCGCACGTACAAACCATTCCCAGCCGCCGAGGGCGAGGACGGCGATGAGGGTCGGGATGACCGGGCGAGGAAGCTTCGAGGCCATGGTCACTTGGCGAGATGAGAGGAAAGCGCCTCGGTCACCTCGGACGCGAGGGCGGCAAGGGCGGGGTCGTTCATGCGGCGCGGGCGCGGCAGGTTCACATCGAACACCTGCTGGACGCGGCCGGGATTGGGCGAGAAGAGCACGACACGATCACCGAGACAGACCGCTTCGCGGATGTTATGCGTCACGAGGACGATGGTCTTCTTGCGCTTCGTGAAGATTTCCTGGATGTCACCGTAGAGCTGCTCGCGGGTCAACGCATCGAGAGCCGAGAACGGCTCGTCCATCAGGAGCACGCGGGGGTTAGGGGCAAGCGAACGGGCGAGGGCCACGCGCTGACGCATGCCGCCGGACAGCTCATGCGGACGGGCCTTCTCCTTGTTGCCGAGACCGACGAGGTTGAGGTAATAACGCGCGGACTCGAGACGCTCGGCTTCGGTGAGGTCCGGCTTGAGTCGCAGACCGAAGAGCACGTTCTCCAAGGCGTTGAGCCAAGGGAAGAGCGCGTCCTGCTGGAACATCACCAGACGATCGCGACCAGGAGCGACGACCGGCTGTTCGCCGAGTTTGATCTCGCCTTCGTTCGTGTGCTCGAGGCCGGCCAGCAAACTGAGCAAGGTCGACTTACCGCAACCCGAGGGACCGACGACCACGAGGAACTCCCCTTCCCTGACGTCCAGGGAGATGCCTTCTAGTGCCGTGACCTGACCGGACGCTCCTTCGAAACGCTTGGTAACGTTCCGGAGGGTGAGGGCCGCGGGGGCAGTGGACTTTTCTTGGAGGGAGCTCATGGAGCGAACCGAGGATGGGATTTCAGGGGACGGGCTGAACTACGGGGCCCTAGCCTATGAAGCAATTCTCTTACTTGGCGGCCGGAGCCGGGTCGGAGACCAGGGACTCCAGGAGCGGACCGATCGGGGCGTCGCCGGGGAGAAGTCCGGAATCCTTGGAGTCCTTCAGCGCGTGGGTGAAGACAGCGGTCAGGCGAACCTTGCGGGCGGCATCGTCTTCGCGGGCGTCGAAGAAGACGCGTCCAAGGGCTGGTCCGATGAGTTCGGCCTTAGGCGGAGTCGAGCGGGTTTCGGCACCGATGCCGTCGATAACCAGCTTCGTATGCCAAGCCTGATCGGCGAGGAGCTTGTCGCGGAGGGCATAATGCGAGCGCACGAAGGCTTCGATACCCTTGCCGTTCTTGGCGAGCGCGGTCTTGGACGAGGTCAGGACCGTGATGATCGAATCCTTTTTCTCGACGAGGACTTCTCCGCCGAACTCGTTGACCAGACGGGTCACCCAAGGCTCGACCGTCCACGCTGCGTCAACGTCGCCACGGGAGAACAGCAGCACTAGCTCGGCGTTCTGCGCCGGGATGACCTGCGCGTCGCCACCATTGATGGTGACCTTGAGGCCACCCTCGCGGAGCCAGACACGGGCGTCGATGTCCTGCGTGTTACCGAGCTGAGGCGTGGCGAGGCGACGGCCGATGAAGTCTTTCGGCGTCTTCAGCCCGAGGCCCTTACGGACCACAAGGGCGTTGCCTCCGCGGGCGACGGACGCCAGGATGCGGATCTCGTTACCCTTGGTGCGGACGTGGGCGTTGATCGTCGGCGAAGGCCCGATGTAGGTCAGGTCGATCGCGCCGGCGAGGAGGGCCTCGATGGCGGAAGGACCGGCGTTGAACGAACGCCATTCGACCTTCGAGCCTTTCGGCAGGTGGGCGAGGTGCCAGTCTTTGTTCTTCACGCTCGAGCTGACGGGCAGCGAGAGCCGGCGAGTGCGTCAGGTTCGGGAAGAACCCGACGCGGAGGGTTACCGGCTGCTGCTCGTCCGCGACCAAGGAGGACACGGCGAGAAGAGCGAGGATGAGAGATCGGATGGCGGACATGATGGGCAGAGACTGACGGCACAGTTAATTTATGACAACATTAGTTAAGATAACAGGATTAGAAGTCCAGCCTATTCATCCCTGCACTATAAAACACATAAATACCTGCATTTGAATGGTTTAAGTTAAAAAGCACCGATAACAAACCACAGACTAGCCCCAACGACGAGGGCCGTGGCGACCCAGCCCAGCAGGCGAATCCAAGGCGGCGCGACGAACACGACCCATCAACTTGCGCGTCGCTGGTCATGCGGACAAGCGGCCAGCAGGCGAAGCCGAGCTGCAGGCTGAGGATGACCTGACTCCAGATGAGCAGGTTCTCTACCCTGCCCTCCCCGGCCAGCCCGATGACCAGCAAGGCGGGCGCGAGCGCCGCCAGGCGGGTCGCGACGCGCACGATCCAGCCAGCCGTCTTGATCTTAAGGAATCCTTCCAAGACGATTTGGCCGGCCATGGTACCGGTGATGGTGGCGTTCTGGCCCGAAGCCAAGCAGCGCCACGGCGAAGAGCGTGCCGGCGAACGTCACCCCCAGCACGCCGTCCAGCAACCGATGGGCTTCGCGGATATCCGTCACGGCTTCGGGTCTGCCATGGAACGCCGCAGCACTGAGCACCAGCAGGCCGGCGTTGACGAAAAACGCCAGGCAGAGCGCGAGGGTGGAATCCCAGGTCGCGAAGCGCATGGCCTCGCGGCGCTCAGCTTCCGTCTTCCCGAAATCACGAGACCCGACGATCGACGAGTGCAGGTAGAGGTTATGCGGCATCACCGTGGCGCCGATGATACCCAGCGCGACAAAGAGCATGCCAGGGCGCGTCAGCACTTCCGTGGTCGGCACGAAGCCTTTGACGAGATCAGCCATGACCGGCTGCGCGAGGAAAAGCTGGACGCCGATGCAGGCCGCAATCGTCAGCACAAGCACGGCCACCAGCGATTCCAGCCAGCGGTAGCCGAGGCGGGTCAACGCCAGCAGCACCAGCACGTCGAGTGCCGTAATGATGGCGCCAAAGAAGAGCGGGATGCCAAAGAGGATTTGCAACGCGATGGCCGAGCCGAGGAGCTCCGCCAGGTCCATCGCGATGATGCCCAGCTGGGCGGCCACCCAGAGGAACTTGCCCACGGCCGGCGAATAACGCTCCCGGCAGGCCTGCGCGAGATCGAGGCCGGTCGCAACGTTGAGGCGGACGCACAGATGCTGGAACAGAATCGCCATCAGGTTCGATAGCAGGATGACCCAGAGGAGCGCGTAACCGAACTGCGAGCCACCGGCGAGGTCAGTGGCCCAGTTCCCTGGATCCATATACCCGACCGAGACAAGGAAACCGGGCCCGACGAAGCCGAGGAAACGACGAAAAGCACCGAAGCGCGAGGCCGCGCGGGCTTGGGTCGGTCCATCTGTCCTCATCACCATTGAGCATCACCGACGACCGCGCCCTGTCAACCCGCCGCCTGCGCGAAAGAAACTCCGGCCAGAATCGTCCAGAGCGCCGTCCGCCAGGCATGCGACCGAACCAGCTCGGCAAGTGCTGGCGACGTCGGGCCTTCCTGCTGAAGTCGCCGATGGCACGGCACGGACCAAAAAGCGGTCAAGGCCCAGCAGACCAGGACGAGAAGGAGTCCGAAGAAACGCCCATCAAGGAAAGCCAGCCAGGCGTGTCCGCCCAATTGGGCGAGCAGCAGCGGCCCGACGACCCAGCCCACGCGACGCGTATAGGCCTCATGCGCCTCGGCGAAGCCTTCGGCCCGCCAACGGGCGAAGTCGGGATAGGTGCAAAGCAGGATCAGCCAGGAGACCGCGGCCATGGCGACATCGATGCACGCTACGCCCGATTGGATTAAATGAAGGTCCATGAGGGCACCGAAGTCAGTTTTGCCCTTTGCACAACCCAGCGAGACGTTAAACCCAAGTCATGCCCCGCCTCTTCCTTGGCCTACTCCTAGGTGCCTTGCTCGCGCTCGCCCCTGCCTCCGCGCAGGAGACCCCGCCTAACTTCGTGATCCTCTTCGCTGATGACCTCGGCATCAACGACCTCGGCTGCTTCGGCCGCAAGGATCAGAACACGCCCAACCTGGACAAGCTTGCCGCCGAAGGCGCCCGCTTCACGCAGGCCTACGCCGCGGCTTCCGTCTGCTCTCCGTCCCGCGCGGCCCTGATGACGGGCCAAAGCCCGGCGCGCCTGAAGATTACCACGTTCCTCACCGGTCGCAGCGACCGTGCCTCGCACCGCGTGCTGGCCGCACCGATCAACCTACATCTTCCGGACGGCGTCCAGACCATCGCCCAACTCCTAAAGCCAAAAGGCTACGTATCGGCAGCCGTGGGCAAGTGGCACCTCGGCGGCAAAGGCCATCAGCCGACCGACCATGGCTTCGATGAATACTTCGCTGGCCGGGCCAATGCCGGTGCGGAATCGCCGCAGGGCGGCAAAGGCGAACTCGGCCAGGCTGACTTCGCGGTGAAGTTCATCCAGAAGAACAAAGCCAACCCCTTCTTACTCTACCTCGCCTTCGACAACCCGCACATCCCGCTGGCCGCGCCGGCCAAGGCCATCGAAGCCAACGCAAAATCCTTCCACCCGACCTACGCCGCGCTCATCGAGTCGCTCGACGTCGCCGTCGGCCGCGTCATGAAGGCCCTCGAAGACCAAGGGCTCGCGAAGAACACCTTCGTGGTCTTCGCTTCCGACAACGGCGGCGTGCACATCTCCGAACTCAAGGAAAGCCCGGCCACTTACAACGCACCCTCCCGCGCGGGCAAGGGCTTCCTCTACGAAGGCGGCATCCGTACGCCCCTGATCGTCCGTTACCCGGCCCGCTTGGCACCTACGGTAATCAACGAGCCGGTCGTCCTCGGCGACCTCTGCCCCACGATCTGTGCGCTGGCCAAGGTGCCCGCGCCCGCGACGCTCGACTTCCAGGACCTCTCTCCGGTACTCTTCGAGCAGAAGGCACTCAACCGCCCGCTCTTCTGGCACCAGCCGCACTACATGAACCAAGGCGGCAAGCCCGCGGGCTTGGCCCGCGAAGGCGAATGGAAGCTCATCGAGCAATATGAGGACGGCAGCCTCGAGCTGTACAACCTCGCCAAGGATCCGAGCGAAACCACCGACCTCGCCGCCGCCGAACCGACCCGCGTGGCCGCCCTACGCGGCAAGCTCGAAGCCTGGCGCCGCAGCGTCGGGGCCGAGTCGATGAAGGCTAACCCGAACTTCAGCCGCACCCTCTGGGAAGACTGCTTCGTCAAGACCGACGTCACCCAACTCAAGGCCCTGCCGACCTCCGAGGCCATGCGTCCGCTCCTCGCCGATTGGCGCAAGGCGATGAACGACGCCACGACCGAAGGTGCAAACTCGCTCATCTTTCTCGAGGCGCGCGACGCCCAAGTGAAGGCGACGAAGATGAAATATGAAGAGCCGCCGCAAAAGGACACCCTGGGCTTCTGGGTGAACGCCGATGACACCGCCTCCTGGACCTTCCAGGCGCCGAAGGCCGGCACCTATCGCGTGACCGTGCTGCAGGGCTGCGGCAAGGGTAACGGCGGCTCCGTCGTCGCCCTCGATACGAAGCAGGGCTCGTGCGAATTCACCGTCGAAGAGACCGGCCACTTCCAGCGCTTCGTGCCACGCGAAGTCGGCAAGCTCACGCTCGTCGCCGGCGAGAACACGCTCACCGTGCGCCCGGTCAAGAAGGCCAAGGCCGCGGTCATGGACCTCCGCCGCGTAATCCTCGAGCGCGTCGAGTAAGTCCTCAGAGCGTCGCTAACAGCGCGCGCAGTTCTTCCTCGGGCTCCTCGTGGCCTTGCGCCACGGCGAGCGCGAGCGCGTCCGTGAAGACCGCCTTGGCCGCAGGCTTGTCACCGATGGCCTGCAGGCTCTTGCCGAGCAGGATCCGAGGCATCATCCAATCCGCCTTGGACGCGGCGGCGAGACGCAGGTGCTCGATGGCTTCAGCCGCGGCGCCCTCGGTCAAGAGCGCCTGTCCGAGCGAGAAGCGGAACAGCGGATTCGCCGGATCGGCCGCGACGTGGCGACGGAAGATTTCGGAGCGGGACATGCTCAGGCCTTTAGCTTCGACGATGACTGACGGAAGATGACCATCGAAAGACCCGGCAAGCGGACTTCGATGGAATAAGGACGTCCTTGGCACGGAATGTTCTCGGCTTCGACGCCACCGAGGTTGCCGAGGCCGTGGCCGGCGTAGTGTTTCGAGTCGGTATTCAGGGCCTCTTCCCATCGTCCTGGGAAAGGCACGCCGAGGCGGTAGGTGCGTTCGACCGGCGTGAAATTACCCGCGACTGTCCACGCGCAATCACGTCCGCGTCGCTCGAAGGCCAGCACGCTTTGCGCACCGTCGTCGGCGACGAGCCAGTTGAAGCTTTCCGGACGCAGCTCGTTCTCGGAGAGAGCGGCATCAGCGACATAAAGTTTATTCAGGTCGGCGACGAGACGCTGGACGCCGAGATGAATCGGGTAATCGAGCAGGTGCCAGTCGAGGGAGGCATCATATTTCCATTCGGCGAACTGACCGAATTCACAGCCCATGAAGAGGGTCTTCTTGCCCGGCCAGGACCACTGCAAGGCCAGCAGGCAGCGGAGATTCGCGGCCTTCGTGGCGTCGTCGCCGCCGCCCATCTTGCCAATCAGCGAGCCCTTGCCGTGGACGACCTCGTCATGCGAGAACGACTGCACGAAGGCCTCGGTCCACTGGTAGAGCATGCCGAACGTGAGCTTATCGTGGTTGAACTTCCGGAAGAGCGGATCCTGGCGGAAGTAGTCGAGCGTATCGTGCATCCAACCCATGTTCCACTTGAAGTCGAAGCCCAGGCCGCCTTCGGGGACGGACTTCGTCACGCCGGGGAAGGACGTGGATTCCTCGGCAATCATCGCGACGCCGGGCTGGTAGAGGTGCACCAGCGAGTTCACCTGCTTAAGGAATTCAATCGCCTCGATGTTCTCACGGCCGCCGTAGCGATTCGGCACCCATTCCCCGGCCTTACGGGAGTAGTCGAGGTAGAGCATCGAAGCCACCGCGTCGACGCGCAGGCCATCGACATGGAAACGCTCGAGCCAAGAGAGCGCGGAGCAGACCAGGAAGCCGCGCACCTCGTGGCGGCCGTAGTTAAAGATCAGCGTGCCCCAGTCCTGGTGCTCGCCGAGACGCGGATCGGCATGTTCGTAGAGATGCGTTCCGTCGAAGCGGGCCAGCGCAAAGAAGTCGCGAGGAAAGTGGGCCGGGACCCAATCGACGATCACCCCGATGTTCGCCCGATGGAGGGCGTCGACCATCGTCATGAAGTCGAGCGGCGAGCCAAAACGATGCGTCGGCGCGTAGAAGCCCGTGACCTGGTAGCCCCACGAGCCGTCGAACGGGTGCTCGGACGGAGGCATCAGTTCCACGTGCGTGAAGCCCATCTTCACGCAGTAGGCGGCGAGCTGTTCGCCGAGTTCGCGGTAACCGAGTACACGGCCTCCCTCTTCAGGGACGCGGCGCCAGGAGGCTAGGTGCACCTCGTAGACCGACATCGGGCGCGAACGCAGGTCGCGGCTGCGACGGGCTTCCATCCAGGCTGCGTCGTTCCAGACGAACTTCGAGAGATCGCAGACGATGGCGGCGTGGTTCGGCGACGGCTCGAAATGCAGGCCGTAGGGATCCGTCTTCAGGAACGGCGTAGAGTCGTGCGGACCGACGATCTCGTACTTGTAACGGGCACCGGCATGGACTCCGGGGATGAAGAGTTCCCAGATACCGGAAGCCCCCAGATTGCGCATCGGGTGGGCGTGGCCGTTCCAGAGGTTATGGTCGCCGACGACCGAGACGCGTCGGGCGGAGGGAGCCCAGACGGCGAACGAGACGCCCAGCACGCCATCGAGGGTGCGGACATGGGAGCCTAGCTTATAGTGAGCGCGGTGATCGTCGCCCTTACCTAACAGGAAGAGGTCGTCCTCCGAGATCGTCGGCAGGAAACGATAGGGGTCGTCGACGAGGCGGCTCACGCCGTCGGGATAAGTCACGCGAAAGCGATAGCGGAAGGGAGCGGTGCCGGGCAGTTCCACCTCGAAGACACCGCTGGCATGCAGCTGCTTCATCGGGACGGGCTTGGTCGGACCGTCCGGGACCAATTCACAGGCGCTCGCCCAAGGGAAGAGCGAGCGGGCGACCAGACCGCCTCCGACCAGCGGATGCAGACCCAGGAAGCGGTGCGGAGAGGTCTCCTTGGCGTCCACCAGGGCGGTCAACTCTGCTGGGCTGAGGCGCATCCCTAAAGACTCTTCGCAGGGCAGTGGGTCGGCAAGCGCTCATTGCCCGAAAATACTTGAGGGAAACCCCAGAGCGACAACGCTCACGGGATGCCTGGCCGTCGTTTCTGGATCCTTGCCGCAAGCCTCTCCCTGACCGTGGCGGCCATGGCGGCCGAACCCGCCCAGACCGTCGCCAAGCTCGCCGAGGTGATGCCCAACATCGTCGCTGACAGCTTCGCCCCGGAAGAAGGCGGCAAGGTCGTCGTCGCCACCAACGCCCACCTTGAAAGCAAGGACGCGACCATCGACGCCAAGAAAATCCGGTTCGACTACCGCTCCGGCATCATCGTCGCCGAAGGCAACGTCGTGTATGCCACCAAGAACCTGCGCATCATCGGCGACCGGATCGAAGCCGATCCGCGCAATGATACCATCGTGGCGACCAACGTCCGTTTCGGCCGGGCGCCCCTCTACTTCACCGCGGACACACTGAAAATCGTCAAGGGCGATAGGACTATGCGCGGATTACGCATGTGGAACAGCGAACCCGAGCAACTCGGCATGCACCTGAAGATTGCTGAAGCGACGTACACGGAAGCCGATGACCGCCTCAGGATTCGCAGCGTCACGCCGCACGTGGCCGGCATCCCGTTCTTCAATCTTCCGTATTACGCACAGGACGGCTATCGCGACATCCCTTACGACCTTTACCTGAACACGGGGAGTGAAGACCACCAGGGACGCTACCTGCGCTCCACTTTCCTGATGCGCCAGTCCCCTTCCCTCTGGGTCGGCGGCCTACTCGATATTTACGGCAAGTCTGGCATCCTCGTCGGTCCAGCCTTCCGTTACGACAATTCGAAGCAGCCTGAGGGCGGCATCGTCTGGAAGGGCAAGTTCGAGAGCGGCTACATTAGCGATCGCGGCGATTTGCTTACCGATGTCTACGGCCGCACCCCGGATCGCCAGCGTGCCTTCCTGTTCGGCGAAGTTAATGGACGTACCGTCGACGGCGTCGAGTTCGCCGGCAATATCTTCGGACAGTCAGACCCCGGGTTCATGCGTGACTTCCGCCCGAACCTCATCCGCGAAACCGGCAACCCGCAGGCGAACTTCGAAATCTCCGCGCCCTACGCCGGCGGCTATCTCTCGGCCTCGCTCACGGCCAAGGCGGACAACTACCAGGACATCGTCCAGAAGCTCCCTGAGTTCCGCTTTGACCTTCCGCAGCAGTCGATTGACGGCGGCGATTGGAATCGCCGCAGCTTCGTGAGCCTGGGCTACTTCTCCGAACGTCCGTCGGCCGACCTGCCCCTGGCCAACTTTCAGACGGCCACGCTCGCGAGCGGGGCTTGGTCGACCGCCCGACTCGACACCTATTTCGGCGTCAACCGCACCTTCGCCCTCAACGATTGGCTGACCTTCAAGCCCGTGGCCGGAGTCCGTGCTACGGGTTGGTCTCAAGGCATCAACGGCAACAGCACCACCGCCAAAGTCATCGCGCAAACCGGTTTCGACTTGGAAGGCCTCGTGACCGGCTCCTGGGATCTCGTGGCGAATAAGTGGGGCATCGACGGGATGCGCCACAGCGTCCGACCCCTCCTGCAATACCGCGTCATGCCTGGCGCTGACCGAGAAATCGGCACCGTGCCCATGACGCAGCGTACGGTCACCGCTTCGGCCCTGGAAGAAGTCGATCTCGCCGACCGCCTCGACCCTGCCTCCACGACCGACCGCCAAGTCGTCCGCTTCGGCCTGCGTAACACCCTCGAGACCCGCGATGCCAAGTTTGGCACGCGTGAACTCGCCCGGGCGGACCTCTTCGCCGATTGGCGCGAAGGCCCGACGGCCGCTGATACGGGCCGCAGCGACCTCCAGTGCGCGATCAGCCTGACGCCCGCCCCTTGGGTCACCCTGAGCTCTGGCCTCCGCCTGCCTAACGGTGGCGGCGCCCCGCTCGAATCCATCCAGAGTATCGCCTTCAACTCCGGCGACTTCTGGCGGACCTCCGTCAGCTGGGTCGAACTCCGTGAGATCACCCAGGCCCGCCAGCTTATCTGGGAAGGCCGAGTGACCCTGAATTCGGTCTACTCGCTCGTCGCCACACTCAACTACGACGCCTTAGCCGGCCAGACTACATACCAGAGCATCGGCATCATCCAGCGCGTCGCGAACTCTTGGGAGCTCGAATACGGCGTCATGCAGCGACTCGACCCGATTAACAATGGTAAGAGCTCATTGGGCTTCCAACTGCGGGCTAGATTATTCAAGTTCTGAGCGTGACGGATAACACTCCAGACTCCCCTTCGGTCCCCGAGGACGGCATTTTACCGCCGGCCGACCTGCCGATTCGCCTCGACGTCTTCGAAGGTCCGCTGGACCTGCTCCTGTTCCTGATCCGCAAGAACGAGATCGATATCTACGATATCCCGATCGAGAAGGTCACGCAGCAGTACCTCGAGATCCTGCGCACGCAGGAGAAGGATAATCTCGAGCTTGCGGGTGACTTTTTCGTCATGGCTGCGACGCTCATGTACATCAAGAGCCGCATGCTCCTCCCGGTCGAAAGCCGCCCGGAAGAGGAAGTCGCCGCCGCCGATGAAGGGCACGACCCCCGCTGGGCGCTCGTTCAGCAGCTCATCCAGTACAAGCGCGTCAAGGAGACCGCCGCTATCATCCGCGGACTCGTCGAGGACCGTCAGGGCCTCCTCGGCCGCTATGTCGTCCAGCCTCAAGGTGAAGACGCCGTCGCGCGACCTGTCGCCCCGGCGGACCGCATCGAACTCTGGAACACCTTCAACCTCGTCCTGCGTCGCCTGGCCGAACGCATCCAGCCGGGCAACATCACGACCGAGACCGTCACGGTCTCCGACCGGATGGAGACGATCCTCGCCCGCCTCGAGACCGAGGCCACGTTCGCCTTCACCAGCTTACTGCCCGAACGTCCGACCGTCGGCTTCCTCGTGGCCACCTTCCTCGCCTGCCTTGAGTTGGCGCGCCTCGGAAAGCTTAATTTGGAGCAGGATGCCGCCTTCGCGGAGATCAACTGCTCCAAGGCCGAAACTGCCGCCGTGCCCAACGCCGGCGAAGCCCTCGAAGGTAAGTCGGAGTTCGACGAGCCCGCCGGCGAGGCTAACTGAGTAGCGGGCTTGAATCCACCGCCGGTCCGGCCAGACTGTACCCATGGCTCGCGCCAAGCGCCCTTCCAATCACCTGCTAGGCATCGGTCTTGATGCCCAGGATAAGCATAAGCGCATCACCCGTGGCGAAGGCTTCAATCTCGTGGGCGGCTCGGAAGATACGCACGAACGGATGACCGAGACCGTGATTAAGACCTCCGAAGACCTCAGTCGTAAGGGCCGGACCATCGCCGAAGCCCACCCGGAGGAGTTGGCTGACCTGCTCCGCAAGCACGACCGTGGCGCCTGAGCCAAAAAGGAGCCACAGACGGGTTGACTCACCTCTTTCGCAGGATTTGACTGACTCTCCCCAAAAATGAGCAACGAGCTGCCCCCTCCCCCGCCTCCTCCGCCTGCTGACGGTGACAACTCCGCTGCACAGGCTCCTAAGCTGAAACTCTCCAAGCCGACTGGCTTCGTTCCTCCGCCTCCTCCCGCCACCGACACCGGTGCCGCGATTCCTCCGCCGCCCGCCGCCATCCCCGCTCCGTCGGCGATTCCCGCTCCCGCCTCGGCTCCTCGTCCAGCCGCTGCTCCGGCCGCCAATCGCAACGTCGGCAATGTCGCCGCTGCGTTTGACGTCCTCGCCCTTGCGGCTTCGCTAGTCGGTGTGGTATTTCTG
>CAXNMQ010000010.1:0-11567 GCA_964203605.1 Opitutales bacterium
GACCTGTCGTCCGTATGTCGTATGCTTAACAAGCTAATATCTAGCCGAAATACTCGTGGCACGAAACTCGAGTGACGCCGATGGCCGATGCCAGATAGCCGAAGGCCGAACAGCCGTCTCCCGGATGGCCGACTTCCCGGGGGCCGTCACCCGTCACCTTGTTATTGCTATACCCGACGGCCGAGACCTGGGACCCGAAAATGGGTTTGTTGGATTATTTCCAAGGGCTGTCCTTATAAATCCCCAGCTTGCTAAGCTCATTCCACAACCCGGCATTCGCGGGATCTGCAATCAATTCCTCCACCCTCTGGCCGCTGGATATCCGCACAAACATCTGCTCATTTTTCTGATTAATCCCGTACTCCCGGATATCTTTCCAGACGAGAGGGAGGCGTTCAAGGCGGCCGATGAGTCCGTTGCGCCAACCAGCCTGCTGATCTTCATAACGATTGGGTTCGCCGTTCACGAGATGCCAGAAGGCGACGTTCTGCTTGCCGCCATTAGGGACGATATACTGACCGTATTCATATGGTAGCATTTCGCGCTCCCCCACCCTGCCGGGGACGGCATAAAGCCTTTCGGTGCGCACGCAGCCATTATTCACCCAGCAGGAATCGGGATTATGGGAACCGGCGTCGACGACCGACACTTTACCGGGCTCCCAGTAGGCAACGTAGACGAGCATCTGGACTCCGCCACGGACGTAAAGAACCTGCTTGGCCTGGCTGAAATTCAGGATGCCCTGGGCGCTGGCTATCGCGGCCGAGGATCCGGCGATCGGAATCTCCCGCCGCGTCCATCCCGGGACTTCCGGTAAAGCCGACCCGACGTCGCCCGTGAATCCGCGCGGACGAGGCGGCGCGAACTCGGAGAGGAGCACGAGGGCCAGCAGGCCGGCGAGCATGATGCCGCCGAAGATGAGCAGGGCTTTGCGCATATCAGAGGATGCGCGCGGGGATGCCGACGACGGTGACGCCCGCGGGGACATCCCGCACGACGACGGCGCCGGCACCGACGATCGAACGGCTGCCGACCGATTTGCCGGGAATGATACTGGCTCGGCTACCCATGAACACGCGGTCCGCCACGCGGACGTGTCCGGTGATATCGCACTGCGCGCTCAGCGAGGTCCACGGCCCGAGCGAGGCGTCATGACCAATGGTGCAATTAAGATTCACCATGGCGAAATCACCGACCTCGATATCCACGGAGAGAATGGCGCCGGGGCAGATGACCACGCCCTTACCGAGCTTCACGCGCGCGCCGAGCATGAGCCTGCGGGTGGACGAAGGTGAGGAATTCGGCACCGGCGGCGAGCGAGCGGGGCGACGAGCTTCTCCTTGAGCAGAGGCATCCCGAGGCCAGCCAGATAGACGTGGTCCGCCGACGGCTTGTGTCCGGCGAGGGAATGCACGGACGCGAAGCGTCCGAAAGGCGCAAGTGCTTCGGGGTTGTCATCCAAGAAGCCGGCCAAGGTCCAGGCCCGGCCACAATCCGGATGCTGGCTGGCCCAGACGTAGAGTTCGCGGCCGAAACCGCCGGCGCCGACGATCAGGAGTTTTTTCATGAGAGGGAGGGAATAAGGTTAAGAATGTCGGCGACCGTGCGGCAGGCACGGACCTGCGCGCCGGTAATTTCGCGGTCATGCACATGCTCGAAGTGCGAGACGACGAGCAGGATCGCGAGGGAGTCCCACTGCGGCAAGGCAGCGAGGATCGTGGCTTCGTCGGCCTGCGCGAGCGCGTCGACATCAGCACGCAGGGCGGCCAGCTGTTCAGAGCGCGTCATCGAGGGAGAGCCTGGATGGGGGCGACGGTCAGCGGGCCGATCTCACCGGCGAACGCGCCCCAAGAAAGGCCGACGCCGAAGCCGCAGCCGACGACCTTGAGTGTACCGCCTTCAAGGCGATCGCCGAGTCCGTCGATGAGAGCGCAAGGAATGGAGGCCGAGCTCTGGTTGCCGTAACGCTCGAAGGCCGCCATGGGGGTCTTGGCTTCCGGGATGCCGACCTTCTTCGCGAGGGTCGAAAGGATGAAGCGATTGGCCTGATGCAACACGAGCGCGTCGGTCGACTCCGGCGTCACCCCGGCGAGACGCATAACAGCCTGGATTGCCGAGGGCACTTCACGGAGGGTGAAGCTGAAGACATCGGCGCCGTTCATGACGAGATTGGCGTCGTGCGAGCGATTGCCGTCGGCGTCCGTGCGCTCGGTCAGAGCGCCAGCGGGCTGGCGCGCCCCACCCTGCTTGACGACGATGGCCTCGGCCCCGGAACCATCAGCCCCGAGGACGAAGTGCAGCGGGGCGGAGCGGCCGGTCTTTTCGACGATGGTCGCCGAACCGGCATCGCCGAAGAGCGGATCGATGGATCGATCTCCGGGATTCGTTAGACGGCTGAGCGTATCGCCAGCACAGAGCAGCACGCGGGCGGCACCGCCGTGCGCGCAGAGCAAAGCGGCCTGATGCAGGCCGGTGACCCAACCGGAGCAACCCATCGAGAGATCGTAAGCGGGCGCTGACTTGCTCAGTCCGAGACGGCCATGAAGCAGCGAGGCATTATTCGGCTGCGCATGGTCCGGAGTCTGGGTGACGAAGATGACGGCATCGATGGACGTGGCATCCAGGCCCATCTCAGCCAGTAGTCGTTCAGAAGCATCGGCGCAAAGATCGAGCGCGGTGATGCCGGCGGCAGCAACGCGACGTTCGCGGAATCCGATGGTCTGGGCGGTGCGTTCGAGCGCGGCGCGCTCCAAGCCCGCGGTGAGTCCGTCCGCGATATAATCGCGCACGACCGAACCCGTCGTCACAGCGAGGCCGGCGACGCGGATATTGGAGAGAGAGGAATGCATTTTGGTTTAGGGGACAAGCTGGCACGTGGGCACGTGGACAAGGGAGGCGAAAGAGAGGCGGCGAGATTAATTCAGGAAACAATTTTCAGGTCTCGGGTCTCGGCAGTCGGGAGCCAGGTTCAGGAGTTCAGGTTCGGGTACAGGTTCGGGATCTAAATTTTGCCCGCACCCGTACCTGTACCTGATAACCCGTACCCGAGACCTGAGGGCCGAGACCTGGGACCCGAAAGTGCCTCTCCTCTGGTCAACTGAGCCTCTGGGCCTCCGGGCCTCTAGTCATGCGCCTTCAGCGCCCACCAAACTGCCTCACCCAGGACTCAAGGCAAAGAATACCAAGCAACGGATAAGCGGCGTCGATTTCGCCGCGGCGATCGGCTTCGAGGAGCTCGAGGGCGCCTTCGCCCGAGAAGAGTCCAGTGGCATCCAAGCGGCCCGAATGGGCGAGCTCACGCAGGCGGGCGCCGTAGGTGCCATGGATGAGCTGGCGCAACGGCAGGCCGAAGCCGGACTTGGGCCGGGCAATGATCTCGTCGGGGAGCACACCGCGCAGGGACTGGCGCAGCACGATACTTGGATCTCAGCTCCCGCGGATCTTGAGCGCATCCGGCAATCGCTCCGAGAAGGCGACGAGATCCGGATCAAGGAACGGGAGGCGGACTTCCACACCACGAAGCCATGGCCATCTTGTCGGTGTAGTTGAGGTTATGGTCCGCGAGGAAGTGCGAGCGCTCGAGGTGGAGCATCTGGTTGAGGCGGCTCACGCCCGCCGGGAGTCCGTCGAGGGAGCGCAGCAGCCGGTCGACCGGGCGATGGGTGCCCATGCTTTCGCGTAACATCGGGCTCAGCGCGGGGGAAAGGGATTCCTGGCCGATCCAAAGGAAGTAGCTGGCGAGTCGTTCGGCCGGAGCGGCGTCGGCATAACGGAAGAGTTTGGCGAGCCGGCGACGTAATGGACCGGCGGTGGTCGTGGTGGCGAAACCGCGACGCAGGAAGCCCGCGGGCGGAAGCGGGCGCCCAACCCCAATAACGTTCGGAGCGCAGCGCGAAGTGGCGGCGGTAGCCGGTGAAGAGGTCGTCACCGCCGGCGCCGGAGAGTAGCACCTTCACGCCCTGCCGGCTAGCCTGACGGCAGATCGCCTGGGCCGCGAAGGCGGCGACGTCGGGCGTAGGCTCATCGAGCATCCAGACCAGCGCATCAATATCATTAATTGCCCGAGCCTCGAAATCAGCCACCTGCAACGGCGTCCCGAGGTTTGCACTCATGCGCTGCGCAAAGGGGAAGTCCTCGGCAAAACCTTCGGCCGACAGCCCCTTGAGTTCCGCAGAACCGATGGTGTAGCAAGGGTATCGATCCGGATTGCCGAGTGCCTTCACAGCATAATGGGCGATGGCCGAGGAATCGAGTCCGCCCGACAGGAATCCGCCCAGCGGAACGTCGGAGACGAGTTGGCGACGGACCGCCTGGCCGAGGTAATGGCGGCAGGCTTCGACGGCGTCCTTCTCCTTGAACGGCTGGATTTCCTGCGAGTAGTGCGCCGGGACAAAACTGCCGCTGCGGACGCTGCCGTCGGCGCTCCATTCGGCGAACGTGCCGGGGAGAAGCTTGCGGACTCCTTTTGCGGGTGTGAGCTCGCCCGGCGCGTAGAGCAGCGTGAGGTAGGCCGAGATGGCTTCCGGATCCAAGGACCAGTCGATACCCGGGATACCTTTGAACGACTTGAGTTCGGAGGCGAAGACCTTACCCGTGGGGGTTGCCGCCCAATAGAGCGGCTTCACGCCAGCGGCATCACGCGCCAACAAAAGTTTCTGCTCGGTGGCATACCAAGCGGCGAAGGCGAAGATGCCGTTGAGCCAAGGCAGGCACTCGGTGCCATAGCACGCGAGGAGATTGGCCAGTACCTCGGTATCACTGTCGCCGCGGAAGACGATGCCACGCCGCTCGAGGCGGACGCGGAGTTCGCGGTAGTTATAGATCTCGCCATTGAAGCTAAGCACCACGCGCCCGGAAGCATCCGCCATCGGCTGCGCCCCGGTCGACGATAAGTCGAGGATCGCCAGTCGCACGTGCGCGAGCCCAGCCTGGGCGTCATGCCATTCGCCCGACCCGTCCGGTCCGCGGTGTCCTTGAGCACGGTTCATCTGCCCCAGCAAAGCGGGCTCGAAGCGACCGACATATCCGGCGATACCACACATGGTCAGACGCGGGACGGGGCCTCCGTGTAAATCCGCATCGTCGCGCGGGCCAAAGCTTCCCAGTCATGGACGCGATGCGCATGAACCTGACCAGCGAGCCCCTGGGCACGGGCGCGGGCAGGATCAACCAGTAACGGCGCCGCGGCGGACGCGAGCGCGGCGGCACCCTGCTCGCACTGCACCAACGCATGCGCCGAAGCGGCCTCGGTCATATAGCACCCGCGCGTGGCGACGACGGGCAGGCCGGCCGACATGGCCTCGAGGATGGCGAGCGCCATGCCTTCGGATTCGGAAGCGTGGACGAAGACATCCGCCGCCGCATAGGCCGCGGCCTTGGCGGCTTCGTCGAGGAAGCCAAGCCAGTGCACGCGTGCCGCGCACCCGCACTCACGGACGATGCGGAACAGCTGCTCGGCGTAGGCGGATTCGATCTCCGGTGAGCCGGCGATGAAGAGGTGCGGAGCGGAGGCGCCGAGCAGGCTCAGCGCCTGGATGATATCCTCGAGCCGCTTCTTGGGCGTGATGCGTCCGATGAAGAGCATCACGCGGTCCGCGGAGTCCAACCCGTGCTGACGGCGCAAGGCGAGGCCTTGCTCCGCCGAAGCGACGGTGACGGGCCGGATGCCGTTGGGGACGACATGGATGGGCGCAGTCACGCCTAACGTAGTGAGCTGGTTACGCTCCAGCGGGGTGAGCGCGAAGACACCGGCGGCACGATTCAGGTTCGGACCACTGAAGGTGCGGATATAGAGGCGCTTCTTGAGCGACTTCAGGCTCCAATCCGCGAAGAGCGCCGGATCGAGGGCGCCGTGCGGGTGATAGAAGGCCTTCAGCCCATGTTCCGCGGCGGCATCACCGACCTGCAGGTCGAGCGGATTAAAGGTGTTGTGCGCGTGCAGGATCGCCGTCTTCGGCAAGGTCGCGATTTCCTGCTGCAGCCGGAACGAGCGCGCTAGACCCAGCAATGGATTCGAGGCGAAGTAGCGGATCGGCAGTTCGTCGAAAATCTTCCGTCGAACTCCGGCGCGCAGGGCGTTCGGCGTCCAGATCTCGACGTCCGCGCCGAGCCGGCGCTGCGCCGAAGCCAGCTCAAACACCATTTTCTGCACACCTCCGGCATAAGCACCGGGAAGGCATTCATAGACGAGGTGACGGATCATGGGCGTGAACAGTGCAAAGGTGCAAATCGGAGCGGAGCTCCTGTGCAAAAGTGCAAAGGTGTTTTTTAAGAGCTTGGGCTAGGGCTGGGGCTGGGGCTAGAAGAGGCGGAGGCGGGTTAATCCGGCTTATAGGGCGTGACGTAATCTCGCTCCTACCTTGCGGCCACCGTTCGGCGGCCTGGCCCAAGCCCTAGCCCTGGCTCTGATGTATCTTCACGTTTGCACCTTTGCACAGGCCGCAGGCCGGTTTGCACTTTTGCACTTACTGCCTCTGTCGCGCCGCAATCTCCTCTTCCTCCTCGCCGGCTAGCGGATCGGCGGCGGGACGGTCGAGAGATTTATGGGCGAAGCCTGGGATTTTGTGCAAGATGACGGTGAAGAGCATCGGCATATTGTGCACGACAGTGAAGACGAGAATGGAGAGCAGGCCGTCCCGGAAAGTCTGGATGAGAACCATAAAGACCACGAGATAAACGTAGCGTGGCAAGCGCTGCAAAGGCCCGGCGTTCGCCGAAACGCAATAAGCGGTGAGCAGATAACCCAAAAGGGCGGGAATCAAGAAGAGCCCAGCGTAACCGAAGTTGAGATAGGACTCTCCGAGATAGGTCAGAATACGGCCCTGCTGGGCATAGTTGCGCCCCGAGGTCGATATTTCCTGGAGATGGTCCGCCAAGCCCGGCTTGTTGGGCCACATGGCGCGCGGAATCGGTAGGGTGATGATCGCAAGGTAGGTCGAGCCTAAAAACTTGCGCCCATTATAGTCTGTGAGCGTAAGTCCGCCTGCGAATTGATCGAGGAACTCTTCCGTCAGTTCTTCCGCCTTGTCTTTCGGTTTAAAGGAGAAGGCTTGCGTGAAGTGGGCAACCGCATCCTCGGTGTCGCCGTTCCGCATCGCCTGCCCGATGTACTTGAGTCGCGGAAAGAGCAACGCCATGACCACGGCCCCGATTAGGATCGGTAAGGTTGGCCAACGCCTCCGGCGTGATTGCAGATAATATGCTGTGAAGAACAACAGCGGCAGGATCAGCATGAACCGGTTAAAGCCCTGAAAAGCTACCGACCCCAAGAAGAAAGCGACGAGCAGCACCAGATACCAACGGAAGCCGAAGGCGAAGACCAGCAACCCAAGGACGCCCACTGGCCACATGGAGATGACCTGAATGTAGCCGGCGGAAGCATTATCCGCAGATATCTCCAATCCGCCCGACTTGAGCGCAAAGAAGAAAATGGTGCCAACCGGTAAGCAAAGAAAACCAATCGCTCTCGCAATACGCCGGTTCATGACAAGCCTTACCTTCGGCTGGAAAGCTTTGGCCTCGAAGACATGGTGGGCCCAGAAGCTCGAGGCGGCGAAAATCAGAAGCGCTACGTCGGCCAAGAGCATCGCCCGGTTGATTTCATCAACCGTAATCGGCTCGGCGTTAGGGATGCCTGCGAACATCAATGGCGAGCCCGTATATATCTTAAAGGCGCGGTAGCTGAAGCTGTACAGGTGGAATAAAAGATAGGCCGTCAGCGGATGCCAGAACGCCATGCGCCGGAACATCAGGAAGATGACCGTGACGACGACGATGATGTCGAGCAGGAGGTATGGGAGGAGGGAATCCACGTGTGGAGGATTAGAGGCCAAGAGGGCCGGAGGGCGGGAGGAAGAACTAGAGGCAGTGCAAAGGTGCAAATCGGAGCGGAGCTCCTGTGCAAAAGTGCAAAGGTGTTTTTAAGAGCTAGGGCTGGGGCTAGAAGAGGCGGAGGCGGGTTAATCCGGCTTATAGGGCGTGACGTAGTCTCGCTCCTACCTTGCGGCCACCGTTCGGCGGCCTGGCCCAAGCCCTAGCCCTGGCCCTGATGTATCTTCACGTTTGCACCTTTGCACAGGCCGTAGGCCGATTTGCACTTTTGCACTTAGGACAGCACGTGGTGCTGTCCCTACCTCGTCTTCTTCATCCTCTCTCCGCTGACGGAGGGGACGAAGGTGACGCGGGTCGGAATTTTGTGGCGAGCGAGGCGTTCGCGGCAGGCGATCCGGATAGCGGAGCGCAGGGCTTCCTGGTCGGTGGTGAAGCTGACGACATCCACAGTGACGGTCTGGCCAGTGAGCGGATGAGCCTCGCCGCGCACGCGGCAATCGGTGACGCCCGGAACCCCGAGGACGACAGACTCGACTTCAGCGGGCATGAGCTTCTCGCCGCCGACATTGATCATCTCACCCATCCGGCCAAGAATGCGCAGCGAGCCGTTGGGCCCCTGCTCGACCTTGTCGCCCGTGCGGAACCAGCCGTCCGCGGTAAAACGTCTCGTTGCTGGCGTTGAGATAGCCGGCGATCTGCGTGCGGCTGCGCAGCCAGAGTTCGTCCTCGACGACCTTCCATTCGAGATGCGGGTCTTCGAAGCGCAGGAAGGTAGACCCTGCTTCGGGACTGATGGTGTGCGTGATGCCCGTCTCACTGGTGCCGAAAGTCTGGATGAAGCGGACCTGAGGGAAGGTAGCTTTAAGGCGTACGAGCAGGCTCTCGGGCATGGGCTCGGTGCCGTACGTGATGACGCGCAGCGAAGTAAGGTCGGCCGTGACGCCGGCCGCGAGGAGTAGATTGAGGAAGGTGGGCGAAGCCGGCAGCACCGCGACGCGATGACCCGCGATCGCCATGGCGACGTCGGCCGGCGCGCGCGAAGCCGGCACGACGACGGGGGCGCCGGCGGCAAGGGCTCCGAAGAGGGTGTTGAGACCGCCGATGTGGTCGAAGCCAAGGAGCGCGAGCACGGGCAGGCCGTTGGGGTGGCGTTCCGCATAGGTCGCAAGCAAGGCGGAGAGATCTTGCACCATCGCCTTGGGTTGGCCGCTGGTGCCGCTCGAGAACAAGACCAGTCCGGCGGCCTTCCGGTCGCGCAAGGCCGCGAAGAGCGGATGGGCGGAAGCTTCGTCGATCCGCGGCAGGAGATTCCAGGCGTAGCCTTCGGCGGTCACGACCCACTGCGCGTTGACCTGCGCGAGGCGCGCCGGGTGCTCGGCGGGATTGCCGGCGAGCGGGACGGCGAAATGACCGGCGGCTTCCAGCGCGAGCAGCCAGGCGGTCGAAGCCGGACCATGGCCGCCGACGACGGCGATGGTGGCAGGACCGGGCAAGCGCAACCCCGCGAGGGCGCGGGCGGCTTCATTCACCAAGGCGGCCATGCGTGCATAGGAGCATGCCCCCCAAGCGCCGATAAGCGCGGGGTTCTCACCGGCGGTGACGAACCGCTGCTGGAGCCAGGTGTTCAAGCTGTCAGGGAAGGCCGACGTCGCCGAGGTAAGCGATCCGCCCGGCCTCAGCGGAACGCACGTGCTCGAGCAAGAACGCGGCGGCCGCCGCCGGAGTGGGCGAAGCGGCGAGATCAAGTTGGTGATTGAGCGCCGCTAGGCGGTCGCGCGGGACCGCCCGCGTCAGGGCGGTATCAATCGGGCCGAAGCCCACCGCCGATACGATGACGCCAGAGGAGGCCAGCTCTTTGGCGGCGACTTTCGTGAGGGCTTCGACCGCGGCCTTGCTGGCGACGTAGGCGGCTTCGCCTTCCAGCGAGAGGGGCACGGCGACGGTGGTGATATTGACGATACGACCGGCCCGCTGCCGGACCATGACTTTGCCGACGGCCTGCAGGCAGTGGAAGGTGCCCAAGTAATTCACGCGCATGAGACGCTCGGCGGTCTCACCCGGCGTGAGCAGCAGCGCGTTCATCGAAGCCGCACCAGCGTTGTTGACCAGGAGGTCGATCCGGCCGGACTCAGCGATGGCCGCGACGGCGGCGCGCACGGCGGCTTCATCGGTGACGTCGACGACGTGGGCGCTGAAGCGCTCATGCGTCAGCGTCTGCGGACCGCGGGCGAAACCATGCACAGTCCAGCCGTCGGCGAGCAGACGTTCAGCCAGGGCAAGACCGAGGCCTTGGGAAGTGCCGGTAATGAGAGCGGTGGGCATTTTTAGTTTAGGGGACAAGTGGGCACGTGGGCATGTGGACAAGGGGAGAGGCAGCAGACTGGACTAGAGGCAGTGCAAAGGTGCAAATCGGAGCGGAGCTCCTGTGCAAAAGTGCAAAAGTGTTTTTTAAGAGCTAGGGCTTGGGCTAGGGCTGGGGCTAGAAGAGGCGGAGGCGGGTTAATCGGGCTTATAGGGCGTGACGTAGTCTCGCTCCTACCCTGCGGCCACCGTTCGGCGGCCTGGCCCAAGCCCTAGCCCTGGCTCTGATGTATCTTCACGTTTGCACCTTTGCACAGGCCGTAGGCCGATTTGCACTTTTGCACCATGCTATCTTCCGACGATCTCCACCACATACTCCGCGAGTAAATCCACTCGTCGGAACGGGGAAGTAAGTCGGCTCATGGCTTTTTCATCGGCGAGAGTGACGGTCTTGCCGGTGGCGACGCGGATATCTTCCTCGAGGTCGGCGATGAGCGTGACGAGTCCGATGCTGTCCAGCGCGGCAGCTTCGCCGAAGAGGCGGGTCTGCGCGTCGGCCTTTTCCAAGGTGGGCTTGCCGAGTTCGCGGCCGAGGGCGGCGAGGCGACGGAGCACGAGGGCGAGGGCTTGTTCGCGGGTGAGCATGGTTCAGGCGGCGTGGGCTTCGAGGGTCGCGATAAAACGACCAGCCAAGCAGCGGGCGGGCGAATTCTTTTTCCGCCAGCACGCGCGCGGCGGCGCCCATGGTGCGACTGGCGGCGGAATCGGCCGCGAGGCGCTGCAGCGCGTCCGCGAAGGCGGCGACATTGCCCGGCGGTACGACAATCCCGCAGCAATGCTCCGTGATCAGGCCAGCCAGCCAGCCGGGGTAATTGTTCACCACGGGAATGCCGGCGGCGATGTAATCAAAGAACTTGTTCGGCGAAGTACCCCGATAGAACGCCGGGATATCACGCAACACCATCAGTCCGCAATCGAGCGAGGCGGTGATAGCGCCGAGCTCGGATTTCGGGACCGGCGGAAAGAACAGACAGTTCGTGAGGCCGAGCTCGCTCGCGCGGGCCGCGAGGCGTTCCTTCTCCTTGCCGTCGCCGATGAAGACGAGCTTCACGTGCGTATCGCCGCGACGTTTCAGTTCCTGGGCGACATCGAGCAGCGCATCGAGGCCGTTGGCGACGCCATGGGCGCCGGTGAAGCCGGCGACGAAGTCATCCGGGCCGATTCCCGGCAGAGCGAGCTTGGCACGCTTCGACGGATGGAAGACCTCGAGGTCGCAGCCGTTAGGAATCATCGCGATCGGCAGACGCTCGGCGGCGCGCGAACGGATGCCTTCGACGATGCCGGGCGAAAGGCCGATGCAGGCGTCGGCGGAACGGTAACCGAGGAATTCCAGGAGCGACATGCCGCCGAGGAGAAACGGATTACGCATCCCGAGG
>CAXNMQ010000011.1:0-5833 GCA_964203605.1 Opitutales bacterium
TGAACAGCCGCAGGCTGATGCGGGCCCCGCTCCTGAAGAGAAGAAGAAGTCCAAGGACGGCAAGGTGGTCGACGGTGACTTCGAAGTCGTCGACGACGGCAAGAAGTGAGCGCTGCAGTTGCGACGCAGGGCTAGGGCCTGGGCTAGGGCCAGGCTGACAAGCAAAGGGCCGGAGTCGCGAGACTCCGGCCCTTTTGTCGATGGACTAAAGTCGGCTTAGGCCAGTTCGAAGCCCTTGACGCTGCGGCCGTTGCTGCTGCCGAACTTCTCGAGGCCGACATCCATGCGGTGCGCGATCTGGACGAAGAGGTTGGCGAAACGGGCGTTGTCGTTGCCCTTGCCGCCGGCGACGACGTGCTTGCCGTGACGGAAGCCGCCGCCGGCCACGATGAGCGGGATGTCGCGGGTGCTATGGGCGCTGGCGTTGCCGAGATTGCTACCCGCCATGACGATCGTGTTGTCGAGCAGGGTGCCGCGGCCTTCCCGGACGCCTTTGAGTAGGCCGAGCAGGCGGCCGATCTCCGCGAATTCCGCGCGTTCGATGATGCGGAGTTCCTCGATTTTCGCCGTCATCCTGGCCGTGGTGGGAGAGGTTATGCCAGTCTTGGCTGACGCCTTCGATCTTCGGTGCGTCGCGTTCATACCGCCAGCGCTGTAAGTGATGAAGCGGGTCGAATCGGTCTGGAAAATCAGGGTGATGAGGTCGTGCATCTGCCTCGTCTTAGCGATGATGTCAGTCCGGTCGGTGACATCTTTGGGTGCCTCGGTGGAGACCTTGGGCTTCGGACGGGTGGCCCAGGCGGAGGAGGACAGGAGGCGCGACTCAAGCTCGCGCACGCTCGTGAAATACTGATCGACCTTCTCCCGGTCGCGCGGACCGAGGTTGGCGTTCATCTTCTTGGCCTCACCGTTGAGCGTATCAAGGATACTGCGGCCGCGGCGCAGTTCACTGAGCTGTTTCTGCACCTCTGTCGGACTGCCATTGACGAATAGAAGTTGGAACAGGCGGGAGGGGGTCGATTCAGAGGGAATATTGACACCGTTCATCGTCCAGGAAAGCGAGCCGTTCGACCCGGCGGAAAGCGCCAGCGACGTGAAGCGGGTATCAGGGTTGAGCTTTTGGACTAGCAACTGGTCAATCGAGATGGTGTTGCGGAAGCCAGGCAAGCCGGGGTGTTTGGCGGAGGTCAGCCAAGTGAGCTCCGAGGTGTGGCCGTCAGCGCCATTCTGTTCGTCGTGAGAGAGTCCGGAGAAGACCGTGAAGTCTTTGCGGTGGGCTTGGAGTGCCTCGAGGTAGAACGAGGGCGACGTAGTCGGCGCCTTCTTCCTTGGGTACGAGTAGGGGCACGTGGAAGCCGAGGCTATAGTTCATCGCCAGCAGGCGGCGTGGCTGCGTGGTGGCGGCCCGTGATTCCGCGGCGTTGGCGAAGCTGGGGACCATGGCCTCAAGCCAAGGCAACGTGAGCAGTAGGCCGGTGCTGCGCAGGAAGGCGCGGCGATCGATGACGGGCTCTTGGTGGCGATGTGCGGGGCGTTCATTTGGTCAGGAAGATTTCGCTTTGGATGAGGTTGTGGAGGAGGTCGCGAAGGCCGTTGCCCTGCGTGAAGGTCTGGTGGGCGAGGCGCTGGAGTTCGGCACGATCCGAGAAGCCCATCGCGCGTCCGCTGCCGTAGGCAGCCAGTTTGCGGGTGAGCGCGAGCGTGAAAGCCTCGGGGTCGGCGAGCAGGACCTTCTGCTTAAACTCCTTGAGGTCGGCGAAGGCTTTACCGTCGGCGGTCACGCCGGAGGCATCGACCGGCGGCCCGATGCGCCATTGCACGCGCTTGAGATTGGGCGGGGACTTGAACTGGCGGCCGAGGCTGCGGTAGTTCGTCTGCCAGCCGCCCGGCGACGTCGTAGCTCTCGAGGGCGAAGCCGGGCGGGTCGATCTTGGCGTGACAGGAGTTGCAACTCTCGGTGGAGCGGTGCTTTTCAAGCATCTGGCGGAGGGTCGACCGCGCCACGGATATCGGGTTCGACGCCAGGGGTTCCGGGTGGCGGCGGGGACGGCGGGGTGCCGAGGATGCGGTCGAGCACCCAAGCTCCGCGCATGACAGGGTGAGGTATTACTGCCGTTGGCGGAGACCTTGAGGATGCTGGCGTGGGTGAGCAGTCCGCCGCGGTGGTACTCAGGCTTCAGCGCGACCTTGCGGAAGGCGACGCCTTCGACGTCGGGGATGTCGTAATGGCGGGCGAGGCGGTTGTTCAGCATCGTCCAGTCGGAATCGAGGAAGTCGGTTACGCTGAGGTTTTTTGCGAGGACTTCGGCAAAGAAGCCGCGGGTCTCATCGAGCATGGCGGCCTTGAGGGCATCGTCGTACTCGGGGTAAAGCTGCTTGTCCGGCGTGGTGGCGTCGATGTTGCGGAGCGAGAGCCACTGATCGGTGAAGTCGCGCACGAAGCGCTGGGCGCGCCGGTCCGTTGAGCAGGCGGTCGGTCTGGGCGCGCAGGGTTGCGGGCTTCAGCAGCGCACCAGTCTCGGCGTGCTTGCGGAGTTCGTTATCGGGTGCCGTGCCCCATAGCATGTAGCTGAGGCGTCCAGCGACGGCCCAGGCATCGAGGCGCCCGGACTTCTCATGGAAGTAGAGGTTAACGGGAGAGCAGAGCACGGCCGTGTAGGCGGTCATTAACGATTCCTCGAAGGTGGAGCCGTTCTTGAGCTCGGCTTCGAAAAGGCTGCACGTATGCGATCGGCCTGCGTCGGCTGGCGATCTTTCTCGCGAGACGACGCTTGGCCACGAAGGCCTTTGATAAGACTTCGCGTCCGTCGACTGAGCCGGCTGGGTGCTCGTCGACCTCATACATCTGCTGGGTGCGGCGGTTTCTCGTATTTCATTCGCTTGGCGGCCTCGGCGGTCGGAGCGTTCGGCAGGTCGCCGAACATGAGCTTATGTCCTTTGCCCGGCCACTGCGGGAAGCAGCGGGCCCTCGACGCGCATGGGCTTCATCGCCAGTCCGGGGCCGGGGTATTTGGCCGGGCCGGTCTTTTGGTTCAGGTTATAGTCAAAGGTGCGGAGGTCGGGGAATAGGCGGACCTTGTCGCGCACCTTCAGTTGTACTTCGATCTGCACCTCGTTGCCGTCCGGGAGGAATTCCTGGACGGATTGGAAGCGGGTGGGGCTTCCTGTGAAGAAGGGTCCGGAGAAGATTGTCACCATCACAGGCTTCTCGCTCTGATAGGCGCGGCCGCCGAGCGTGACGCGGTAGAGGCCGGCGATCGGCACCTCGAATTCTGCCATGAGTGCCGGATAGGTGGCCTCGTTGAAGGTCACGACGCTACCGTCAGCGAGCTTGTGCCAGCTCTTGCCGATGTGCGTGGCGTTACGGCCGTCCCCGAAGCCAATCGTCTTATCGATTTTCTCGGGAGCATCGCCTTTGTTCATCGCGGCGTTTAGCGCCTGCCGAGCCGCGTCCATGGTACGCTGCAGGTGGACCGAGGAGAGATCGAGCGCCTCGCCGACCTTGTCGAAACCCTGGGCGCGGCCGTCTTCGGGCAGCAAGGGGGCGAGCTCTTCGTTGATGCCAAGCAAATCGTTCAGGGTCTGCTCAAGTTCGTTGCGATTCAGGCGACGGAGGACGGTGGCCTTGTTCGCCTGGTCGGCGGTGACGAGATTGCCGGCCAATGTCTTCGTGAACTGGGCTTTGTCGCCCGCCTCCGGGCGTGGCTTTCTTCTTGGGCGGCATCTCGCCTGAGTCGACGCGATCGAAGACGCGCACCCATTTGGCGAGCGCGTCCGCTTGGTTCAGGTCGGAGGGCAGTTTGCCGAAATCGAGTCCGCCTTTGGCTTCGTCGGCGTCATGGCAGTCGACGCAGTGTTTCTCGATGAACGGGCGCAGCTCTTTCGGCGGTTCGGCGCAGAGCAGGGCGGTCCCGAGCAGGCAAGGGATGAGCAAGAGGGGCAGGGCGGTGCGACGTCGCATCGGGGGGTGGTCGCAGGCTAGGCTGAGGCCGGAGGTTGAACAGGATTTTATGGGGATTGGACTTGGGGCTGGCCCGGCTGACTCAGCCCTTGCCCCGGGGCGGGGTTTCTTCATCAGATTGGGCCGTGAACACCTCGGAGCAGCTTTTCCAACGCGCCCTCACGATGATCCCGGGCGGCGTCAATTCCCCGGTCCGCGCTTTCCGCTCGGTCGGTGGCACCCCCTTCTTCACGAAGTCGGCCAACGGCGCCCGTCTGACGACGGCTGACGACCAGGAACTCGTGGACTTCGTCCTGACCTGGGGTCCGGCCATCCACGGCCATAACGACCCGGACATCCGCGCGGCGATTCGCGAGGCCCTCGATCGTGGTACGAGCTTCGGTACCCCGAACCCCCTCGAGGTCGAGATGGCCGAACTGATTCTGTCCTGCGTGCCGGCGGTGAAGAAGGTCCGCATGACCAACAGCGGCACCGAAGCCACGATGTCGGCCATCCGCCTCGCGCGTGGCTACACGGGACGTAACAAGATCATCAAGTTCTCGGGCTGCTACCATGGCCACGTCGATTCGCTCCTCGTGAAGGCCGGCTCCGGCGCGCTCACGCAGGGCAATCCCGACTCCGCCGGCGTCACGCCCGGTACCGCCGCCGACACGCTCGTCGCCGAATATAATAATCTGCCGGCCCTCTCCGCGCTCTTCGATGCCAATGCCGGTCAGATCGCCGGCCTGATCGTCGAGCCGTTCCCGGCCAACGTCGGCCTGATCCTGCCCGACGCCGGTTTCCTCGCGGGTCTCCGTGAACTGTGCACGAAGCACGGCACGGTGCTCATCTTCGACGAAGTGATGACGGGCTTCCGCCTCTCCCTCGCGGGCACGCAGGGCCTGCATGATGTCGTGCCGGACCTCGTCTGCATGGGTAAGATCATCGGCGGCGGCCTCCCGGTCGGCGCCTTCGGCGGCAAGGTCGAGATCATGGACAAGCTCGCCCCGCTCGGCCCGGTCTACCAGGCCGGCACGCTCTCGGGTAATCCGCTCGCCATGGCCGCCGGCCTCGCCGCGGTCCGTAAGTTGAAGTCCCAGAACCCTTATGCGCGTCTCGACGTCCTCGGCCGTCGCGTCCGTGACACGCTGCTCGCCGCCGCGCAGGCCAAGGGCATCCCGCTGCAGGTCCCGCAGGTCGGCTCGATGTTCTCGCTCTACTTCAACACCGAGAAGGTCCGTAACTACGACCAGGCCATCGCCTCCAACGGCGACCTGTATCGCAAGGTCTTCCGCACCGCGCTCGACAAGGGCGTCTACCTCGCGCCTTCGCCTTACGAGACCGCCTTCATCTCCACCGCCCACGAAGGCGCGGACATCGATAAGGCCTGTGAAGTCCTCGACGCCGCCGTGCGCGCCCTCTGATCATGCCAAAACTCGCTTTCATCGGTTCCGGACGCATGGCAGGGGCCATGGTGCAGGGCCTTCTCCGTTCGGGCGCCTGCGCCCCGGCTGATATCACCGTCATCGGCGGCAATGATTCCACCGCCGCCGATCTTTCCAAGGCCACCGGCGTCCGCGTGGCCGCGACTCCGGCCGAGCTCCTCGCCGGCGCCGACGCGATCGTGCTCGCCTGCAAGCCGCAGCAGTTCACCGACCTCGATAAGTCCTACGCCACGCTCGCACAGGGTAAGCTCGTGCTCTCGATCCTCGCCGGTACGCGCCTCGCCACTATCGGCGGCTTCTTTTCCTCCGCCCGCAATGTCGCCCGCGCCATGCCGAATACGCCCGGAGCGGTCGGTCAGGGGATCAGCGCCCGTTGTTCCGCGATCCCGCTCGCGGCCGCCGACGCCCAGATCGTCGACGCCATCCTTTCCGGCCTCGGCCCCGTGCT
>CAXNMQ010000012.1:0-5705 GCA_964203605.1 Opitutales bacterium
TGCCGCTGCGTGTCCTCGGAGAGGTCTACGTTGATCAGGGCGTCGCGCTGGCCGATCCAGGAGGCTTTCTTCTCGGCCGGTGCGGATTCCCAAGCACGTTTGGCTGCTTTCGTCGCGTTGGCGACTTCGGGTTTAGCTTGGGCGGAGAGCGCCAACGGAGCGAGCAGTAGGAGCGGCGACGAAGCATTCTCATGCGAGGACCGGCTTGATGACGTGGCCGTGGACGTCGGTGAAGCGGCGGTTCACGCCGTTGTGATAATAGGTCAGCTTCTCGTGGTCGAGGCCGAGGAGGTGCAGGACGGTCGCGTAGAAGTCGTAGCAGGTCGTGACGTCGGTGACGCTGCGGCGGCCGAAGTCATCGGTCGCGCCATAGGAGACGCCGCCCTTCACGCCGGCGCCCATCATCCAGGTCGTGTAGGCGTCGGGGTTGTGGTCGCGGCCGGTGGTGCCGACCTGGTGGGTGGGCATGCGGCCGAATTCGGTGCACCAGATAATCAAGCACGTCGTCGAGCATGCCCGCGCTGCTTCAGGTCGGCGAGCAGGGCGGCGGTGGGCTGGTCGAAGACCGGGCAGTGGCGATCGTAGTCGGCCTTGAGCGTGCGGTGGGCGTCCCAGTTGAGGAGGCCGTCGACCCCGCTGGCGCGAGAGGCGCAGTAGAGGCTGACGTAGCGGACACCTTTCTCGAGGAAACGGCGGGTCAGCAGGCAGTTCTTGGCGTAGGCGGCCTTGAGCGGGTTGGCGTCTTTGGTGCCATAGAGCTCATGGACGTGGTCCGGCTCGCGAGAGAGGTCGCTGACTTCGGGGGCGGCCAGCTGCATCTTCGCCGCGAGCTCGTAGGCCGCGATGCGGGCGCGGAGCTCGTCGTTGCCGGGATGTTGTTCGGCGTGCTCGAGGTTCGTCGCACGGAGGAATTCGCGGGTCGCTTCGTCTTCGGCGGAAGAGATGTCGGTCGGGCGACCGAGATTACGCAGCGCCTGCTGGGAGGCCATGCTGACGCCTTGGTGCCGGGCGGGCAGGAAACCATTGCCCCAATTGGCTTTGCCGTTGGGCGGTTCGCCGCGGACGTCCTGGACGGAGATGTAGGTCGGCAGGTTCTGGTTGAGCGAGCCGAGGGCGTGGCTGATCCAAGCGCCGCCGCTCGGATAGCCTTCGCGGGTGAAGCAGGTGTTCATCGCGATGCAGCCCGGGCCGTGCGTATTGCTGCGCGACGTCATCGAATGGATGAACGCCATCTCGTCGACGTGCTGCGCCATGTGCGGCAAGTTCGAGCTGATCATCTTGCCGCTCTTGCCGGCGGGCTTGAAGGCCCAGGGGGACTTCATCAGGTTGCCGTTCTTGCCTTGGAAGGTCACCTCGACCGGACCGGGCAGGGGAGTGCCATCGTATTTGTCGAGGAGCGGCTTATGATCCCAGAGGTCGATGTGCGAAGCCGCACCCGGGCAGAAGATTTGGAGCACCTGCTTGGCCTTCGGGGCGAAGTGGGCGCCGGGTGGCACCGCGGCACCGAGGTCGCTCATGAGCAAGCGCGACAAAGCCAACCCCGTCATGCCAGTGGTCATCTGGCCGAGGAAGCGGCGGCGGGTCAGCTCGAGGGGATCGGACATGAGGTATATTCTACTCTCCTTCTGACAGCTTACTACTCCCCTTGTTTCACGGGGTAGCACTATCGTCTCGCTCTGGGCCCCTGTCGGACCCTTACGTCAGCGGGAGCGGAAGACGTCGCTGGTCAGGCACTCGACAACGAGGCTGCGCAGGCCGAGGCCCTGCTGCTTGACCTTGTCGTGGATGCGGTCGACGGCGAATTCGTCAGCTGGCTCCATGAGGCGGCCGGTGCTGTAGGCGAGAAGCGAGCGGATGAGATGGCGGGTGAACATTTCGTCGCGTTTGTCGTGCAGGATATCGCGGAAGCCGGCGAAGTCCTGATAGGTCTCGCCCGAGGCGAACTCGCCGGTGGTGTCGATCTTCGGCGCGGCGC
Organism: Opitutales bacterium; assembly: GCA_964203605.1. Lineage (GTDB taxonomy): Bacteria > Verrucomicrobiota > Verrucomicrobiia > Opitutales > UBA953 > UBA953. Next base: position 1,976 of record CAXNMQ010000012.1, read on the forward strand.
CCTTCTTGGGCTTCGCATAGGTCACGCGCCAGCGGCCGACGGGATCGAAGGATTCGAGGCTGAAGCCGAGCGGGTCGATCTTGCGATGGCACTCGGCGCAGGCGCGGTCGGTGCTGTGCTTGGCGAGGCGTTCGCGGATGGTGGTCGTGCCGCTGACATCAGGTTCGATGGCGGGGACGACGTCCGGCGGGGGCGGCGGCTTAACGCCGAGGATGTTCTCGCTGACCCACGCTCCGCGGGTGACGGGCGAGGTTTCGACGCCGTTGGCACTGACCGTTAGCACGGCCGCCATGCCGAGCAGGCCACCGCGATGTTTGTCGCCCTTGAGGCTGACCTTCTGGAAGCCGTCGGCCAGGCGCAGGGTCTTCTGCTCAGGCAGGTCGTAGAGCTGCGCCAGCTTCTTGTCGATGAAGGTGTAATCCGCATGCAGGAACTGGTTCACCGGACGGTTCTCCTTGAGCATATCGCGGAAGAACAGGCGCGCCTCGGTCTTCATCGAGGTCGGCAGATCCTCGGCGTAGTAGGCGCGATTCACCTCGCGCGGGGGTGGCATACCACCGAGCTCGCGCAGGCTCAGCCAGCTATCGAGGAAGCCGTTGACGAAACCGTTGACGCGTTCATCGGCTAGCAGGCGGTCAATCTGCTTCTTTAGTTCGTCATCCCCGGTGAGTTTGCCCGAGGCCGCGGAAGCAGAGAGTTTCTCGTCGGGCGGCGCGGCCGAAAGGGCGAAAGCGAGGCGGGTGGCGAGGTCGTAAGGTTGCAGGCGTCGGTCGGCTTCCTTGGTGACTTCGCTCAGGTACAGGAAGGAAGGGGAGCAGAGGATGAGTTTGACTACGTCGAGCGCCGCCTGGCGCGGGCTGGCTTTTTCGGCGATCCGCTTCTCATGCATCTTCCGGATCGACTCGCGGTCCGCGTCCTGGAGCGGGCGGCGGTAGGCTTTCGCCGCAAAGGCGAGCAGCTGGTCAAGCGCGCGGTCGGCCTGGAAGCCATCCTTGCCGAAGACGGCAACTTCTTCGGCGCCACCCACCGGCTCGGTCACTGGTCCTTGGACGACAATCTCGCTGATTCGAATATGCGGCAGCTTACCTTCCCGGAGGATGTGCGCGCGACCGACGCCCGAGGAGCCGACCGGCGTCGAGAACTCTTTCGGGTAGCGCTTGTTGATCGTCACCACCGAGGCGCGCGATTCATAGGGACCATTTGGGAAGATGAAGCGCGGCGTCTGGCCTGCTTCGAGCCAGACGCGGAACTTCAGTCGGGTCGGCACGTTGTCGGGCACCACGCCGCTCGCCAGCAATGGCTCGATGGCCTGCGGGTAATGGATGTGACCTTTCGTGATGTCGCCGGGCACGACGCCAAGGATGAAGGGTTCCGAGAGGTCGATGCCGAAGATGACGGGATCGTAATGGGTGTCGCGATGCAGGGCCGTCGCCTCGACCTCGATGTCATAGAGGCCGGAGACCGGCACGCCTTGCCGGAAGTCCTCGATATGGCCGTAGCCGCCCTGACGGGTGTCGGTGTTCGGCTGTTCATAGATATTGAGGTAGCGGAAGTTGAAGGCGCTCTTATGCGAGCCCGTCAGCTCTTCGTACTGGACGAAGTTCTTGTTGAAGGTCCAGGTCTGTGGGGCGGTGGCCGGCTTGCCTAGACGGGCCTCGACGAGACGGTTGGCGGACTGGAAATACTGGTCGACCAAGAAACCGGAGGTCACCAGCGACTGGCCGATCGTATCCAGGTGGCGGGCGGTCTTTTCCTTGGGGAAATCAGCGGTCAGCCCGAGGGTGTCGATACGACGACCGAACAAGGTCTCGAGCGTGTTCTCATATTCGCGGTTAGAGAGCCGGCGGAGGACCGTGCGCGAGCCAGTGCTCTGCAGGGTGGCCTGCGCCGCGGCGGTGCCGTCGCGCAGGGCGCGGATGACCGCGAGACGCTCCTCGTCGCTGGGCTGTTCGGCCTTCTTCGGCGGCATCTCGCGCAAAGTCAGCTGGTCGATGATGTCGCGGGCCTCGATCACCGCGGGCAGAGACTTGAGCGGCAGCTTGAACTGGTCGAAAGAACGATCGCCCTTATGGACGTCGGCGTCGTGGCATTCCAGGCAGTAGCGGCTCAGGAACTTGTCGACGACCTTCGACGGTTCCTCGGCGGCGCGCAGGGAGCCGGCCGCCAAGAGCGCGGATACGACCAGCAGGGTTCGGAATGCCGGCAGCGACGTCACGAGTGCGGAGCGTTACCGAGGCTCAGGCGAACCGCCCCGTGCTGCTGCCGAAGGCATGCGTTTCGACGCCCATCTTCTGGGCGATGTCGACGAAGAGGTTGCAGAGCGGCACCTTGTGCTTCACCTCGCGAGCGACTTCGCGGAAGCTGCCATGCTTGTAGCCGCCGCCCGCGAGGAAGATCGGCAGGTCGGTATTGCGGTGCGAATTGGCGTCGCCCATGCCGCTGCCGAAAAGCACCGTGGTGGAGTCGAGCAGCGTGCCGCCACCGTCCTTCATCTGGGTGAGGCGACTGATGAACTTGCCATACTGCGCGACCTGGTAGCGCTCGAGGGTGATCAGGGCGGCGATGGACTCGGGATCGTTACCGTGGTGGGAGATGCCGTGGTAGTCCTTCTTGACGCCCAGATGCTGGGGTAGGAAGTCGCCGCCGATTTCCAGCGTGGCGATGCGGGTGCTGTCGGTCTGCAGGGCGAGCGCGATGAGCTCATACATGAGCGGCAGGTCGTCGACCGCGTTGCGGTTGGCCGGCTTGCCGAAGGGCGCCGTCGGCTTGGGGAGATGGGTCCAGCGCTGGCGCAGCGCGAGGCGCTTCTCGACGTCGCGCACCGACGTGAAGTACTCCTCGAGCTTGGCCTTGTCCTCCTGGTTGACTTGGCCGGAGAGGCGCTTCGCCTCCTCGCGCACGGAATCAAGGATCGAGGCCTGCACGTGGTTTTCCTGTTCACGGCGGACGCGCCGCTCGGCGGAGTCGCTGACGAAAAGCTTGTCGAACAATTCGGCCGGGTTGGTGATCGGCGGCACGCGCACGCCCGACTTTGTCCAAGCGAGCTGGCAGCCGCCGTGGATGCCGCCTTCGGAGCCGACGGTGAGAGAGGGGAAGCGGGTCTGGTGGCCGATCTCTTCGGCGAGGAACTGGTCGAGCGAGACGTTGCCGTCGGCGCGGTTCTGCGCTTCGGAATTCAGCACGCCGGAAAGGAAGGAATGCACCGCGAAGTGGCCGCCCTTGACGCCGTGGTCGAGGCCGCGGAAAACGGTCATCAACTCGCGGTGTTCCCAGATCGGCTCCAGCAAGGTCGTCTTTTCGAAATCACGCCCGGTGGTCTTCGGGAAGAGCTGCTTGGTCTGGTAGCCGAGGAGGTTGCCGATCGCCACGAAGCGGCGGGCGCCGATGCCGGCTCCCTTGGCGACCTGCACGGTGGGGTTGCCGCTGAGGGCCTTCGCGCTGAGCGAGCACAGTCCGGGGAGGGCCAAGGTGGCTCCCAAAGAACGGAGGATGAAGCGGCGACGATTCATGTCAGAGGCTTGCTAAAGGGGTGTGGTGATATTTTGCGATAGGCCGACTTCCCGAAGCGAGCCTTTCCTTGGTGGGGTGGGGCCTGCTTTTGAGGGTCGGACTGGTCAGCGGGCGCTTTGGGGCATCTGCTACCTTGGTTACCTATATTTGGACAGGCCTCCGGCCTCAAGGTTCCGCGTCCGCACCGTCCGTCTCACTCAGGCCAGCAGGGGCTTAATGA
>CAXNMQ010000013.1:0-4318 GCA_964203605.1 Opitutales bacterium
AATCAAGTCCTCCGTCCGGGGTTTGCAAGCCCAGGGAGCATCAGGCCAGCAGTTCGCGGACGACCCGGGCGGGCTGGTTGTTGGTCAGGGTAAGGGCGGCGCCGTTGCGCTTGAAGATGAGCTTGTCGTGCTCGAAGCCGAAGCAGTCGAGCATGGTGGCGTGCCAGTCGTAATGATTCACGACGTCCTTCACCGCGTGGTGGCCCCATTCGTCGGTCTCGCCGTAGGTGAGCCCGCCCTTGAAGCCACCGCCGGCGACCCACTGGCTGAAGCCATAGGTGTTATGGTCGCGGCCCCACTTGGCTTCTCCAGCGTCGTTCTGCAGGACCGGCATGCGGCCCATCTCTCCGCCCCAGTGCACGATGGTGCTGTCGAGGAGTCCGCGTTGTTTAAGGTCGGCGACGAGCGCGGCGCTGGGACGGTCGGTCGCGGCGCAAAGGGTGGGCAGGGCGGACTTGATCGAGCCGTGGCTATCCCAGCTCTGGCCTTGGTTGAGGACCTGTACGTAGCGCACGCCACGCTCGACGAGGCGTCGGGCGATCAGGCAGCGGCGGGCATAGTCGTCGCACTCCTTGCGGCCGATGCCGTAGAGTTCGAGTACGTGCTTCGGCTCGGACGAGATGTCAAAGGCTTCCTTGGCGGCGAGCTGCATGCGGCCGGCAAGTTCGTAGCTCTGGATGCGAGCCTGGAGGTCGGTCTCGCCCGGATGGTTGGCGGCGTGCTCGGCGTTCATCGCGCGGAGGAGCTCCATCTGGCGTTCCTGCGGCTTGCCTTGGAGGGACGGCGGGCGGGTCGAGGTTGAGGATATGCGGCGCGGTGGCGCGGACAAACGTGCCTTGGTAGATCGAGGGTAGCCAGCCGTTGGACCAATGCTGGTTGGCAAAAGTGGGCAGGCCGCCCGGATGGCCCATGACGACGTAGGCGGGCAGGTCCTTGGTCTCGCTGCCGAGGGCGTAGGTCGCCCAGGCGCCCATGGTCGGGTTACCGGACGTGATGCGTCCGGTCTGCATGGCGAGCATGGCCTGCAGGTGGTTGTTCACGCCCGACTTCATCGAGCGGATCAGGCAGATGTCGTCGGCGACCGTGCCGAGCTGCGGGAGGAGTTCGCTGAGTTCGAGGCCGCACTTGCCGTGGCGGGAGAACTTCCAGAACGAACCGAGCACCTTGGCCGAAGCCTGCGCGACGTTGTCGTATTTGAGATTATCTCCGGGGAATTTCTGGCCATGCCACTTGGTGAGCATTGGCTTGTGGTCGAAGAGATCCATCTGCGACGGACCACCCATCATGAAGAGGGAGATCATCGCCTTGGCCTTGGCCGGGCGGGGCGGCTGCTTGGGGAGGAGGTCGAACGTTTCGTTGCCGAGAAGGGGTTTCATCGGCGCGGCGAGCAGGCCATCCTGACGGAGCAGCGTGGAGAGACCGAGCAGGCCGAGTCCGAAGCCGCCGGCTTCGAGGAAGTGGCGGCGGGAGCAGAGCCCGTTGGGAAGCTTAGTCGACATGGAGGAAGCGGTTGGTGGCGAGGAGAACCTGGCAAAGGGAGCCGAGCGCTTCGATACGGGTATCCTGGGTGGTAGCCGTCGGAGCAGGGAAGGTGGGCTGAGGCGCGGCTTTCTTGGCGGTGGACTTCACCTTCACCGGCTTGACCTTCAGGGAAGCGTCCGCGACCGGCTTGACGGGCTTAAGCTTGGCGAAGTGCTCGACCTGTTCGGCCAGCAGGCGATTGAAGTCGGCGAGTTCCTTGGCGGAAGGCGCCCGGCCTTGCGTGAGGACCCACGCGGCCCGGACTTGGGCGTCGGCATTTTCTGGGTGTTCCTTGATGACGCGGGCGGCGAGATCTTTGGCGCGTTCGATGACGAACTCGTCATTCATCAGGAAGAGCGACTGCGGGGCGACGGTGGTGAGGTCGCGTCGTTCGCAGTTCGGATCCATGTTCGGGAGGTCGAACGTCGCGAGCGCGGTGGCCGGGCCGCTCCGACGCTGCTGGAGGTAGACCGAGCGGCGGTAGACTGCAGGGGACGAGGTATCGACCTTGATGACGTCACGGTTGGTGTTCCGGATCTCGACACCAGGAATCATGCGGCCATCGCCGGTCTTGCCGACCGTGACGGGCTCGCCAAACATCTCAGGATTGAGCTTGCCGCTGACGGCGAGCATCGCGTCGCGAATGGTCTCGGCGTCGAGGCGACGGATGCGATAGCGGCCGAAGAGAGCGTTGTCGGGGTCGGCGGACTGGGCGTCGTCATTGCGCGAGGACTGACGATAGGTGCGGCTGAGCATCATCTCGCGATGGATGGTCTTGAGGCTCCAGCCGGCTTCGACGAAGCGGTTCGCCAGGTAGTCGAGCAGTTCGGGGTGCGAAGGGCGCTCGCCGAGCATACCGAGGTCGCCCGGCGTGTTGACGATGCCGCGGCCGAAGTGATGCATCCAGACGCGGTTCATCAGCGTGCGGCCGACCAGCGGGTGTTGACCGGAGGTCAGCCACTTCGCGTAAGCGAGGCGGCGTCCGGTGGTGGGCAACTTCGGGTCGTCGACGGGGATGGCGGGATTGCCGAGGATGGAGAGTTCGCCCGGGGTGACAACCTGGCGGGGTTGGCCGTGGTCGCCACGGTGATGCAGTTCGCTCTTCGGTGCGGCGTTGACCGGTTCGACGAGTACGCTGACGCGGCCTTCGACTGGCTTCTTGGCCCGCAAGGCGGTGGCTTCGGCACGCTTGGCGACGACCTTGTTGTCGGCGGCCTTGTCGTAGAGATCCAGGCCGAAGGTAGCTTGAGAGGAGAAGTATTTCTTAATGAGCGCCGCCTGTTCCTTGGTGCGCTTCGCGACCGGTAAATTGCGGGCGATGCGGTAGGCAGCGCGTTCGGCTTCGGGGACATCGAGGATCTTCTGCTCGAAAATCACATCGAGGGCCGCCTTGTACATCTTGGTGGCTTCGGCGTCGATCGCCGCGGCCTGCTTCTCAATCTCGGCCGCCTTGGTCTTGTCGGTCGTAGAGTAGAGCGAGGCCGTACGTTGGGACGGGTTCTGCCATTTGCGCCAGTCGAGGGCTGGGTCGAAGATCGCTCGGAGGCGGAAGTAGTCGACCTGGCTGATGGGGTCGTAGCGGTGGTCGTGACACTGGGCGCAGGCGACCGTGAGGCCGGTGAGCGAAGTCGTCACGATGCGCAGCGTGTCGGCAACGCTCTGGTTCTTGGCTAGTTCGAGGTCAGCGACTGTGTCGCCGGTGCCATCGGGACCCATGCGGAGGTAGGCTGTAGCCTTGAGGGCGTCGATCTTCGAAGGGTCAAGCACCGCTGTGGCGACGTTGGACGCCGAGACGGCATTCAGTTCGTCGCCTGCCAGCTGCTCCTGGATGAAACGGTCCCACGGCTTGTCCGCGTTGAGAGCGCGGATCACGTAGTCGCGGTAATGCCAGGCGTAGGGACGGACCGAGTCGGCGTCGGCGTAGCCATTGGTGTCGGCATAGCCCGCGATGTCGAGCCAGTGGCGCGCCCAGCGTTCGCCGTAAGCGGTCGAGGCCAGCAGTCGGTCGATGAGTTTCGCATAGGCGTCGGGCGAGGTGTCGGCGACGAACGCGGCACTCTCGATCGGCGTGGGCGGCAGGCCGGTCAGGTCGATGGTCGCGCGGCGGATGAGTGTGGCGCGATCTGCTTCGGGAGCGAAGTCGAGTTGCTTGGCTTTGAGCTTCGCGCGGACGAACGCGTCGATGGGGCTGAGTTCTGGCGTGTCGGCGAACTTCGGGATGGTCGGCTTCGTGACTGGCTGGAAAGACCAGAACTTCCGGTCGCTGGCGGAGACGTAGACGCCGGGCGGCAGGGCGCCGGCCGGTTCGGTTTCGGAAATCTTCGCGCCGGCCTTGATCCAGGCCGCGAGGAGGGCGAGCTGGTGCTCGGGCATCTTCTTACCCTTCTTCGGCATCTCGCCGTCGCGGGTCAGGGTGAAGAGCGCGCTCAGTTCGGGTTTGCCAGGCGTGAGCACCGGATCGCCGTCTTCGGTCTTCCCGTCCATGAACCGACGCAGGCGAAGGTCGATGCCGCCCTTCAGCTTTTCCTCTTCGCCGTGGCAGTGGGTGCAGTGCTCCTTCAGGATCGGGCGGATCTGCGTCTCGTAGTTGGGAGCCTCCACGGCACGCAGGCCGGTCGCGGCGACGAGGCAGCGCGCCCAGCAGGAGGGAAGAATGGCGGAGACGTGAAAGGCATGGATGCCGAGGGGTCGGACGATGGTTTTTAGACAAGCCGCCGCCCCGGAGGTTACAGCAATAAAACGGCTTTATTTATCTTATGAGCGGAAGCCGTCGGCAAGTCTGCTCAAGGCGAAATGA
>CAXNMQ010000014.1:0-4238 GCA_964203605.1 Opitutales bacterium
CTCTTCATCACCGACCTCAGCCTGCACACGGTGACGAGGTTCGCCCTCTCTGGCCAACAGCTCGGCGAATGGCGCCTGCCTGCGAATACCGGCAAATACGCCAAGGAGACGGATTACCGTCCCTCGTGGACGCTGCATCGCGCCGATGGCGAGTTCTACGTCCTCGATGGTTACGGCAAGGACTACATCCTACACTACGCCGCCGACGGTACGTTCAAGCGGCTCCTCGGCGGCCCTGAAGGCGGCATCGTCCACTGGGGCCCGCACGGCGGCATGATCGATACGGCCGCCGACAAGTCCGAGACGATGCTCATCGCGATGAGCGATCAGCAGTATCTCCTCCGCCTCGACCTCGACGGCAAGAAACTCGCCCAGACCGACCTCCCCGGCGGCAACCCCCGTCAGATCCGCCGCATGGGCCAGCATTACGTCGTGGCCCACCTCGCCGACAACTGGCCCAAGGACCGCAATAGCCGCGGCTTCCTCTCCGATCCTCGACCAGAACCTCCGCGTCGTCTCGAACATCGCCGGCTCAGCTCCCGTGTACGATGCCGCCGGCAAGCTCCTGCCCATGAAACACACCGCCGACGTCTTCCTACACCCCCACGACGTCATCGCCAATCCGGACGGCAGCCTAATCGTGGCCCAGTTCGCCTCGGGCAAGACCTACCCGATCAAACTCGAACGAATCTGATGCGTCGCCTCCTCCTGCTCCTGCTCGCCTCCGCCGCCCTCGCTGCGGAACGCCCGCCGAACATCGTCCTGATTCTGGTCGATGATCTCGGCACCGGCGACGTAGGCTGCTTCGGTGCGAAGGACATCCGCACCCCAAATATCGATGCGCTGGCCAAGCAAGGCACCCGCTTCACGGATTTTTACGTCGCCCAAGCGGTCTGCACGGCCAGCCGCGCCGCCCTCCTCACTGGTTGCTACCCCAACCGCGTCGGCATGCAGGGCGCCCTCAATCACACGAGTCGCTTCGGGCTCAACCCGTCCGAATGGACGCTCCCAAAAATGCTCAAGGACCGCGGCTATGCGACGGGTTGCTTCGGTAAGTGGCACCTCGGCACGGTGCCAGAGCTCTCCGCGCCACGCCAAGGTTTCGACGAGTTCTTCGGCCTGCCCTACTCGAACGATAACTCAAAATACCACCCATCCCTCGCCTCCGAGATGCCGCCGCTGCCCCTGCTCGATGGCGAGAAGGTCGCCGAACTCGACCCGGATCAGTCGACCTTCACCGCTCGCTTCACGGCCAAAGGTGTCGACTTCATCGAACGCCACAAGGACCGTCCTTTTTTACTCTACCTTCCTCACGTGATGCCGCACGTGCCGATCTTCGCCTCGGCAAAATTCAAAGGGCGCTCCTCCCGTGGACTCTACGGAGATGTCGTGGAGGAACTTGACGACGCGATCGGCACATTGCTCGCCAAGCTCCGCGACACGGGCCTGGAGCAGAACACGATCGTGTTATTCTTCACCGACAACGGCGCGTGGATGAGCTACGGCGAACACGCCGGTTCCAACCGACCTTTCCGCGAAGGCAAGCTGACCTGCTTCGAAGGCGGCATGCGCTCGCCGCTCATCGTGCGCTGGCCCGGCCAGGTGCCCGCGGGCCGCGTCAACGCGACGCCCTTCATGTCCATCGACCTCCTGCCCACGTTCGTGGAAGCGGTCGGCGGCAAAGCGCCCACGCTGAAGATCGACGGACGGTCCGCCCTGCCGCTCCTCCGAGGCACCGACGAAGCCGCCACGCATGAAGCCTTGTTCTATTACGCCGGCGAAGAACTCCACGCCGTGCGCTCGGGTAAGTGGAAGCTCCACTTCGCCCACCCGTATCTCACGAACATGGGCAACCCGGGCAAAGGCGGTAAACCCTCGGCTTACGGCGAATACACCCCTCTCCCCATCACGGACTCCTCGATGAACGCCATCGCCAGCCGCCACGGCCAGAAGGTCGCCGCGCAGCCGCAGGCCCTTTACGACCTGACCACCGACCCAGCCGAGACCCATGACCTGGCAGCGGAGCACCCGGATGTCGTCGCACGGCTCACCGCCCTCGCCGCACCTGTCCGAATCGCCCTGGGCGACAAGCTGACCGGAGCCCAGGGGAATGAACGCCGCCCGGCCGGGTTCGTGCCTGCGAAGTAACCGTTGATTGGGGTGGAAAGCCCCCTCCGCGTGGCTTCACTGAGGTCATGTCCGCCCCTGGCATGTTCGTCGGCCTCCTGTCCGCCCTCCTGACGGCGTCGTCATTCGCCGCGGAACCGCTCCGCGTGGAGACCTCCCGCGACCTGTGGATCTCTTCCTATCCTTCCGAACAGGAAGGCAATAACGGCGGCTCACCTAAGCTTAAACTCAAGGGCACCCAGGAATTCTTCCTCATCGATTTCGACGCGACGAAGTTCCGCGGGAAGCGCGTCGTCCGCGCGACGCTCCATTTACACTTGGAAGCCGCCCCCGTCCTCGGACGTACCACGGTCTCGACGGTCTCCCAGGAATGGGTCGAAGGTAAAGGCACCGGTTACGCCAAAGTTCCCGGTGCCTCCAGCTTCCGCTGGGCGCGCAACGGCGAACAGCGCTGGAGTGGCGACGGCAAGGACGTCACGTCGGTGACGCTCGGCTTAGCTGGCTCGACCTGGGGTTTCGGCGACCCGACGCCACCCGACGCCAATCGCTGGCAAGTCATCCCGATCGAACCTGCGGTGGTTCAAGCCCGCGTCGACGGACGTAGCCACGGCTTCTTCGTGATGGACGACGTCGGTAGCGAATACCAGCGCGACGGCGATCAATTCACCTACGCATCCTTCCCGAACCGCTACGTCGCGAGCCGCGAAGGCAAGAAAGGCACCGCGCCCTACTTCACACTCTGGCTCGAAGACGGCCCGGCCCCGACGGCGGCCATCCCACTCGATCCAACGCTCAAGCCTATCAAAGCGGCGGAACTGCCGCCCTTACCGAAGTTCGCCTCCGAAACATCAACCGTGAAAGCCACGGATGCCTCCGGCCTGCCGATTCCCGGACTGCGGCTCTTCGCCGCCAAAGGCGAAGCGGTGACAATGCTCCTCGAGGAAGCCCCGCAGAGCGTCTCCCTCGACCTCCCCGTGCGCCGCTTCGACGTCCTCAAGGTCGGCGCGCATCAGGACCCGCTGGTGGCCTCGCCGAACGGACGCCTGCTCGAGTTTCAGATTCCCAAGGATGCCAAGCCTGGGGAACACCGCGGGACCCTCCGCGTCGGCGACAAAGACGTACCGTTCACGATTCACGTCTGGAACTTCACCCTCCCCGACCGCCTCTCGTTCATCGCGCAGATGAACGGCTACGGCATGATGGAGCAGGAGCGCCCGTGGTTCCGCCTCGCCCATGAGCATCGACTAACGCTCAACATCCTCACCTACGGCTGGTCCGGCCGCGTCACCGCTGCGCCTAAGCTCAAGTCGGATGGATCCTTCGACTGGTCCGCCTGGGATGCCCGCTTCGGCCCGCTCGCCGACGGCTCGGCCTTCGCCGACCTGCCTCGCGGCAAGGTGCCGACCGAAGCGCTCTACCTGCCGCTCAACGAGAACTGGCCGATGAACCACGAGAAGCATTTCAAAGGCGGCTACTGGATCGAAAACGCCTTCGGCCCTGAGTACTGGAGCGAGTTCTCGGGCGCGGCCGCCAGCTTCGCCCGCCACTTCTCCGAGAAAGGCTGGGATGAGACGATGTTCGAGTTCTACCTGAACAACAAAGTCTACTTCAAGAACGGCAAGAACGGGAAACCCGGCAGCTGGAAGACAACGTCCGCGACTTGGATCTACGACGAGCCACAGCACACGCAGGACTTCTGGGCCATCCGCCGTTTCGGGATGGAGTTCTGGAAGGCCACGGCCCCTTACGCAGATGTCCGCACGGCCTTCCGCATCGACATCTCCCGACCCGAGTGGCAACGCGACCTCTTGGACGGCGTCACGAACGTCGACGTGGTGGCTGGCGTGCTCCGCGATTACCCGCAGCGGGTGATCGGCCGCAATCGCCGCGATGGCAAGCTGACCTACATGTACGGCTCAGTGAGCAAGCTCGGCCAGCCGCTCGTGATTAACGCCGCGTGGTGTACAGAGACATGGGCGCTCGGTGCCGATGGCGTCGTGCCTTGGCAGACCATCGGCAAGAAGGACTCAATGGCCGTGCCTGATGACCTCGCGGTCTTCTACCCTTCTCCCGAGGGCCCGCTACCCAGCCTTCGCCTCAAGGCCTTCCGC
>CAXNMQ010000015.1:0-4080 GCA_964203605.1 Opitutales bacterium
CCGACATGTTCGTGCGCAACGGCCACGCCGTGCCGGAGTTGAGTCGCACCGGCGCCCTCGCGGCCGGCGTCCCTGGACAGGTCGCGGTCTTCCATGAAGCCGTGACGCGTTACGGCAAGCTGCCGTGGAAGGTCCATTGCGAGATGGCCGCCAAGATCGCGGAAGACGGCTTTCCCATTTCTCGTGCTTATGCCGCGCGCATCGTCGCCGTCGCCAAGGACCTCGCCACGTTCCCTTCTTCCCGCGCGATCTTCCTGCACGCCGACGGGTCGCCGCTCAAGGAAGGCGAGATCCATAAGCAGCCCGACCTCGCGAAGACCTTGCGTGCGCTCGGTGCCGGAGGAGCTGATTGGTTTTACCGCGGGCCGTTCGCTCAGGCCACGGCCAAGTGGATGCGCGAGAATGGCGGCCTGATCACCGAGGCCGATTTCGCCGCTTACACGTTCAAGCGCCGCACGCCGATTGAGAGCACTTACCACGGACGCCGCATTATCGGCATGCCTCCGCCCAGCTCCGGCGGCGTGCATGTCGCCCAGATCCTGAATATCCTCGAGGCCAAGGGTCCGCTAAAATCTGAGGATTCCGTCCACGTCATCGCCGAGGCCATGAAGCTCGCGTTCGCGGACCGCGCCTTCTGGTTGGGCGATCCCGCGTTCACTAAGGTGCCGCGCGGGCTGGCCGACAAGGATTACGGCCAGAGTCTCGCCGCGAAGATCGACGTCACCAAGGTCACGAAGGTCAAGGACCACGGCACGCCGCCGCGCGCGGATGAGCACGTCTTCGAAAAGCACACCACGCATTTCTCGTCGGCGGACGCCGCGGGTAACTGGGTCGCTTGCACGTCGACCATCAATACCTCTTACGGCTCCAAGGTCGTCGTGCCTGGCACGGGTGTCGTGTTGAATAATGAGATGGACGATTTTGCCGCGGAGCCGGGCGCGCCGAACGCTTTCGGTCTGGTGGGCGCGGAGGCCAATCTGCCTGCCCCGGGCAAGCGCCCGCTCTCCAGCATGTCGCCCACGATTGTTTTCGAAGGTGATCGCCCCGTGCTCGCGATTGGGGCGGCGGGCGGACCGACCATCATCTCGCAGACGCTCCTGGCGCTGCTGCATATCTTGGACGAGGGTGATACCCCGGCGCAGGCCTTGGCGCGTCCACGCTTCCATCAGCAGTGGAGTCCGGATGAGCTGCGCGTCGAGAAGTCGATGCCCGAGGCGATGAAGGCCGACCTCCGTCGTCGTGGCCATGTGCTGAATGAAGTGGAAGTCATCGGTTCGACCCAGGCCGTCGCCCAGCCGGCGAAAGACGGGCCGTTCGTCGGTGCGCATGATCCCCGCTCGCGCGAAGGTCGGGCGGCGGGGTTTTGACGAAGGCGGAGCCTTCGTGGGGGCGTAAACTAGAGGCACAGAGGCCCGGAGGCTCAGTTGACCAGAACGATACAGCACTCAAAGGGAGCAGCATAGGGGAACCGGATGATTTGCTCGGGGCATAGGACCGAAGCATACATTCCGGTTTCCGGTCTCCCCTTGAGTTCCTGTCGCTGATCCATCCAGTCCTCGATTCAGTCCTCTACGCTGTCCTCTATCCAGCCCTCTATACGGCTTCGGATTGCGGGATGGGGCGGGAGGGGTATAAGAGAGTCATGAGATACCCCCTCCTCGTATGGTTTGGCCTAGCTGCGGCGATTGCTTCCGCGAAGCCGCTGCAGGTCTATATTCTCGTGGGGCAGTCGAACATGGAAGGCCATGCGAAGGTCGAGACGATTGATTATATCGGCGAAGACCCGGCGACCGCGCCGTTGCTGAAGCGCATGCTTGGTCCGGACGGCAAGCCGGCGGCCGCGAAGAACGTGTGGATTACTTATCTCACCGGCAGCGGCGACAAGAACGGCGAAGGCTTCGGTCCGCTGACGACGGGTTACGGCTCGCGCCAGGATCCGACGAAGGACGGCGGCAAGATCGGGCCCGAGTATACTTTCGGTTTGGCCATGGAGCGTGCCGGCAAAGGCCCCGTCTTGCTCATCAAGGCCGCTTGGGGCGGCAAGTCGCTGAACTACGATTTCCGTTCGCCGGGAGCGGGCCCGTATCCGCGGACAGCCCGCGACCTTGAGACCGACAAGCATCCGCTCGCCAACTCGGGTCATTACTATCGCCTCATGATGGCGCATGCCAAGCAGGTGCTGGCGAACCCCGGACGCGTCTGCCCGGCCTACGATCCCAAGGAAGGCTACGAGCTGGCCGGCTTCATCTGGTTCCAGGGCTTCAATGACATGGTGGACTCGAATTTCTACCTTAAGCAGCCCAAGGGCGCGGCGGGCAATCGGTTCGCGCTGTATTCGGAATATATGAGCGCGCTGATTCGCGATGTCCGTAAGGACCTCGGCGCGCCCAAGCTCCCGTTCGTCATCGGCGTCATGGGCGTCGGCGGCAAGGATCCCCGCAGCGACGACAACCTCGCCTTCCGCGAGGCCATGGCCGCACCGGCGTCGCTGGCTGAATTCAAAGGTAACGTCATCGCCGTGCGCACCGCCCCGTTCTGGGACGAGAAGCTCGGCGCCATCCAGGATAAGAAGGAGAAGGTCCGCCAGATGGCGTCCGAACTGAAGAACAAGGGCAAGCGCTCGGCCAATGCCGATGGCAAGATGACCGAGGCGCAGCAGAAGGCTTATCTCAAGGACTACGAAGCCAAGCTCATCCCCGCGGACGAAGCCGCGATGCTGAAGCGCGGCGCCTCCAATGGCGGGTACCATTATCTCGGTTGCGCCAAGACCTTCGCGCTCATGGGCGAGGCGTTCGCCGAGGCGAATCTGCAGATGCGGGCAGGGCAGAAGTGAGGCGCGGCGGAGCCGCGAGGGGACAAGTTGACAAGGGGACAGGGGGGCAAGGCGGCGGTCACTGAAGGTGCAAAGGTGCAAATGCGGCGAAGCCGCGTGCAAAAGTGCAAAGGTGGATACATTCGTTTCGGGTGGCGGGTGGGGGATGGGTGGTAGGGCGGGGCCCTCCGAGCCCGCCGTTAAGCTGGGTGAGGTGTGGACTGTCCGTCCTCGAATGGATGCGATGGTAATCACGTCCCTACCCAAGGCAGATGCAGGACCCCCGTATTAACAATTTATTTACCGTCAGGCAAAATGACGGAAAATGATGACTAGCGGTTTGTCATAGGGGTTTTTCTTCATATTACCTCTTAAGCGTACCTCACCTCATGATTACATCCCTAAAATCCTCCGTGGCTAAGATTGGCGCCTTGTTGGCCCTTAGCCTTTTAACCCCTACCTCCGCGATGGCCGCCGACGCCGCTAAGAAGAACCTTGAGGCCCAACGACCTCGTCGGCGTGACCTTCTGGGTTATCTCGATGGCGCTGGTCGCCGCGACGGCCTTCTTCTTCCTCGAGACGCAGCGCGTCAAGGCGAAGTGGAAGACCTCGTTGACCGTCTCCGGTCTCGTGACCCTCGTGGCCGCGACCCACTACTTCTACATGCGCGATGTCTGGGTGGCTACTCAGGCTCCACCCCGACGGTCTTCCGCTACATCGACTGGCTGATCACGGTGCCCCTCCTGATGGTTGAGTTCTACCTTATCCTCTCCGCGGTCACTAAGGTCTCCGGCGGCGTGTTCTGGCGCCTCATGATCGGTACCCTGGTGATGCTCATCGCCGGTTACCTCGGCGAAGCCGGCACCGTCGGCGCCTGGCCGGCCTTCATCGTCAGCATGGCTGGTTGGTTCTACATCATCTACGAAATCTACGCCGGTGAAGCCAGCAAGGTCAGCGCTGAGTCCGCACCGCCTGCCGTCCAGTCCGCCTTCAAGCTCATGCGTGGCATCGTCGTCTTCGGCTGGGCCATCTACCCGATCGGCTACTTCCTCGGTTACCTCACCGGTGGCAAGCCCGCCGACTCGGCTCGGTCATGCTCAACGTGGTTTATAACCTCGCGGACGTGGTCAATAAGATCGGCTTCGGCGTGATCATCTGGGCCGCCGCTGTCAGCGAGTCCGACAAGAACTAAGCACCCCTCACGAATCGGACAATGGGGCTGCACGCTCCATTGTCCGATTTTCGTATCCACACATCCTGGGCCCCTG
>CAXNMQ010000016.1:0-3444 GCA_964203605.1 Opitutales bacterium
ATGGGGGTTTTCTACCCTCTCACGCCGCCCCTGACCAATCCAAATCGGATTACTTGCGTGCGTGCTTCAGCGCGGTCTTACGGGCCTTGGCGATTTCCTCGTCGGTCAAAGCGTAGCCCTGCTTCCCGCCGCCCATTAGCCGGCCGACCTTTGATACCTCCGCCTTGTCAGGATGGACCAATCCGAGATTATGTCCCAGCTCATGGGCGATGGTGCGTGCCAGTGATCCGACCTTCATTGGCTCGGGCTCGACGAGCAAGGCCTTCACGGGCGGCTTCTCGGCGCGCGAGGCCTTGTCCGTCCAGACGCCAATCACGGTCTGATTGCCGCCGAGATTCGCATACCCCTGATAGGTGGCACCGATATACGGCAGCAGGTAGACGTTCATCGCGGACGGGTGGCGCTGGGCTGGATCGAGAAGTTTGCCGATAGCCGCCGTGCGCCCGGATCCCGCGACCTCTTCCTCGCCGCGCTTCGAATTCTCGACGATCTGGATCAGCTCCGCGAAATGAGCAGGCTTCAGCAGCGCCTCGGCCTGCGCACGTTCCACGACGAACTGGATCCCGGCCGGCTTCCAGATGCGGTTCACTTCCGCGAGCACCGGGCCCGTCAGGTCCGCCGGCTGCACCCAGGTTTCCATCACTTGGCCTTTGACGGTCATCTTGGCCCCTTGACTGATATGAAAACGAATCGGCAGCGTGATCGTCGTCTCCGCCGCGGATAGGCAGCTGCCGATCAGCATGAGCACGAGCAGAGGCAGTCGCTTCATAGCCCCACCTTACTCAACCCCGCCTCCCCCGCAACCTCTAGGTAGGGACGCGTCGGCGACGCGTCCGCCTCAGGACGAGATGACCGCGAACCCTGCCTCGCGCAGCAGGCTAGCGACCTTAGCTTCCCGCACTTTGGGGTCGCTCAGCTGGCGCCGACTTAGGCGGGCGATCTGCTTGCGAATAGCCGGCGGTACACCGCGCCCGAAATCCGCTTCACCTTGGTCGAGACGCACGGCGTGGAGTTGGTATTTCTTGATCCAACCATGGCCGGCTTTGATACCAGTCATGTGCTGCTGATAGCGCACCTCGAACGGCCGAGAGGTCTGGCCTACGTAATAGATCTTCCGCTTCGTGAGGGCCTGAGGGTTCCGCTCCTTTACTGTCTTCTGGTCGCCTGGTCTCAGCTCGTCCAGCGGACGCAGAAGCACCGCATATACGATGCTGCCTGGCGCTTCATTCTTACGGTCTTCGGTTGGCTCCATGCCCCTACCCTGCCCATCCGCCGCGTCCCCGCAACGGCACTCTGAGCCTCCGGGCCTCTGGTCAACCGAGCCTCTAGTGCAATGCCCCTTGCCCCCGTGTCAACTTGCCCTCTCTCGGCCTGACCTCATTTTTCCCGCATGGACAGAACCACCGATCGCCGCTCCTTCCTGCGCACCCTCGCCGGCGCGACGGGCGCGGCCGCCCTCTCCGTCGGTTGCGCGAGCGCGTCCGACGGCGACGCGCATCATCGACACGCACACGCACTTCTACGACCCGACCCGCGGACAGGGCGTGCCGTGGCCGCAGAAGGGCAGCTTCCTCGACCGCCCAGTACTCCCGCCTGATTGGCAACGCGTCGCCGCCCCGCACGGCATCCGCGAGACGGTGGTGGTCGAAGCCAGCGCGTGGGTCCAGGACAACGACTGGATCCTGCGCCTCGCCGACGAGCATCCGTGCATCGTGGGCTTCATCGGTAACCTGCGCCCGGCCGATGGCACCTTCGCCGGCCATCTCCGCCGCCTCGCCGCACACCCGCTCTTCCGCGGGATTCGCATCCCGGCGAGCAAGCTGAGCACGGACCTCTCTGATCCCATCTTCGCGCGTCACCTCGGCCTGCTGGCGGATTTCGGCCTAGCGGTAGATATCAATGGCCTCGGCGATTTCCCCGGAGCCGTGCGTCTCGCCCGCGACTTCCCGGGCCTCCGTATCGTCGTCGATCATGTCGGCAACGTCCGTGATCCCGCCGCGCCCGACCTCGCCTGGCGCGAAGGCATGCGTCGCCTCGGCGCTGAACCGAACGTTTACTGCAAGCTCTCCGGACTCGTCGAACCCGTGAAGACGCCGCACGGCGAAGCGCCCACGAACGTGGCTTATTATCGCCCCACGCTCGATCACGTCACCGCCTCGTTTGGGCCGACGCGGGTGTTCTATGGTAGCAACTGGCCCGTCTCCGATAAAGGCGCGCGCTATGCGGACGTCTTCGGACTCGTGGCCGACTATTACGCCGACCGCACCGCCGAAGACCGCGAACGGTTCTTCTGGCGCAATTCTCTCGAAGCTTACCGCTGGATCTCCCGCGGAGCCTGAGGCTAATTAAAAGCGCCAGCGCGAACCGAGGCTGATCAGGAGTCCCGGGGCGAGGTCGTATTCGCTTTCGACGCCGCCGACTTCGCGACGGGCCTGCGGCGCGGAAGGCCCAACCGAGGGTGAGCTCATCGGTGCGGCCATCGGCGTTACGACGCAGGCCGAAGAGGGCCGCGACGCGTTCGCTCTCATAATCTTGGCGCTGGCCCGCGAGATCCGCGAGGCGCGCTTCTTCCTGCTGGTAGGCGAGGGTCAGCGAGGCGCGCCAGGCTTCGTCGAGCTTGCGCTCGAGTACGAGAGACTTGCGGCCGGTGCCTAGCGACCAATCAGGAGCGAACTGCCAGCGGAAGGTCGGGACGACCAAGACCATCGGCGAACGGACCGCACGGGTCTCGGCGAGAAAGAGGTAACCGAGCGTGAAGGTGTCGGAGCGACGCCAGTCGGCGCCATAGAGGGCCTGCACGGTAAGGGCATCACCGAGCGAGACGCCTTCTGCGGCATCACCGTTGACCTGCAGAACCGCGTAACGGGAACGACCAGCTTCAGTGGAGGCGTAGCCGCTCAGGTTGAGCGACGCGCCACGGACCAGATCAAAGCTAACCGGAGCGGCGGTCCAATCATGTCGGGTCTGCGCGTAGCGGAAGCCCCAGTCGTACTGCCAGGAGCCCGACTTCAGCAGCGGGAAATTACCCGTCACTTCGAAACCCGTCGCGCTATCCTCGGCTTTACCGCTACCGGAAGCCGAAGCGGAAGTGAATCGGACGCCCACGCCTTCAAAGCCCGGACGAGGGCGAGGCGCTTCGGCGAAGACGGCAGCGGCGAACAGGAGGGGCAGAAGACGGGAGATCATGCCCCGTATCATCCTGATTCCTGCGGTATGTCAAATGAGGTCGGCGAGCGGATGGAATCGTTACATGAGAAATCATTCGGGTGCCAGGTGACGGCCATCGGGGCATCAGCCTCTCTGGAGTCAGCCGTTCAGCCTTCGGCCATCGGCAGCCAGGATCCCGCGGCTGAATCCCGAACGGCCGGAACCCGAACTCCCGACTACCGTGCCCGTCACCCGCCACCCGAAACGATATCCCCGTGCCCACGTGCCCCCGTGTCA
>CAXNMQ010000017.1:0-3275 GCA_964203605.1 Opitutales bacterium
CATCGGCCATTCGGGGGTCGGCGTTTCAGCCATCAGCCATCGGCTTCGGGTTCCTGCGGCATGCCTTCCCAACCGCCAACCGCTTACCGCCACCACCTGACATGGGTAGGGTCGGGACCGCGTCACGACATAGTTGCATACGTTTCGGGTGGCGGGTGACGGCCACCGGGGCATCGGCCATTCGGGGGTCGGCGTTTCAGCCATCGGCTATCGGCTTCGGGATCCCGCGGCTGATTCCCGAACGGCCGGAGCCTGAACTCCCGGCTCCCGTGCCCGTCACCCGTCACCCGAAATGTCTCTCACACCTGAAAATACCTTCGAGCCAGCGCTTGCGTTCCGGAATCACCTTCGCCGGCGGCGACGACGTCGCCGTAGAGTTTAGCCGCCAACTCAAGTCCCGGTAGCTTGAGGCCCTGCTCCTTGCACACATCGAGCGAGAGGCCGATATCCTTCACGAAATGCTTCACGTAAAAGCCCGGAGCGAAGTCGCCCTTGAGCACGCGGGGCGCGAGGTTGAGTAAGGCCCAGCTCGAAGCGCCCCCGCCCGAGATCGAGCGCAGGGTGGTCTCGAGGTTCAGGCCGGTGGCATGCGCGAACGCCAAGGCTTCGGACATCGCAATCATGCCGGAAGCGATACCGATTTGGTTGGCGAGCTTGCAGAGCTGACCGGTGCCAGGGCCGCCTTGCAGGACGATCGTCTTGCCCATCGCGGCAAACAGCGGTGCAGCGAAATCAAAATCCTTCTGCGCGCCGCCGACCATGATGGTCAGCGTGCCTTCGCGGGCGCCGCGATCGCCGCCCGAGACCGGAGCGTCCAAGCGGGCCGAAGCCCTTGGCGGCATGCTTCCGTAGCCAACGAACGAGCCAAGGCCGGGCTCGAGGTGGTCATATCGATGAGCACACAGCCGGGCTTGGCGGTCGACATGAAGCCCTGCGGACCGCGCCAGACTTCTTCGACGTCATTCGGATAGCCCACCATCGAGATCACCGCGTCGACGCCCTTGGCTGCCTCAGCCGGCGAAGCGGCCCACTGGGCGCCGAGCGCGAAGAGGTCATCTGCCTTGGCCTTCGTGCGGGTGTAGACCGTGACCTCATGGCCCGCCTTGAGCAAGTTAGCCACCATGCTCTTGCCCATCACTCCCGTGCCGACGAACGCGATTTTCATGGGCGAAGTGAAAGGCGGAACTGGTTCGTTAGCAAACAGGTAGGGCTGACCGGCCCGGTCAGCCTCGGTTGAGCGGGCCGCTCAACCCTACCCTTAGCCGCCCCCTACCGCATCCGCCTCGCCGTCGCCGAACTTCAGGCGTAACTTACGTCCCTTGGTCACGTCCTTGCTGGTCGAAATCACGGAGCCATCCGCATCGCGTACGATGGAATAGCCACGGGAAAGAATAGATTCGAAGCCGGCCGAGCGCAGGCGATGGCCGAGCTGGTTGAGCTTCTCGCGCGTGACGCCAAGGCGAGCCTTAGGCGAAAGGCGATGCAGCTCGCTGCCGAGTTCGGAGAGGCGGTGGCGATGCTCCGCGATGACTTCCTGGGCGGCGCCATCGAGGCGCTCGTTCAGGAGATCGAGGTCCTGATAAAGCGACTGCAATTTCGCCTTAGGCGAATGCTGGGCGAGCTCCGAAGCCAGCAGCTTGAGGCGCTGACGGAGCTTGGCCTGGCCCGTGGCGATGAGTTCCGCGGCGGCGGTCGGAGTCTCCGCACGCTTGTCCGCGGCGAAATCGCAGAGCGTGAAATCGGTCTGGTGGCCGACCGCCGAGATGACCGGGATCTGGCTGGCGCGGACGGCGCGCACGAGGGCTTCGTCGTTGAAGCCCCAGAGGTCTTCCATCGAGCCTCCGCCACGGCCGACCACGATGAGGTCGATGCCCGGAATCTGATTGGCCTGCTTCAAGCCGCTGATGACCGAGCCAGGACAGGTGTCGCCCTGCACGCGCGCGGGTACCAGCCACGCCGTGCCACTCCAGCCGCGGGTCTTGAGGACCTCGATGAAGTCATGCCAAACCGCACCGATCTCGGACGTCACGAATGCGACGACCTTTGGGAATTCCGGCAGTGGGCGCTTGAGTTCGTCCTCGAATAAGCCCTCGGCCTTCAGTTTAGCCTGCAGCTCTTTGAATTTCTGGAAGAGGTCACCCTCCCCGGCTGGCTTGATGGATTCGATGATCAGCGAGAACTTGCCCGTCTTCCCGTAGAAGTCGGCCTTCGCCTTCGCCACGACCTTCATTCCGTCACGCAGCGGCGTCTTCAGCCAGCGGGCTTGATAGGAATAGAGCACGCAGTCCACCTTCGCCTCGCTGTCCTTCAGCGCGAAGTAGTGATGGCCGGAGGGATAAGTCTTATAGCCGGAAATCTCGCCCGTCACCTCCAGCGTCCCCATCCCGTTCAGATGCCCTTTCAGGACATCCGCCAAGTCGGAGATGGTGAGCGGAGCCGAATCCATGGCGGAAGGTTTGCCGATAGGCACCGCGAGCGCAAGCGGGCAAGAGGTAGGGGCGCGACTGCGTCGCGTCCGTTCGCAGAGGAATCGCCGATGAGCCGGGCAAGTTATCGGACCTAAATACGTCTATCCGCCCACGGACGCCACGCAGTGGCGCCCCTACCTCCAGACAGGCGGATGCGATGTCATCGCATCCCTACCCAATACATCCCCGAACCTGCACCAGAACCCGAACACCTGAACCTGATACCCGATGGCCGAGACCTGAGGATGAATACAACTAGGATAGCACGCAGTGTGCCCCTACCCTCGAGACAGACACTCCCCCGATACTCGATACTCAATACTCGATACTCTAAGCAGCAGGCTCCGCCGGCTGCTTCCGCTTGCGCCTACGAATCGCCGCGGCGGCGAGGGCCAGCACACCGAGGCCGAAACCGTAGGTGGAAGGCTCGGGCACCGCGGTGAGGGTGATCGCATTGTTCGCGAAGCTGAGCGACCAGAGGCCGGCGTTCGAACTGGTGCCGTCGGAATACTTGAACTGGTCGACGTTGATGGTGAAGGCGTCGCTGATGTTGGCGTTATCACCGAGATTCAGTGAGCCGACGGTGGCGAAGGTGAAGGTCCGGATGGACGAGACACCGGCAGGCGGGCCGAAGTTCAGCGGGTTGCCGAGGGCCGTACCGTCGCCATTGCCGGCCAACGAAATGATCTTAAGGTTGATCCGGTTCCCGGAACTTGCGCCGGACACATTGAGGGCGCCCGTGACCGCGAGGGTATCGTAGCCCGTGCCCGCGGCACCGTTGGCGTTCTGGACCTGCCATTCGTAGTC
>CAXNMQ010000018.1:0-3198 GCA_964203605.1 Opitutales bacterium
GGCGGCGCCGACCAGCAAGATGGCGGACGCCCAGGCCTTCATCGGGGCGCGAGGAGCTGCAGACGCTTGCTGCGGTGGTCGGAATATTCCTTCAGGAGCGACTCGTAGCGTTCATCGCCATATGCGAGAGCGGCCGCGCGCAGGACGGGCAGCACTTCGTCGGGCTTGCTCTCGTGGATCTGTTGCATCGTCCAAGGCTTGGGTTCTTTGCCGAGATACGGTACGAGGAAATCAAGCGCTGCACGAATCGAGCGACCGTCCGTGGTCTTATGACGCCAGAGGTCGACACCGGCATGCTCACTCAGGTCAGCGAGCCTCGCCAACGCGAGCAAGTTGAAGCAGGAGTAGCTGAACGAAGCGGTGCGAACGAGTTCAAGGGGCTGCTTGCCGTCTGGCTGGATCTGCACGCCGATACGACGTGTAATCGCTTCGGCGCAAATCTCCTTGGCCTTATCCTTGCGGCCGAGCACCAGCGCCCACTTGACCGCCTGCACGTCATACCACGTGCCGTGATTATTCTTCGCCGCACGTTCGTCCTGGCCGTTCTTGCTGGTGGTCAGCCATTCGAAAAAGACCTCGCCCCACGCTTGCATAGCCTGCTGATCGGCGGCGGACCAATGCTTGGAATCCACGAGGAGAATCGCGGCGTCGGCGGCGTCAACCAAGGCACGCGCCTCGATGAGGCCGGTGCCGCGGCCGTCGTTCACGCCGGGAATCGCTTGAGCGAAACGGAAGTGCGGCGTCATTTTCGTCGCCGGATCCAGAAACCAGCTGCGCAGCACCTTGGCCGCATGCTCGGCATATTTCTCGTCGCGAGTGAAATAGTAACCCAGCGCCAAGGTCTCGACGGTCGAGCCGACCAGACGCGCGCGCAGGGTATCGTTGGCGGCCTCGGCGCGGGACTCCGGGTTTACCTTACCGTCTTTGCGTACATACGGCAGGCCGTCCTTCGTCGCCGGATTAGGCCAGAAGTAAGGGGCGATGCTCATGTAGTCATGCATGTCGCCGCTCGGTGGCACCTTCGTCTTCTGCATCACCGAAGGCGGCGTCACGGCCAAGGCCTTATCGGCGTCGGCGATGAGCTTCTTCATCGCCTTGCCGGTGGCTTCGTCGGTAGTGGCCGCGATCTTCGCCTTCTCCAAGGCACCCGGTCGGGCACCGAAGTAGGGGCGACTCGGCTCGGCCGCGAAGAGTGCAGTCGTGACGAGCAGGAGGGAGAGACGCCAGATCATGGAGTCGTGACGCTGAGGCCGGAGACGGTGCCCTGCAAGACGATGAGTTTGCCGTAGAGCCCCACGGCCTTGGCGGTGTCGTGGCCCGACGCAGAAATCCTCGGCGGGCTGGCGCGGCAGCGCGCCCTTGGCCTTGCCCGTCACGGCGTCCTGGCCGGCGACGACGAGCTTCATCGCGCCGTCGGCGGCGAGGCTGGCGGTCACGGCGAAGGATCCTTTGACCTCGGCGGGCGAAAGGATCTCGACGACTTCATCCGCACCATGGCGGACGGCGAACGCGACGCGTCCCCCTTTGAGGTAGAGCGCATGGCCGATGAGGCCGCCCTGCGCGAGGATCACGGCGTCACGTTGCGCGGTCTCGACGGTGACGGAAACGGTGAAGGCGCGCTGACCGACCTGCGGCGCGGAAGCCGAAGCGATCGTATCGCCGGATTTCGCCTGCGCGAGTGCGACGGGCTTCGCGGGAGCGGACGGCTTCGCAGCGGACTTCTTCGCCGCCGGCTTCGCGTCGTCCTTCTTCACATCGTTCGGCACGTAATCGATGGTCGGATAAAGCGTCTTCGCGCCCTTCACTTCGCCGGCAGGGCGACGCGCGGTCGGCTCCTTGCCGCCAATTTCGGCCGACATCTTATCGGCGAGCGCCTTCAACTTCGCGACGACCTCGGGATGCTGCGCGGCGACGTCGGTCTGCTCGCCGATCTCGGCATCGAGGTCATAAAGACGCAGGCCATCGGCCACTTTAGGACCGTTTTTGTTATTCATGCCCTCCGGCTGCGGCGCGAGGGCGAGCTTCCAGCGGCCCTGACGGACCGCCTGTAGATTGTAGCCGGCAAAGTAATAATGGGCTTCGCGCGCCGACTCCTTAGATTGTCCAAGAAGGATCGACGTGATATCGCGGCCATCGATCACCGGCGTCGCGGGCACGGTGCCACCGGCGAGCGAGACGAACGTCGGGAGAAGGTCGATCGTGGCGGCGACGGCGTCATTGACGGAACCCGCCGGTACGCGACCCGGCCACCAGGCGAGAGTCGGCACGCGCACGCCGCCTTCCCAGGTCGAACCCTTGCCGCCGCGGAGCGGACCGGCACTGCCGCCGTCGGCGCCCTTGGTCAGCCACGGACCGTTATCGGAAGTGAAGACCACCAGCGTATCCTTATCGAGGCCTTGCGAGCGCAGCGCGTCGAGCACCTGACCGACGCTCCAATCGACTTCCTCGACCCAATCGCCGAAGCGACCGTTCGAGGATTTGCCGGCGAAAGCCGCGCCGGGATAGATCGGCGTGTGGATGGCGTTATGGGCGAAGTAGAGATAGAAGGGCTGGTCCTTGTTGCGACCGATGAAGTCGACCGCTTCCTTGGTATAGAGCTCGACCATGCGGCGCTGACCCTCTCCGTCCATCAGCTCGGCGATCTTCTCATCCCGGAGGAGGGGGACCACCGGGATCTTGGTGTCGGCACTCTTCTTGAGCATATCATTGGAGTACGGGATGCCCAGGTAGTGGTCGAAACCCTGCCGGGTGGGCAGGAATTCAGGCTGGTCGCCCAGGTGCCACTTGCCGACCATCTGGGTGGCATAGCCTTTTTCCTTAAGTCTCTCGGCTACAGTTACTTCAGCAGGATTTAACCCCACCGATTGACCCGGGAAATAGACCCCAGGGACCGAGACGCGGGCGCCGTAGCAGCCGGTCATCATCTGGGCGCGGGAAACCGAGCAGACCGGGGTGGCGTAGAAGCTGGTCAGCTTCATCCCCTCCTTGGCCATCCGGTCGAGGTGAGGGGTGCGCTGCTTGGTGGCCCCAAAGGGTCCGATATCCCCGTAGCCCATGTCATCGATGAAGATCACCACCACGTTGGGCGGGCGGGCGGAGGCTGCGGCCGAAAGCACGGCAGCCAGCAGAAGGAAAAGCGTCTTCATGGGGTACCCGAGTAGAACAATCCCATCAGGGTTTAGTTGCAAGGTTCCGTCC
>CAXNMQ010000019.1:0-3172 GCA_964203605.1 Opitutales bacterium
ATGGCCCCACCTTACTCAACCCCGCCCCTCCCGCAATCCGAAGGTAGGGATGCGATGACATCGCATCCGCTCTATTTAAGGGTGGGTCGGGCATCCCTGCTCGACCGCGGCCGACCAAGGATGGTCGGCCCTACCTTCACCCCATCAAGCCGACACGACGTAAAAGCCCTCGCGACGAAAAATCGCGGCCACGGCGGCTTCGCGCTCCTTGGAATCCGTACGTAACGGACGCGCGAGCATGTAAATCTCCTTCTTCGCGGAAGGCTTCAGGCCCTCTAGGTCCGCCAGTCGCCTTGAAAGCTCAATCGGCCGAATGCCATATTTATAGATCCAACCACGTTGGGATTTGTACTTAAGTAGGTGCTGCAGGTATCGCTCCTCCGTCGGCAGACCCGTCTCACCGACATAGATGACCTGCTTCGGGGACTTCTTGCCTTCGCCGTTGGCGCGCAGCACGCGATTCTTGTCAGCTGGGCTGAAGTGCTTCAGCGGCATTAACAGACCGGCATAGACGATGCGTTGAGCGGTGCTTTTGCGTTTGGCCATGCCCCCACCCTGCCCATCCGCCGCGTCCCCGCAACGTCGCCTCTGCCCTTCACCTGAAAATCATTCCTACCCCCACCCCTATCCCGACCCCTACCCCTCATCTCACCTTTGCATCTTTCAGCCCTACCCCTATCCCTACCCCTGCCCCTAAATACAATGCCCCGCCTACTCGCCCTCCTCCTGACCCTTGGCGTCCTCGCCGCGGCGGAGCCGCGGCCGCTCATCATCGCGCACCGCGGTGCGAGCGGTTACCTACCGGAGCACACGCTCGCGGCCAAAGCCCTCGCCTACGGCCAAGGCGCCGACTTCCTTGAGCAGGATGTCGTCCTGAGTAAAGACGGCGTGCCGGTGGTCTTCCACGATCACGCACATCGATACGACGACGGATGTCGCGAAGAAATTCCCCGGCCGCCAGCGGGCTGACGGACGTTACTACGCGCTCGATTTCACGGTCGCGGAGCTAAAGCAGCTCAACGCGAGCGAACGTTTTAATCCGAAGACCGGTAAGGCGATCTTCCCTCGCCGCTTCCCGGTCGGCGTCGGTTCGTTCCAAATCGTCACGCTCGAGGAAGAGATTCAGTTTATCCAGAGACCTCAACCGCTCCACCGGACGCGCCGTCGGCATCTACCCCGAGCTGAAGGCCCCGGCCTGGCATCGCAAAGAAGGCCGTGATCTCGCCGCCTCGGTTCTACCGATTCTTCGCAAGCATGGCTATGACACCAAGGATTCGGCCTGTTATGTGCAGTGCTTCGAATACGCGGAGATCAAACGCCTGCGGGGCGAGCTCGGCTGGCAAGGTAAACTCATCATGCTCCTCGGCGGCAAAGGCAAGGGGCCTGGCGAAACCGATTTCACCTTCCTTCAGACTGACGCCGGCCTCGCCGAGCTCGCTCAGCTCGTCGACGGCATCGGCCCGCCCATCAGCAGCTACGTCACCGGCAAGACCCCCGCCGAACGCAAGGTGACCGACCTCGCCGCCCGCGCCCGGAAAGTCGGCCTGAAGTCACATCCTTATACCCTGCGCGCCGACGAACTCCCGAAATCTGTGCGCGACGCCGATGAACTCATGCGGGTGCTTTTCGATGAAGCCAAGGTCGACGGCCTCTTCACCGACTTCCCCGACCTCTGCGTCCGTCACCTCAAAAGGTAGGGCCAAGCATCCTTGCTTGGCCGGGCGGGCATCCGGCTCTGTCAGCGGAATCCCTTGGTGGCTTTAGCGCGCCCAACCTCTCGGTTGCTCTCTCTCGGCTCGGCCTCATTTTTTCCACATGGACAGAACCACCGATCGCCGCTCCTTCCTGCGCACCCTCGCCGGCGCGACCGGTGCGGCCGCCCTCTCCGTCGGTTGCGCGAGCCGGCCGACGGCCACGCGTATCATCGACACGCACACACACTTCTACGATCCGACCCGCGGACAGGGCGTGCCGTGGCCGCAGAAGGGCAGCTTCCTCGACCGCCCGGTGCTCCCGCCCGATTGGCAACGCGTCGCCGCCCCGCATGGTATCCGCGAGACGGTGGTGGTCGAAGCCAGCGCGTGGACGCAGGACAACGACTGGATCCTGCGCCTCGCCGACGAGCATCCGTGCATCGTGGGCTTCATCGGTAACCTTCGCCCGGCCGAAGGGACTTTCGCCGGCCATCTCCGCCGCCTCGCCGCACACCCGCTCTTCCGCGGCATTCGCATCCCGGCGAGTAAGCTGAGCACGGACCTCTCTGATCCCATCTTCGCGCGTCACCTCGGCCTGCTGGCGGATTTCGGCTTAGCGGTAGATATCAATGGCCTCGGCGATTTCCCCGGAGCCGTGCGTCTCGCCCGCGACTTCCCGGGCCTCCGTATCGTCGTCGATCATGTCGGCAACGTCCGTGATCCCGCCGCGCCCGACCTCGCCTGGCGCGAAGGCATGCGCCGCCTCGGCGCTGAACCCAACGTTTACTGCAAACTCTCCGGACTCGTCGAACCCGTGAAGACGCCGCACGGCGAAGCGCCGACGAACGTGGCTTATTATCGGCCCACGCTCGATCACGTCACCGCCTCGTTTGGGCCGACGCGCGTGTTCTATGGCAGCAACTGGCCCGTCTCCGACAAAGGCGCCCGCTATGCGGACGTCTTCGGACTCGCGGCCGACTATTACGCCGACCGCACCGCCGAAGACCGCGAACGGTTCTTCTGGCGCAATTCTCTCGAAGCTTACCGCTGGGTCTCCCGCGGAGCCTGAGGCTAATTAAAACCGCCAGCGCGAACCGATGCTGATCAGGAGTCCCGGTGCGAGGTCGTATTCGCTTTCGACGCCACCGACTTCACGACGCGCTTGCGGCGCGGAAAGCCCAACCGAGGGTGAGCTCATCGGTGCGTCCATCGGCGGTACGACGCAGGCCGAAGAGGGCCGCGACGCGTTCGCTCTCATAATCTTGGCGCTGGCCCGCGAGATCGGCGAGGCGCGCTTCTTCCTGCTGGTAAGCGAGGGTCAGTGAGGCGCGCCAGGCTTCGTCGAGCTTGCGCTCGAGTACGAGAGACTTGCGGCCGGTGCCTAGCGACCAATCAGGAGCGAACTGCCAGCGGAAGGTCGGGACGACCAAGACCATCGGCGAACGGACCGCACGGGTCTCGGCGAGGAAGAGGTAACC
>CAXNMQ010000020.1:0-3016 GCA_964203605.1 Opitutales bacterium
GTGGCGCCGTAAGGATTGATAGGGTTCTGCGGCAGATCCTCCGTCATCGGCATCTTCTCCGGAATACCGTAGGTCGCGCAGGTGCTCGAGAAGACGAGCTTCTTGACACCCTCGGCGAGCATCGCCTGCAGCAGGCCTTCGGTGCGCACCACATTGTTCTCGTGATAGCGGGCGGGCTGTTGGACGGATTCACCGACATTCGTGAACGCCGCGAAATCGATGACCACTTCGGCGGCGGACTCGCGCAGGGCGGCGCGGACCGCGGCCTGATCGCCCATGTCTGAGCGGAACAGCTTCACCCCCGCCGGCACGGACTCCGCGTGGCCATAGGACAGGTCATCCAGCACGGCCACCTTGTGCCCGGCGGCCAGCGCCTGCCGGACGCAATGGCTGCCGATGTAGCCGGCACCGCCCACCACGAGCACGTTCATGACTGGCAGATAACCCCCGCCAGACAGCCTAGGCAAGCGGGATAGGGTCGCCAGACGCTCCAAAACCTTGCCAGCGCCGTCCCGAACCTCCTATCTGCACGCATTCATGGACACTTCGGAAACAAAACCCGGCAGCTACGACTTCCCCGCCTTCGAACAGAAGTGGCAGGCCGCCTGGAAAGCTGGCGCCACGTTCCGCACCGAGCCGATCTCCTGCGGCAAGCCGAAGTACTACGTCCTGGACATGTTCCCCTACCCCTCCGGCGCCGGCCTGCACATCGGCCACCCCGAGGGCTACACCGCTTCGGACATCCTCGCCCGCTATAAGAAGGCCAACGGCTTCAACGTCCTCCACCCGATGGGCTGGGACGCTTTCGGCCTCCCCGCCGAGCAGCATGCAATCGCCACCGGCGAACACCCGGCCGTCCAGACCAAGCGTAACATCGACAACTTCCGCCGCCAGCTCCAGATGCTCGGCTTCGCCATCGACTGGGACCGCGAGCTCTCGACCACCGACGAGAACTATGACCGTCTTCACGACGCGTCCGGACACCCTTTACGGCGCGACCTACATGGTCATCGCGCCCGAGCACCCGCTCATCGGCAAGCTCACCACCGCTGCCCAGAAGAATGCGGTCGAAAGCTATGTCGCCGCGGTCCGCAACAAGACCGACCTCGAGCGCACCGACCTCGCGGCCAAGAAGAAGACTGGCGTGTTCACCGGCTCCTACGCCATCAACCCCGTCAACGGCGCCAAGATTCCCGTTTGGACCGCCGACTACGTGCTCATCACCTACGGAACGGGTGCGATCATGGCCGTGCCGGCGCACGACGAACGCGACTGGGAATTCGCCAAGGAATTCAAGCTGCCGATTATCCAGGTCGTTGGCTCCAAGGAAGCGATCGACGTCAACGAGAAGCCTTGGACCGAAGACGGCCCGATGGTGAACTCGGGTGCTTTCGATGGCCTCTCCGCCACTGAGACCAAGAAGAAGATTACCGCTGAACTCGAGGCCAAGGGCCAGGGTAAGCTCGCCGTAAACTTCAAGCTGCGCGATTGGCTCTTCTCGCGTCAGCGCTACTGGGGAGAACCCTTCCCGCTCCTCTGGGTCTCCCGCGAAGACTACGCCAAGATTCCGGCCGACTCCGAGGTGCGCGAGTTCCTCCCGAAGGAGCCCGTCACTTGCCAGCTCAACGGCGTCGAAGTCTGCGCCGTGCCGCTGACCTCCAAGCAGCTCCCGCTCACTCTGCCTCAGGTCAAATCCTACCAGCCCTCGCCCACCGGCGATTCGCCGCTCTCGAAGGAACCCGAGTGGACCGAAGTCTGGTATGACGTCGCCTCCGGCGCCACCGTGTCGCAGTCCCTGCCGCAGCCGGGCCCGCTCTGGATCAAGGCCTCGCGCGAGACGAACACCATGCCCCAGTGGGCCGGCTCCTGCTGGTACTACCTGCGCTACATCGACCCCAAGAACGCCGAGGCTCTCGCCTCCAAGGCCGACCTCGGAATACTGGGGCTGCCCCGACTTCTATATCGGCGGCGCCGAGCATGCAGTGCTCCACCTGCTCTATGCACGCTTCTGGCACCGCTTCCTTTACGAGATCGGCGTCCTGCCGACCGCCGAACCGTTCAAGAAACTCTTCCACCAGGGCCTCATCATGGGCGAGGACGGCGAGAAAATGTCCAAGAGCCGCGGCAACGTCGTGAACCCCGATTCCATCGTCAAGGACCACGGCGCCGATGCGCTCCGCATGTACCTGATGTTCCTCGGACCGCTCGAGGCCTCCAAGCCTTGGAATTCCGACGGCATCATCGGCATCACCCGCTTCCTCCGACGCCTTTGGCGCTTGGCCGTCGACGAGACCACCGGCAAGGTCTCGACGAAGATCAGCGCCGACGGCGCCGAATCCGAAGAGCTCGTCCGCGAACTCCACCGGACCATCCAGAAGGTCGAGAAGGACATCGAGACGCTCCAGTTCAACACCGCCATCTCGCAGATGATGATCCTCATGAACGTCGCGGAGAAGTCCCCGGCATTGCGCCGTGCGACCGTCGAGGACTTCGTGCGCCTCGCCGCGCCGTTCGCCCCGCACGTGTGCGAAGAGATCTGGGCCCGCCTTGGTCACAAAGAAGGCGTCACCGCCGGCGGTTGGCCTAAACTCGACGCCTCCAAACTCATCGAGACGACCGTCGAGGTCATCTTCCAGGTGAACGGCAAGGTGCGCGCCACCGCCAAGGTCGCCAAGGACATCTCCAAGGACGCCCTGCTCGCCCTGGCCAAGGCCAACGCCGACGTGATTAAGTTCACCGACGGCAAGCCCGTCGTGAAGGAGATCGTCGTGCCGGGCAAGCTGGTGAACATCGTCGTCGCCGGCTGAGCGCCGCGCATCACGCCAATAAAAAGGGCCCCGTCACGGGGCCCTTTTCTTTTACCACCTTAACGAGGCTTACTTGGCCTCGACTTCGGCGATGTCTTCCATCTTCACCGGCTCGAGGCGTGGGACGAGCACGTGGATGATCAGAAGACCGATGAGGTAGGCCGAACCCGCGATGAACCAGAGAATCGCGTAGGAGCCCGTACGATGGA